>NZ_CABEGA010000050.1 GCF_901521055.1 Cellulomonas hominis | reverse complement strand
TAATGCATAAATACATTTTGACAACAGAAGAAGGGAGAAGAGATCATGTGTGGGTGATTGGGGATGGAGATGAATATATAAGACAGAAACAGATGAAAGAAAATCAGATATCAGGCGATAAATTAGTTTTGTTGTTTTTTTTTTTTTTTTCAAGCAGAAGACGGCATACGAGATAGCGTAGCGTCTCGGGGGCTCGGAGATGTGTATAAGGGCCAGGGGGGCGGGCATGCCCTCAGCGTCGGCGCCGACCGCCTGCCGCCGCGTCCCGCTGCGGGCCTGCCGCCGCGGGCGCCCCGCCCGGCCGGGCGGTGGCCCCGGACCCGACCAGGGGTGCGCTCCGGCGGGCGCGGGGGCCACCCAAAGGTGGTGCCTCCCGGGGCGAGGACCGGTCGTGCGGGGGTCGGCGGCGGGCGGCGGACCTCCTAGGCTCGGCTCGTGCCCACCCGCAGCGCCGCGCGCCTCGACGCCCTGACGGCGGCCGGGGTGCTGCTGGTGTGGACGACGGTCGCTTTGCTCGCGCGGCGCAGCGGCTACTGGCACCCCGCGTGGTTCGGCGCGTACCTGTGGGCCGGGGTCGGCGTGGCCGTCCCGCTCGCGCTGCGGCGGGCCGCGCCGGCCACGGGGTTCTGGCTGACGACCATCGGGTACCCGGTCGGGTACCTGCTGCTGGTGCAGGGGACGGCCATGCGCTCCGACTTCCACGTCCTGCCGCTGGTCGTGGCGGCGTTCGTGGCGACGCAGGCAGGGCTGCACCCGGCACTGGTCGGTGGGGTGACGGTGTCCGTGGTGATCGCCCTGCGGGTGGGCGTCGAGGGCGCGCGGGCGATCGTCGGCGGCTGGGCCGGCCCGCACGACTTCTCCCGCACGACGCTGCTGGTCCTGCTCGTCGCGGCCGCGACGCTGCTCGGCGCGATGGTGCACCGGCAGGCGGAGACCAGCCGCTCGCTCGCGGAGCGCAACGCCCAGCTGCGGGCCCTGCAGGCGGTGCGCGCGCGGGCGGCCGTGCGGGCGGAGCGCACCCGCATCGCGCGGGAGCTGCACGACGTGGTCGCCCACCACGTCACCGCGATCGTGGTGCGGGCGCAGGCGGCCGACCGGGTGGGCGCCGACCGCCCGGAGGAGTACCGCGAGGCGGTCCGGTGGATCGCGCCCGCCGGGCGGGAGGCTCTGACCGCGATGCGCTCGGTCGTGCGGGTGCTGCGCGAGCCGGACGGCGCGGCGACCGCCTGGCCGCCGCTGCCGGGCGCGGACGACGACGACCACGCGCTTCCCGCCGGTGCCGCTCGCGCCGACGCCGGTCCCGGAGCGGCCCCGCTCGCGCCGCTGCCCGGGCTGGCGGACCTCACCGCCGTCGCGGAGCGCGTGCGCGGCGCCGGGCTCGCCGTCACCGCCGAGCTGCCCGACCCGCTGCCGCCCTGCCCGCCGGACGTGGGACTCGCCGTCGTCCGCGTCGCGCAGGAGGCGCTCACCAACGTGCTCGTGCACTCGGAGGCCGGGCACGCGTCGCTGCGGCTGTCCGCCGGCGCCGGGATCCTGGTGCTCGACGTCGCCGACCCCGGACCCGCCCGCGGGCTGCCCGGGTCGCCGGGCGGCGGCAACGGCCTGGTGCACATGCGGGAGCGCGCCGCGGCCTGCGGCGGCACCCTGCACGCCGGCCCCGCGGACGGCGGGGGCTGGCTCGTCCGGATGGAGGTCCCTGTGCCATGACCGACCCCGCCATGCCCGGACCCGCCACCGCCGCTGCGGCCCCCGTGCGCGTCGTCATCGCCGACGACCAGGCGATGATCCGCCTCGGCCTGCGGATGATCCTCGACCACGAGCCCGACCTCACCGTCACCGCGGAGGCGGCCGACGGGCAGGCCGCCGTCGACCTCGCGCCCGGCGCCGACGTGGTGCTGATGGACGTGCGGATGCCCGGGACGGAGGGCATCGAGGCCACCCGCCGCATCCGGGCCGACCCTGCGCTCGCGGGCGTCCGGGTGGTCGTGCTGACCACGTTCGACGACGAGGAGTACGTCACCGGGGCGCTGCAGGCCGGGGCGGACGCGTTCCTGCTCAAGGACACCGACCCGGGCACGCTGGTCGCGGCGGTGCGGCGGGTGCACGCCGGCGGCAGCCTGCTCGACCCGGCGGTGACCGCCCTGGTGCTCGACCAGTGGCGGCGGTGGGGGCGGGGGCGTCCCGGCGACGCCGCCCCGGGTGCCGAGGCCGCGGGGCTGGCCGCGCTGACGTCCCGCGAGCGGGAGGTGCTGCTGGCGGTGGCGCGCGGCCGGTCGAACCAGGAGGTCGCGGACGATCTCGGCCTCACCGTCGCGACGGTCAAGGCGTACGTGCACACCGTCCTCGCGAAGACCGGCTGCACCGCGCGGACGCAGCTCGTCGTGCTGGCGTACGAGGCCGGCCTGGTGGTGCCGGGGCAGGGACCGGAGGCGGACGGGGCCTGACGCTCGGCGCGCGCCGGCCCGCCGGGTCCGCCACGCTGGTGCCGGGCATGCAGCAGGGACAGGCAGCAGGGACGCGCGGCAGGGAGGACCACGGGTGGCGGACCGGCGGCGCCGCGGTGAGCGGCGCGAGGCTGACTCGCACGACGGGCGCGACGGGCACGGCGGCGGGCACGGCGGGCACGGTCTCGAGACGTACCGGTCGATGCGGGACTTCGGCCGGACCCCGGAGCCCGCGGGCGCGCCGGAGCCGGCACCACCGGCATCCGGCGCACGCCGGTTCGTCGTCCAGCGGCACCGTGCCACCCGCCTGCACTACGACGTGCGGTTCGAGGTCGACGGCGTCCTGGCGTCGTGGGCCGTGCCGCGCGGGCCGACGCTCGACGCGGGCGTGCGCCGGATGGCGGTGCACGTCGAGGACCACCCGCTGGAGTACGCCGACTTCGAGGGTGTGATCCCGAAGGGCGAGTACGGCGGCGGGGACGTCATCGTGTGGGACCGCGGGACGTGGGAGCCGCACGGGACGGACGACCCGGCGGCGGCGATCGCCGCGGGGGAGCTGCACGCAGACGTCCACGGCTCCAAGCTGCACGGCCGCCTGGTGCTGGTGCGCAGCGGCGGGCCGGACGCACACGGCAAGGAGCAGTGGCTGCTGCTGCACAAGCACGACGAGCACGCGGTCGACGGCTGGGACGCCGAGGACCACCCGCTGTCGGTGCTGAGCGGCCGCACCAACGACCAGGTCAAGGCGGACCCCGACCGGCTGTGGCGCTCGGACCTGCCCGCGGCCGAGGCCACGGTCGAGCTCCGCGCCCCGGAGGTCGACCCGCCGACCGAGGACGAGCTCGCGGCGCTGGACGACCTCGGGCCGGCCGGCGGGACGTGGGAGGTGTTCGGGCGCTCGCTGCGGGTCACCAACCTGGACAAGGTGCTGTTCCCGGCGCGCGAGGGCGAGGAGCCGGTGACCAAGCGGGAGCTGGTGCGGTACGCCGCGCGGATCGCGCCCGTGGTGCTGCCGTACCTGCGCGGCCGCGCGCTCAACATGCACCGGTACCCGCAGGGCGCCGGCTCGAAGGGGTTCTGGCACAAGGAGCTCCCCGACCACGCGCCGGACTGGCTGCCGCGGTGGGAGAACCCGGAGGCGGACCCGGGCGAGACCCGCACCTACCTGGTGGTCGACGAGCCGGCGGCGCTGGTCTGGGCGGCGAACTTCGGGGCGCTGGAGTGGCACGCGTGGACGTCGCGGACGGCGGCCATGCACCTGCCGACGTACGCGCTGGTCGACCTCGACCCCGGGCCGTCGACGTCGTGGGAGGACGTGCTGCTGCTGGCGCGGCTGCACCGGGACGCGTTCGCGCACCTCGGGGTCCGGGCGGTGCCGAAGGTGACGGGGCAGCGGGGCATCCAGGTGTGGGTGCCGATCGCCGTGGGGCCGCCGTTCGACGAGACGCGCGCGTGGGTCGAGCGGCTGTCCCGGACGGTCGGCGCCGTGGTGCCCGAGCTCGTGAGCTGGCGGTGGGAGGTGAAGGCCCGCGGCGGGCAGGCGCGCCTGGACTACACCCAGAACGCGATCAACAAGACGCTCGTCGCGCCGTACAGCCCGCGCGCACGACCCGGTGCCCCCGTGTCCGCGCCCATCACGTGGGACGAGCTCGACGAGCCGTGGCTGCGGCCGGACGCGTTCACGATCCGCACGGTGCTGGACCGGGTCGCCGAGCGCGGGGACCCGTTCCGGGACGTGCTGCACGCGGACCAGGTGCTGCCGCGGCTGGCCTGACGTCCGGGCGTTGTCACGGCGGGTGTGGCAGGAGCATGATCACTCGAAAGGGGTAATCCGGACAATACGGACAGTCGATCGCGACGGCCGGCCCCAGGGGACCGCGAGGCGGTGCCGCCATGGGGCAGCCCGACGACCGCGAGGAGCAGCCGCCCGTGGACGCGCGCCTGCTCCGCCCGCGCGACCTGGTCGACCTGCGCATCGAGGCGCCCGGCTGCACGATCGAGCCCGCGGGGGACGGCGCGGAGCTCGTCGCCGGACCGGACGCCTCGCTGGTGGTGCACCTCCCGCCGCAGCACCTCGCCGAGCAGGTGTGGCAGGCCGGCGCCCCGCCGCCCGCGCCCACCCCGCCGACGGTCGCCTCGAAGCACGTGGCCGCGGGGCCCTCGCGGCTGGTCTACGCGCTCCCCGAGGGCACCCGGATCGGCTGGACCCTCGAGCAGGTGCTCGCCGCGCTGCCGGACCTGCGGCTGCGGGTCGCCGCGAACGCCACACCGGCCGGCGAGGCGACGCCGGAGCGGCGGGACCCGGAGCCGCCGGGCGAGCGGGAGACCGCGATCGAGGCGCCGTACCGCCTGGTCGTCTCGCCGAGCGCGCGCGGCGGGTTCCGGCACTCGAGCACCCCGGTGGGACCGCCGGACCGCGCGGAGCTCTGGCGCACGCACCTGACCGTGCACCCGCCCGGCGACGGCGAGGCGCCCGACCCCGACCCCGACCCCGCCGCGCAGCGCGTCGTGCGCGCGCTGTGGACCCGCGACGCGGAGCAGCGCCTGGACCTGCCGGCGTTCGACCAGCCGCTCACGCCGAAGGACCGTCGGGCCGTCGTGGGCCGGACCCACGGTGGCGACCCGCGCAACGCGGGCACGCCCCTCGAGGTCGCCCGGCTCGAGCTCTCGTCGCTGGGGGCGTGGTTCGACTGGAAGCAGTCCTGGGACCTGCCCGCGGACGTCGTGGACTACCGGCACCAGGCGTTCATGGGCCGGGACGCGTACGTCCGGGTGGCCTACCCGGGGCTGCTGTTCCCGTTCGGGCACCGGTGCTACCTGGTGAAGATCACCGAGCGCGAGGTGCGGCACCGGGCGACGCCCGTCGCGTACCTGTGGCAGCGGTGGTTCATCGTCGTGCGCCAGCCGACCCGCACGTACCCGCCCGGCGACCGGGACACCGTGTTCGGCGAGGTGACGATCAGCCCGCTGGTCACCCCGGACATCGACCGCCCGCCCGAGGACGGCCAGCCGTTCGTCCCGACGCGCGACGGCGTGCCGTACCCGTTCACACTGACGACCGTCGACCGTGGCGGCGGCGTCCGGACCTGGCCGGCCCCTCTGCTGTTCCTGCAGGCGGCCGAGCGGCGGGGGCGCACGGTCGTGATCGGCGCGGACCAGGCCTCCGCGCGGTACTTCCCGGTGCGGCAGATCCTCGGGAGCGGGCAGACGCTCGCCGTGGCGCCGCCGGTGCTGGCGGGGGACACGTCCGTCGAGGTGGCGCACCTCGTCTTCGACGGGGTCGTCGACCAGGGAGCCGCGACCTCGCGCCCGTTCCTGACGTCGCTGCGCGCGGTGGTCCCGGCCATGCGGCACCTGGCCCCGCAGGCGCCCGCGGTCGACCTGGTGCTCGCGCCGGCGTACCTCACCGACGGGCTGCCGACCCGCCTGCCGGGAGCGCCGCCCGTGCCGGGCCCGAACGCGGGGGAGGTCGTGCTCGCCCTCACCAGCGCCCCCGCGGCCGTCGACTTCACCGGCGGGTCGGACCGGTCGGGCGGGTTCATCGCCCCGAACCTCGCCGTCCGGGGTCTGTCCCGCGCCCTCGGCGCGGTCGGGGAGAGCGGCGCGGGTCCCTCGCCGCTGACCTCCGGCACGTTCGACCCGGCGGCGTTCCTCTCCGGCGCGGTGCCGAAGCTGTTCGGGTTGTTCAGCCTGCTCGACCTGCTGGAGGCCGGCGGGCTGGACGAGGCGCCGGCGTTCGTGTCCGACACGCTGGACGCGGTCACCCGGCTCGCGACGGAGGCGCAGCGGCTCCGGGCCGCGGTGGACGAGGCGCAGGCCCGGCTGGCCGCCGAGGTGACGGCGGCGGCCCACGGCGGCGCCCGGGCGGTGGCCCAGCGGGCGCACGACGAGCTGCAGGCCCGCACAGCGGCCCTGCGCGGCCACCTGGACGCGCTCGTCACCGCCCTGGACGGGCTGCCCGGCGCGCCCGACCCGGTGCGCGACGCGGCCGTGGACCTCGCCGGCGACCTGGGCCCGCTGCTCGACGCGGTCGGGCTGCCGGGCGTGCCCGCCGCGGTCCGGGCCGCGCTGACCGTCCCGGTGCAGGCCCTCACCACGCTCACGGACCTGGCCGCGGACGCCGCCGGGCTCGCGCGGCTGCTCGAGGGCGCCGTCTCGGGCCAGGTCACCGCGCGGCTGGCGTGGCGGCCGGCGATCCGCCCGTGGGGGCCCCCGGGGATCCCGCGGGTCTTCGCACCGCACGACCGGCACGCCCTGCGCGTCGACGTCGAGGTCCGGGCGTCCGCGAGCGCCCCGCCGGTGGTGGACGTGGTCGCCGAGATCGCCGGCTTCGACCTGAACCTGATCGGGGACGGCGGCGGCGGGCTGATGCGGCTGGTGTTCCGGCGCGTGGGGTTCCACGCCGGGTCGGCCGGCAAGCCGGAGGTCGACGTCGTGTTCGGGGGCATCGCGTTCCTCGGGCCGCTGTCGTTCGTCGACCGCCTGCGTGAGCTCATCCCGTTCGACGGGTTCTCGGACCCGCCGTTCGTGGACGTCCGCCCCGACGGGGTCACCGCGGGGTTCGACCTCACGCTGCCGAACGTGTCGGTCGGCGTGTTCAGCCTGGAGAACATCGCCCTCGGCGCCGACGCCCGCGTGCCGTTCCTGGGCGACGCGATGACCGTCGGCTTCCACTTCTGCAGCAAGGACGCCCCGTTCCGCCTGACGGTGCTCTGCATCGGCGGCGGCGGGTGGCTGGTGCTGCGTGCGGCCCCGAAGGGGCTCGTGCTGCTCGAGCTGGGCCTGGAGGCGGCCGCGGCGCTGTCGGTCGACCTGGGGGTGGCGTCGGGGTCGGTGTCGATCGCCGTCGGGGTGTACCTGCGGCTGGAGGCCGACCGGGGGCTGCTGACCGCGTACTTCCGGATCCGCGGCGAGGTCGAGGTGCTGGGGCTGGTCAGCGCCTCGATCACGCTCGAGCTGTCGCTCACCTACCAGTTCGAGACGGGCAAGCTCATCGGCCGCGCCTCGCTCGTGGTGGAGGTCGAGGTGCTGTTCTTCTCCGCCTCGGTGGAGATCACGGTCGAGCGCCGGCTGGCCGGCTCGAAGGGGGACCCGACGATGCTCCAGCTCATGCCGCCCGACGCCGACGGCGCCAACGCCGACTGGGTCGCGTACTGCGCGGCCTTCGCCCCGGCGCCGGTCTGAGGGGCGACCATGCCGACGACCCTCCTGGCCACGGCCCTGCCGCACTCGCTGGCAGACGACGCCCCGTTCCACCTCACCGTGTTCGTCACGCACAAGCTCGTCGCCGGGCCGGGCGAGCCCGCGGCGCCGACGCTCGCCGACTTCCCGCCCGCCGCGGACTGGGTGGGCACGCTGGCCGGCTGCACGCTCACGCTGAGCACCTCGCTCGGAACCCCGCTGCCGCTGCGCGTGGTGTCCGCGCCGGACGCCGGCGCGTGGTCGGCCGCGCTGCCCCCGGGCACCCGCGTCGCGACGTTCCCCGCACCGGCGGTGTCCGACGCGCCCTGGCGCACCCTGCCGGCGAGCCGGATGAGCGACCACGCCGTCGACCTGCACCTCGCCGCGGTGACCGCGGCGCCGACGCGGCGCCCGGGGCTCGCCGGCGACCCCGTCGCCGAGGGGCTGCTCGAGACCCTCGCCGGGCTCGACCGCCGCGGGCCGCTGCGCCGGCTGCTGGACGACGCGCCGGCCCGGGCCCGCCGCGCGCTGCAGCTGCCCGCCCGCCGGCTCCAGGAGGCGCTGACCACGATCGGCCCGCTGACGGAGCCGGACCCCACCGAGCGGGAGCCCCGGCGCGGTCGCGAGCTCCCGCCGCTGCCGCCCTACCAGTCGGAGATCGCGGACCAGCCGTCGCCGGTGGAGGTGCTGCTGGACGACCCGGACGCCGACCGACGCGTGACGGAGCGGCTCGACGCGGTCGCCGCGCAGGGCCCGGCCGAGGACCCGCAGCTGCGGCTGCTCGCCGACGCGCACGCGGTCCGCCGGTACTACGAGCGGCCCGAGCTGCCGCAGCCCGAGCCGCGCGCCGAGCCGGACCCGGCCGCCACCCCGCCGCCCCGGCCCACGCCGCCGGAGCCGGACGTGCACGCCCGCATCGCCGGGTTCGGTGCGACCCCCGCGCTGCTGCGCCGGCTCGGGCTGGCGGTGGACGTCGTGCTCGACGGCGTCGACGCGGCGGGCGCGCGCGCGGCGCTCGCGGGTGCTGCGTGGGTGAGCGTCGGGATCACGCCACCGGACGGCGTCGCGCTCGAGGTGCTGCCGCCGCGCCGGACCGCGGTGGTCGTCGAGGGGGCCGTGTTCGCCGCCCGGTCGTCCGCCGACTGGGTCGGGGGCGCGCTGCCGCTGGGCGACGACGACTGGGTCGTGCTGGACACCGACCCCGACGCGTCGGGGCTCAAGCTCGACCAGCACGTCCGCAACCTGGCCCGGCAGTACGCGAGCGAGGCGAACGGCGACCCGGCCACGTCGGCGCCCGGCACCCTGCGCGCGACGGGCTTCGCGCTCGCCCGCCGGGAACGGGCGGCGCAGGTGCGGGAGCGCGTCGGGCAGGCCGAGCAGCTCGCCGCCGCCGACGGCACCCGCGAGCTCCTGCTGGACGACCTGGTGCGCGGCGTCCGCGTCGAGGTGTGGGACGACGTCACGCGCGAGTGGCACGGCCTGCACCGGCGCCGGGTCACGGCGACGGGCCCGGACGGGACGGTGCTGCTCGACGACGAGCCGGATGCCGGGTTCCTCCAGCTCTCCGCTCTCAACCGGACGCCCGGCGACCCGGGCGGCTACTACCTGCACGAGGTGGTGGCCGGCTGGGACGGCTGGAGCCTGTCGGCGCCGCGGCCCGGCCGCGTGGTCGTGCACGTCGAGCCGCCCGGGCCGGACGGGGCGACCGAGGCGGTGCTCGACGAGCCCCCGGACGCGCCCGCCGACGGCGTCCGGGTGACGTCCCGCGTCGAGCCCGGTTCGCTGCCGCGCCTGCGCTACGGGACGTCCTACAGCTTCCGGGTGCTGGCGGTGGACCTCGCGGGCAACGCGGTGCCGCAGGTGGTGTCGGCGCACCGGCGTCCGGTCCTGCCGCTCGCGGACGGGCCGGACGTCGACGCGGCGCGCGCGCACCTCAGCCGGCTCAGGGCCGCCGTCGAGCGGCGCGACGCGGCCGGGGTCGCGGTCGCCCGCCGGGACGCTGTGGTCGCCCGGCTGCGCGGCGCCGGCGGGCGCGGGGCGCGGGTGCGGGTCCCGGACGAGCTGCTGTCCGGCGAGCCCCTGGTCGACGCGACCCTGCGTGACCTGGTCGCCCGCGCCGCGGCCTCCGAGCCCGCGACCAGCGCCGCGCAGCGGCTGCTCGACGACGTGACCGCGGCTGCGCGGGTGCTGGCCGGAGCGCGCGCCACGCTGCGGGTCCGCCCCCAGCTGCGCACCGACCCGGCCCTGCTCGCCGCACTCGCCCGCAACGACGACCTGCTGCTGCCGGCTGCGGCCCGGCTGCCCGTGCGGCCGGTCGTCACCGCGCCCCGGCCCTACCTGCGGTGGGACCCGGTCCCCGCGCCGGCGCTGGTGCCGCGGCACCACCTCGGCACCGGCGAGCAGCCCGCCCACCTGGTGGTGCGCAGCGGCGGGGCGGGGGACGCGACAGGCCCGGACGCGCGCGCGACCGCCGAGCGGCACCTCGCCGCGCCGAAGGCCACGCAGCTCGAGGCGGAGACCGCCGGGCGGTTCGACGCGGCGATCGGCACCGGGGACGCCGCCGAGGTGCAGCGGCTGTACGCGGTGGCGCTCGCGGAGCGCGGCACGCTGCTGGACCAGGCCGCCCCGAGCCTCACCGACCCCCGGGCGACCGACCCGCAGCCCGGGATCGCCCTGGCAGATCGCCCCGGCGCGGACACCGACCCGGCGCGCCGGGCGACGCTCGAGGACGTCGCCGCCGACCGCGGCCGCCCGCTCGGCGAGGGCCAGTACGTCGTGCACGACACCGACGCGCTGCGGCTGCCGTACCTGCCGGACCCGTACGCGAGCGGCGTCTCGCTCGTGTTCTACGGGGCCGGCGCGCCGCACGGGCTGCCCGAGCCGGAGGCCCTGCAGGCGGTGGCCGTGCCGTACCCCGGGTCCTGGCCCTCGGTGCAGCCGCTGCGGCTGGTGCTCGAGCGCGGGGACGCTCTGGACGCGCGGGTCGAGGGGCACACGGTGCGGGTCGCGCTGCCGCCCGGCGAGCAGGTCCGCGTCGCGGTCTCCAGCACGGTGGACGTGCGGGCGCTGGAGCACTTCGGGCTGTGGCGGTCGCACCTGGCCAGCGCGGCCGACCCGGCGGACGGGTTCACCACCGACGAGGTCGTCGCCGCGGCCGCGCTGATGCGGGCGGCGTCCTCCGGGTGGACGTGGTGGCTGACGCCGTCCGTCGACGTCCGCCTCGTGCACGCCGTGCCCGTGCCTGTGCGGCCCCCGGAGCTGCGGGGGCTGAGCGTGTTCCTGCGACCGCCCGGGCGGTCCGTGGTGGCCCTCACCGGGCTGGTCGACGTGCACGGCTCCAGCACCGACACGCTCGTCGTCCGCGCCACCTGGACCGAGACCGTCGACGACCCCGCCGCGCCCGGCCCGCAGCAGGTCACCCGGTCCGACGTCGTCGTCCGGTCGGCCGTCGGCGAGCGCGAGCGGACCGGCGTGCTGTTCCTGTACGACCTCCAGCCGGCGGGGGCCCTGGCGTCGGCGCTCGGCGGGATCGGCTTTCACCGGGCGCTCCAGACGTTCGAGGACACGCACCACCGCCGCGTCACCTACGTGCCGACCGGCACCACCCGGTACGCGGAGTACTTCGACCCGGCCGACGTCCCCGCGGAGCCGCCGGCGGGGGAGCCGGTCGTCCTCGACATCCCGTCCTCCGCCCGGCCCGCCGCGCCCACCGTGCTCGACACCGTGCCGCTGCTGCGCTGGTCCGCCGGCCCCGAGCCGGACGACCCGTTCGCGTGGCGGCAGGTCCGGCGCTCCGGGGTGCGGGTGTGGCTGGCCCGGCCGTGGTTCTCCTCCGGGGACGGCGAGCTGCTCGGCGTGCTCGTGTTCGACCCCGACGAGTGGGTGCGGGGCGACGACGACACGTGGGTGCGGCGGCCCAAGGCGCAGCAGGCGCCGGACGGCGCGACCAGCCTGTGGGCCGCCGACCCCGTCGTCCAGGACGGGGGCCCGGTGTCCGGCGCGACCGTGCCGCCGCTGCTCGCGCTCGACCAGCTGGTGCTCGACCTGGTGGAGACCGCGGCGGCCGAGGGTGCCGGGATCCGCCCGCCGCTCGGCGGCGAGCCCCCCGGCGGGAGCGAGCGCGGCTGGCCGGACGAGCCCGGCAGCCCGGTCGCCGTGGCCGCGGCGGTCCCGCTGCGGGACGTCGTCGAGCACCCCGCGGTCCGCGTGCTGGGCTACCGGCCCGAGTACGACGCCGCGTCCGGCCGGTGGTTCGCCGACGTCGCGCTGCACGAGACGCCCGCCCTGTGGCCGTTCGTCCGCCTGGCGGTGGCGCGGTACCAGCCCGACGCGATCGACGGCTGCACGCTGTCACCGGTCGCGCTGACGGCGTGGGCGCAGCCGCTGCCCTCGCGCACGCTCACCGTCGGCCGGCCCGACGCCGGGCACGTCCAGGTGACGCTGACCGGGGTCGTCAGCTGGCTGCGCCCACCGGAGGAGCCCGTCCCTGGGATCCCCGGTGAGCAGCTGAGCGCCGACACCCCGACCGGTGAGGCCGCCGAGCGGGCCGCCCGGCTCCAGGCGTCGCGCACGGTCCGCGCGACCGTCCAGCACCGGCCCGAGGGCGCCGGCGACCTCGGCTGGGAGATGGTGTCGACGTCGCTCCTGCTCGCGGTGTCCGTCGAGGACTCCGGCGGGTTCCGGGCGACGTGGACCGGGTCGGTCGTGCTGCCCGTCGCGGACGACGACGTCCCGGGGCTCCGGCGGCCGGGGGTCCCGGGCTCGCGGTGGCGGGTGCTGGTCGAGGAGCACGAGCTGCTCGACGCCGACCCGCTCCCCGGGGGCGCCGACCCCACGCGGGTGCCGCGGCTCGTGCACGCCGACGTCGTGGAGCTGTAGAGACCCCCGCGACCCCTGGGCCGCGGCGGCCCGGCTCGCGTACGCTCGGCAGCAGTCCCGGGGACGACGGGTCCGTCCTCCGGCGGGCCTGCACCCGGCTCGGCGGAGGACGACGCGATGCCCGACGTGGAGCAGACCGAAGCGAACAGGTACGACCCGGACACCGCCCCGCGCACGGCGTCCGGGGGCACGCGGTCGGCGGTGGCCACCTCCGTCGAGGGCGACCGGCGGAGCCCGCGCGAGCGGCAGGTCAGCGAGTTCACCGAGCTGAGCCGCGCCGTGCAGGAGTCCGGCCTCATGCGCCGCCGGCACGCGTACTACTGGACGCGCTTCGTCGTCCTCACCGCGCTGCTCGCGGGCACCCTCACCGCCTTCGTGCTCATCGGACCCTCCTGGTGGCAGCTCGTCGTCGCCGCCGTCCTCGCGATCCTGCTCGGCCAGGTGATGTTCCTCGGGCACGACGCCGCGCACCGGCAGATCTTCGCGTCCGGCCGGTGGAACGACTGGGCGAGCCTGGTGATCGCGAACCTGTACGCCGGGATGAGCTACGGCTGGTGGCAGCACAAGCACTCGCGGCACCACGCCAAGCCGAACCAGGTCGGCGCGGACCCCGACATCGCGACCGGCTTCCTCGTGTTCCACACCGAGGACCTGCCCGCCCCCCGCACCGGCTTCACGGGCTGGTTCGCCCAGCGCCAGGGCTGGCTGTTCTTCCCGCTGCTGCTGCTGGAGGGGCTGAACCTGCACGTCTCCGGGGTGAAGACGATCTTCGGCCGGGGCCCGGTGAAGCGCCGTCCCGTCGAGATCGCGTTCGTCACCGTGCGCCTCGGCGGGTACCTCGCCCTCGTGTTCTGGCTGCTGCCGGTCGGGATGGCCTTCGCGTTCCTCGGCGTGCAGCTCGGACTGTTCGGCGTCTACATGGGTGCGGTGTTCGCGCCCAACCACAAGGGCATGCCCCTGGTCCCGCCGGACGCGCGCATCGACTTCCTGCGCCGCCAGGTGCTGCAGAGCCGCAACGTGCGCGGCGGCCCCGCGATGGACCTGCTGATGGGCGGGCTCAACTACCAGATCGAGCACCACCTGTTCCCGAGCATGCCGCGGCCGAACCTGGCCCGCGTGCAGCCGATCGTCCGGGAGTTCTGCGCGGCGCACAACGTGCACTACACGGAGACGAGCCTGGCGCGGTCGTGGGGCATCGTCATCCGGCACCTGAACCAGGTGGGCCTCGCCGCCCGGGACCCGTTCCAGTGCCCGCTCACCGCGGAGTACCGCTCCGCGCGGTGACGCCCCCTCACCCCGCCGGGTGCCGCCGGCGCGCGGCCATCGCCGCGAGCGGGTGCGCGCGCCCGCCGCGTCGCGTGCGTGCCCCGTCGCGGGAGGCCTGCGAGCGCCGGTGCTCCAGCCGGTGCTCGAGCTCGCGCTCCTGCTGGCGGTAGACGATGAGGTAGAGGTCGGGGTGCACGGGGTCCTCCTGCGTCGCGGTGGTGGCGGGGTCGCCATCGGTAACGCGCCGCGCAGGAGGGTCGCTCCGTCGCGGCCGGCGGACCGGGTCGGGTCCACGCCCCCAGCATCCCGCTCGCGTCCGCGCGCGTGCGGGTGAAACCGCAGGTGGAGTGCCGTCCGGGCGCCCGCAGGCCCCGGTGCCGGCGGTCGGGGAAGGGACCTCGGTCCCGAAGGGGGACACCCGTCCGAGGGGTCCGCGTACAGTGCGACGCGTCGGGGCGCACCGGCCCTGGCCTCGGTCTCCGGGGGCGTCGATGCGGGGTCGCCGCAGGGTCGTCGTGGCCGTCGCGCTGCTCGCCGCGGGTGCGGCCCTGGCGGTCGGCTGCACGGCGCAGCCGGCACCCCGCGGGCACGTCGACGTCCTGGGGCTCTGGAGCGGACCGGAGCTCGACGGCTTCCGGACGGTCGCGGCGGTGTGGGAGCACGACACCGGTGGGGTCGTCGACTGGGACGGCTCGCAGGACGTCGCGCGGGACCTGGCGACCCGGCTCTCCGCGGGCGACCCGCCCGACGTCGCCGTCCTGCCGAACCCCGGCCTGCTGCGCGCGCTCGCCCGGGACGGCGCGCTCGTCCCGCTCGACCGGGTGCTGGACCCCGAGCGGGTCGCGCGGGACTACGCGCCCGCGTGGCTCGACCTCGGGAGCCACGACGGCGTGCTGTACGGGGTGTTCTCGCGGGCCGCGAACAAGGGCACGGTCTGGTACTCGCCACGGGACTTCGCGGCCGCCGGCTACACCGTGCCCGCGACGTGGGACGAGCTCATGGCCCTGGCCGACCGCATGGTGGCGGACGGCCGCACCCCGTTCTCCGTCGTGGCGCCGCGCGGCCCCGGCAGCGGGTGGGCGCTCACCGACTGGGTCGCGTCCCTCGTGCTCACCACCTGCGGGCCGCAGGTGTACGACGGGTGGGTCGCCGCGGAGATCCCGTGGACCGACCCGTGCGTGCGCGAGTCGTTCACGCGCCTGGGCACGGTGCTGGCGACGCCCGGGTACGTCCTCGGCGGCGCGCGGGCCGTGCTCACGACCGGCGACGCCGAGGGCGTGCTCCCGGTCTACGCGGACCCGCCGGAGGCCGCGATGTACCCCCTCGCGTCGTTCGCCCAGGGGTTCCTCACGCAGGCGTACCCGGACCTGTCGGCGGGCACCGACTACGACGCCTTCCCGTTCCCGCCCGTCGACCCCGCCTGCGCCGGGTCGGTCACCGTCGGTGGCGACGTGGTGGTCCTGCTGCGCGACACCCCCGCGGCCCGGTCGTTCCTGGCGTTCCTCACCGGCGCCGCCGCGCAGGAGGCGTGGGTGCGGCTCGGGGGACACACGTCCGTGAACCGCAGCGTCCCGCCGGGCGCCTACCCGGACGGCGTCGCGCGCGCGGTGGCCGACGACCTCACCGGGGCGGAGGTCGTCCGCTTCGGCGCCGGGGACCTGATGCCAGCGGCGGTGCAGCGGGCGTGGTGGGACGTGATGCTCCGGCTGGTCGAGGACCCCGCGGGCGTGGACGAGGTGCTCGCGTCGCTGACGGAGGTCGCGGCGGCCGCGAGGTGACGGCGCGGGAGCCTCCTGCCCGCCCGCCCGGCGGTTCAACGACTCGCGGGGAAGTCGTCGTGTCCGCACACGATCAGGGTCGGGCAGCGTCCTCCACCACACGCAGCAGCCCGATCACATGGCTGATCGCGTGCCATGCCGGAGAGGCGTCGCCCGTCGCGACAAGGCTCCGGATCTCCGCGAGGTCGTCGCTCACCTGACCGACCGACAGCCGAGTGGGCTCGCGCGACAGGTCGAACGACGCGTCGACGGCGAGATGCCAGTAGTGATCGTGCTCGATCGCGACTTCTGAACCCCGTTCTTCCTCGAACGCGTCCAGCGCGAGACCGAGTGCGGTCCGAAGGTCAGCGATGCGGAGATCGGGGTACGACATGCGCCGAGAGTCGCACACCCACGACTGACCCGGGGACGCGATCACTGACGCGATGAGCGGGCGGTCCACCATTCGACGAGCGCGTCGGCGAGAGCGCTGTCTGCGCGCGTGTCCGGGTGGAGGCCGAAGTGGTCACTCCGCTCGCGTTCGATCACGTCGCGCAGGGAGCGAGCACCCCCGCCCCTGTGCAGGTGCCCGTGAAGCGGCCCGATCATGCAGTCGTACTCGTCTGCCGCCTCGGGGACGTCCGCTACACCAAGCGCATCCCAGTCCATGAGGAGCGCGCGCATCTCGCGCATCCGCTCCTTGCCGTCCCGCTTGCTCACGAGTCCCATGGTGGCAGGGGTGGATGCAGCGGGAAGGTCAGATGCCCGGTTCATCCTCTGGATGAAGTGACTGGACCGTCGCGATCGTGTCCACCTCGTCGGCCGTCTTGTCCTCGCGGTAGCGCAGCACCCGGGCGAACCGCAGCGCGACCCCGCCCGGGTACCGCGGGGACCGCTGCACGCCGTCGAAGGCCACCTCGACGACCTGCTCCGGCCGCAGCGTCACGGTCCACCCGTCGTCGGCGACCTCGAGCTCGCGGAACCGCTGCGTCTGCCACGCCAGCATCTCGTCCGTCATGCCCTTGAACGTCTTGCCGAGCATGACGAACCCGCCATCCGGGTCACGGGCGCCGAGGTGGATGTTGGACAGCAGGCCCGCCCGCCGGCCCGAGCCGCGCTCGACGGCCAGCACCACCAGGTCGAGGGTGTGCCGGGGCTTCACCTTCACCCAGGCGCCGCCGCGCCGGCCCGCCTCGTAGGGGGCGGCGGCGTCCTTGACGATCACGCCCTCCTGGCCGGCGGCGACCCACCGGGCGAACGCCGCCTGCGCGACGTCGGCGTCGCCGGTCACGACCCGCTCGACGGCGTGGCCCGGCGCGACCGCGTCGAGGGCGGCGAGGCGCTCGGACAGCGGCGCGTCCAGGAGGTCCCGGCCGTCCAGGTGCAGGACGTCGAAGAAGAACGGGCGCAGCTCCGTCGCGGCGGCGAGCTCGGCGTCCCGGGTGGCGCTGCGTGCGGCGGTCTCCTGGAACGGGCGTGCGCGGCCGTCCGGGCCGACGGCCAGCGCCTCGCCGTCGAGCACGGCGCTCGACACCGGCAGGGCACGCACCGCCGCGACGACCTCGGGCACCCGGGCGGTGATGTCGTCGAGGCTGCGCGTGAAGACCCGCACGTCGTCGCCGTCGCGGTGCACCTGGACGCGGATGCCGTCGAGCTTGGCGTCGACGACGAGCGTCCGGCCCGCGAAGCCGGCGACCGCGGCCCCGACGTCGGGCGCCGACGCGGCGAGCATCGGCCGGATGGGCCGGCCGACGGTCAGGCCGAACGCGTCCAGCGCGGCGACGGCGGCCTCGGGGGAGCCCGCCCCGAGCGCGGCCTCGGCGACCGGCTCGCTCCCGCCCGCGAGCATCGCGGCCCGCCGCACCGTGGCGGCCGGCACGCCGGAGGCCTCCGCGACCGCGTCGAGCAGGAGGGCGTCGAGGGCACCCTGGCGCACGTCGCCCGCGACCAGCCCGGCGAGGAACCGCTGCTCCTCGGCGGTCGCCGCCCCGAACAGCGCCCCGGCCTCCGCGGCCCGGGCGGCCGCCGAACCGGGACCGGAGAGGGCGGCCATCCGCTCGAACGCCGCGTCGACCGCCAGCACGTCCAGCGACGGCTCGGCGGCCGCGTCGGGGAGCGACTGCAGCGAGCGCCAGCCCAGCCCGGTGCGGCGCTGCCGGAGCTCACCCGCCAGGTAGCGCGCGACCACCGGGACCTCGTTGGGGGCGGTGCGGCGCAGGAGGTCGACCAGCAGGGCCCGCTTGGTCAGGCGGGACCGGGTCGCGGCGAGGCCCGCGGAGGTGGTGGCGACGTCGGCGAGCAGCACGTCCGTCATCCTGCCGCGGGGCACCGACACGCGCGCGCCGTCCCGGACGGACGCCGCCTGACTGAGGTGCTCGGGAGCGGTGCGGGGCGTGAGGTCGGCGTCGTGTCAGTGGCCGCGGATAGCGTGGTGACATGCCCGCTGACCTGCGCAGACGTCGCGCGACCGTGCTTCGCCGCACGGCGCACGTCGGCGCCCCGAGGGCGATCGGCAGGGTCGGCGCGCGGACACGTCCGGCCGTCGCTCGCGGCGTCGGCTGGCGCTCGCGGACCGTCGTGGTGGTGCGGGCGGGTGCCGAGGTGCGTGGCGGTCCCGGCCCCGGCGTCGCCGGCGTGGGGGACGTGCCGGACCCGGCCGGTGTGCCGGACCCGATGTCGCGGTTCCCCTTCCTCGTCACCGACGTCGACGCCGCGACCGTCCGGCGGCCCGACGCCTGGGTGCCCACGGGGCTCGAGCCCGACGTGGCCTCGGTGCCGCCCGGTCCCGAGCTGGCGACGCTCCTCACCACCGTCGACCCCGCGGAGGTCACCGACCGGGGGCTGGTCGAGCTCGTCGACGGCGCGGTCCGGCAGGCTGCGTGGGCGCACGCGGCGGCCGCGCGCTACGCCGGCCTGCTCGGTGCCCGGGACTCCATGAACCCGTCGTGGTCGCTCCGCGCCGGGGTGCCGAAGGTCGACGACGTCACCGGCGACGAGCTCGCCATGCGGCTCGCGTGGTCGCGTCGTGCGGCGGGGCGCCTGGTCCGGCACGGCCGCGCGTTCGACCGCGACCTCGCGGCCACCGGGGCCGCTCTCGCGCGTGGAGAGCTCGACGCCGTCCGCGCAGGGCTCGTCGCGGACCGGCTCGACGGGCTCCCGTTCCCCGTCACCCTGGACGTGCAGGACGCCGTCCTGCCGCGTGCGTCCCGCCGCACCGCCACCCAGCTGAGCGCCGACGTCGAACGTGCTCTCGTCGTCGTCGACCCCGCCGAGGCGGCGGCGCGTCGCCGGCACGCCCGCACCGGCCGCCGCGTCGACCGGCCGAAGGTGCTGCCCGACGGGATGGCCGGGCTCTGGGCGGTGCTGCCCGCGGTCGATGCCACGCGCGTCCACCGCACGCTCGACGCCGCCGCGCGGACCGCCCGCACGGCAGGGGACCCCCGCACGCTCGACCAGCTCCGCGCCGACGGGCTCACCGACCTGGTGCTGCACACGGCGTGCCCCGCGGGGGACCGAGCATGGGTGGCGTCCGACGAGGCTCCCCGGCCGGCCGCCCCGGACGCGTCCGACGCACCGGACGCGTCCGACGTCCCCGACGTGCCGGCCGAGCAGCGCGCCGGGTGCCGCGTGGCGCGGCGTCGTCCGGACGCGCAGATCGTGGTCACCGTGCCCCTGTCGACGCTGATCGGGCTTGACGAGCACCCCGCGGACCTCGCCGGGTACGGGCCGATCGATGCCACGACCGCCCGCGCCGTGGCGGCCGGAGGCGTGTGGCGGCGGCTCGTGACCGACCCGCTGTCCGGCACGCTGCTCGACCTGGGCCGCACCCGGTACCGGCCCTCCGCGGCGCTCGCCGACCACGTGGTGGCGCGCGACCGCACCTGCGTCCGGCCCGGTTGCTCGGCGCCGGCCGAGTCCTGCGACCTCGACCACACCGTGGAGTTCCATCCGCCACCCGGCGCGGACCCCACCGAGGCCGGCACCACGAGCGCGGACAACCTCGGGCCGCTGTGCCGGCGCGACCACCGTCTCAAGACCGACGGCGGCTTCGGCCTGCGCCAGATCGCGCCCGGCCGTTTCGAGTGGCTCACCCCCGCAGGGCTGCGGTACGTCGTCGAGCCCGGAGCCGCCGCCGGCCACGTCCAGGTGGTGGAGCGGGATGCCGGCGCTGCGACCGGGCCGGAACCACCGTTCTGACGCGCCCAGGTCTGAGGCGCGCCCAGGTCCGACGCGCGCTCAGGTCTGACGCGCGCTCAGCCCGCCCGGGTCAGCATCGCCAGGCTCACCGCGTCGATCATCAGCCCCTCGTCGTGCCGGACCCACCGGGCCCCGGTGCTGCGCCGCTCCTCGGGCGTCGCGAACCGGTACCGGTAGAGGCGCGCCCGCACCCACCGTGGGCGCTGCCCGTCGAACGGGTCGTGCGCGAGCAGCCGGAGCGTCGGCGGGTCGGCCTCCAGCAGCCGGCCGAGGAACGGCACGAACCACTGGAGCTGCGCCGACGACCCGAGCGCGAGGAACCACATCAGCCAGTCGAGCCGCAGGTGGTACGGCGCGTACTGCCGCGGCAGCCGCCGCACGTCGCCGGGCTTGCCGCGGAACTCGTACTCCCGCCACGTCGACCCCGGTCCCGGGTCGGTATCGGGCGTCCCCTCGACGACCACCTCGGTGCGCCGGCGGGTGATGCTGCCGAAGGCCCCGTAGGCGTTCACGAGGTGCCACACGTTGAACGACGCGTTCATGCGCTGGTTCCTCGACACGAGGTTGCGCAGCGGCCACCAGGACAGCACGACGCACAGGGCGCTGACGGCGAGCGCCACGAGGACGAACCACAGCGGTGGTTCCGCGGTCGCGGCGCTCGTCACGTCGACGCCCACGAGCCCGAGGACGGCGTCCCAGGCGCGGTCGTCGACGGCGGCGGCGGCCAGGACGATCGTCAGCCAGTTCAGCCACGCGAAGTTGCCGGACAGCACCAGCCAGAGCTGCGTGACGATCATGACGCCGGCGGCCACGCTCGCCACGGGACCGGGGACCAGCAGCCCGAACGGCACGACGAGCTGCGTCACGTGGTTGGCGACCACCTCGATGCGGTGCAGCGGCCGGGGCAGCAGGTGGAACAGGCGGCTGGCGGGCCCGGGCATCGGCTGCGTCTCGTGGTGGTAGTACAGCGCCGTCAGGTCCCGCCACGCCGGGTCGCCGCGCCACTTGATGAGCCCCGCGCCGAACTCCAGCCGGAACACCAGCCACCACAGCAGCGCGAGGACGGTCCAGGGCGGGGCCACCCGGTCCGACCCGAGGAACGCCACGAGGAAGCCCGCCTCGAGCAGCAGGGACTCCCACCCGAACCCGTAGAAGGTCTGCCCGACGTTCACCACCGACAGGTACAGGACCCACAGGACGGCGAACGCGACGAGCGGCAGCCACGGCGGGCCCTGCTGCGGGAGGCCGATGACCAGCGTCGCCGCGACGAGCACGCCCACCCAGCCGACGACCAGCACCAGGCGGTCGGAGTACCGCCAGAAGAACAGGCTCGGCGACGCACGCCACGGTACGTGCGCGGTGAACCGCGGCACCGGCAGCAGACCGTGCTCGCCGAGCAGCGGCCGGAACTGGCGGAGCACCGCGACGAACGCCAGCACGTACACGGCCGCGACGCCCCGCTGCACCACGGACCGCGCCACCGTGTACTGCTCGGCGTCGAACCACTCCATCCCCGACCCCCGCGTGACGTGCGCCGCGGGTCCGCCGGCCCGCGGACCTCGCGATGGCACCAGCGTCGCCGCTGACGCCGTCGGACGCGACCGGGCCCGGTGCAGGAGTGGTCGGGGCCGGGTACGGCCGGGGGGTTGTTACCGTGACGGTAGCGATATATCGTTAGCGTCATGAGAAACCATGATGAGAACGACAGGGAGGGCCGCGACGAGCGGTCCGGTCGCGGCCCGCGAGGGTCGCACGAGGGTCACGGGCCGTTCGGCGGCCACGAAAGTCACGAGGGTCACGGGCACGGCGGTCCCGGCGGCCACGGCGGAGGCTTCGGCTTCGGCGGCCGCGGGCCGCGGGGCGGTTTCGGGCCCGGGTTCGGGCCGGGGTTCGGCCCCGGCGGACCGGGGTTCGGCCCCGGCTTCGGTGGTCCCGGCGGGCGCCGGGGGCGGCGGCCTCGGGGGGACGTGCGCATCGCCGTCCTGCTGCTGCTCGCCGAGCAGCCGATGCACGGGTACCAGCTGATGGAGGCCATCGCGGAGCGCAGCGGCGGCCGGTGGCGGCCGAGCCCGGGCGCGATCTACCCGACGCTCAACCTGCTCGAGGACGAGGGCGTGCTGACGCTCACGGCGTCGGCCGGGCGCAAGCTCGCGACGCTCACGGAGGACGGCAGGGCGCTGGTCGAGCGGGAGTCCGCCGGCTGGCCCGACCCGTTCGCCGCCGGGTCGGAGGAGCAGGGCGTCGACCTGCGCGCCGAGCTCGGGCAGCTGCACGAGGCGGTCCGCTCGGTGGCCCGCGGCGGCACCGAGCCGCAGCGGGTGCGGGCGGCGGAGATCCTCGCCGAGGCCCGGCGGTCGGTGTACCGGCTGCTGGCGGGCGACGAGCCGGCGGCCTGACGGCGGCCGGACGCGGGACCGCGCGTGCTCACCCCCAGGCGCGGGCGCTCAGCCCCAGGCGTGCGCGCGTGCGGCGAACTCCGCGGGGTCGCTGTGCACCGGGATGACGCACATGAGGTGGCCGCCGGGCACGCGCAGGGTCCGGCACTCCAGCCACCCGCCGACTTCGACCGCCCCGAGCGCGAGCAGCCGCTCCGTCTCGGCGGCGACGTCGTCGGTCTCCATGTCCAGGTGGTACCGCGCGGCCTCGCCGATCGACTGCACGGCGGTCACCAGGCCCGGCACGGGGTCGTCGAGGTGCGTGAACTGCTCCTCGCCGGGCACGGGCCAGCTGCGGACGCCGGTCGCGCCGGACCAGAACGTCGCGGCGGCGGCGGCCTCGGCGTGCGGGGCGTCGATGAGCAGGGTCGAGATCCGGCTGCGGTGCACGGGTCCTCCCGGGTCGGGGGTCGGTACCCGGACCGTAGCGCGGCAGCACGCCGCTGACGAGGGTCCGTGAGGGCCCGGACCGGGCGGCCCGGACCCTCACGTGCCCCGGCTCAGCCCTCCGCGAGGATGCCCGGGATCTGGCCCAGGGCCTCGCGCATGCCCTCGACCATGCCCATCTCGACCAGCTGCTGCATCGCCTCGGCGCTGGGGAACCGGGACGTGATGGTCATCCGGGTGCCGTCGGCGGTCTCGGTGAGCTCGACGCGGCCGACCGTGACCGGCAGGGCGTCGTCGGGCCGGCCGGACGTGTCGGCGAAGCCGTCCTCGAACTCCAGGGAGCGCGGCTCGTCGACGGCGAGGAACCGCCACCAGCCGTGCGCCCGCTCACCCTCGGGCCCGGTCATGTGGTACTTCGCGCCGCCGCCCTCCGCCAGGTGGTGCTCGGTGAACGTCGCCGGCCACGTCGGCGGCCCCCACCAGCGCTCGAGCTGCCGGGGGTCGGACCAGAGCCGCCACACGCGCGCCGGCGGTGCGGCGAGCTCGGAGACGATGGTCAGCGTCAGGGCGTCGGTGTCCTTGATCGTGTCCACGACCGTCATGGGGCGTCACCTTTCTGTGCGTCGTCGAGGAGCGCCTCGATGCGGTCGATCCGGCCGCGCCAGATCTCCTCGAGCTGGTCGAGCAGCCGTGCGGCCGCCCGGATGGTCGAGACGTCGGCGTGGACGATCTGCTCGCGGCCCTGCCGCTGCTTGACCACGAGGTGCGCCCGCTCGAGCACCGCGACGTGCTTCTGCACGGCCGCGAAGCTCATCGCGTACGACTGGGCGAGCGTGCTCACCGACGCCTCGCGGCGCAGCACCCGGGTGACGATGTCGCGCCGGGTGGCGTCGGCCAGCGCGGCGAACACGCGGTCCACCTCGTCGGGGTCCAGCTGACGTGCAACCATGTAGTTGTACGTTACGCACCGGGACCCGGCACCACAAGACCCCCGGGGCGGGCACACTGGTCCGGTGCTCATCGCCGGACTCGTGCTCGCCGCCCTCGCGGCCCTCGTGCACGTCTACATCTTCACGCTGGAGTCGCTGACCTGGACGTCCGCCCGGACCCGGGCGACGTTCGGCACCACCCCCGAGCAGGCGGAGGCCACGAAGGAGCTCGCGTTCAACCAGGGCTTCTACAACCTGTTCCTCGCGGTGGTGACCGCGGTCGGCGTGGTCGTCGTCGCGACCGGTAGCACCGGCGTCGGTGCGGCGCTGGTGCTCGCCGGCACGGGGTCGATGCTGCTCGCCGCGCTGGTGCTCGTGCTGTCGTCGCCGGCCAAGGCGCGCGCCGCCGCGGTGCAGGGCGTGCTGCCGCTGCTCGCGGTCGTCGCGACCGTGATCGCCCTCGCGGCCTGACCGGCCCGGTCCGCGAGCCAGGCAGCCGGTCCCGTGCGCCGCTAGGACGTCACGTCCGCCGTGGTGAACCGGGCCCACGCCAGCGAGCCGAACACCGCGACCCACGCGACCTGCACCAGCAGCCCGGTGCCGACCACGCCCCAGTCGACCTGCACCCGCAGGAACTCCGCGAAGTCGAACCAGTGGTGCGTCAGCAGGCCCGGGTGGATCGCCGACACCTGCGGCAGGGAGTCCAGCACCGTGGACACCACGGCCACGACGACCGTCGCGGCCATCGCCCCGACCGGGACCTCGGTGAGGGTCGAGAAGAACAGCCCGACCGCCACGAGCCCGGTCAGCGACAGGCCCACGTACCCGACGATGCCCGCGACGCGCAACGCGCCCTCGCCGACCGGCACGGTGGAGCCGGACAGCAGCGTCACGTCGTCGAGCCCGAAGTAGATCGCGCCCACCACGAGCCCCGTCACGGCGACGGCCAGCACCGCGGCGGCCGCGAACGTCAGGGCCGCCACGGCCTTCACGGTGAGCAGGCGGGTGCGGGGCACGGGCACGACGAGCAGGTAGCGCAGCGTGCCCGCGGCGGCCTCGCCCGCCACCGCGTCACCGGACGCGATGCCGATGCACAGCGGCAGCAGGAACGGCAGGCACAGGAACAGCGCCGCCACGACGAGGAACAGGCCGTTGCCCGTGACCTGGTCGATGAACGACGGGCCCTGCCCCGTGAGCGCGCTGTCCCGGGTGGCGAACAGGACCGTCCCCAGCAGCACGGGCACGAGCGCCAGCCCGACGAGCAGGACCTGGTTGCGCCGGCGGCCGAGGACCAGCCGGAGCTCGGAGCGCAGCAGCCGCGACCAGGCGACCGGTGCGGGTGCGGGGGGTGCGGCCGCCATGGGGGGCACGGCGGCCGCCGTCGACGACGGGTCAGCGAGCGACATCGAAACCCTCCCCGGTCAGCTCGACGAACACCTGCTCCAGGTTCGGCCGCGCCACCTCGAACCCGACGAGGTCGATCCCGGCGTGCACGAGCGCGGCGGAGACCTTCTCCGGCGGGGTGGGGCCCAGCGCGGCGGTGAGCGTCACGGGCCCGTCCCCGAGGGCGGGTGGCGGCGGCTCGACCTCCGTCAGGCCGAGGCCGGTCAGCACGTCGGCAGCGGCACCGGCCTGGGCGGCGCGGGTGGTCACGACCAGCCGCGCCGCGCCGCGGTCGGTGAGCGCCGCGCGCTCGCCCTGCAGCAGCAGGTGCCCGCGGCTCATGATCCCGACGTGCGTGCAGACCTGCTCGATCTCGGCGAGCAGGTGCGAGGACACCAGCACGGTCGCCCCGCCCTCCGCGAGCTCCCGCACGAGGTGCCGGACCTCCCGGGTGCCCTGCGGGTCCAGGCCGTTGGTCGGCTCGTCCAGCACGAGCAGGTCCCGCGGCTGCAGCAGCGCCGCCGCGAGCCCGAGCCGCTGCTTCATGCCGAGCGAGTACTGCCGGTACGGCTTCGCGGCCGCCGCGGACAGGCCGACGCGGTCCAGCGCCCGCTCCGCCCGCTGCCGCGAGGTGCGCGGGTCCGCGGTGGCGTCGCCCGCGTCCAGCCGCGCGAGGTTCGCGCGGCCGGACAGGTACGGGTGGAACGCCGGGCCCTCGACCAGCGCGCCGACCCGGGGGAGCACGCGCACGGACTCCTCCGGGATCGCCGCGCCGAGCAGCCACGCCCGCCCCGCGGTGGGCCGGGCGAGGCCGAGCAGCATCCGGATGGTCGTGGTCTTGCCCGAGCCGTTCGGGCCGAGGAACCCGTAGACGGCGCCGCGGGGGACGGCGAGGTCGATGCCGTCGACCGCGACCTGCCCGGACCGGAACCGCTTGGTCAGCCCCGCGGTGCGGACGGCCAGCCCGTCGTCCTCGGTCATGCCGCGGCGCGCAGGGTGTCCGCGGGGACGGCGCCGACCAGGACGCGGCCGTCGTCGGTCACGAGCACGCTGAGCAGCGTCGAGCTGAGCAGCCGGCCCTCGGGCACCGCGGTGGTGAGCTGCCCGTACAGGGCGGTGGTGTCGAGCTCGGGCCGGGTGACCTTGCCGTTCTCGTCGCTCGGCACGAACTCCTGGATCAGGTCCTGCGCCTCGTCGGAGCCGAGCACCCGCTCGGCGCCGGGGACCGTCGCGAGCGACCCGGTGTCGCCGCCGACCAGGCCGGCCACGTCGACGTCGCTCAGTGTGACGACGGTCGACCAGCCCTCGCCCGACACCGCCACGCCCTCCGGCAGCACGGCGTGCTCCGGGTCGGCGGGCACGGACGCCGGGTCGACCTCGGGGAGCGGCACGACGACCTCCTCGGTCGTGGCGCCGGCCGGCGCGGAGAACGCCAGCACGGAGTCGTCCGGCGCCGTGAACGCGACGTCGGTGAACCCGACCTCGAGCGACGGTGCGGCGTCGTCCTGCGTGGACCAGACCTGCACCCGGAGCGGGGCGGCCGTCTCGGCGTCGACCGCGACGACGACGCGGGACACCAGGGTCGCCTCGTCGGTGGGGCTCACCACCAGCTGGTACGCGTCGCGGCCGGCGACGGTCGTCGGCCGGTCGACGGTCACGTCCGAGTGCTGCTCGGTGAGGGCGAGCACCTGGGCGGCGGCCTGCTCGGGCGTCGGGAGGTCCGCGCCGGCGGGCGGGGTCGCACCCGCGCGCAGCTCCTCGGCCAGGGCGTCGTACCTGGCCCGGTCGGCGGGGTCGAGGGAGACGTGGGTGACGGCGTCGTCGGTCGAGGAGTACGTCCACGCCTCGGCGCCGTCGCGGACCACGGAGTACTCGGACGTCGCGCCGAGCAGGGACACGCGGGACCGGTCGGACCCGTCGGACCACACCCGCAGCGTCGAGGACCCGCCCAGCAGGTTGAGCGGGTCGGCGCCGGTCATCTCGGAGATCGGCAGCTCCGGCAGGCCCAGGCGCGCCGTGTAGACGACGGTGCCCTGCACCGGGGTCGGCTCGGCCTGCGCGACGCGGGTGAGCAGCTCCTCGGCGGTGACGTCCGGCAGGCCGGCGGAGTCCGCCGAGGCGAGCGCGGGCACGCCGATCGCGGCCGCGACGGCGACGGCGACGACGCCTGGCACGGCCCAGCGGGCGCGGGGGGAGAGGGGACGACGCGGCGGGGTGGTGCGTGTCTGGACCATGCGTCCACTGTGCGCCCCCGAGGCTGAGGCCATGCTGAGAGGTCCCCCGGGCACCGGCGGGCCGCCCGCGTCGCCGCGGTGGGATGCTGCGGGGGTGCGGGTGCTGGTGGTGGACGACGAGCGCGGGCTGGTGAGCGCCCTGCGCAAGGGGCTGACGGCCGAGGGGTTCGCCGTCGACGTCGCCTACGACGGCGTCACGGGCCTGGAGCTCGGGGTCGACCGCGAGTACGACGCGATCGTCCTGGACGTCATGCTGCCGCGGCGCAACGGCTACGACGTCGTCACCGGCCTGCGCGCGGCGGGCGTCACCACGCCGGTGCTCATGCTGAGCGCGAAGGACGGGGAGCACGACGTCGCCGACGGCCTCGACGTCGGCGCCGACGACTACCTGACCAAGCCGTTCTCGTTCGTGGTGCTGGTCGCCCGGATCCGCGCCCTGCTGCGCCGCCCCGCGCAGGTGCGCGCCCCGGTGCTCACGGCCGGCGAGCTCGTGCTCGACCCCGCCGCGCGGACCGTGACGCGGGCGGGGCAGCCGGTCGACCTGACCGCCCGCGAGCTCGCCCTGCTCGAGTACCTCATGCGGCACGCGGACCGCGTCGTCGGCAAGGTCGAGCTGCGCGACCACGTGTGGGACGGCCCCGGGGAGGACGGCAACGTCGTCGAGGTCTACGTCGGCTACCTGCGCCGCAAGCTGGGCCGGGACGCCGTGCTGACCGTGCGCGGCGCCGGCTACCGGGTCGCGGGGTGAGGCCGCCGGCCCGGTGGTCGCTGCGGGTGCGGCTCACGGTGCTCACCGCCGGGCTGCTCTGCGTGGCGCTGGTCGTCGGCGCGGTCGTGCTGAGCACCGTGCTGTCCCGCAGCCGGGTCGCCGCGGTCGACGACGTGGTCCGCGCCCGCGCCCTCACCGTCGCGGGGCTGGTGACGAGCGACCAGCTGCCCGACGCGCTGCCGGTGGCCGAGCCGGGCGAGATCGTGCAGGTGCTCGACCCCGAGGGCCGGGTGGTCGCGACCTCGCCGACGGCCAGCCGCACCCTGCCCGTGCTGCCGCCCGGCGAGGTGGCGGCGCTCGCGGAGCGCGCGGCGGGCGCGACCGAGCCGCTGGTGGTGGGCACGCAGGGCTCGGGCTACGACGACGCCGCCCGCGCGGCGGTGCTGGTGCCCGCCGGCGGGGACGGCGCCGTCGTGGTCGCCACGCTGCCGCTGACGGAGGTCGAGGGGCTGGTCCGGGCGCTGCGGCTGTCGCTCGTGGGCGTGGTCCCCGTGCTGACGGCGCTGCTGGCGGTGGCGATCTGGGTGGCGCTCGGCCGCGCGCTGCGCCCGGTCGAGCGGCTGCGCTCCGCCGCGGCGCAGGTGGCCCGCGCCGGCGGTCCCGGGTCGCTGCCGGAGTCGGGGGCGGACGACGAGATCGGGGCGCTCGCCCGGACGCTCAACGAGATGCTCGACCGCCTGGAGGTCGCCGCGGCCCGGCAGCGCGCGTTCGTCGCCGACGCCGCGCACGAGCTGCGGACCCCGGTCGCCGCCCTCGCCGCGACGCTCGACGTGGCGCGCACCCACCCCGGCGTGTACGAGCGGGCGGAGCTGGTCGACGACCTGTCGGCCGAGGCCCGGCGCATGCAGGCGCTGGTGGACGACCTGCTGCTGCTGGCGCGGCTGGGCTCGCGGCCGGTGCCGTCGGAGCCGGTGGACCTGGGCGCGGTGGCGCGCGACGCGGTCACGCTCGCGGCTGCCGCGGCCGGGCGGGCCGACGTGACGGTGGACGTCCGCGGCGCCGGGCGGGCGCGCGGGGACGCGGTCGCGCTCGGGCGCGTGGTGCGGAACCTGGCCGACAACGCCCTGCGGCACGCGGCCGGGCGGGTGGTCGTCGACGTCCGGGACGGGAGCGTCGCGGTGGCGGACGACGGACCGGGCGTGCCGGAACCCGACCGGGAGCGGGCGTTCGAGCGGTTCGTGCGCCTGGACGACGCGCGGGCCCGGGGCACGAGCGGCGGCAGCGGGCTCGGGCTGGCCATCGCGCGGGAGGTCGCCCGGGAGCACGGCGGCGACGTGGTGCTCACCGATGCCGAGCCGTCGGGGCTGCGCGCGGAGCTCCGGCTGCCGCGCTGAGGCGGTTCGCCAGGCCCGTCAGGACGGCAGCGACACCACGGCCGGGAGCCCGCCGTCCCGCACGCCGGCCAGCACCAGCGCCTCGTGCGGGACCACCGGCTCGGGCAGGTCGCTCAGCGGGAACCAGCGCATCGCCTCGGCCGTGTGCGCCTCCCGCACCGTGGGCTCCCCTCGCCACGCCCGCGCCACGAAGAACACGTCGCAGCGCTGCTCCACCGGTGGCCCGCCGCGCTCGAACCGGTGCAGCGTCGTCAGCGGCTGCAGGTCGGACGGGTCGAGGGTGATGCCCGCCTCCTCGTGCGCCTCCCGGACCGCCGCCTCGTGCACCGACTCCCCGGGGTCGACGTGCCCGGCCAGGGTCGCCCAGTGCCCGTCGCGGTAGCCGGTGCCCCGCCGCAGCTGCAGCAGCACCTCGTCGCCGCCCTCGCCGGGGCGGAGCAGCACGACGTACGCGGCGGCGACGAGGAGGGTCCGGTGCCCTGCGTGGTCGGCGGGGGAGTAGCGCTGGGTCACCGGGCCGACTCTGCCACGGGTGCGCCGGGCGGGGCCGGTGTGAGACATCTCATACCGGGTCGCGTGACCGGGCGGGCCGCCGGGCGGATGCCAGGGTGTGGACACTCCCCTCGACCGACGCCCCCGCAC
>NZ_CABEGA010000049.1 GCF_901521055.1 Cellulomonas hominis | reverse complement strand
GTCATCTCCTACCGGGCCCGGTCCGCGGTCCGCGCAGGGTCCCCCACCGCT
Organism: Cellulomonas hominis; assembly: GCF_901521055.1. Classification (GTDB taxonomy): domain Bacteria; phylum Actinomycetota; class Actinomycetes; order Actinomycetales; family Cellulomonadaceae; genus Cellulomonas; species Cellulomonas endometrii. The sequence goes on along the minus strand of NZ_CABEGA010000049.1, from coordinate 32,964 downwards.
CGATGGACTTGCTCCAGGCGTCCTGCTGCCCGACGTCGTACCCGAGGGCGCGCGCGGCGTCGCGGACACCGACGGCCGGGCCGGTGAGCCGACCGCCGACCGGCACGACGTCGTCCCCGCGCACCGCCCGCCGCCCGCCAGCGACCTCGACGAGATCCCCGACCAGGTGATCGACCTCGCCGACCGGTTCCTGCGCCTGCCCCGGCACCTCGGCATCCACTCCGGCGGCATGGTCATGTGCGACCGGCCCGTCATCGAGGTCTGCCCGGTCGAGTGGGCGCGCATGGAGGGCCGCACCGTCCTGCAGTGGGACAAGGACGACTGCGCCGACGCCGGACTCGTGAAGTTCGACCTGCTGGGCCTCGGCATGCTCACGGCCCTGCGGCTGGCGTTCGACGAGGTGGTCCGGCACGGCGGCCCCCGCCTGGACCTGCACGGCCTGCCCGACGAGGACCCGCTCGTCTACGACCTGCTGTGCGCGGCGGACACCGTCGGCGTGTTCCAGGTCGAGTCGCGGGCCCAGATGGGCACCCTGCCGCGCCTGCAGCCGCGGAGCTTCTACGGCATCGTCGTCGAGGTCGCGCTCATCCGGCCCGGGCCCATCCAGGGCGGGTCGGTGCACCCCTACATCGAGCGGTACCAGGGGCGGCAGGCCATCACCTACCCGCACCCGAAGCTCGAGAAGTCCCTGCAGCGCACCCTCGGCGTGCCGCTGTTCCAGGAGCAGCTCATGCAGATGGCCATCGACGTCGCGGACTTCACGCCCGCCGAGGCCGACCAGCTCCGCCGGGCCATGGGCTCGAAGCGCAGCGTCGAGAAGATGGAGGCGCTGCGTGCCCGGCTGATGACCGGCATGGCCCGCAACGGCCTGCCGGAGGAGGTCCGCGAGGAGGTCTTCGAGAAGCTCAAGGCCTTCGCCGACTTCGGGTTCCCCGAGTCGCACGCCTACTCCTTCGCCTTCCTGGTCTACGCCAGCGCGTGGCTCAAGGTGCACCACCCCGCCGCGTTCTACGCCGGGCTGCTCGCCGCGCAGCCCATGGGGTTCTACTCGCCGCAGTCCCTGGTCGCCGACGCCCGCCGGCACGGCATCGAGGTGCTGCGCCCCGACGTGCAGCGGTCGGGTGTGCAGGCCGTCGTCGAGCGCGTGGCGCCCGAGCCGCCCGGCGGGGAGCCGCTCCTGGAGCCCCGGCCGTCCGGCACCGCGCCCGTGCCGCCGGTGCCGCCCGTGCCATCGACGCCCGGTGCGCGCCCGGACCGCGGCGACGCCCCGGCACGGTCGCTGGCCGTGCGCGTCGGGCTGGCGTCGGTCCGGAACGTGGGGGAGAAGGTGGCCGAGCGGCTGGTGGCGGAGCGCGACGCGCACGGGCCGTTCGCCGACCTGCGGGACCTCGTGCGGCGCGTCGAGCTCAGCACCACCCAGCTCGAGGCGCTCGCCACCGGCGGCGCGCTGGAGTCCCTCGGCGTGACGCGGCGGGAGGCGCTGTGGGCGGCGGGGGCGCTCGCCCAGGAGGGGCCGGACACCCTGCCGGGGGTCTCCGTCGGCGTGCGCGCCCCGACCCTGCCCGGGATGAGCCCCGTCGAGCTCGCCGTCGCCGACGTGTGGGCCACCGGCGTCACCGTCGACTCCTACCCGACCCAGTACGTGCGCGACGGGCTGGACGCCGCCGGGGTGCTGCGCGTCGAGCAGGCGTTCCGGCACGAGGCCGGCCGGCGCGTCGCCGTGGCGGGGGTCGTCACTCACCGCCAGCGGCCGGGCACGGCGGGAGGCGTCACGTTCCTGTCCCTGGAGGACGAGACCGGGCTGCTCAACATCGTGTGCAGCACCGGGCTGTGGCAGCGGTTCCGGAAGGTCGCCCGCACGTCCCGGGCGCTCGTGGTGCGCGGGCGGCTGGAACGGGCCGACGGGGCCACCAACCTCGTCGCCGAGCACCTGACCCCGATGTCGCTCAAGGTCGCCACGACGTCCCGGGACTTCCAGTGACGGGCACCGGCGCCGCTCAGGACGGGCGCGGCTGCGACCGCCCTACACTGCGACGATGCCCCTCCTCGGCCCACTCGTCGCCTACCTCCCCACCCCGCGCGGCCCCGAGGGCGACGTGCGCACCGAGCCGCTCGAGGAGCTCGCGGACCGCGCGATCCGGGCCGGCGCCTCAGGGATCGCCGTGCTCGGCAGCACCGGCGGGTACCCCTACCTCACCGCGCCGGAGCGGACGCGCGTGGTCGAGGCGGCCGTCGCCGTCGCCGACGGCCGGGTGCCGGTCGTCGCCGGCGTCGGGGCGTTCACCACCGACGAGGTCCTCATGCACACGATCGTCGCCGAGCGCGCCGGGGTCGCGGCCGTGCTGCTGCCGACGCTCGCCTACCTGCCGCTCACCGAAGCCGAGGTGCTGGACCTGGTCGAGGAGGTCGCCGACGCCGCGCAGGTCCCGGTGTGGATCTACCACAACCCCGTGAGCACGAGCTTCCGCTACTCCGTGGACGCCCTCGCCCGCGCGGCGGCCGTCCCCGGCGTCGGCGGCGTGAAGGACCGGGGGAGCGACGCCGCCGAGCTGCGCGACCGGGTCCGAGCGCTCACCGCCACTGTCCCCGAGCACGTCGAGATCGGCTGCAGCGGCGACGTCCTCGGCGTCGTGGGCCTGCTCGCCGGAGCGCGCACCTGGCACTCCGGCCTGGCCAGCGTGCTGCCCGACTGGTACGTCGCCGTCGCGACGGCGGCAGCGCAGGGCCGCGCCGACGACGCGGGCGCGCTGATGTCCCGGCTCGCGCCGTTCGCCGAGCGCGTCGCCGCGCTGGGTGGCCCGCGTGCCGTGCACGCCGTCGCGCGGCTCGTCGGCGTCGACGTCGGCGTCCTGCCGGCACCGCTGCGCCCCGTCGACCGTGACGGCGTCGCGGCGCTCGACGAGGCGTTGACCACGCTCGGGACGCCCACGGCCTAGCAGCCCCTCGCGCCGACGGCCAGGGCCACGCCGCCCGTCCGTCAGCCCGGCACCACCGCCGCGATCGCGCTCACCTCGATGAGCGCCCCGGGCACCCCGAGCCCCGCGACCCGCGCGGCCGACACCAGCGGCGGCGCCCCGGGTCCGGCGAGCCGCGGTGCGATCGCCCCGTACGCCGCACCGAGGTCGGCGTCCTGGACGAGCAGCACGGTCCACTGCACGACGTCCGCGAGCGTCGCACCCGCGGCCTCCAGGGCGGTGGCGGCGTTCTCGATCGCGCGGACGGACTGCTCGGCGACGTCGTCCGAGACGACCGCCCCCGTGGCGTCGACGCCGTTCTGGCCGCCGACGTAGATGGTCGTCGCACCTGCAGGCACGACGGCGACATGGCTGAACGCCGGGCTCTGGACGAGCCCGGCCGGCTGCAGTCGAGTGATCTCCATCACGCCACCGTTCCACGCACCCCTGACACGCACCAGGTGCCGTCTCCCGGCACCGGCACCCCCGGGGCACGACCCTTCAGGCCCCCGCTGCCGCGCCGTCCTCGTCGACGGGCTCCACGTCCTCCGTGGCCTCCTCGGGGTCCATCGGCGGGTCCAGCTGGTGGAACCGCGAGTAGATCGCCCAGGCCACGGAGACGAGCGGCACGGCGATGACCGCGCCGAGGATCCCGGCGGTCAGGGTGCCACCGGCGACGGCGAGGGCGACGACGACCGGGTGCAGGGACACCTGCTTGCCCATGACCATCGGCTGCAGGACGTGGCCCTCGAACTGACCGATCAGCGCGATCCCGGCTCCCACGAGCGCCGCCTGCAGCGGGCCGTTGGCCGCGAGGGCCACGATCATCGCGATGACCATGGCGGCGGGGGCGCCGATCAGGGGGATGAAGGCGCCGATCAGCACCAGGACGGCCAGCGGCGCGGCGAGCGGCACCCCGATGATCGAGAGCAGGACGAACGCGAGCAGCCCGTCGGTGACGGCGATGATGACGATGCCCCGCGTGTACCCGGAGAACGTGTACCAACCGGCCCCGCCGGCGGTCTTCCAGGAGTCGCGCGCCGACGTGGGGAGCTGGTTGACGAACCAGGTCCACATCTCCGACCCGCGCGCGAGGAAGAACACCGCGCAGAAGACCGCCAGCGCCAGGGCGGTGAACACCTCGACGACCGACCCGGCCGACTCGGCCGCCTGCCCGGCGAGGTCGCCTGCGTGCTGCTGCACCCACTCGCGGCCGGTGTCGATCCACTCGGCGATCTGCTCGTTGGTGATCGACACGGGCAGCGGGCCGTGCTCGAGCCAGTCGACGATCTGGTCGATGCCGTCGCCGAACTGCTCGGACAGGTTCTGCCACTGGTTCGCGACCGAGTAGCCGACGTAGAACACCATGCCGGCCAGCACCAGGAAGCCCGACAGGAGCCCGAGCGCGGTCGCGAGCCCCCGCGGCATGACGCGGGCGTAGAGGTCCACGACGGGCCGGAGCACGGCGGTGAACACGAACCCGATGAACACGGCGACGAACAGCAGCTGCACCTGCGCGGTCCCGTAGAACACGACGCCGACGCCGGCGAGCAGCACGAGCAGCCGCCACGTCACGCCCGCGGACGTGCGCAGCCACCGGGGGACGCCGTCGTCGCTGCCGGGCCCGGGTGCACCCCGTCGCTGACCGGCGACCCGGCGCGGTGCGGCGCCCACCGGGGCCGTCGGCCGTCCCGTGCCCGTGCGGTCGGACCCGTACCGGTCGGCGCCCACGTTCTGGTCAGCCATCCGCGCACCACCTCCGGGCCGTTCACGTCTCCCGCGGGCTCACGGCGCCCGGGGTCGTCGCCAGTCTGCTCTCACCTGCGGATGCATGCTCGGGCGCCACTCCGTGCTAAGTTCTCTTCCGCACCTGACGGGTCGTCGGGGCGCCGGTGTGCGCCTCGGAGGACGGTCGGGAGACACCCTGTCCGGGTGGCGGAATGGCAGACGCGCTAGCTTGAGGTGCTAGTGCCCGAAAGGGCGTGGGGGTTCAAGTCCCCCTCCGGACACTCGTTGAGACAGCGACGAACGAACCCCCGGTCCGCGGAGACGCAGACCGGGGGTTCGCTCGTTCCGGCTCTCCAGAGGGCGGTGCGTCCCGGGGCTCGCGCTGCCGCGGGGCGACCGCGACGATGGTCGCGTGCCTCGTGCGGAGCGGGTCGTCGACCTGCCCGGGGCGTCGGTGTGCGCCGACGTCACGGGCCCGCCGGGCGCGCCGGTGCTGCTGCTGGCGCACGGCGCCGCGTGCTCGCTCGACGCGTGGCCGGACGGGCTGGTCGAGCGGCTCGCGCGGGACCGTCGCGTGATCCGGTTCGACTGGCGGGACACGGGCAGGTCGACCACGTGGCCGCTGGGGCACCCCGGCTACGGGCTGCCGGACCTGGTGGGCGACGTCGTCGGGCTCCTGGACGCGGAGGGCGTCGCCGGGGCGCACCTGGTCGGGCTGTCGATGGGCGGGTCCGTCGCGCAGCTCCTCGCGCTGGACCACCCCGGCCGCGTGCTGAGCCTCACGCTGCTCAGCTGCACGCCGGGTGCGCCGGGCCAGGAGGCGGACGACCTGCCGGGTCCCGCGGCCGACGCGTTCGCCGCCGGGCCGCCGGAGCCCGACTGGTCCGACCCGGCCGCCGTGGTGGCGTACCTCGTGGAGGAGGAGCGGGCGTATCAGCGGGGCGGTTTCGAGGCCGACGTGCAGCAGGACGTGACCCAGCGGACGGTCGCCCGCGCGACCGACCTGCGCGCGCGGACGAACCACTACGTCATGGCTCCCGGCCCGGTCTGGCGCCACCGGCTGGGCGGGATCGCCGCGCCGGCGCTGGTCGTGCACGGCGACGACGACCCGTTCTTCCCGCTGCCGCACGGGCGCGCGCTCGCCGCGGAGATCCCCCGCGCGGACCTCCTCGTCGTCCCGGACGCGGGCCACGGGGTGCCGCCCCGGCGGGCCTGGCCGGTGCTCGTCGACCGGTTGCTCGCGCACACGCGCGCGACGGCCTGACCCGCCACGTCGAGCGTCAGGCCCCGGCCTCGTCCCGGCAGGCGGCCACGATCGCCGCACCGCGCGCGACGAGCGCGGCACGCACCTCCGGCGGCCCCAGCACCTCGACGTCCGGGACCCAGCCGGCGAGCTGGCGGGCGAGCATGTCCGCGGTGTCCGCGGTCACGTCCAGCGGCACGGTCGGGGCGTCGTCCGGCCCGGCGTCGCCGTCCGGGGCGGGGACCGTCGTGACGTGCCGTGCCCCGAGCGCCGCGCGCAGCGGCCCCACCAGCGCGCGCGGCGCCCGCACCCGCGCCGACACCGCGCCGCGCCGCTGCTCGACCTCCGTCACGACGCGGTCCCACTCCCCGGCGAGGTCGAGGTCGCCGGGGACCTCGGCGGAGCCGTCGGCTCCCGCGTCCACCGCGGTCATGCGGTCCACGCGGAACGTCCGGCGCCCGCGGGCGGTCCCGGCGACCAGGTACCAGACGCCCGCCTTGTCGACCAGGCCCCACGGCGAGGCCTCGCGCAGCCGGGTGCCTGCGGCAGGGTCGTCCGCGTGATCGCCACGCCGCGTCGCGCCCGCGTACCGGAACCGCACCAGGCGGCGGGCGGCGATCGCCTCCTGGAGGACGGGCAGGGCGTCCGGCGCGTGCACCGGCGCCCGGCCCCAGCCCGCCGGGTCGACGGCGACGGCCGCGGCGGCCCGTTCAGCGGCGTCGCGGAACGGCGCGGGGAGCGCGCGCGTGAGCTTGCGGAGCGCTGCGCGGGCGTCGGGCGACGCGGCCGCCGCCGGCCCGAGGAGCGTGAACAGGGCGAGCGTCTCGGGTGCCGTGAGCCCGGACAGGTCCGTGCGCGCGCCGCCGAGCAGCCGCCAGCCGCCGCCCCGGCCGCGCTCCGCGTAGACGGGCAGGCCCGCGGCGGAGAGCGCGTCGAGGTCGCGGCGGGCAGTGGACACCGACGTCTCGAGCTCGTCCGCGAGCTCCCGGGCGGTGACGGACCCGCGCCGCTGGAGGACCAGGAGAGTGGCGACCAGCCGGTCTGCGCGCATGACGCCATCGTCGCGCAGAAAGTGCTCAGAAGGTGAGCGCTTTGGCGGCGCAGCATGGTCACGGGTCGCAGACGGTGGCCCGTGAAGCGCGAGGGAGAAGCACATGCTGCAGGGGATGGCGACGTCGAACTTCCAGGCGGCGGACCTCGGGGCCGCCCGGGCCTGGTACACCGAGCTCTTCGGGCAGGAGCCGTACTTCGTGCGGGACGGGTACCTGGAGTGGCGGATCGGGCGGGACGGCGACGAGTTCGGGGTGGTCGACGCCCGGTACGTCCCCGGCGCGGCGGAGCGCACCCCCGGCGGGCAGTACACCTACTGGGCGGTGGACGACGTGGACGAGGCGGTCGCGCGGCTCCTGGACCGGGGCGCGCACGTGCACGAGCCCCCGACGACCCGGGGCGAGGGGTGGCGCACCGCCGCGGTGGTGGACCCGTTCGGGAACGTGCTGGGGGTGATGACGAACCCGCACTGGGCCGGCACGGAGGCCTGACTCGGAGGCCTGACGCGGGGCCCGACGCGGGCCCGACGCGCGCCCGACGGGGAGGGCCGTCCGGACGGGGGCGGCCCGGCGACACCGCCGTCCGGGGGTCAGCAGTTCGGGCGAACCTGGGCCCCGCCCCGCGTGGGCCTCGCGTCACCGGGCGCTTCACCCGCCGGACCAGCACAAACGGGGCAAACCGGACGCTACGGTCCGCATCGACCGATGCCGACCCGGCGACGACCGGCGACGACGCCCCCCCGGAGGACACCGTGCACACCCGGCTGATCGCCCTGACCGAGGTGACCGACCCCGACGCGCGGGCGTGGCGGCGGCTCGCGGACTCCGCCGCCGAGCCGAACGTCTACCTGGACCCGCGGTTCCTGCTGCCCGCGCGGCACCGCGGGCGGGAGGCTGCGGACCTGCGCCTCGTCGTGGTGCAGGAGCGCGGGGAGTGGCTGGCGGTGCTCGCCGTCACGACGAAGGCGGTCGCGCCCGGCGTGCCGGTCCGCGCGGCGACGACCGGCGGGGCGTTCATGACCACCCACTCCGACCGCCACCACCCCCTGGTGCGGGCGGGCCGCGAGGTCGACGCCCTGCAGGCGCTGCTGACCGGCCTGCGCCCGCTCGGGCTGCCCGGGCTCGTGCAGCTGCAGCACTTCCCGGCCGACGGGCCGCTCGCCGACGCCCTCACCGAGGTGATCGGGCGCGCGTCGATGCTCGTGCACGAGCGCAGCCGGTCGGTGTCGGCGTTCGCCTCCCGCGCGGGCGTCGCCGTCGACCGGCGCGTGCCGCCGGCGGCCGGTCCCGTGGTCGACCCGCCGCTCGCGTGCGACCACATGGGCGCCGGTCGCCGCAAGGACGTGGGCCGCCGCGCCCGTGCCCTCGCGCGGGCGGCGGGCGGCGACCTGGAGCTGCACGACGTGAGCGCGGACACCGACGCGGAGCGGGACTTCGTCGCGCTGCAGGCGGCGGGGTGGAAGGGCGACGCGGCGCAGGGCGGCGCCGCGCTGCGCCTCGACCCGGTGGCCCACCGGTGGTTCCACGACGTCGTGTCGGGGTTCCGCCGGTCCGGCGACGCGCTGGTGCTCCGGCTCGCGGCCGGCGGCGAGACGCTGTGGATGGGGTACAGCCTGCGGTCGGGCGGCGCGTACTTCGGCTTCCTCGACGCGTACGCCGAGCAGCACGCACGGTTCAGCCCCGGCGCGATCGGCCGGCTCGCGGAGATGACGCACGTGTTCGCCGCCACGGACGCGGACGTGCTGGACCCCGCGTTCGACGCCCGGTACGTCACCGGTGGCCAGACCTACCCGGACCGCCGCGAGCACGTCGACCTGCTGGTGTCGACGCGCGGCCTGGTGTCCCGCACCGCGGTCCGGGCCGCGCCGGTGGCCCAGCGGTTCGGCCTCGGCGCCCGGGCGGTCGTCGCGCCGCTCGTGCCCGCGTACTCGGAGGAGCTCGACCGGGTGCTCGCGCTCGCGCAGGTCGTCGCCTGACCCCGTCGAGGTCACCTGGCGCGGTCACGGACCCCCTCGCGTCTCACCTACGCTGTCCGGCGATGATCACTCGTGCCGAAGGGGCGTACCTGGGCGCTGTCCGGGCGTTCCAGAACCCCATGCTGGACCTGCTCCACAAGCGGCACGCCCCCCTCGTCGTGTCGCTGCTGTCGCTGGTGTTCACCGCGGAGCGCCCCACCGTGCCGGTGGCCGACGCGCACACGGAGGTCGCCGACGCGCTCGACCAGCTACGGGCCGCGGGCCACGGGGACGAGCTGCCGGTCGGCACCGCGCGCGACCTGTGCCGCCAGTGGGCCGACGCGGGCTGGCTGGTGCGGCAGGTGCTGGACGACGACGTCGAGGTGTACCAGCTGTCCGCGCACGCCGTCGGTGCGCTGGAGGTCGCGGGCCGGGCCGGCGGCGGGCGCGCCCGGGTGTCGCAGTCGCGGGTGCGGACCCTGCTCGACGCGGTGGAGCGGCTGGCGGAGGACGCCGACCCCGACGTGCTCGTGCGGATGGCGCGGCTCGACGCCGAGATCGCCCGGCTGCAGGCCGAGCTCGACCGGGTGCAGCGGACCGGGGCGGTCGAGCCCGTCGACGAGGAGACCCTGCTGGAGGAGGCGGAGAACGTCCTGCACCTCGTGCGGGAGCTGCCCGCGGACTTCGCCCGCGTCGCCGAGTCGATCAAGGCGATGCAGCGCGACGTGGTCACGGCCCTGCGGCAGGACGAGCGCCCGACCGGCGACGTGCTGCGCGAGTACCTGGAGCGCGGCGAGCACGTGATGGAGTCGACCACCGAGGGGCGCGCGTTCGCCGGCGCGCTGCGGCTGATCGGCGACCCGCAGCGGCTGGACGGGCTGTCCAGCCAGCTGGGCGTGGTGCTGCGGCACCGGTTCACGCGGCGGCTGCCCGCGCAGCAGCGCACCGAGCTGCGGGAGATCGGCCGGCGCATCGAGCAGGGCCTGGAGCAGGTGTTCGCGGCGCAGCGCGAGGCGTCGTACGTCATCACCGCGCAGGTCCGCAACCACGACCCGCTGCGCGACCGGCAGGTGGACGACCTGCTGCGCGACGTGATGAGCGGCCTGCAGGCGTGGATGCCGCGCTCGCGGCGCGGGCAGGCGGTCGAGCCGCTGCGCCGGCTGCCCGTCGCAGAGGTCGACCACCTGCGCCAGACCGCCGGCGACCTGCGCCCCGCCGAGCCGCCGGACCCGCTCGCCGAGTGGGGCGACGAGGACCTGGACGGCGCGGACGAGGCGCTCGCGTGGGGCGGCCCGCACTATGCCGACCTGGGCGCACACCTCGCGCGGCACGGCGACCCGGACGGCACCGTCGACGTGGCGGCGGCGTTCAACGCGGCCCCGGTGGCGCTCCGGCGGCCGGTGGACCTGCTCGGGCTGCTGGAGATCGCGCACCAGCGGGGCATGACGGAGACCGACGAGGTCGCGTTCGTCGACGCGGTGCGCCCCGACGGGACACGCCGCCGGTTCGCGTTCGGCGCGGTCACCACACTCACGGACGACCTGGACGACACGGGCGAAGGACGAGGGCGATGACGGACACCACCACGACGGACCTGGGGACCGCGACGGACCCCGGAGCCGCGACGGCCGACCTCGAGGGCTTCATCGACCCGGTGTCGATGGAGGAGGACCCCGCCGAGCTGTTCGCGGGGGACTCCGGCACGCTCGACGCCGACGTGCGCCGGGTGCTCGTCCGGCTGCTGCAGCGGCGGTTCCTGCTGGCCGACCGGAACCGGGCCCAGTGGCGCACGCTGCTGGACAACCAGCAGGTCATCGAGTCCCGCCTGCACGACCTGTTCGTGCACCTCGTGGTCGACCACGAGCGCGGCGTCGCCTACAAGCGGCAGGTCCGGTCCGCAGAGCTGGACGTCCCGGTGCTGCTGCGCGACGAGGCGTACTCCCGCGCCGAGACGCTCGTGCTGGTGCACCTGCGCACCGTGTTCCAGCGCGTGCGCGGCGCGGGGGAGACGTCCGCCCGCGTCGACGTCGAGGAGATCGAGCAGACCGCGCTCACGTACTTCGACCCCGAGGACACCAACGTGGCCGCCCGGCAGCGGGAGATCCGCGCCGCCGTGACGCGTCTGGCCAAGGAGGGCATCGTCGAGGAGGAGTCCGAGGGGCGCTACCGCATCACCCCGCTGGTCGAGGTGGTGCTGAGCAACGAGCGCCTCGGGGAGCTGCGCGAGTGGCTGCGGGAGCAGGTGCGCACGGGCGGGTCGCCGGTGCTCGCCGAGCCCGAGGCCGAGGCCGACCCCGAGCCCGAGGCCGAGGCCGACGCCCAGCCCGAGCCCGCGGACGACGCGCCCGCCGGGGTACCGGACGACGCGCCCGACGCCGAGCCCGACGACGGGCCCGACGACCCCGGCCCGACCCTGGAGGAGGCTGCGGCGCTCGCGGTCGACGAGACCCCGGACGCCGTCCCCGCCGACGAGCCCACCCCGGCCGAGGAGGTCGCACGATGACGATGGTCGACACCCTGTTCGGGCTCATCCCGGCGGCGTCCACCGGCCAGCAGTGGGTCGCCCGCGACCTGCAGCTCGTGAACTGGGGCGGCTACGACGGCCACCACCGGGTGCGGCTGGCCCCGACGGCGACGCTGCTGTCCGGCGGCTCCGGCTCGGGCAAGTCCACGCTGATGGACGCGTACATCGCCCTGCTGATGCCGCACACCACGCCGTTCAACGGCGCGTCGAACGGCGGGGTCGTCGGGCGCCCGCGCGGCAAGGACCAGCGGAACATCCTGTCCTACGCCCGCGGCAAGCTCGACGAGTCCCGCACCGAGGACGGCACCCGGCAGCGCGTGCTGCGCGGCGACGGCCGGGACACCTGGTCCGCGATCGCGATGACGTGGGTCGACCAGGCGGGCCGCGAGCTCACCGGCGTGCGGGCCTGGTACGTGCCGTCGGCCGCCCGCACGCTGGAGGACGTCGTCGCGCTGCGGGCGACTGTCGACGGGCCGTTCGACCTGCGCACGCTGGAGTCCGCCACCGCCGACCGGTTCGGCCGCGGCAGCGTGGTCGCGGCGGGGCTGACGCCCTTCGACACCGACCGGGAGTTCACGGCGCGGCTGCACTCGACGCTGGGGATCGGCGCGACCGGCGACGGCACCAAGGCCGTCGCGCTGCTGGGCCGCATCCAGGCGGGCCAGCAGATCACGACGGTCGACGCCCTGTACAAGGCGATGGTGCTGGAGGAGCCGAGCACGTTCGCCACGGCCGACGCCGTGGTGGAGCAGTTCGACAAGCTGTCCGGCACCCGCGAGCAGATGATCACCGCGCGGCAGCAGGTCAAGGCCCTGGAGCCCATCCGCGCGCACCGCGCCGCCCTGGAGGAGGCCGCCGAGCGGCTGCGCGTCATCGACCGGGTCGGCACCTTCGATGACACCGCGTCGACCGCGGCGCTCTGGCGGCACGAGCGCCGCCTGGGCCTGCTGCGGGCGGTCGAGGACGAGCTCCGGCGCGACCACCAGCAGGCGGAGCGTCGCGCCGCGGAGACCACGGGCCGGATCGCGGCGGCCCGGTCCGAGCTGGAGGGCGTGCGCGAGACGCTCTGGTCCTCGGGCGGCGACCGGCTGGCGACGGCGCAGCGCGAGCTCGTCGGCGCCGCGGACCGGCTCGAGCGCGTGACCCGCGCGCGGGCGCGCCTCGACGAGGTGCTGCGCTCGGCGCTCGGTACGACCGTCACGACCGAGGCGGACCTCGACGCGCTGGCGGCCCGCGGACGGGCGGTGCGGTCGGACGGCGACGCCAAGTCCTCCGCCCGCGCGGAGTTCGGCGGGGCGATGTCCGAGAAGAAGGCCGCCGGGGTCGACCTCGCGGTGCTGCGCTCGGACCGCGAGGCGGTCGCGCGCCGGCAGGACAACATCCCGGGCGACCTGCACCGGGCGCGCGCCGAGCTCGCCGCGGCGGCCGGGCTGACGCCGGAGGAGCTGCCGTTCGTCGCCGAGCTGGTGGAGGTCCGCACCGAGCACGAGCCCTGGCGGGAGGCGTTCAACCTCGCGCTGGGCGGCTTCGCGACGCTGCTGCTGATCGACGCGGCGCACCTGCAGGCGTTCCGGAAGGCCATCGACGCGGTGCCGACCGCGCGGCGCATCCGGTTCGAGGGCGTGCCGACGCACCTGGCGTCCGACGTCGCGCTCGACCCCCGCACGCTGCCCGGGCGGCTCGACTTCCGGTCCGGCCCGTTCACCGGCTGGCTGCGCAGCGAGCTCGCGAGCCGGTTCGCGTTCGTGTGCGTGGACACCCCCGGGGAGCTGTCGCAGCACGCGAAGGCGCTCACCCGGTCGGGCCAGGTCTCCGAGGGCCGGCGCGGCGCGCACGGCGGTCAGGGCCGGGCGAACGTCCTCGGTTTCACCAACACCCGCCGCCTCGCCCACCTGGACGAGCAGATCGCCGGGGCGCAGGCCCGCCTCGACGCCGCCGAGCAGCAGGTGCGCGCGGCCGAGGAGCGGCTGGACCGGCACGACGTCGAGCTGCGCGCCTACGAGCAGCTGGACGCGGTGAGCTGGGACCAGGTCGACGTCGCGACGGTCGAGGCCGAGCGCACCCGCTGGGCGCAGGTGATCGAGGACGTCACGTCCGGCAACCCCGAGGTCACGCGGCTCCAGCAGCGGGTCGTCGAGCTGGAGGCGTCGATCCGGTCTCTCACCGAGGAGGTCGGGCGCACCAAGGGCTCCGCGGAGGACCTGGGCGACCGGTGGTCCGGCGTCACGGACGAGGTCGACGTCGCGCAGCTCGCCCTCGACGCGGCGCAGGACGCCGGCGTCGTCGTCGGCGACGACCAGCGCGCCTACCTCGACGCCCTGCTCGGCGGCACCGGCGACGGGTCCGCCCCGGCGGGTCAGCGGCCGTCGCCGGTCGCGGCGCTCGCCGCGTTCGACGGGACGGTCGCGCGGGCGAACGAGATCCTGCGCACCGACCGGCAGGCCGCCCAGCAGACGGTCGTCGCGGCGCGCGAGGCGCTGCGGCGGACGTTCGAGACGTTCGTCGAGCGCTGGCCCGACCCGAACCTCGGCACCGACCCGGACGCGTCCTACGGGGACTTCGAGCGGGTGCTGACGGCGCTGGAGACCAGCGGCCTGCACGAGCTCGAGGGGGAGTGGCGCAAGAGCCTGCTGCGCCTGTCGGGCAACGACCTCACGGACCTGCACCACGGCCTGAGCCGGTCGGTCCGGGAGATCAAGGAGCGCATCCGCCCGGTCAACGACATCCTCGCGGACCTGCCGTTCGCCGACGACGACCACCGGCTCCGGATCGAGGCCCGCGACACCCAGTCGACCGTCGTCGCGAAGTTCCGCACCGAGCTGAAGGACCTCCGGGAGCTGCTCGCGACCGAGGCGACGGACGCGGAGCGCGAGCGGCGCTACCACCGGATGGCGAAGGTCATCGACCGGATCCGCCGGTCGGCGCCGGAGTTCGCGGACCTCGTGGACGTGCGGCGGCACGTGCGGCTCAGCGCCGAGAAGGTGGACCTCGAGGGCAACCACGTCGCGCTGTACGACCACATCGGGGAGAAGTCCGGCGGCGAGTCGCAGGAGCTCGTGGCGTTCATCGTCGGCGCGGCCCTGCGGTACCAGCTCGGCGACGCCGGGGCCGCGCGCCCGCGGTACGCGCCGGTGTTCCTGGACGAGGCGCTGATCAAGGCCGACGCCCGGTTCACGGGCCGCGCGATCGGTGCGTGGCGCGGGCTCGGGTTCCAGCTGGTCATCGGCGCGCCCAACGACAAGTTCAGCGCGCTCGAGCCGCACGTCGACCTCAAGTACGTGGTGCTGAAGGACACGGCGGGCCGGTCGCGCACCAAGGCCGTCGCGGGGGTCGCAGAGGCGGCGCCGCAGGACTGAGGCGTACGCGCCCCCGCCCGGATGCGCTCGAGTGGAGCGTTCCGCCCGACACGCCGGGTGCGTGTCCGGCTGGACGCTCCACTTCGCGCGCTGGTGCGCCAGACTCACGTCCCGTGATCCCCGAGGTGCTGCTCGTGGCCGGCCGCTCCGGCGCCGGCAAGTCGTCCGTCGCGTTCGAGGTGTCCGCGCAGTGGGCGCGCGAGGGCCTCGCGCACTGCCTCGTCGACGGCGACAACCTGTGCGCGGCGTACCCGAAGCCGGCCTCCGACCCGCACGGCAGCGCGCTCACCGAGGCGAACCTGCGCGCCGTGTGGGCGACCTACGCCGCCGCGGGCTACCGGCGGCTGGTCTACGTCAACACCGTCAGCGTGCTGGAGCGCGAGCTCGTCACCCGCGCGCTCGGCGGCCGGGCCGACGTGCGGGGGGTGCTGCTCACCGCGTCCGCCGCACCGTCCGGGACCGGCTCGGACCCCGGGAGATCGGCTCGGCGCTGCGCGAGCACCTGGACCGGAGCGCCGCGGCGGCCGAGCTGCTGGAGCGTGCAGCCGGGCCGTGGGTGACGCGGGTGCCCACGGACGGCCGCACCGTGGCCGAGGTCGCGCGGGACGTGGCCGGGGCGTCGGGGTGGGCCGCCGGCCGCTGACGGGCTGCGGGCCGAGCCGCTGGCCGGCCTAGCCGACCGTCGGCGCGGCGTCGTCCGCCGGGGCCTCCGCCTCGTCCGCGTGCGCGACGTGCCGCAGCTGCCCCCAGATCAGCACGACGAACACCGCGGACCCGGCGAACGCGAACCAGAACGGGGCGGTCACGTCCCAGCGCTCCGCCAGCAGCCCGCCGATGCCCGAGCCGATGACGAGGCCGCCGAACACGCCCACCATGTTGACGCTGCCCACCCGGCCCTGGAGCGCGCCCGGCACGGCCCGCTGCCGGACGGTCACCGACGTGGTGCCCCAGATGAACGCGTGCGCCCCGAACACGAAGAAGATGGCGAGCGCGACCCACGCCTGCCGGGTCAGGGCCAGGCCGAGGTGGGTCAGCGTCTCGACCACCAGCCCGATCCGCATGAGATTGCCGAGCGACACCCGCCGGGTGATCCAGCCGTACGCCGCCGTGCCGGCCAGCCCGCCGACCGCGCTGACGGTGGTGAGCAGGCCGTAGCCGATCTCGCCCATGCCGAGCCGCCCGGTCGCGTACAGCACGAGCACCGACCACGCGGCCCCGAACGTGATGTTGAAGGTGAAGATCGTCAGGACGAGAGTGCGGACGGCCGCGTGGTGCCGCACCCAGCGGAAGCCCTCGACGATGTCCCGGCCGACGTGGCTGCGCACGGCCGGGTCGCGCGGGTGCGAGGGCAGCACGATGCGCGCGACCAGCAGCGCCGCGCCGCCGACGACGACCGCCTGCGCGGCGAACGGCCAGACGGCGCCGACGGCGAACAGGGCGGCGCCCAGCGGCGGGCCGGCCAGCTGGTTCACCGTGATGAACCCGGTCTGGAGCCGGGCGTTGGCCACGGCGAGGTCGTCCCGCGCGACGAGCATCGGCAGGAAGGTCTGCGCCGAGCTGTCCGCGAACACCTCCGCGGTGCCGAGCGCGAACAGTGCGGCGAGCACGACGGCGATCGACTCCTGACCGGTCGCGATCGTCGTGGCGAGGGCGGCGAGCACGACGGCGCGCACCACGTCGACGACCAGGACGATGCGGCGGCGGTCCCACCGGTCGGCGAGCGCACCCGCGAGCAGCCCGAACAGCAGCGGCGGGAGCCACTGCAGGGTCGCGGCCAGCGCCACGAGGCGGGCGTCGTCGGTGAGGGAGGCGACGAGGAGCGGGCCGGCGGCGAGCGCCAGCCCGTCGCCGAGGTTGCTCACCCACGACGACGCGAGCAGCCACCGGAACGGCGTCCCCAGGCGCTGCGGCACCACGGTCTCGGCGAGGCGGCTCACAAGGGCGTGAGCCTAGTCCGCGGCGGCAGGCGCCCGGCAGCTCATTCCGCGAGGGCGTCGAGGACCGTCTTCGCGACGCGGGCGTCCGACAGGTACCCCGAGATGCCGTGCTGGTTGCTGGTGGGGTTGTCGACCTTCCCGTAGTCCTCGATCCGGTCGACGGCGAAGTGCGGCGGGGTCAGCGGGTGCAGGGCGACGAGGTCCTCCGGGTCGTACGCGTTGAACCACTCGCGCACCGGGTCCGGCCAGGACAGCGGCTGCAGGGTCCGGGCGACGGCGGACACCGCGAGCGGCGAGCCGAGCGTGACGAGGAGCGGCACCTTCCAGCTGCGGGCCTCCGCCTCGCGACGCAGCAGGTTGTACGCCACGACCGTCCCCAGCGAGTGCGACACCACGACGCACTCGCCGCCGCCGTCGAGCGCCTGCCGGACCCCGTTCTCGATGGTGTCCCGGACCCGCACGTTGTTCAGGTACTGGTAGACGTCCCGGGTCGCGAGGGCCAGCGACCACGCGCTGACGTTCGGCAGCCTGTCCAGGGCGGTGAGGGTGGCCCGCACCCACTTCCAGTTCAGCGGGCCGCGCTCGACGGCGTCGTCGCCCGCCTCCGCGAGCACCTGCGCGTCCGTGACGCCCGCGTGCGCGGCGATCTCCAGCAGCGCCTCGCGGACGAAGAGGTCCTCCGCGTCCGGCCCGTCCTGCGAGCCCCGCACGATGACCTCCGCCGCGTGCCGCGGGTCGTCGCCGCTGACCAGGTCGAACAGCGTCTGCCCGTAGTACGGGAGCCGCACCCGGTCGTCGGGCAGGTCGGCGCGCCGGCCCGCCTGGTGGGCGCCCACGTCCAGGGCGTCCAGCCACTCCTTCTTCACGGCGGCGGGGTCCTTGTGCTCCTGCGCACGGCCGTGGACCAGGACGAGCGTTCTCATGGCGACTCCTCGGGCGGGGTGCCGAGCACCGCGGCGGCGACCCGCCCGGCGTCGGCGGCGGCGAACAGGGTCCAGTGCGAGGGCAGCCGCGGCGGGAACGCCCGCGCCCGCTCCTGCACGGGTTCCGGGGCGGCGAGCAGCAGGGACCAGCCGCGGGCCAGGAGCGGGACGGGCGTGAGCAGCGACGCCCAGCGGGGGTCGTCGGGGTCGGCCACGCCCCCGGGCTGGGCGAGCAGGGCGACGTCGAACAGCCGGGCGCCGTCGGTGCCCGGCTCGGCGAGGGCCGCGGCGGCGTCGCGCCGGCCCCGGTCGTGCAGCGACCACGCGCGGTACACGACAGCGAGGGGGTCGTCGTCGGGCGCGTCGTCATCGTCGTCGTCGTCGTCGTCCAGGCTGAGCCCGAACCGCGACCAGGCGGCGGAGCGCGCCCGGCGGGCGAGCCCCACGGCCGCGCGGCCGCCGGCCGACCCGGCGGGGTCCCGGGGCATCGCGCAGTCGACGAGGGCGCCGTCCTCCACCAGCGCGACCGTCACCCGCCCCGGCAGTACCGGCAGGACGGCGCAGCAGCCCGAGTCGAGCACGACCAGCGCGGCGGTGTCGGTGAGCCGCTCGACGCGGACCGCCCGGGCGCCGCGGACGGTCACCGGCGGCCCGGGGGCGACGGCGAGCTCCAGCTCCAGCTCGGGGCCGGACGGGGTGGCGCTCCCGGCGACGGCGAGGCTCTCCGCGAGCCGGTCGGCCGCGGCCGCAGCAGCCTGCAGGGCGGGTCCCGCGGGCGCGGCGGGCGCCGGCGTCGGGGCGGCACCCACGGGCGCCGGGGCGCCGCCGGCCGGCGTGGGCGCGGCGTCCGCCCCGCCGGGCGCTCTCGCCTCGGACGCCGCCTCCGCCTCGGACGCCGCCTCCGCCGCGGGCGGCCACGGCTCCAGCCGCGACAGCCACGCCACGTCGGGGTCGGACGAGAGCCGCGCGTCCGGTGTCTGCACGAGGTCCAGCGGGGCCTGCACGGCGGCGAGGTGCGCGGCGACCAGCCCGGGCAGCGCGCGCTTGAGGGGCCACGGCCGCACCAGCCCGGGTCGGGGCTCCGGCCTGCCGTCGTCGGGCGTCACGACGTCGGGCAGCTCCCCGCGCAGCGCCCGGACGAGCACGGTGGTGAACAGCGCCCGGTAGGCGGCGCCGGCGACCGCCGCGTCCTTCACCTCGTACGCGGGGTCGCCGAGCGCGCAGGCGTAGAAGACGTCCACCGCGGCGGCGGGCCCGTGCGGCGGCAGGTTCGGCACCACCGACACGCCCTGGATGCCGAGCTCCTGCACGGTGCTGGCGGCGGTGCGGCACGCGTCGGACACCAGCACGACGTGCCGTACCGGCAGCCGCTCGGCCTGCCATGCCGTCAGCGAGACGTTCACCGCCTGGCTGCCGTCCTCGGGGGCGCCGGGCAGCAGCCAGAACTCGCTGTTGCCGTTGTTGACGCCGTGCCCGCTGAAGTAGACGACGAGCTGGTCGACGTCCCCGCGCTGGACGAGCGAGCGGACGCCGGCGAGCACGTCGCCACCGCGCACGGGTGCGCCGTCGGTGTCGGCGAACGTCAGCACGAGGTCGTCCGGGACGCCCTGCCCGCGGGCCCAGTCCCGCACGGCGGCGACCGCCTCGGGCACGGCGGGCAGCTCGGGGAACCGGCCGCCGGTGCGGGCGACCCCGACCAGGACGACGGCGCGCGCCACCGTGCTCACCCGTCCCCGGGGGTGCGGGGGCGGGCGCCGGTCGGTCCGTGGTCGGCCATCGGGACTCCGTCGTCCAGCGGTTGCTCCGAGTGCAGCACCGGGCCCGGGTGCCGTCAAGGGCCGCCGACGGTGCCCGGCCCCCGGGCCTGGTGCCCGGTGGCGTGCCGCTGCTAGCGTCGGACGTGTCCAGCGTCACACCCGTCGGACGGGACCCTCGAGCAACGGCGCTCGCCCCGTCCGACCACGCGGCCCGGCCCCCGCCGGGCCGCCCCGGTCCGCCCGTGCGACGCGAGGGGGCAGCGGGATGGTCACCGTCGCCGCACCGGGGTCGACCTCGGCGCTGGCCGAGCAGCTGCGCGAGCGCGAGCAGCGGCAGCAGGAGCTCGCCGCCGGCCGGGCGCGGGACCGGGTGGCCGAGCGCGCGCCCGCGATGGGCGGGCTCGACGGCGACGACATCGCCGCGGTCAACGACCCCCTGCGGGTCGCGCGCCGGCTGAACCGGGTCAGCCGGTTCCTCACGGGGCGCGACCCCGACTCGGTGCCGTCGGACGCGCCGCCGGCCGCGCTGGTCGCGGACGCCGCGGCCCGGCTCTCCCTGCCGCAGGCGCCCGAGGTGCTGCTGGAGCGCGTCATCAACCAGCCCGACTTCCTGGCCGTCCGGTACCTGGAGGGCGGGCACGTCGCGCAGCGCACCGTGGGCCGGGTCGTCATCCGGGGTCCTGACGGCCGGGTCGCGGGGTACGGCACCGGGTTCCTCGTGTCGGCGCACCTGCTCCTGACGAACCACCACGTGCTGCCGTCCGCCGAGGTCGCCGCGGCGAGCGTCGTGGAGCTCGACTTCCAGCGGTCGCTCGGCGGCAGCCTGCTGCCCGTCGTCGAGCTGCCCCTGGCCCCCGACCGGTTCTTCGTCGCCGACGAGACCCTGGACTTCGCGCTCGTGGAGGTCGCGGGCGCCCCGGAGTCGACGGCCCCGTTCGGCTGGTGCCGGCTGACCGACGCGCAGGGCACGGTGGTCGTGGGGGAGTCCGTGACGATCGTGCAGCACCCCCGCGGGCGCGAGAAGGAGGTCGTCCTGCGGGAGAACAAGCTCGTCGACATCCCCGAGCAGGTCCTGCACTACCTGACCGACACGGAGCCCGGGTCGTCCGGGTCGCCGGTGTTCAACGACCAGTGGGAGGTCATCGCGCTGCACCACGCGAGCGTCCCCAGCGGGACGGCGGGGGAGTCGCCGGGGTACCTCAACGAGGGCATCCGGATCAGCCGCATCCTGCGCCACCTGCGGGAGGCGGGCCTCGACGGCGAGCGCCGGGCGCGGGTGGAGGCGCTGGGCACCGCCCCGTCGCCGCACGGCGGGCGCCCGACCACCGGGACGGAGACGGCGCCGCAGCCGACCGCGGAGCCGGCCGCGGCATCCCCGACCGCGCCCGCGCCCGCGCCGGCGCCCGTCACGGTCGAGATCCCCCTGCGGCTCACGGTCTCCCTCGCCCTCGGCGACGCCGCGCCCACGGCGCCGCCGGTGGTACGCGTGGACCCCCCGGCGCAGGACGGCGTCGTGCCGCCGGGACCGGCCGTCGAGGCCCTGGCGATCGACCCGGACTACTCGACCCGCGGCGGGTACGACCCGGCGTTCCTGGGTGTGCCGCTACCGCTGCCCAGGGCGGGGTCGAACGCCGCCGTGGCCTCCGCCGAGCTGCGGTACCACCACTTCAGCGTCGTCATGCACCGCGTGCGCCGCCTGGCGCTGCTCACCGCGGTGAACATCGACGGCGGCGCCACCGACGCGCAGCCCCGCAGCGACGACCGCTGGATCCTCGACCCGCGCCTGCCGCGCTCCGAGCAGACCGGTGCCGACGTGTACGCGGACAACCACCTGGACCGCGGGCACCTGGTCCGGCGCCTGGACCCGGCGTGGGGGCCGCTGGCCCGGGCGGCGAACGACGACACGTTCCACTACACGAACTCCGCGCCGCAGCACCACGCGTTCAACGCGGGCTCGACGCTGTGGCTGGGCCTGGAGGAGTACGTCCTCGGCACCGCGCGGCGCGACCGGCTGCGGGTGAGCGTGGTGAGCGGTCCGGTGCTGGCCCCGGACGACCCGCCGTACCGCGGGACGCTGCTGCCCCGGCAGTTCTTCAAGGTGGTCGCGGTGGTGGACGACCGGGACCGGCTCGTGGTCACCGGGTACGTGCTGGGGCAGGACTCGTTCCTGCCGAGCGTGCTCACCGAGGCGGCGTTCGGCGCGTACCGGACGTTCCAGGTGCGCGTGGCGACGATCGCGGCGCTGACCGGCCTGGACCTCGGCGCGTACGCGGCGGCGGACCCGCTCGGCTCGCAGGAGGCGACCGTCGCGGCGCACGCGCTGCGCTCCTACGCGGACATCGTGCTGGGCGCCTGACCCGCCGCGCCGGCCAGCGGTGGCGGCCCCCCTGGCCCCGGCCTAGCGTCCGAGAGGCGGGTCCGGCACGCAGGCCCGCACCCACGGACACCCACGCACGGAGGCACACCCATGACCGAGGAGATCGCGCCGCGCCCGCTGGCCGTCGTGACCGGGGCGTCGAGCGGCATCGGGCTGGAGCTCGCGCGCCGGTTCACCCAGGAGGGCTTCGACCTGGTCGTGGTCGCCGAGGAGCCGCAGATCACCGTCGCCGCGGACGCCCTGGCCGCGTCGGGGGCGGCCGTGCGCGCGGTGCGGGCCGACCTGTCGACCGCCGAGGGCGTCGCCGAGCTGGTCGAGGCGGTGGCGGCGACGGGCCGACCGGTGGACGCGCTCGCGCTGAACGCCGGCACGGGCCAGGGCGGCCGGTTCGTCGAGACGCCGCTGGAGGGGGACCTGCGCGTCATCGCGCTCAACGTCGCGGGCAACGTCCGGATGGCGAAGGCGCTGCTGCCGGCCATGGTCGAGCGCGGCGCCGGCCGGGTGCTGTTCACGTCGTCGACCGCGTCCCTGATGCCGGGCCCGTACTACGCCACCTACGCCGCGTCGAAGTCGTTCGTGCAGTCGTTCGCCGAGGCCCTCCGGCACGAGCTCGACGGCACCGGGGTGACGGTGACGACGCTGCTGCCCGGACCCACGGACACCCGGTTCTTCGAGCGCGCCGGCATGGAGGACACGCCGGTCGGGAAGGGCCCGAAGGACGACCCGGCCGACGTCGCCGACCAGGGGTTCGAGGCGATGATGAAGGGCGACGACAAGGTCGAGGTCCGGTCGATGAAGGCCCGGCTGCAGTCCGCGGCGGCCGCGGTGCTCCCGGACAAGGCGAAGGCCGCGATGCACGCGGGCTTCACGAAGCCGACCAACGACGAGGGCTGAGGTCGCTCAGGCGGTGCCGCGGACCCGGGCGACGACGAGCTCGGGGACCGCGGGCCCGCCGGTGTGCGGCTGCTCCGGGAAGTCGAACACACCGAGCATGAGCTGCATGGGGTAGTCGGGTGCCTGCGCGAGTGTGCGGGTGACCGCCCCGTCCACCTCGAACGTCACCGAGCCGGGCCGCCAGTCGACCGCGTAGGTGTGCCACGCGGACACGTCGACCCGCGTGCGCGGCGCGGCGAAGTCCTCGTGCAGCGCCGGGTCCCGGAACGGGTGCACGCCCGAGCCGAGCGCGGCCGTCGCGGCGCCGTCCTCGTCGGTGCCGAGCTGGTCCCCGAACACCTCCACCAGGCAGATCTCCCCGCTGCGCTCGGGGACGTCCTCGACCCCGACCAGCCACGCGGAGAACATCGACCCCGGGCCGACGACCGCCCGGCAGGTGACCTCGACGCGCCCGTGCCAGGGCGTGTAGGCCCAGCGGGCGGGCTGCTCCTCGCGCACCACGAGCCCCTCCCGGAACGGCTGCTGCCCCTGCGTGCTGCCGACCGGGCCGGACCAGCTGCCGCTCTGCACCGCCGAGACCCGCAGCGGCGGCGTGTGGGTGCCGGGGCACCACACCGGGTGGTCCGGCGGGATCGCGAGCGTCAGCCCGCCCGGGCCGGTGCGCGCGTGGGCGGCGGCCGCGGCGCGCGAGCTCCACGCCGGCAGGTAGGCGGCCGTCCAGCCGCGGTCCTCGACGGGGGAGGCGAACCGCTCGTCGACCTGGGTGGGCCCGGGCGGGCCGGGGTGCCGGCCGGTGTGCGGCCCGGGCTGCGGACCGGGCTGCGGGGCAGGGTGCGGGGCGGGGGTCACGGCGCCTCTCCCGGGGTCGTCGGACGGGTGCCCCCGATGCTAGAGGCGGGTGCCCTGCTCCGGTGGCAGCGCCTGCGGGCCCGGCCTAGCGTCGGTGGTCGGGCGGCCACCGCCGCCCGCGCGAGCCGACCCGGGAGGACGCCCATGACCGCCGACGACGTGAGCCGTCAGGACCTGCCCGTGCCCGACTACGACCACCTGCCGATCGGGTCGCTGGGGCACCGGATCCGGAGCCTGGAGGCCGAGGAGATCGACGTGCTGCGCCGCTACGAGGAGGCGCACGCCAACCGCGTGGCCGTCATCCAGATCCTCGACCACCGGCTGCTCGACCTCGCCGAGGGGCAGCGCCCGTCCGGCGGCGACGCGACCGCGCCCGCCGCGGAGACCGCCCCGGCACCGTCCGCGGGCGGCACCGTGTCGCCGCAGACGCAGGGCCCGCCGGTGAACCCGCCGTCCCACGGGACCCCGACCAACCCCGCCCAGCCGCGCTGAGCACCGAGCCCGAGCACCCCGACGACCGGAGGACCGACGTGACCGAGACCGAGACCGCGGACGAGCGGTACGAGCGCACCCGCGCCTCGCAGGAGCAGCCCGACCGCCCCGCGCCGGCGCGCGTCGCGCTGTTCGTCTTCTGCATGCTGCTGCTGCTCGCCGGCTTCTGGCTGATGGGCGTGGGCGTCGACGACGCGTCGATCACGTTCTTCCTGCTGGGCGTGGCGTCCAGCGGGATGGCGTTCTTCCTCGCCCTGCACCGGCCGGAGCGCTGAGGCGCAGGTGACGGACCGGCACACGGCCCCGCACGGCTCGCCCGAGGTCGCCGGGCTGGACGACGCGGTGCGCCGCGTCCTCGGCGACGGCCACCGGCTCCGGGAGGCGCAGCGCGACGCGCTCGACGGGCTCCGCGACCGCGACACGCTGCTCGTCGCGCGCTCGGGCGCCGGCAAGACCGCGGTCTACGCGATCGCGACTCTTCTCAGCGGGCGTCTGACCGTCGTCGTCTCGCCGCTCCTGGCGCTGCAGCGCGACCAGGTGGCGGGCCTGCGGGAGGCCGGTCTGCACGCGGAGGCGGTGAGCTCCGCCCGCGGCGCGCGGGCGCAGCGCGAGGCCCTCGAGCGGGCGGCGCGCGGGGACCTGGACGTGCTGGTGCTCGGCCCCGAGCAGCTGGTGCGCCGCCCGGTGGTGGAGGCGCTCGACGCCGCGGACGTCGGCCTGGTGGTCGTGGACGAGGCGCACTGCGTGAGCGAGTGGGGGCACGACTTCCGGCCCGACTACGTCCACGTGGCCGGGACCGTGCAGCGCCTCGGGCAGCCGCGGGTCCTGGCGCTGACCGCGACGGCGTCGCCGCAGGTGCGGCAGGAGGTCGTCGAGCGGCTCGGCATGGTCGAGCCCCGCGTGCTGGTGCACGACGCGGACCGGCCGAACATCTGGCTGGGCGCGCACCACGCCTCGACGCCGCGCGAGCGGGACGACCGCGTCGTGGGCATCGTCGCCGAGCTCGAGGGCGCGGGCCTCGTCTACGCGCGGACGCGCACCCACGTGGAGGAGCTGACGGCGTCCCTCGTGGCGGCCGGCCGGCCCGCGCTCGGCTACCACGCGGGGCTGCCCGCCCGGGAGCGGGCCCGGGTGGAGCGGGCGTTCCTCGACGGCGAGCAGGACCTCGTGGTGGCGACCAGCGCGTTCGGCATGGGGGTGGACCGGGCCGACGTCCGGTTCGTCGTGCACGCCGGGCCGCCGACGTCGCTCGACGCGTACTACCAGGAGGTCGGGCGCGCCGGCCGCGACGGGGAGCCGGCGCGCGCCGTGCTCGTGTCCCGCCCCGACGACTTCGGCCTCAACCAGTACCTGCGCTCCGGCGGGGTGCCGCGGCAGGCGACGCTCGGCGCGGTGCTCGACGGCGTGGCCGGGGCCGGGTCGGCGGGGGCGGGATCCGGTGACGGCGACGCGGACGGCGCCGACCTGCAGGGGCTCGTCGCGGCGACCGGGCTCGCGGCCCGCACGGTGTCCCGGGCGCTCGGCGTGCTGCTCGACGTGGGCGCCGTGCGCCGCGAGGACGGGCGGCTCGTCCCGACCGGCGTCACGGCGCGGCAGGCCGCGCGGGAGGCCGCCGCACGCCAGGAGGAGCGGCAGGCGGTGGAGCGGTCCCGCGTCGAGGTGGTGCGCACCTACGCCGACACCACCGACTGCCGGCGCCGGCTGCTGCTGGAGCTGCTGGGGGAGAAGCACCCGCGACCCTGCGGGGCCTGCGACAGCTGTGACGCCGGCACCTCGGTGGAGGTCCAGGACGCGCCCCTGCGCCCCGGCCAGGCCGTCGAGCACGCGGAGTGGGGGCCGGGCCAGGTCTCGGTGGTGGAGGAGGACCGGGTGACGGTGTTCTTCGCCGAGCGCGGCTACGTCACGCTGGACACCGCGGTGGCGTGGGAGTCGGGCCTGCTGCGCGAGGCGTCGGCGTGAGGGTCAGGGGACGACCGTGACGGGCCACCGGGCGTTGCGCACCAGCCGCACGGCGAGCGACCCCGCGATCCGGTGGCCGATGCTCGCCGACGACCCCACCACCACGCAGTCCGCCCGCACCTCCCGCGCGACGGCGGACAGCACCTGGTAGGGGTCGCCGGTCCGGACCTGCAGCTCGGAGCGGATGCCCTCGGCCTCCGCGAGGGTCTGGGACTGCCGCAGCATCCGCTCGACCTCGTCCTGCAGCCGGAGCGCGGCGGCGCTGCTGCTGCCGGTGGTGTCCATCAGCTGCGCGATGCCGCCGCCCGGCTCGCGCGCGTAGACGACGACCAGGCGGCTGCCCTGCCGACGGCACACGCCGACCGCGTAGGCCGCGGCGCGCAGCGAGGTCTCGGAGCCGTCGACGCCCACGACCACGGCGGTCCCCCCGTCGTGCCCGGTCTCGAACCCGTCCGGCACCGGTCCACCGTCCCTCTCGCGCTGTGCCCGGCCGGCGGGGCTCGCACGGCCGGCAGGTGCCCCGACGCTATCGCCGCCGGCCCCGGGGGCGGGCGTGGTTCCCGGCTGGCGGGACGCGGTGGTCCGCGGTGCGGCATGGTGTCACCGGGACGCGACGGGCGGGACGGACGCGACGGACGCGACGGCCGAGGTCGACGGGAGGAGGGCCGGTGGCGGACGTGACCGAGGTGGCGGCCGGGCTCTACGGCGTCGCGCCGGCGGAGTTCACCGCGGCTCGCACCGCCGCCGTGCGGGCCGCGCGGGCCTCCGGTGACAAGGCGGTGGCGACGGCCGTCGGTGCGCTGCGCAAGCCGAGCGCGGCCGCCGCGGCCGTGAACCTGCTGGTGCGGGAGCGTCCGGAGGACGTCGGGCGCCTGCTCGACCTCGGCGTGCGGCTGCGGGAGGCCCAGGCGGCACTCTCGGGCACCGACCTGCGCGCCCTGCACGCGGAGCAGCAGCGGATGATGACCGAGGTCGTGCAGGTCGCGGTCGACCTGCTGGCGGATGCCGGCGGCACCGTGGGTGCGGCGGCCCGCGGCCAGGTGGAGGCGACGCTGCGGGCGGCCATGGGCGACCCGGACGCGGCCGCGGCGGTCGCCACGGGGCTGCTCGTGCGGGACCTGTTCTCCTCCGGGTTCGAGCCGGTCGACGTCGACGGTGCCGTGGCCGTCCCGGATGCGCCGCCGCTCGCGGGCGCGCCGGCCCGCCGGACGCCGATGCGCGCGGTCCCGGCCGAGCGGGAGCGGCCGGACGCCGCGCCGGACGACCAGGCGGGCCGGCCGGGACGCCGCCGGGGCCGGCTCATCACGGTGGACGAGCCGGACCGGCCCGTGCAGGAGGTGCCGCCCGCGCGGGCCCGGGGCCGGGTGCGGACCGCCGAGTCGGGCACCGGGGACCAGGAGGCCGCGCCGGCCTCACCGCGGGAGCGCAGCGCGAAGGGCCGGGCCGGGACCGGGACGGCCGGAGACCGGCGCGCGCGCGAGGCGGAGGACCGGCGCGCCCGCGAGGCCGAGCAGCGGCGCGCCCGCGAGGCCGCGCAGGCCGCCGAGCGCGAGCGCCGCCGCGAGGCCGCCCGCCGCAGCGCCGAGGAGGACGTCGCGCTCGCGCGGCAGGACGCGCAGGAGCAGCGCGAGGCCCGGGACGCGGCCGACCGGCGCCTGAAGGACGCGGAGGCGCGGCAGGCGGAGCTCGCCGACCTGGTGGAGCGCACCCAGCAGGAGATCGCGCGCCTGCGGGACGAGCTCGCCGTCGCGGAGCAGGAGGCGCGGGAGACCGGCCTGGAGGTCCGGCACGCCCGCTCGGCGCGGACGGCGGCCGCCCGCGCCGCGGAGCGGGCCGAGTCGCGGCTCCGCGCGGCCGAGACGCACCTCGACGCGCTGTGACGCAGGTCACCTTCTCGCGTTGACACCCCTCAGGGGGCTTCCTACTCTGGCAGGACGGCACGCCCCGCGACGTGGGGCGCCCGTGGCGGTACCGGGTCGGGACGCGGGCCTGGTCGTGGCGTCGCGGGGCTGGTACCCCGGCGGCCGCGCCCGCGCGGGACCAGCGACCCGCAGCCTCGTGGAGGAGCGGCCGTGATGGGTCTGCCGCCGTCCCGGCGTCGCCGCCACCGGCGACGCGGCCGGGCCCGGCTGGGACCCGTCGCGGCAGCGGCCCGCCGCACGGTGCGTGGCGCGGGCCTGGTCGGGCTGGCCGCGGTGCTCGCCGCGGGGATCGCGTGGACGCCGCCCGACCAGCGCACCGCGGCCGTCGCCCCGTCCGCCGCCGCCGACCCGGCGGACGCGGAGAGCCGGCGCCTGGAGCTGCGGGCGCGCGCGCAGGCCGAGCAGCTGACGGCCGAGCAGCTCGCGGTGGCGCGGGCCGCCCTGGGCGCGGCGTCCGGCGTGGAGGCGCTGCGCATCGCCCCGGAGCCCGTGCCGGCCCTGGTCGAGCTCGACGACGCCGTGACGCGCCTGCACACCGCGAACGACGCGCTCGCCCCCGGGACCGGTGCGCTCGGGGACCGCGTCGCGGGGCTGCGCGAGCTCGAGCGCGCGTCGGC
Source organism: Cellulomonas hominis (assembly GCF_901521055.1). GTDB lineage: Bacteria > Actinomycetota > Actinomycetes > Actinomycetales > Cellulomonadaceae > Cellulomonas > Cellulomonas endometrii. Next base: position 4,428 of record NZ_CABEGA010000049.1, on the reverse strand, counting down.
CGCCGTGTTCCGCCTGACCCTGGAGGTCGAGCGCACCGCCCCGCAGCCGACCACCGCGTCCTCGGTGCTCGACGAGGCGGGGCTCGCCCGGCTGGAGCGCGTGACGTCCGAGGCGGTCGCCGCCGTCGCGGAGCTGCCCGGGGGCGGCGGGCTCGTCGACGGCGACGCGCTGCTGGCCCCGGTCCGCTCCGGGCGCTCCGACCAGGTCACGTCCGGGCCGCTGCGCGCCGACGGCACGGTCGACCCGGCGGTGCTGTGCCCGGTGCCGTTCGCCGCCGGCGCGCTGCTCCGGTGCGACGCCGTGGACGCGCTCGTCGCGCTCAACGAGGAGTTCCGCGCCGACCACGGGACCGACCTGCCGGTGGGGAGCACGTACCGGTCGTTCCCCGAGCAGGTCGCGCTCAAGGGTGCCAAGGGGTTCCTCGCCGCGTCCCCGGGCACGTCGCACCACGGCTGGGGCGTCGCCGTCGACTTCAGCGGCTTCGGGGCGGTCGGGCAGTTCGACACCCCGCTGTACCTCTGGATGGTCGAGCACGGTCCCGCGTACGGCTGGATCCACCCCGCGGGCATGGGGCCGGGCGGTCCCGGGCCGCACGAGCCGTGGCACTGGGAGTTCGCCGGGACGGCGCTGGGCGCGCAACGGTCCCCGGCACCCTGACCGGCGCGGACCGTGCGGACCCGCCCGGCGACCTTTACGCCCGCGTGCCGCCGGTGGTGTGATGGACCCCTGACCGGCCCCCGCGGACGTCATCGCCGACCCCGCCCGCGCCGGCGTCCGCAGCCCGGGTCCCTCGCCGAGACGAGCCACCCGGACCGCCCCCGCCCGTCGCCGCGCCGCGGCACGGGACAGCAACCCGGTGAACCGCACCGCCCAGGGGGAGTCCCATGAACGCCACGCAGACCGATGCCGCCGCGCCCGCCGTCGCCGGGCGGGTGATCGAGAACGTCAGCCACGGCGAGGTCCTGGAGCGCCAGGCCCACGCGTCCGAGTTCGACTACCTGTTCCCGGACCTCGTGGGTGACGCGGACAGCCACCTGCCGGCGGTCGACGCGCCCCAGGTGATCGCGTTGCTGCGGCGGCTCGGCGGCGCGATGGCCGAGCCCGTCGCGAGCGCGGCGCCGCCGTCCTCGATCCCCGCGGTCTACACGTACTGGGGGCAGTTCATCGACCACGACCTCACGCTCGAGGACTCCTCGGACGTGAGCATGCAGCAGCCCGCCGTCGCGGAGCCGGGGCTCCAGCCGGTGGACCCGGACACCGTGCGCGCGAAGCTCGGCAACGCCCGCCAGCCGTACCTCAACCTCGACTCGCTGTACGGCGACGGCCCCAAGGGGGCGAAGTCCGCCGCGTTCTACGACGGGGCGTTCCTGCGCCTCGGCACCCTCACGTCGCCCGCGCCGGGCCAGCCGGTGCCGTGCGCGGAGGACCCGGACGAGCGCGACCTGCCCGGCCGCCGGCGGGTCACGAACCGTGCGACCGGACGCGACGAGTTCCCCGCCCGGATCGGCGACTCCCGCAACGACGAGAACCTCGTCGTCGCGCAGCTGCACCTCGCGTACCTGCGCTTCCACAACGCCGTCGCGCACGCGATCCAGCTGGCGGAGCCCACGCTGTCGAAGCGCGACCTGCTGGCGCGGGCCCAGCGCTTCACCCGGCACACCCACCAGTGGCTGATCGTCCACGACTACCTGCGGACGGTCACCGTCCCGGGCACGGTCGACTGGGTGCTGTCCGCGCACCCCGGCCTGTACCTGTCGCGGTTCCCGGCGGGCCGTCCCGAGGCGATGCCGCTGGAGTTCTCGGTGGCGGCCTTCCGGTTCGGGCACTCGCAGATCCGGAACTCCTACGACTACAACCGGAACTTCGGCGACCCGGGGTTCGTCGCGCCGCGGGCGAGCCTGGAGCAGCTCTTCCAGTTCACCGGCCGCGGCGGGTTCATCGGCGGGGCGACCGGGCTCCCGATGAACTGGGCGATCGAGTGGGACCGGTTCGTCGACAAGGCCGACCCGGACGCCCGGCACTTCGCCCGCGCGATCGACACGCAGCTCGCCGACGACCTGTCGGTGATGCGCAACGAGCCGCGGGACCTCGCGGGCATCCAGGAGCACCTGGCCAAGCGGAACCTGCTGCGCGGCTACCTGCTGAGCCTGCCGACGGGGGAGGCCGTCGCCCGCGCGCTCGCGATCCGGCCCCTCTCGCGCGCCGAGCTGCTGCGGAACACCCCCGCGGGCGTGCGCAGCGCGCTCACGAGCCCGCAGCTCTCGGGCCGGACGCCGCTCTGGTACTACGTCCTCAAGGAGGCGGAGGTGCTCACGGGTGGCAGCTCGCTCGGTCCGGTCGGCAGCCGGCTGGTCGCCGAGACGCTCATCGGGCTGATCGCCCACGACCAGGACTCGTTCCTGTCGAGCGTGCCGGCGTGGGGCGCGGCGGCGGTCCCGACGCTCGGCACCGGGCCGGGCGCCCGCACCATCGCCAGCCTGCCGGACATGCTGGAGGTCGCGGGCGTGATGCCGCCGAGCTGACGACCGCCCGCACGACGCAGGACCGCCGGCCCCGGGACGACTCCCCGGACCGGCGGTCCTGCGTGCTGCGTGGTGCCGTGCGGGGTCAGCGGGGCGGGCGCCGCTTGCTGTTCGACTCCCGGATCGCGCGTCCCCGCTTCACGTCCTCCTCGGCCTTGGCGCGCTTCTTGTCGCTCGCGCGCGTGTCCCGCGGGGGCAGCTGGATGGTCCGCTCGGCCTCGATGCCGCCCTGGAGCTGCCGGCCGCGCTCGATCTCCGCGTCGAGCTCCGCGCCGAACAGGAGCGCGAGGTTGGACAGCCACAGCCACAGCAGCAGGATGATCACGCCGGCCAGCGAGCCGTAGGTGCTGCCGTAGCTGCCGAAGTTCGCGACGTAGAACCCGAACCCGACGGACGCGATGATCCACACCAGGACGGCGACGAGCGCCCCGACGCTCATCCAGCGGAACTTCGGCTGCCGGACGTTCGGCGTGAAGTAGTACAGGATCGCGACGGCGAGCACGACGAGCAGCAGCACGACCGGCCACTTCGCGATGTTCCAGACGGTCACCGCGACGTCGCTCAGCCCGATGGCGGACCCGATGGACTCCGCGATCCCGCCGGACACCACCGCGGCGACCACGATCAGCACGGCGAAGATCACCAGCACGAGCGTGACGACGAGCAGCACCGGCCGGAGCTTCCAGATCGGCCGGCCCTCGTCGATCTCGTACACGCGGTTCATGCCGCGGCTGAACGCGGCCACGTAGCCGGACGCCGACCACAGGGCCAGCGCCAGCGACAGGAAGAACGCGAGCCCGGCACCCGGCGAGTTCGAGATGTTGTTCAGGATCGGCTCGATCGTGGACGCCGCGCCCTCGGGGCCGGTGTCCTCGACGGTCTGCACCAGGTCCTCGACGAGCTGCTGCCCGTTGCCGACAAGGCCCAGCACCGACACCACGGCCAGCAGGGCCGGCGCGAGCGCGAGGACGGCGTAGTAGGTCAGCGCGGCGGCGAGGTCCGTGCACTGGTCGTGGTTGAACTCGCGGATGGTCGTGCGCAGCACGTACTTCCACGACCGCTTGGTGAGGTCGTCGGGCGAGTCGGGCTTGCGCGGGTCGTCCGGGTCCGGAGCGGTCGCCGCCTTCTGCGTGCTGTCGTCGGGCGAGTGCGCCACGTGTCCTCCTGCGCGTGCGGCCGCTGCCGGGGCGGCGGCGACGTCCGGGCGGGGGCGCGTCCTGCCCCCGGTCCTGTCCCGCCCAGCGTCGCCCGCCGGGGGCGAGCCCGCCACACGAACGGGGGGCGTCAGCCCTCGACGCGGAGCCCGTCCAGCGCGTTCAGCCGGTACCCGACGCCGCGCACCGTCGCGATCAGCCCGTCGAGGCCCGACTTCGCCCGGACCCGCCGCACGTGGACGTCGATGGTGCGCGTGGCGGCGGACAGGTCCTGCGAGCGCCACGCGGCGGCGAACAGCTCGTCGCGGGTGACGACGCGGCCCGCGGACCGCGCGAGGTAGGCCACCAGGTCGAACTCCTGGCGGGTGAGGTCGACGGGCGCGCCGTCGACGACCAGCCGGCGCCCGGGCAGGTCGACGACCACGCTGCGGGTCAGGGGCAGCGACGCGAGCAGAGCCTCGAAGCCGCGGTCCACGGGCGTCGGCAGCACCGGCGGCGCGGCCGGGTGCGCGGACCGCAGCGGGCGGGCGGGGGCCGTGCGCCGCACCGCGGGGTGGCGCGCGGCGGGGTCGAGCGTTCGCGCGGCGAGGTCGTCAGTCGTGCACGAGGTCGTCAGGTCCACCGGACGACCTCGTGCCGATATGACGACCTCACACCCTGGGGCCGACCTCGGAATGGCGGTCGAGGCGGCGGAAATGCGTTCTGGGGAGCAGAAAGGCCGGTCACCTGATGGTGACCGGCCTCTCGATGT
>NZ_CABEGA010000048.1 GCF_901521055.1 Cellulomonas hominis | reverse complement strand
CCCCGCAAACGCCGAGTGGAGAGTCCTGCCGGACACGCCCCGGCGTGTCCGGCAGGACTCTCCACTCGGCGTTTGCGGGGCACGCGCCCGGGACCCAGGTCCCGAGCGGGACGGATTCACCCGGGTGAGTGTTCACGCTGGTGAGGGGGCTGCCGATCGGGAGGGTGAATCCTCGCGCCGGACCGTCGCCCCCACGGGCGCGGGTGCCGACGACCGTCCCCTGTCAGGAGCGACCATGTCCCACCCGTCCGCCGTCACCCCGCGCCGCCGCGGGCTCCGGCTCTCGATCGCCGCGAAGGTGCTCGGCCTGCTCGCCGCGGCGGGCCTGGTCGGCGTGGTCGTGGTCGTCGCGGCCGCCGCGAGCCTGTCCCAGCTGCGCACCGACGTGACCCGCAGCTCCGGCTACGTCACGCAGCTCGGCCAGGTCAGCGACCTGCAGCGCGCGCTCCAGGCCGGCCGCGCCCGGATGGTCGAGTACCCGGCGGCCTCCGAGGAGGTCCGGGCCGACCTGCGCACCCAGCTCGACGAGTACGAGGCGAAGATCACCGAGCAGCAGGCGGCGTACGCCGACCTGGTCGTGAACGACCAGGCCTGGGCCGACTTCGACGCCGGCTGGAACGAGATGGTCCGCCTGGCCGAGACGGAGCTGTTCCCGATGGCCGACGCGGGCGACGTGACGGGTGCGGGCGCGTTCTACCGCGACCAGATCCTGCCGCAGACGACGATCGCCGCGGACGCCATCGCGCTGGAGAACGCGTCCGTCGCGGAGGTCGCGGACGCCAACTCCGACGCCGCCGGCGCCACGGTGTCCAGCACGATCGTCACCGTCGTGGTGCTGCTCGTGGTGGGCCTCGCGATCGTCATGGCGATCGGCTTCGTGGTCGCCCGGCGCCTGGCCCGGGACGCGGGCGAGGTCCGCACGGCGCTCGAGGCGATGGCCGAGGGCGACCTCACGGTGCAGGCCCGCGTGCGCAGCGTCGACGAGCTCGGCGACATGGCGCGCTCCCTCGACGCCGCCCAGACCAGCCTGCGCAGCGTCGTGTCCGGCGTGGCGGAGACCGCGCAGACGGTCGCCGCGGCCGCCGAGGAGCTGTCCGCCGCCTCCACGCAGGTCGTGTCCGGCTCCGACGAGACCTCCGCGCAGGCGGGCGTCGTCGCGGCGGCCGCCGAGCAGGTGTCCCGCAACGTGCAGACGGTCGCGGCCGGTGCCGAGCAGATGGGCGCCAGCATCCGCGAGATCGCGCAGAACGCCTCGCAGGCCGCCAAGGTCGCGGGCCAGGCCACGGACGTCGCCGCGGCGACCAACGAGCAGGTCACGCGCCTCGGCGAGTCCAGCCAGGAGATCGGCAACGTCGTCAAGGCCATCACGAGCATCGCCGAGCAGACCAACCTGCTGGCGCTGAACGCGACGATCGAGGCCGCCCGCGCCGGTGAGGCGGGCAAGGGCTTCGCGGTCGTCGCCGGCGAGGTGAAGGAGCTGGCCCAGGAGACCGCGAAGGCCACGGAGGACATCGTCCGCCGGGTCGAGGCCATCCAGTCCGACACCGTCGCCGCCGTGACCGCCATCGGCGAGATCAGCCACATCATCGCGAGCATCAACGACTACCAGCTCACGATCGCCAGCGCGGTCGAGGAGCAGACGGCCACCACCACGGAGATGTCCCGCTCGGTGGCCGAGGCCGCCACGGGCTCCGGCGAGATCGCCACGAACATCACCGGCGTCGCGACGGCCGCCGCCGGCAGCTCCAGCACGCTCGGGCAGATGGGCGACGCCATCGGCGAGCTCGCGCGCCTGTCGGAGGACCTGCGCGGCCGGGTGTCGCGGTTCGCGTACTGACCCACCCCGCACCACCGCACGGCCACGGGCCGCGTCCACCCCACCGGGAGGGCGCGGCCCGTGCCCGTCCGGCGCGCGTTCACCCGGTCGTCCCCTCACAGCACCCGGCGTGCGGACGATCGGGAGACCCAGAAGGTGTTCCAGACAGGAAGGATCCACCATGAGCGTCACCACGACGTCGCGGCCGGCAACCCGGCTCGACCGCGTGCCCGCGCAGCGCGGCCCTGGCGGGTCGGCGTCTGCGAGCCCCGCGCGCCCCGCCGGGCCGTCCCGCGGCAGCCGCCGCGGCACCGCCTGGTTCGCCAACCGCGGCGTGCGCACCAAGATCATCCAGCTGCTGGCACTCGTCGTCGTGGTCGTCGCCGCGATGGGGACGTTCGCCGCGGTGCGGATGGACGACCTGGCCGCGAGCACCGCGCAGGTGCAGTCGGTCAGCGCCAACGTGATCGCGCCGCTCTCCGTGGTGCACCAGGAGGAGATCAAGGCCCGGATGCTCATCGCGCAGTCCGGCGCCAGCGTCACCGACACCGAGGCCCAGCGGCAGGAGGACCTGGACGCGATCGCCGCGACCGACGCCGACCTGCAGGCCGCCGCCGACGCGTTCGAGGCCGGCATCGGCGACGTCGTCGTCCCGGGCTGGGAGGACTTCAAGGCCGCCTGGGCCGCCTGGCAGCAGATCCGCGACGAGCAGCTCGTGCCCGCCGCGTTCTCGAACGACGACGCCGAGTTCGCCCGGATCACCGAGAACGAGGGCCAGGCCGCCATCGACACGATGGTCGCCGCGCTCGAGACCGCCGAGGTCTCCGGCGCCGACTACCTGAAGACGGTCGCCGACGCCGCCGCCGCGGAGGCCGCGTCCGGCTCGCGCATCCTCATCATCGTGCTGGTCGGCGGCGTGGCCGTCGTGGCCGCGGTCGGCATGGTCATCGCGAACATGATCCGCAAGCAGGTCACCGAGGTGCAGCGGGCGGTCGAGGCGATGGCGGACGGCGACCTCACGGTCGTCCCGCAGGTCGACACCACCGACGAGCTCGGCCAGATGTCCCGGTCCCTCGCCCGCGCGCAGGAGAACCTGCGCGACACGATCTCCGGCGTGGTCGAGACGGCGCAGACCGTCGCGGCCGCCGCCGAGGAGCTGTCGGCCTCGTCCCACCAGGTCGTGGCCGGCTCGGACCAGACGTCGGCCCAGGCGGGCGTCGTCGCGGCGGCCGCCGAGCAGGTGTCCCGCAACGTGCAGACCGTCGCGGCGGGCGCCGAGCAGATGGGCGCCAGCATCCGGGAGATCGCGCAGAACTCCTCGCAGGCGGCGAAGGTCGCCGGGCAGGCCACCGAGGTCGCGCAGACCACCAACGACCAGGTCTCGCGGCTCGGTGTCTCGAGCCAGGAGATCGGCAACGTCGTCAAGGTGATCACGTCCATCGCGGAGCAGACGAACCTGCTGGCGCTGAACGCGACGATCGAGGCCGCGCGCGCCGGTGAGGCCGGCAAGGGCTTCGCGGTCGTCGCCGGTGAGGTCAAGGAGCTCGCGCAGGAGACCGCCAAGGCGACCGAGGACATCGCGCGCCGGGTCGAGGCGATCCAGGGCGACACCCACGGGGCCGTCGCGGCCATCGGGGAGATCTCCTCGATCATCGCGTCGATCAACGACTACCAGCTGACCATCGCGTCGGCCGTGGAGGAGCAGACCGCCACGACCAACGAGATGTCCCGCTCCGTCGCGGAGGCCGCCACGGGCTCCGGGGAGATCGCGGTGAACATCACCGGGGTCGCGTCGGCCGCCGCGGAGTCGTCGCAGACGCTCAACCAGATGGGCGACGCGGTCGCCGAGCTGGCGCGGATGTCGGAGAACCTGCGCGCGCGGGTGTCCGGCTTCCGGTACTGACGCCCGGCAGGCACGGCACAGCACGACCCAGCACGACCCAGCACGACCCAGCAGCACCCCACGACCCCGCAGGGCCCGGCGCACCCCCCGCGCGCCGGGCCCTGCGGCGCGCAACCCCTCCGCACCCGCGCGGCGCGGCCGATAGAGGGGACGTAGGTCCCGCAGAGCGAGAAGGACAGAAGATGACCGCGCAGCACCCCGGCGCCCCGCGTCGGCCCTGGACCGACCGGCCCGTGCTGGTCAAGATCCTCGCCGCCGTCGCGGCGATGACCCTGATGACCCTCGTCGTGACGCTCGTGGCCGTCAGCTCGCTGCGCACGCTGCGCGCCGACGCCGCCGAGATGTACGCCGGCAACGTCACCCCGCTGCAGCAGCTCACCGAGATCCAGCGCTCGTTCCAGGGCGACCGGGCCCGCGTGATCCAGTACGGGATCGCCGACGAGGAGACCCGCGCGACGCTGCTCGACGAGCTGACGACCCGCCAGCAGGACCTCACCGCGCAGATCGAGGAGTACCGGGCGGGCGCCGTGGACCAGGGCGCGGTCGACGCGATCGTGACCGCGCTCGACGCGTACTACGCGGCCGCCGAGGACTCGCTGTTCCCGCTGGCCGACGCGGGGGACACCGCCGGCTTCGGGACCTACTTCAACGACACGATCCGGCCGCTGACCACCGGCGTGGTCGACGCGATCCAGGTCGAGACCGCCGCGCAGGGCGAGCAGGCCGCGGCGCTCGCGGACGAGACGGACGACGTGGCCGCCCGCTCCATCCTCATCACGGTGCTGGTCGCGCTGCTCGGCGCGATCGTCGCCACCGCCCTGGCGTACGTCGTGGCCCGCGGGATCGTCCGCCGGCTCGGCGGCGTGCAGCGCGCGCTGTCCGCCGCGGGCGACGGGGACCTCACGGTGCCGTCGGGCGTCGACGGCCGGGACGAGATCGGCCGGCTGGCCGTCGACCTGGCCCGCACGCAGGACAGCCTGCGCGGGCTGATCTCCGGCGTGGTCGAGACGGCGCAGACCGTGGCGGCCGCCGCGGAGGAGCTGTCCGTGGCGTCGCACCAGGTCGTGTCCGGCTCGGACGAGACCTCCGCCCAGGCGGGCGTCGTCGCCGCGGCGGCGGAGCAGGTGTCCCGCAACGTGCAGACGGTCGCGGCCGGCGCGGAGGAGATGGGCGCCAGCATCCGGGAGATCGCGCAGAACGCCTCGCAGGCGGCCAAGGTCGCGGGCCAGGCCACGGACGCGGCGGCGGTGACGAACGACCAGGTGGCGCGCCTCGGTGCCTCGAGCCTGGAGATCGGCAACGTCGTCAAGACGATCACGAGCATCGCCGAGCAGACGAACCTGCTGGCGCTGAACGCGACGATCGAGGCCGCACGCGCCGGCGAGGCGGGCAAGGGCTTCGCGGTCGTCGCCGGCGAGGTCAAGGAGCTGGCCCAGGAGACCGCCAAGGCGACCGAGGACATCGTCCGGCGGGTCGAGGCGATCCAGTCCGACACCACGGGCGCGGTCGCGGCGATCGGCGAGATCTCGCAGATCATCGCGAGCATCAACGACTACCAGCTCACCATCGCCAGCGCGGTGGAGGAGCAGACGGCGACCACGACGGAGATGTCCCGCTCGGTGGCCGAGGCGGCGACGGGCTCCGGGGAGATCGCGGTGAACATCACCGGCGTCGCGTCCGCCGCCGCGACCTCGTCCGAGACGCTCGGCCAGATGGGCGACTCCATCGGCGAGCTCGCCCGGATGTCGGAGGACCTGCGCGGCCGCGTGTCCCGGTTCACCTACTGAGAGCGGTCTGAACGTCACCCGAACGCCTCATCCAGCGCTCCCCCGCGGCGGTTTCGCCCGGGGGAGCGCTCATTTCCTCAGGCACCCGTCCGAATGGGGGGTCACGGCCGCGGCAGGGAGCGCAGCGGCCGAGACGGACGAGGGAGTCGAGATGACGCACGGGAAGCGCCACCGTGCGAGGAACGCGCTGACCGCGTCCCTCGCGCTGCTGGCGATGGGTTCGGTCGCGGCCTGCGGTGCTGCCGACCCGGCGGAGGAGCCGGGCGAGCGCCCGCTGGTGGGCGTCGCGATGCCGACGACCACGTCGGAGCGCTGGATCGGGGACGGCGAGAACGTCCAGGACCAGCTGCAGGCGCTCGGGTACGACGTCGCCCTGGAGTACGCGGAGAACGACGTGCCCACGCAGGTGGCGCAGCTCGAGCAGATGATCGCCGACGGCGCGGACGCGCTGGTGATCGGGTCGATCGACGGCGTGGCCCTCAAGGGCGTGCTCGCCGAGGCCGCCGCCGCCGACATCCCCGTCATCGCCTACGACCGCCTGATCCGCGAGTCGCCGGACGTCGACTACTACGCGACCTTCGACAACGCGCGGGTCGGCGTGCAGCAGGCCACCCAGCTGCTCCAGGGCCTCGGGGTGCTGGACGCGGCGGGGGAGCCCACCGGGCAGACCGGCCCGTTCAACGTCGAGCTGTTCGCCGGGTCGCCCGACGACAACAACGCGACCGTCTTCTACTCCGGCGCGATGCAGGTGCTGCAGCCGTACCTCGACTCCGGGGTGCTGACCGTGCCGTCGGGCGAGACGGACTTCGCCACCATCGCCATCCAGGCCTGGGACCCGAAGAACGCCACCACCCGCATGAACGCGCTGCTGCCGCTCTACGCCGGCCAGCGCCTCGACGGCGTCCTGTCGCCCTACGACGGCATCTCGCTGGCGATCATCGAGGCCACCAAGACCATCGGCTACGGGACGGCGCAGCCGCTGCCCGTCGTCACCGGCCAGGACGCCGAGCTCGCCTCTGCGCAGTCCATCGCCGCCGGCGAGCAGTACGGCACGGTCTACAAGGACACCCGCCAGCTCGCCGAGGTCGCGGTCTCGATGGTCCGCGCGCTGCTCGACGGCGCCGAGCCGGAGACGAACGACATCACCTCGTACGACAACGGCGTGAAGGTCGTCCCGTCGTACCTGCTGACGCCGCAGGTCGTCACCGGCCAGAACTACCGCCAGGTCCTCGTGGCCGGCGGCTACTACACCGCGGAGGAGCTGGGCTGATGACCACCACCGACCACGCCTACGCCCCCGCGCGCGGCGAGCGGAACCGCTACGAGGACGCCCGCCGCCCGTACGACGAGCCCGGCCCGTACGGCGCCGACGAGCAGGAGGCGCCGGCCCGCCGCCGGCGCGCGTCCTGGTTCTGGGACCGCCCCGTCGCCCTCAAGATCGCCGTGTCCCTCCTGGTGCTCGGCGGCACGTTCGCCCTCGTGGGCGGGGTCGGCGCCGTGGCGCTGTACCGCGCCGGGCAGAACCTCGAGGAGATGTCCGGCCTGACGGGCGACCTGCAGTCCGCCATGTCGGAGCTGCGCACCGCGCAGGCCCGCAGCCACCTGCTCGTGCACCGCGCGACGGAGGCCACCGACGAGTCCGTGCGCACCCAGCTGCTCGAGTCCTCCGCGTGGAACGACCGCGACGTCGCCGCCCAGATCGACAACATCGCCGCCTACCCGCAGTCGGACACCCGGCAGTGGACCGACTTCGTGGACCGCTGGGAGGCGTGGGTCGCGTACCGCGACAGCACGCTGGCCCCGCTGATCCAGGCGGGCGACGTGGACGGGCTGCGCACCGCGCTGGCCGCCGACGCCTCCGCCGACCCCGACTGGGCCGGCCGGGCGCTCGCGCTCGCCCAGGGCCAGGTCGACGCCCAGGTGGACCAGATCCTCGCGGACAGCCGTGCGGAGGTGGACCGGACGATCCTCGTCCTGGTCATCGCCTTCGTCGTCGGCGCCGGCCTGTCCGGCGTGCTGGCGGTGCTGGTGATCCGCCGGATCACGCTCGCGGTCCGCAGCGTGCAGGGCTCGCTCGAGGCCATGGCCGAGGGCGACCTCACCGTGACCGCCGAGGTCCCGTGGCGTGACGAGACGGGCCGGATGGCCGCCGCGCTCGGGCAGGCGCAGGACTCCCTGCGCACGACCCTCGCCGGGGTGGTGACGGCCGCCGAGTCGGTCGAGACCACGGCGGCCAGCCTGAAGTCCTCCAACGGGGACGTCGTCTCGGGCTCGCAGGAGACGTCCGCGCAGGCGGGGGTCGTGGCGGCAGCGGCCGAGCAGGTGTCCCGCAACGTGCAGGCCGTCGCGGCCGGCGCGGAGGAGATGGGCGCCAGCATCCGCGAGATCGCCCAGAACGCGTCGCAGGCGGCGAAGGTCGCCGGCCAGGCCACCGACGTGGCCGTCGCCACGAACGAGCAGGTCGCCCGGCTCGGCGTCTCGAGCCAGGAGATCGGCAACGTCGTCAAGGTGATCACGTCCATCGCGGAGCAGACGAACCTGCTGGCGCTGAACGCGACGATCGAGGCCGCGCGCGCCGGTGAGGCCGGCAAGGGCTTCGCGGTCGTGGCCGGCGAGGTCAAGGAGCTCGCCCAGGAGACCGCCAAGGCCACGGAGGACATCGCCCGCCGGGTCGAGGCCATCCAGAACGACACCGGCGCCGCCGTGGTGGCCATCGGGGAGATCTCGCAGATCATCGCGAGCATCAACGACTACCAGCTGACCATCGCGTCGGCCGTCGAGGAGCAGACCGCGACGACCAACGAGATGTCCCGCTCGGTGGCCGAGGCCGCGACGGGGTCGGGTGAGATCGCGAACAACATCACCGGGGTCGCCGGCGCCGCGGCCCGCTCCGTGGGCGTGCTGGACCAGGTGTCCGGCCAGGTGCAGGACCTCGCGGCGCTGTCCGCGGACCTGCACGAGCGGGTGGCGCGTTTCACCTTCTGACCACCCGCCCGCGAGGCACCGGCCCACTCAGGAACCGGCCGCACCGACCGATCAGAACCACGAACCCGGCCGGTGCGGCCGGTCCGCATGTAAGGGGAACGACGTGACCAGGATCCGCGTGCTGGTGGTCGACGACTCGGTCGTCGTCCGCCGGCTGGTGACGGACTCGCTCTCGCGCGACCCGGACATCGAGGTGGTGGGCTTCGCGTCCAACGGGCGCATCGCGCTGGCCAAGGTGGACCAGCTGGCCCCCGACCTCGTCACCATGGACATCGAGATGCCGGAGATGAACGGCATCGAGGCGGTGCGCGCGCTGCGCCGCAACCGGCACACCATGCCGATCATCATGTTCTCGACGCTCACCGAGCGCGGGGCGTCGGCCACGCTGGACGCGCTGGTCGCCGGGGCCACCGACTACGTCACGAAGCCGGCCAACGTCGGCAGCGTGCAGGAGTCGCTGGCGCAGGTCGCCGACCAGCTCATCCCGAAGATCAAGGCGCTCGTGCCGCGCCGGGCGGGTGCCACCGCCGCCGCGGGCCCGGTGGCCGGGGCCCCCGCCCCGTCCGCCCAGCCGGCGTTCGCCGCGCCGACGCAGCGCGCCCCCATCGCGGGGACCGCCGCGGCGGCCCGGATGCCGGTCGTGACCCGGCAGGCGCCCGCGCCGCACCCGGTCAGCGCCGTGATCATCGGCTCGTCGACCGGCGGCCCCGAGGCGCTGTCCAAGGTGCTCGGCGCGCTGTCCGCGCCGCCGCCGGTGCCGGTGCTCGTCGTGCAGCACATGCCGCCGGTGTTCACCCGGCAGCTCGCGCACCGCCTGGACCGCCTGGGCCCCGCGACCGTGGTCGAGGCCGCCGACGGCGACCTGCTCGAGCCCGGGCACGTCTACATCGCCGCGGGAGACCACCACCTGGAGCTGCGCCGGTCCGCCGGCATGCTGCGCGCCGCGATCACCGACGGCCCGCCCGTGAACTTCTGCCGCCCCGCGGTGGACGTGCTGTTCCGCTCGGCCGTCCGGGAGCTCGGCGGGCAGCTGCTCGCGCTCGTGCTCACGGGCATGGGCGCCGACGGCCGCACCGGCTGCGAGGACGTCGTGGCCGCCGGCGGCACCGTCATCGTCCAGGACGAGCCCACCAGCGTCGTCTGGGGCATGCCGGGCGCCGTCGCGACCGCCGGGTTCGCCCACCGCGTCCTGCCCCTCGGGGAAGTCGCCCCCGCTCTCGAGTCCGTCCTCGCCCGCGCGGGCGGACGCCCCGCAGCACCGATCGGAGGTCGGCCATGAGCCTGACCCAGGACACCTTCGCGTTCGTCGCCGACGTCGTCCGGCGCCGCAGCGCGATCCAGCTCGAGGCCGGCAAGGAGTACCTCGTCGAGAGCCGGCTGCTGCCGATCGCGCGCGACGCGGGCCACGCCGGCGTCGACGCGTACATCCGCGAGGTGCGCTCGGCGCGGCGGGAGACCGACCTCGCCGTGATCGTCGAGGCGCTCACCACCAACGAGACCTCGTGGTTCCGGGACAACACCCCGTTCAGCGCCGTGCGGACGCACATCGTCCCCGCCCTGCGCGCGGACCGGCCCGTGCTCGACACCGTGCGGGTCTGGTCGGCCGCGTGCTCGACCGGGCAGGAGCCGTACTCGCTCGCGATGACCCTCGCGGACGTGCTCGGCCCCGGCGCCCGGTTCGACATCACCGCGACCGACCTGTCCGACCAGGTGCTCGCCAAGGCGAAGTCGGGCCGCTACTCGCAGCTCGAGGTCAACCGCGGCCTGCCCGCCCCGATGCTGGTGCGCTACTTCCAGCGCGCCGGCGCCGACTGGCAGATCGCCGACGAGCTGCGCCGCGCGATCACGTTCCTCAAGCACAACCTGCTGGACGTCCCGCCCGCCGGCCCGTTCGACATCGTGTTCCTGCGCAACGTGCTCATCTACTTCGACCTCGAGACCAAGCGCTCGATCCTGTCCCGGGTGCACCGCGTGCTCAAGCCCGGCGGGTTCCTGGTGCTCGGTGCCGCGGAGACGACCATCGGCGTCGACCAGGACTGGGAGCGGATGCCCGTCGAGCGGGGGTCCGTCTACCGGCCCGTGCGCGCCGGCGGCGTCCCGCAGCCCCGGCTCGCGCCCCCGGCGTTCGGCACGGCCCCGGCCGCGCCGCCGGCCACCACGACCCGTCCGGCCTTCGGCCGGCCGGCCACCACCACCCTGCCCACGGCGCGCCCGCGCCCGACCGGTGCGGTCGGCACGACCGGCACCGCATTCGAACAAGGAGTGACGCGATGAGAGCCCTGGTCATCGACGACTCGCGGACGATGCGGCGCATCGTCGCGGGCGCACTGGAGGAGCTGGGCTTCACCACGCTCCAGGCCGGCGACGGTCAGCAGGCCCTCGACGTCCTGGACCAGGAGGGCGAGGTCGACCTGGCCTGCATCGACTGGAACATGCCGGTGATGGACGGGCTGACGTTCGTCACGAAGGTCCGCGCCAACCCGCTGTGGCGGAACATCACGCTGATGATGGTCACCACCGAGAGCGAGCACGGCCAGATCGTGCGCGCGCTGGCGGCGGGCGCCCACGAGTACCTGATCAAGCCGTTCACCCCCGATGCCATCCGCGACAAGCTCGACCTGCTCGGGCTCGTCCCCGCCGAGGAGACCGTATGACCGCCGTCGTCGAGCAGGACCAGGTGTACGCGATCGCCGAGGAGGTGTTCGCGGCCATGATCGACGGGGAGGTCGGCTACCTGCGCCCCTGGGAGGGCGAGCTGCCCCCGGTCACCGACCCGCTGGTCGCCTGGGTGGACGTCCACGGCGAGCTCGCCGGCCGGGCCGCCGTCACCACCGACCTGGCCACCGCGCACGAGCTCACCCGCGCGCTGCTGCGCATGGGTGCGGACGAGCCCGTCGGCCCCGAGGACCTCGACGACGCCTTCGGCGAGGTCGCGAACGTGGTCGGCGGCAACATCAAGGCGCTGCTGCCGTCCCAGGGCACCCTGGGCCTGCCCCAGGTCGCCACCGAGCTCCCGGACGTCGCCGGCGGCTCCCTCTCGCACGAGCTGCGGCTCGACTGGCGCGGCCACGCGATCCTCGTCGTGGTCTGGCTGTTCCAGTGAACCCGCTGCACCACCCCCTGCACCCCGCGGCCCCCGCCGCGACCGCTGACACCGAAGGGAAGTGACGAGCATGATCAACGTGCTCATCGCCGACGACAGCCGTGTGATGCGGCAGATCGTGATCCGCACGCTGCGCCAGGCTGGCTACGACTGGGACGTCCGCGAGGCGGCCGACGGCGCCGAGGCGCTCGAGGCCGTCCGCGCCCAGGAGCCCGACGTCGTGCTGTCGGACTGGAACATGCCGAACCTCACGGGCATCGACCTGCTGCGCGCCCTGCGTGCCGAGGGCTTCGGCACCCCGTTCGGCTTCGTGACCTCGGAGGGCTCCGACGAGATGCGCACGATGGCCGACGAGGCCGGCGCGCTGTTCCTCATCGCCAAGCCGTTCACCGCGGACACGTTCCGCGAGGCCATCGAGCCGGTGCTCGCATGAGCGACGCCACGCCCCTGCCCTCCGCCAAGGAGGTCCGCGAGCACTGGGAGGGCCTGATCGGCCGCGACGTGGAGGTCGCCACGGGCGGCCCCATGGTCGACCCGGTGCTGAACGGCGGCGCGCTCGTCGGCGTGTACGTCGACCGGCTGATGAAGCTGTCGGCCATCGTGCTGTTCGACCTGCCGCTCGCCGCGCACCTCGGTGCGTCGATCGCCCTCGTCCCGGCCGCCACCTCGCGGGCCGCGGCCGAGGAGGAGCAGCTGCCGCCGGCGCTCGCCGAGAACGCGGGGGAGATCCTCAACGTCACCGCCGCGCTGTTCAACGTCGGCGACGCCCCGCACCTCAAGCTCGACCAGTGGTACGCCCCGCGCGAGCCGCTGCCCGCCGACGTCGCGCAGTGGGTCCTGGCGTACGTCCGCCGCCTCGACCTGGAGGTCGAGGTCTCCGGCTACGGCAAGGGCACCGCGTCGGTGCTGGTGATCTGACGCCAGGCGCGCCGCGACCGGCCCGGTACCCCTGCGGGGGTGCCGGGCCGCGTGCGTTTCGCGGTGGTGGGCGATGTGATCCGAATATTTGTCCGCATTGTTCGGCGATTTGTCCCGCGCGGGCCCGGCATTCTTGCCTGGTAGATCGTTGCGTAGGATCGGGGCCATGTCATTTACCCGCCATCGCGATCCAGCGGGCGTCCGTCGACGTCGCAGCCGGCGGGCGTTGCTCGTCAGCGTGGGCCTTCTTCTCGGCCTCGGGCTCCTTGCCGTGGGCGGTGTCTGGGGCGTCCAGCAGTGGCTGAGCGGACGGGTCGAGAAGCTGGACGACCCGTTCGAGGCACTGCCGTCCCGGCCGGATCCGGCCGCCCCGCCGGCCGCGGCGGAGCCGGGCGCGGCGCCGATGAACCTGCTCGTGCTCGGCTCCGACAGTCGCATCTCGGCGGGCGACCCGAGCCTCTGGCACGCCGGGGCGCAGCGCACCGACACGATCATGCTGGTCCACCTCCCGGCGGAGGGCGGGGCCGCCTACGTCATGTCGCTGCCGCGGGACGCGTGGGTCGACATCCCCGGCCACGGTGAGGGCAAGCTCAACGCGGCGTTCTCCTACGGCGGCCCGTCGCTGATGATCCACACGGTCGAGCAGCTCACCGACGTGCGCATCGACCACTTCGCGGTGGCGGACTTCACCTCGTTCGCGGCGATCACGGACGCGCTCGGCGGTGTCCGGATCACGCTCGAGCAGGACCTCGAGGCCGCCGGCACCACCGTGCCCGCCGGCAAGCAGCAACTCCTCACCGGGGAGCAGGCGCTGCGGTGGGTCCGGGAGCGCACGACCCTGGCCCGGGGGGACTTCGACCGCGTGCAGCGTCAGCAGGCGTGGGTGCGTGCCATGGTCGCGCGCACCCGCAACGAGGGCACCCTCTCGAACCCGCTCACCGCGGTGCCGTTCCTCCGGGCGGTCGGGGACTCCGTCGCGACCGACGAGGGCCTGGACGACGGCGTGATGGCGGACCTCCGGGCCCGCGTGCAGGACCTGGCGTCGACGGACGTGACGTTCCTGACCGTGCCGACCGACGGCACGGGGCGGAGCCCGGACGGCGCGCAGAGCATCGTGGTGCTGGACCGTCCCGCGCTCGCGGGGCTGATGGCGGCGGTGAATGCCGGAACGGCCGGAGAACACGTCCGGGCGCACGCCGAGCACCTCGACATGCTGTCCCCCGTGGTGGAATGACGGGACCTTGGTCCTCACCCGCACGGGCGACATCGAGAAATGCTGTCGTGGTCGTCCGGGGATGAGCCGGCACGGAGGCGCCGGCACGTCCCTGCGAAAGGTCGACCGTGACATTCCCGCGTTCTGCACACGGCGAGGGCGCCGGCCACCCGGCGCGGACGAGGATCGCGGTGATCGGGCTCGGCTACGTCGGCCTGCCGACGGCGGTGGTCGCGGCGACGCACGGCGCCGACGTGATCGGTGTCGACGTCGACCCCCGCGTCGTGGACGCGGTCAACGGCGGGCTCGTCCCCTTCGTGGAGCCGGACCTCGGGAGCGCACTGGCCGGTGCCGTCGCCCAGGGGCGGCTCAGGGCCCAGCGCGAGACGCCGGCGGCCGACGTGTACGTCGTGGCGGTGCCGACCCCGCTCCGTGCCGACCGCACCGCGGACCTCGGCTGCGTCGACGCGGCCCTCGGCGGCATCGCCCCGCGGCTGCGCGGCGGGGAGCTCGTCGTCCTGGAGTCCACCTCTCCGCCCGGGACCACCCTCCGCCTCGCGGGCCGGCTGCAGGCCGAGCGTCCCGACCTGAGCGTCGGCGGCGACGGCGACGACGGCCGACCGACGGTGCACGTCGCGTACTGCCCGGAGCGCGTGCTGCCGGGCCGGGTGATGGTGGAGCTGGTCACCAACGACCGGGTCGCCGGTGGGATCACGCCCGAGGCCGCCCGGCGCGCCCGCGACGTGTACGCGACCTTCTGCCGGGGCGAGATCGCGCTGACGGACTCCGTCACCGCCGAGCTCTCCAAGCTCGTCGAGAACTCCTTCCGGGACGTGAACGTCGCCTTCGCCAACGAGCTCTCGCTCGTGGCGGCGGACCTGGACGTCGACGTGTGGGAGGTCATCGAGCTCGCGAACCGCCACCCCCGCGTGGACGTCCTGCGGCCCGGCCCGGGCGTGGGCGGCCACTGCATCGCCGTCGACCCCTGGTTCCTCGTGTCCGCAGCACCCGGGCGGACCCCGTTGATCCGTGCGGCGCGCCAGGTGAACGACGCCCAGCCCGGCACCGTCGTCGACCGCGTGGCCGATGCCGTCCGGGGCGTCGAGCGGCCGCGCATCGCCGCGCTCGGCCTCGCCTACAAGGCGGACATCGACGACCTGCGCGAGTCGCCCGCGGTCGACGTCGTCGAGCAGCTCGCGGAGCTGCTGCCGCACGCGCTGATCGACGTGGTCGAGCCCCATGTCGACGTCCTCCCGCCCCGGCTGCGTGCGGCGCCCCACGTGTCCCTCCGCCCGCTGCGGTCCGCGGTGGCCGGGGCGGACGTCGTCCTGCTGCTCGTCGACCACGCGGCGTTCCGTGCCACGGACCCCCGACGCCTCGGGGCGGCCGACGCGACGGTCATCGACACGAGGGGGTCGTGGCGGTGACCGCTCCGGAGCGCCCGGCGGGGGGCGGCCGGCTCGCCGTCGCGCGGGCCGGCCTCTGGCACCTGCGCCGCGGTGGCGTGGCGCAGGTGCGTCGCTTCCGCGACCGCCGACGGGCCGGTGCCGCCCCGCCCTCGCGCCCCGAACGCTCTCCGGCGACGCCGGGTCTGGTCGTCGGCGTGGTCGCCGACGACCACCTGCACCTCGCGCTCGGGCACGAGTGGCACGTCGTCGTGCCGTCGCCGACGACGGCCGGCGCGGAGGGGGCCGGCCCGCCGCCGCTGGACCTGCTCGTGGTCGGTTCCTCCCCGAGCGGCGCTGCGCACCGGTGGCGGGATCAGCTCCTGGGCTCGTCCGCGCCCGGCGCCGCGCTCGCGCAGCTGCTGGACGCGTGCCGCGGCACCGGGACGCCGACGGTCCTCTGGGACACCGACGAGCGCGAGGCGCCGCTCGTCGGGGCCGCCGCGAGCTTCGACAGGGTCTACGCGGCGGACGCGACGCGCGCGGAGCGCTACCGCCGCGCGCTCGGGCACGCGCGGGTCGGGGTCCTCCCGCCTGCCGTCCAGCCCGTGCTGCACAGCCCGGCGCGCGCCGCCGGCGGTCCCGGCGCGGGACGCGAGCACCCGGTCGTGCTGGTCCCCGGGCAGGACGGGGGCCCGGCCGCGGTCCGCACCGTCCTGGAGCACAGCGCGCGCGGGACGGTCGTCGTCACCGGTGCCGCCGCTGCCGGCCCGCTCGAGCCCGGCGAGGTGCTCCGGGCACGGGACGCCGACGAGGCGGCGCTCGTGCTGCGTGGTGCCCTGAACTCGCCGCAGCTGCGCGACCGGACCGTCCACCTCGCCCAACGGCGGATCTGGCGCGAGCACACGTACGGCGCTCGGGCGCGGCGGGTGCTCGCCGACGTCGGCCTGCGCGAGGGGGACGCAGCCCGCGACCCGTACGTCACCGCCCTGGTGTCGACCCACCGGGCGGCCCAGCTCGAGCAAATCCTGCGGACCGTGGCGTCGCAGCGCGGCGTGCGCGTCCAGCTCGCGCTCCTCACCCACGGCTTCGTCGCCCGCGAGCACGCCCTGCGGCGGCGGTGCCGCGAGCTCGGCATCGAGGAGGTCGTCCTGCTCACGGCCGATCGCACCGTCCCGCTGGGCGCCTGCCTGAACCGGCTCGTCGCCGTGGCGGACGCACCGGTCGTCGCGAAGCTCGACGACGACGACCTGTACGGCGAGCACTACCTCGCCGACCAGGCCCGGGCGCTCGCGTACGCGGACGCGGACCTCGTCGGCAAGCAGGCGCACCACGTGCACCTGCGGAGGTCCGGGGCGACCGTGCTCCGGTTCGGGGACCGGGAGCACCGCTACACCGACCTCGTCGCCGGCCCGACCATCGTGTGCCGTCGCGAGGTCGCGGCCGCCGCGCGGTTCCCCGAGGTCGCGCGGGGCGAGGACACCGGCATGCTGCGCCGGGTCGTGGCGGCGGGTGGCCGGGTGTACTCGGCCGACCGGTTCAACTTCGTCCAGGTCCGGTCCGGCCGTGACGCGCACACGTGGCAGATCACCGACGACGAGGTCCTCGCCACCGGTGAGCTGCTGTTCTTCGGACCCCCGCAGTCGCATGTCCTCGTCTGACGTCCCGGTCGGCGCGCGTCCGCCGAGCCGGGCCTCGCGCCCCGGGAGCAGCACCATGAGCACCACGTCCACCCGCGCCGCCGTGCGCGCGCTCGACCTCTGCACGCCGGGCTCCGACGAGCACCCCGGCTCGGACGGGCACCCGGGCGCGGGGGCGAGCCCGGGGGTGCTCGCGGCGGCCGAGGTGGCGGTCCGGGACCTGGAGGCCGTGCACGCCGGCCCGTGCCGGCACAGCCAGCCGCTCCGGCTCCGGCTCGCACGGCTCGCTGCCCGCGACGACCCCCGAGCCGCGCACGGGCACTACCGCGCGTACGTGGCGGCCGGCGCGCCGCTGCGGGAGCCGCCCGGTGCGGCCGACCTCGCCCTGCTGGCCGGCGCGGGGGACTGGGCGACGGTGCGTGCCTGGGCCGGCGACGACCGCGCGGACACCCTCTTCACCGGTGCGCTCGTGCGTCGCCTCGTCGCGGACGGTGCCGGCGTCCCCGCCGTGCTGGACCTGCTGCGGCTGCACGGGAGCCTGGCGGACGGCAGGACCGACGCCCCGGGCGGCCCGGACGCGCTGGTCGCCTCGCTCGGGTCCGCCCTGCGCTCCGTGCTGAGAACCAGTGACCAGGAGGCCCTCCTCCGGGGGAGCACGGCTGTGACGGCTCTCGCGCGGACCCGGGGCGCGGTCGCCGGGGCCGTGACCGCCGCCGCCCTCCTCCTCGTCGTCGCGGGCACGGGGACGGGCGCGGCGCTGCCGGTGAGGTCCCGGGCGCGGGAGCGGCTGCGCGCGCTCGACGAGGACCGCACGCCGGCCGCTCGCCTCCTGCGCGCGTGGCTGGACGTCGATGCGCTCCGCGACGACGCCGGCCCCGCCGGCACGCGCTGCCGGTCCGGCCACCTCGAGCGCGTGCACGTCGCCCTCGAGACCCGCCGCGCCGGTCTCCCGCTCGCTGCCCCCGTGCGCGCGCGGGTGGAGGCCGCCCTCGCCGAGACGCTGCGGGCGGCGCAGGAGGAGACCGTGCTCACGGCGACCCTGCGGCTGTCGCTCGCGCTCGACGGGCTGCGCCGGGGGCGGGTGGCCGCGCCGACGGCCGAGCTCTCGCGCCTGCGCCGGGACGACTCCCCGGGCGCCGCGGGCGGTGCCGCCGCGGCGGCGGGCGTGCTCGACGAGGTCGCGCGGACCATGGGCTCCAGGTGGCGCGCGAGCGTGCCGCCCGGGCGCCGCACGGGCACGGAAGACGCCGCCGCCCCCGCGCACCGCGGGTCCCCGACGCTCGCCGGCCGGTGGGAGCGTGCGTCGCAGCAGCTGCTGGGTCCGGCCGCGGGCGCCGACGCCACCGGCCCCGTGCACCCGGTCGGGGTCGCGGACCGCGCCCGGGAGGTCGCCCGGCTCCAGGACCAGAGCGCGGCGGCGTTCGTCACGGCTGCGGGGACCTTCTGCGACGACCTGCTCCGGCAGGGGTGCGAGGCGTACGTCCTCGTCTTCTCGCTGCGGGTCGTCCAGGCCGAGACGCTCCTCCGGCTGGGACGCCTGCGGCACGCGGGCGACGTCGCGCGGTACGCCGCCGACCGCCTGCGCCGGTTCCTGCCCGGGGAGGCCGAGCTGATCGACGCTGCGGACGTGGTGGCCCTGCGCGCACGGCTGGCCACCGGCGACGGCACCGCTCAGGACCGCCGCCGCCTGGACGCGCGGGAGCCCGGGCCCGGCACGGGGCCGGCTCGCGCCACAGCACCGCGGCCGGCCCGGGCAACGGCCCGAGGAGCGGCCCGATGACGGCGCACCCCTTCCGCTTCACGGTGGCCGTGAGCTTCTACGACGTGGAGCGCTACCTCCCGGCGACGCTGCGGTCCCTCGAGCGGCAGACCTACGGGATCGACCGCATCCAGGTGGTGCTGGTCGACGACGGCTCCACCGACGGCAGCGCGCTGATCGCGGAGCGCTGGGCCAGGGGGCGCCCGAACGTGCGGGTGGTCCGGCAGGAGAACGCGGGGCCCGGCCACGCCCGGAACCGGGCGCTCGAGGTCGCGGAGGGCGAGTGGTACACGTCGGTCGACGGGGACGACCTCGTCGACCGGGACTACTTCGCCGCGGTCGCGCGCCTGCTCGACCGTGACCGGGACGGCAGGGCGGGGCTGGTCGCGCCACGCCTGTACCTGCTGGACGACCGGACGGGCCGGTTCCGCGACGCGCACCCCCTGGGGCAGAAGTTCCGGTTCGGCGACCGGCTGGCGCGTCTCCAGGACGAGCCCGAGGCCTTCGTGCTCGGCACGGCCTTCATGCTGCGGACGGACGTGCTGCGGCGGCACGGGCTCCGGTACGACGGGCGCATCGTGCCGACGTACGAGGACGCGCACCTCATCGGGCGGTACCTGGCCCACCTCGACGACCCCGTCGTCGCGGTCGCCGCCCGGGCGCACTACTTCTACCGCAAGCGGTCGACCAGCGACTCCCTGGTCCAGTCCGCCTGGAGCCGTCCGGAGCGGTTCACCGTCGTGCCGGAGCTCGGCTACCTGGACCTGCTCAGGTACGTCACGTCGGTGCGCGGGACCACGCCGGTGTGGGCCCAGTACATGGTCCTGTACGACCTGCTCTGGTACCTCAAGGAGGAGCAGTCGATGACCAGCCAGGTGGCGTGGGTCGACGGCGACCTGGCCCGCCGGTTCCTCGAGCTGGTCGTGCGCATCATGGAGCACGTGGACGCCGCCACGATCGAGCGGTTCCCGTGCAACGCCCACCCGTGGACGACCCGCCAGGCGCTGCTCGTCCGCTACGCGGACGACGGCCTCGTCCCCCGGGTGCACCGGTGGGGCGACGACGCGGAGGGCCACGCCCAGGTGTCCGTCATGCACCGCGGACCGGTCCCGGCCCTGCGCGCGTTCTGCGACGGGGTGGAGGTCCGGCCGGAGGTGACCGGCACGCGGCTGCACGCCGTCTTCGGCGAGGAGCTCATGACCGAGACGTCCGTGCGGTGGCGTTCCGGTGCGGAGGTCTCGCTGTGGGTCGGAGGCGTCCCGGCGGTGCTGCGCACGATGCGGAGCCCGCGATGGGGCCGCCCGCCCCGGCCGCGGTACCGGCTCTCGGGCGCTCCGGCGCACGACTCGCGGACCGTCGTCGTGCGCCGGATCGCGACGGCACGACGGGTCACCGACGTGGCGGCGCTGGCGACGACCAGCCCCCGGGTGCGCGTCGTGGCTCGGCTCGCCGCCCAGCTGCGCGCGCGCCGTCGCTCCCGGGCCGGTGCCGCCGCGCGGTCGGCGTGGGTGGCGTCGATGAAGGAGCTGGCTCGCGCACCCGAGGTGCGGGACCGGTACGCCGGCGCGTGGATCGTGATGGACCGGCGCTGGGTGGCCGACGACAACGGCGAGCACCTCTACCGGCACCTCCTGCGCGAGCGCCCGGACATCGACGCGTACTTCTTCCTGGAGCGTGACTCGGCGGACTGGGACCGGCTCGCGGCGGACGGCTTCCGGCTGGTCGACCTCCGCAGCGACGAGGCGGTGCTCATCGCCCTCAACGCGGCGGCCCGCATCTCCTCCGACGCGGTGGAGGGCTGCATGTACCCCGTGCCGCGACGCGACTTCGGCGCGCTCCCCGGCATCTTCGTGTTCCTGCAGCACGGGGTCTCGAAGGACGACATCTCGCGCTGGTTGAACGGCAAGCGGATCGACCTCCTGACCACGGCCACCGAGGCCGAGCACGAGAGCTTCGTCGGTCCGGGGTCGCCGTACGCGCTCAAGGGCCACGAGGTCGCCCTCACCGGCTTCCCGCGGTACGACCGGCTGGTCGCGCTCCGCGAGGAGACCGACGGCGAGCCCCGCAGCATCCTCGTCATGCCCACCTGGCGGCGGGCGCTGCACGCGGAGCTCGAGGCCTGCGCGTCGGACGCGGACCGGCGACGGGTCCTCGAGGCGTCCGACTTCGGGCAGGCCTGGCTCGCGCTGCTCCGCTCGGACCGGCTCGCAGCGCTGTCGGGGGAGCTGCGGCAGCCCGTCCGGCTGCTGCTGCACCCGCACCTCGACCGGGTGCTCCCCGCGTTCCCGCTGCCGGCCCACGTGCAGCGGGTCGACCCGTCGGCGGCCGGCTTCCAGTCCGAGCTCGTCCGGTCGGCACTGCTCGTGACGGACTACACCTCCGTGGCCTTCGACGCGGCCTACACCGGCGTGCCCGTCGTGTACTTCCAGTTCGACCAGGAGACGGTGTTCAGCGGGGCCCACACCCAGCGGCGCGGCTACTTCGACTACGCGACCGACGGGTTCGGCCCGGTCGCCACCGATGCGGACGCCGCGCTCGCGTGCATCGCGGACGCGGTCGGGCGGGGCTTCGCCGTGCAGGAGCCCTACCGGAGCCGGGTCGCGGGCACCTTCGCGCACCGTGACGCTCGCAACGGCGAGCGGGTGGCCGCGGCGATCGAGCGCCGGATCCGGCAGGTGGCGGGGTCGTGACGCCGTGGGCCTGGGCCGGGCGCCGTCCGAGCCGGGCCGGGAACGACGAAGCCCCGCGTCGCCTGGGGCGAGCGGGGCTTCCGAAGTGGCTCCGACCGGCGTCGATCCGGTGACCTTTCGATTTTCAGTCGAACGCTCTACCAACTGAGCTACAGAGCCTCGGACGACAACACCGGTCCAGATGGACCGGTGTGATCGAGCGACCCCGACGGGACTTGAACCCGCGACCTCCGCCGTGACAGGGCGGCGCGCTAACCAACTGCGCTACGGGGCCTCGTAGTGAGACCTACTCTTCCACATGCACTGCTCGTACCCCCAACGGGATTCGAACCCGTGCTACCGCCGTGAAAGGGCGGGGTCCTGGGCCGCTAGACGATGGGGGCTTGCGCCCCTGACGTCGAGGCGTCTTCAGACCGGTGACGATCATACGGGGAGGATCGACGAACTCCCAAATCGGCCAAGATGGGCCCGTGATCGACATGTCGCTGGAGGACTTCGAGGACGCCGTGCGGGACGGTCTGGACCGCATCCCGCCCGAGCTCGGCGCGCAGATGGACAACGTCGTGGTGCTGGTGGAGGACGACGCGCCGGCGGACGACCCCGACCTGCTCGGGCTGTACGAGGGCGTGCCCCTGACGGAGCGCGGGGAGTTCTGGGCCGCCGGGTCGCTGCCGGACCGGATCACGATCTTCCGCCGTCCCACGCTCGCGATCTGCGCGGACCGGGAGGAGGTGGTCGAGGAGGTCGCCGTCACGGTGGTGCATGAGGTGGCGCACCACTTCGGGATCGACGACGACCGGCTGCACGAGCTCGGCTGGGCATAGCCTTCCCTTTCAGCGACGAGGAGCGATATCATCGATGAGCAACGATGAGTCACGGGTTCCGCCCGTGCTGCACGACCACACCGGCGCCGGTGGTGCGCACGCGCACCAGGACGTCGTCCGGGTCCTGCACGCGCTGGCGGACCCGACGCGGCTGTCGCTCGTCCACCTGCTCGCGGACGGGTCGCGGCGGGTCGTCGACCTGACGGAGGCCCTGGGCCTGGCGCAGTCGACGGTCTCGGCGCACCTGGCCACGCTGCGGACGGCCGGGCTGGTGGTCGCCACGCCGGAGGGCCGGGCGACGCGGTACGCGCTGGCCGACCCCGAGCTGGACGAGCTGCTCGGCGCCGCGGAGCGCGTGGTCGCACGGACGGAGGGACGACGATGGGAACCGGGCACGGGCACGACCACGGGGTGACGGCCGCCCAGGCGCACCGGGGCCGGCTGACGGCGGTGCTCGCCATCACGCTGACCGTCCTGGTCGTCGAGGTGGTCGGCGGGCTGGTGTCCGGGTCGTTCGCGCTGATCGCCGACGCCGGGCACATGCTCACCGACGCCGCGGGCGTCACGCTCGCGCTGGTCGCGACCTCGCTGGCGCGGCGTCCGGCCACGGCCCGGCGGACGTTCGGCTGGCAGCGGGCGGAGATCCTCGCGGCGCTCGTGAACGCGCTGGTGCTGACCGTCGTGGCCGTCGGGGCGGTCGTCGGCGGCGTCCGGCGGATCGCCGAGCCCGGTGACGTCGAGGCCGGTCTGATGCTCGCCGTCGCGGTCGTCGGTCTGCTCGCGAACGCGGTGGCGCTGCGGCTGCTCCGGCCGGGGCAGCAGGAGTCGCTGAACGTCCGCGGCGCCTACCTGGAGGTGCTCGGCGACCTGCTCGGGTCCGTCGCGGTGATCACGGCCGCGGTGGTCGTGCTGACGACCGGGTTCGCCGCGGCCGACGGGATCGCCTCCGTGCTGATCGGGGTCCTGATCGCCCCGCGGGCCTGGTCGCTGCTCCGCGACGTCGGTGCCGTGCTCCTGGAGGCGACGCCGCCCGGGGTGGACCTCGACGACGTCCGGCGGCACATCTGCGGCGTCCCCGGCGTGCTCGGGGTGCACGACCTGCACGCCTGGACCATCACGTCCGGGGTGCCGGTGCTGTCCGCCCACGTCGAGGTGCCGGCCGACGTGCTGGCCCGCGGCGAGTCCGGCCGGGTGCTCGGCGACCTGCGCCGGTGCCTGTCCGGGCACTTCGACGTCGACCACTGCACGTTCCAGCTCGAGCCGCCGGAGTCGCGGGAGGCCCGGACGCACGCGTGAGCGCTGGTCCTAGGCTGGCGTCCGTGACCGACGCCGCCGCCCCCGCACCCGCCCGCCCGCGCCTCGGCGTGGTGATCCTCCCGCAGGAGCGCTGGGCGCAGGCCCGGCACGTGTGGCGGCGCGCGGAGGAGTACGGCTTCGACCACGCGTGGACGTACGACCACCTGGCCTGGCGGTCGCTGGCCGACGAGCCCTGGTTCGCGACGGTGCCGCTGCTCGCCGCGGCCGCGGCGGTCACCGAGCGGATCCGGCTGGGCACCTGGGTGGCGTCCCCGAACTTCCGGCACCCGGTGCCGTTCGCGAAGGACGTCATGGGCCTCGACGACGTGGCGGAGGGCCGGTTCCTGCTGGGCCTCGGCGCCGGCGGGGAGGGGTTCGACGCGGGGGTGCTCGGCCCGGCGCCCACCCGCGGGGAGCGGACCCGGCGGTTCGAGGAGTTCGTGGAGCTGCTGGACCGGCTGCTCACCCACCCGGTCACCGACCACGAGGGCACGTTCTACGCGGCGCACGACGCGCGGATGCACCCGGGGACGATCGCCCGGCCCCGCACGCCGTTCGTCATCGCCGCCAACGGCCCCCGCACCATGGCGCTCGCCGCCCGGTACGGGCAGGGCTGGGCGACGTACGGGCCGCTCTTCGCCCCGGAGGACGTCGAGGGCCCGGTGTCGGCCGCGCAGGAGGCGTGGTGGACCGGGCTCGCGGGGATGGTCGAGCAGGTGCGCGAGGTCGCGGCCCGGCAGGCGCCCGACGGCCGGGTCCCGGACCTGTACCTGAGCCTGGACGGCGCCCCGGTGTTCTCCCTGGACTCGGTGGACACGCTCGTCGAGGGCGTCGAGCGCGCCGCCGACCTCGGGTTCACCGACGTGGTGGTGCACTGGCCGCGCGCCGAGGGGATCTACGCGGGGTCCGAGGACGTGCTGGCCGAGGGGCTGTCCCGCCTGGGTCGCTGACCGGGGTCGGGGCGGCTGCGGGGCGCCGCCGCGGCGTCGGCGCGTGGGCGCAGCGTCAGTGCGCCTGCCGCGCCTCCCAGGCGCTCTGCACCATCTCGGTGAGCGTGTGCCGCATGACCCAGTCGAGGTCCCGCGCGGCGGCCTCGCCCGACGCGACGATCCGCGCCGGGTCGCCGGGGCGCCGCGCGCCGATCTCGGGCTCGAAGTCGATGCCGGTGCCCTGGGCCATCGCGGTCATGATCTCCCGCACGGAGACGCCGTCCCCGGAGCCGAGGTTGTAGACCCGCTGCAGCTCGCGGCCGTCGGACAGGGCGCGGGCGGCGGCGACGTGCGAGACGGCCAGGTCGGCCACGTGCACGTAGTCGCGGACGCAGGTGCCGTCGGGCGTGGCGTAGTCGGTGCCGTTGATCCGCGGCGTCCGGCCCTCGGCGAGGGCGTCGAGCGCCAGCGGGAAGAGGTTGTGCGGGCTGGTGTCGTAGAGCTCGGGCGTGCCGGAGCCGACGACGTTGAAGTACCGCAGCGACGTGTGGTGCAGCTCGGTCGCCCGTCCCTGGTCGCGCAGCAGCCACTCGCCGATGAGCTTGGACTCCCCGTAGGGGGACTCGGGCGCGGTCGGGGTGTCCTCGGTGACGAGGTCGACGTCGGGCGTGCCGTACACGGCGGCGCTGGAGGAGAACACGATGCGGCGGACGTCGGCCGCGGCCATGGCCTCGAGCAGGTGCGCGGTGCCGGTGACGTTCTGCTCGTACGTGTGCAGCGGCCGCTGGACCGAGACGCCGGCGTACTTGAACCCCGCGAGGTGGACGACGCCGGTGACCCCGTGCTCCCGGAGCGCCTCGGTGACGAGCGGGGTGTCGAGGATCGAGCCCTGCACGAACGGCACGTCCTGGGGCACGAAGCCGCGGTGCCCGGACGACAGGTCGTCGAGCACGACGGTGCCGATCCCCACCTGCCCGAACGCCCGCACCACGTGCGACCCGATGTACCCCGCTCCGCCGGTCACCATCCACGTCATGCCGCCAGCCTAGCGCGGACGGCGCGCGTTGCTGGTGCTTCCTGATCGGATCCGGTGGTTCCTGTCCGGTTGTGCGGTGGGAGCCGGTCGTGCCGGACCCCTCGTCTCCGAGGCCCCGATGCGGCAGAGTGCTCGGCAGGGTGGTCGACGCGGGGGACGCGCCGCTCCGGTGGTGCCCCCGGAGATGCTCAGTATGCTGAGCATCTCATCGAGCCCCGGGGGAGGACGCGTGCGCAGTGCCCGCAGCCGCACCGACGCGGCCGGACCCGCGAGCCTGGTCGCGGGCTCCCGCGCGCACACGCCGCCGCGCACCCGCACAGCCTCCACCGACGCGCCCGCCCTGGCCATCCGGGTGGAGGACGGCATCGGCGCCGTCCGCCTGCTGCTGGTCGACGACGTGGCCCGCCGCCGCTCCCGCGCCCGGGACCTGGCCGCCGAGCACGCCGCTCTGTGGCGGGCGGTCGGCACCCAGGTCGGCGCCGGCCGGCTGATGCGACCGCGCCTGACGCTCGCCGCGTACCTGGGGCTCGGCGGGACCGACCTGCCGGCCGTCGCCCCCGTCGCGGCGGCGCAGGAGATGCTGCACACCGCGATGCTCGTCCACGACGACGTGCTGGACCACGACGACACCCGTCGCGGCCGGCCGAACGTCACGGGCGCGGCGCGCCGCCGGCTCGCGGCCCAGGGGGTGGTCGGAGCCGCCGCGGACGGCCCGGTGCTCGCCGCCGGCCTGCTGGGCGGGGACCTCGCGCTCGCCGCCGCGTTCGAGCTCGTGGTGTCGGCGCCCGTGCCCGCGGAGACCCGCCTGCGCCTGGTGCAGGACCTCGCCCGCGCGGTCGACACCACCGTCGCCGGCGAGCTGCTCGACGTCACGGGCGCGCTGCGCGGCCCCACGGCGGTGGACGCGCTGCGGGTCGCCGAGCTGAAGACCGCCGTGTACTCGTGCTGCACGCCGCTCGCCGCCGGCGCGCTGCTCGCCGGCGCGGACGACGGGGTGCTGGGCGTGCTCGACCGGTTCGGCACGGCGTTCGGCGTCGCGTTCCAGCTGCTCGACGACGAGCAGGGGCTGTTCGGCGACCCCGCGGTCACCGGCAAGTCCGTGCTGTCCGACCTGCGGGAGGGCAAGCGCACGGAGCTGCTGCGCCTCGCGTACCTGCGGGCCGACCCCGCCCAGCGGGCGGTCCTGGACGCCGGCGTCGGCCGGGCGGACCTGCCGGAGGACGAGGCCGCGCGGGTGCGCGACGCCATCGAGGCCTCCGGCGCCCTGGCGGAGACGCGGCTGGTGCGCGCGGACGCGGTGCGTACCGCCCGGACCGCCGCGGAGGAGGGCCTGCCGGCGGGGCTCGCCGGGTACCTGACCGAGATGCTGGACGCCGTCGCCGGGTGCGCCGCGTGACCGCCGACCGCCCGGCCGCCGACGGGGTCCGTGCCGCGTCCGCCGCCCTGTACGACCGGACGGCCGCGCGGGCCAGCCGCGCCGTGCTGGCCGGGTACTCCACGTCGTTCGGCCTCGGCACCCGCCTGCTGGGCCCCCGGGCCCGCCGGGACATCGAGGCCGTCTACGCGCTGGTCCGGATCGCGGACGAGGTCGTCGACACCCGCGGCGGCGACGACGCCGGCGCGCTGCTGGACGAGCTCGAGGCGCAGACCGCCCGCGCCCTGGTGTCCGGCTGGTCGACCAACCTCGTCGTGCACGCCTTCGCGCGCACGGCCCGCCGGGTCGGCATCGGCCCGGCGGAGGTGGACCCGTTCTTCGCGTCGATGCGGGCCGACCTCACGGTGCAGGTGCACGACCGCGCGTCCTACCTGCGCTACGTCTACGGGTCCGCCGAGGTGGTGGGCCTCATGTGCCTGCAGGTGTTCCTCAACGCCGACCGCCGGCCGGGCGAGCCGGTGCGGCGGCCCGACGCCCCGACGGTCGACGGCGCGCGGGCCCTGGGCGCGGCGTTCCAGAAGATCAACTTCCTGCGGGACCTGGGCGCCGACTCCGGCGAGCTCGGCCGCTGCTACTTCCCCGGCGTGGGGCCGCAGGGCCCGACCGACACGCAGCTCGTGGCGATCCTCGACGAGATCGGCGACGACCTCGCGCGGGCGCGGGCCGCCCTGCCCCGGCTGCCGCGGCGGGCCCGGACCGCCGTGGCCGCCACGCTGGCGCTGTACGACCGGCTGCTCGCGGACCTCGCGGCCACGCCGCCGGCGCAGGTGCTCGCGACGCGGGTGCGGGTGAGCACGCCGCGCAAGCTCGCGGTGGTGGCCGGGACGGTCGCGGGCCAGGCGGCGGACGCCGCGCGGGCGCGGGTGCGCAGGGGATCGGCCGGCGGACCGCCGGCACGGACGACGGACGACGGAGGTGCTGCGTGACGGGTCGGGTGGTCGTGGTCGGCGGCGGGATCGGCGGCCTCGCGACCGCGACGCTGCTCGCGCGGGGCGGTGCGGACGTCACGCTCCTGGAGCGGCACGACCGGGTCGGCGGGCGCACCGGGACGCTCGAGGTCGACGGGTTCCGGTTCGACACCGGGCCGTCGTGGTACTTCATGCCCGAGGTGTTCGCGCACTTCTTCGCCCTGCTCGGAGAGCGGATCGAGGACCACGTCGACCTGGTGCGGCTGGACCCGGCGTACCGGCTGTTCCCCGAGCCCGACCCGGCGGCGGGCCCCGGCGCCGCCGCCGAGCCGTTCGACGTGACCGCCGACCCGGAGGCCAACTTCGCCCTGTTCGAGCGGATGGAGCCCGGAGCGGGGGAGGCGTTCCGCCGCTACACCGCCGAGTCCTCCGAGGCGTACCGGACGGCCCTGGACCACTTCCTGTACACGACGTTCGCGCGCCCCGACCGGGCGGTCACCGGTGACGTCGCCCGCCGCGCCGGCACGCTCGCGTCGTTGCTGACCCAGACGCTCGCGCAGAAGGTCGCGCGCACGACGGACCACCCGGTGCTGCGGCAGGTGCTCGGGTACCACGCGGTGTTCCTCGGCTCGTCGCCGTACCGGGTGCCCGCCCTGTACTCGCTGATGAGCCACCTCGACCTGGTCGACGGCGTCCAGTACCCGCGCGGCGGCATGTACACGGTCATCGAGGCGATCGAGCGGCTGGCGGTGCGGCACGGCGTGCGGATCCGCACGGGGGCGGACGTCGTCGCCGTCGAGGTGGACGACGCGGCCCGGTCGGTGCGCCACCCGCGGCGGACAGGCGTCGCGCGCGGGGTGCGCCTCGCGTCGGGGGAGGTCGTGCCGGCCGACGTCGTCGTCTCGGGCGCGGACCTGTTCCACACCGAGACCGCGCTGCTGCCTGCCGAGCACCGGAGCCTGCCCGAGCAGTGGTGGACGGACCGGGGGCCGGGGATCTCGGCGCTGCTGGTGATGGCCGGGGTGCGGGGCCCCCTGCCGGAGCTCGCGCACCACTCGCTGTTCTTCACCCGCGACTGGCCGGGCAACTTCGACGCGATCCTCGGTGCCGGGAAGTCGTCCCGCCCGGAGGACCTGCGCGTGCCGGACACGGCCTCCCTGTACGTGTCGCGGACCACCGCCACCGATCCCGGCGCCGCGCCCGCGGGCCACGAGAACCTGTTCCTGCTCGTGCCGTTCCCCGCGGACCCCGCCATCGGCGCGGGACCGGCGGGGCAGGCGGAGCTCGACTCCTACGCGGACCGGTACCTCGACCAGGTGGGCCGCTGGGCCGGCGTCCCGGGCCTGCGCGAGCGCGTCGTCACGCGGCGCGTCGTCGGGCCGGCGGACTTCGCGCGGGACTTCTCCGCCTGGCGGGGGACAGCGCTCGGCATGGAGCACACGCTCGCGCAGAGCGCGATGTTCCGGCCCGGCGACCGGTCCGCGAAGGTGCCGAACCTCCTGCACGTCGGAGGCGGTACGGTGCCCGGCGTGGGGCTGCCGATGTGCCTGATCAGCGCCGAGCTCGTCGCCAAGCGGCTGCTCGGCGAGACGTCCCCGCGCCCGCTGCCGACGCCGCTGCGGCACGGGTTCCTCGCCGCGGCCCGGCCGCGGGGCACGTGGGCCGAGCACGGCGGGACGGCCGGCAGCCCGGCGGACGCGAGCGCCGGCGACCCGGCGGACGCGACGGCCGGCGCGACGGCGGGGGCCCGGTGACGGGGTTCCTCTACCTGGGGGCGCTGCTGCTGTCCCTCGGCGGGCTCGCGACGATCGACCGGCGGTTCCGGCTCGCGTTCTGGGCGCACCCGCGGCGGACCGCGGCGTGCCTGGCGGTGGGCGTCGCCGGGTTCCTGCTCTGGGACGTCGCCGGGCTGCTGCTCGGCATCTTCGCCCGGGGGGAGAGCCCCCACATGACCGGCCTGCTGCTCGCGCCGGACCTGCCCGTCGAGGAGGCCGTGTTCCTCACGCTGCTCTGCTACGTCGCCCTGCTCGCGTGGCGGTGGTTCGACCGGCAGGCGGCGCTCCGGGCCCGCGCCGGCCGCGAGGAGGCGGCCCGGTGACGAACATCGTCCTGAACGTCCTGGTGCTCGTCGCGCTGGTGGCCGTCTCGTGGCGCGTGCTGCGGGGCCTGCGGCCGTGGGCGCTCGTGTGGACCGCGTTCCACCTGTGCGTGCTCACGATGATCTTCGACACCCTGATGATCGCGGCCGACCTCTACGTGTTCGACGAGGACAAGATCCTGGGCGTCTACCTGTGGGGCGCACCGCTCGAGGACTTCGCCTACGCGATCGCCGCCTCCCTCGCCATGCCGGTGCTGTGGACCGTGCTGGAGCGTCGGTCCGCTCGCCGCGCCGGTGGCCCTGCCGGCGACCCCGCCGCGCCGGCCGCCGGGGAGGGCGCCGCGTGAGGCAGGTGGTCGCGGCCTCGCGGCCGTTCTCGTGGATCAACACCGCCTACCCGTTCGCCGCGGGGTACCTGATGGCGACCGGCGGGCGGGTCGACGCGACGTTCGTCATCGGGACGCTGTTCTTCCTGGTCCCGTACAACCTGCTGATGTACGGCGTGAACGACGTGTTCGACTACGCCTCCGACCTGCGGAACCCCCGCAAGGGCGGCATCGAGGGCGCGCTCGCGGACCCGGCGGTCGCCCGGACCGTGCACCGGCGCATCCTGTGGGCGAGCGCCCTGTCGGTGCTGCCGTTCCTCGTCTACCTGCTGGCCGTCGGGTCGGCCGCCGCCGCGGTGACGCTGCTCGTGGTCGTGTTCCTGGTCGTGGCGTACTCCGCGCCGGTGCTGCGGTTCAAGGAGCGCCCGGTGCTGGACTCGGCGACCTCCGCGATGCACTTCGTCGGGCCGCTGCTCTACGCGTTGGTGCTCGTCGGAGCGGACCTGGGCAGCCGGTCCGTGTGGCCGGTGCTCGTCGCGTTCGTGCTGTGGGGCATGGCGTCGCACGCGTTCGGGGCGGTGCAGGACGTCCGGGCCGACCGGGAGGGCGGCATCGCGTCCGTCGCGACGGTGCTCGGCTCGCACGCCACCGTCGTGGCCGCGACCGTCGGGTACGTGCTCGCCGCGGTGGTCCTGCTCGCCCTGCCGTGGCCGGGGTGGCTCGCCGCGCTGCTGCCCCTGCCCTACGCGGTCAGCACAGCGGCGTTCTGGTCCGTCCGGGACGACGACTGCGAGCGGGCCAACGCGGGGTGGCGCCGGTTCCTCTGGCTCAACCTCGTCGCCGGCTGGCTGGTGACGATGCTGCTGATCGCGATCGCGCTGACGGGCTGAACCGCCCGGCCCGGCCCGGTCACGGCGCCGGCGGCTCCAGCGGGCCCGTGAGCTCGGGCAGCGCCGCGTCCGCGTCGAAGGCGGGGGCGTGCACCAGCGTGACCGTCGCCCAGCCCCGCAGCAGCAGGCCCGCGTCGGTGTCGGACTCCCGCGGCGCGGGGACCTCCGCGTACGTGAGCTGCAGGGCGCCCTGCTCGACCTCCTCGACGGTCGCCTGCACCGAGCCGAACGCGGCGAGCGGCGCGCGGCGCAGCCCCCGGACGTCCGCGACGGCCCGGTCCGGCACGTTGAGGTTCACCGCCCGGTCCGGCAGGCCGGGCCGCTCGACCAGCCACTCCAGGACGTGCGCCGCGTACACGCCGGCGGTCGCCCAGTGCTCGGGCCGCGCGGCCGCGATCGACACCGCCATGCCGCGCACGCCCTGCGTGGCGGCCGAGAGCGCCGCGCCCACCGTGCCCGAGTGCAGGACCGCGTGACCGGTGTTGGCGCCCCGGTTCACGCCGGAGAGCACCACGTCCGGCCGCCCGCCGAAGCCCCCGTGCGCCGCGACGAACGCGATCAGGGCGGGGGAGGCGTGCACCGCGAACGACCCGACGCCCGGCGGCAGGCCCGGGGCGTCCGTGCGGTCGACCACCAGGCGGCCGCCCTGCTCGGCGCCGTACAGGGACGCGCTCGCGCCGCTGGCGTCGCGCGCCGGTGCGGCGACCACCACCTCGTCCGCGCCCGCCTCGACCGCCACCCGCGCCAGCACGGCCAGCCCCGGGGACCCGATCCCGTCGTCGTTGGTCACCAGCACGCGCATCGGCCCATGCTGGCGTGCGCGCGCACGTCCCGCACCCCCGGACCGGCGTGTGCAGGTCGTGCGGAGGGTCCGTCGCACGGCCCTCCTGCGGTGGGCAGTCGTCGACGTCGCGTGGTCGGATGGCTGCCGTGATCCGTGCAGCACTCGAAGACGACACCGTCGACACCGCCCAGGACGTCCTCGTCCCGATCCTCTCCGTCGCCGGGGCGGTGGTCGTCGCGTTCCTCGTGGCGGTCCTCGTCGGCATCCTGGTGCGGTCCCTGGCCAAGAAGTCCGTCGTGGCCGCCGACCTCGCCCGGCGGGCGAAGCGGCCGCTGCGCGCGGTCCTCGTCGTCATCGCGGTGTGGGTGGCGCTACGCATCTCGGTGCCCGACGCGACGTGGGAGTCCTCGGGGTGGATGGGCGCGCTCGGGCACGTGCTGCTGATCGCCCTCATCGGCGCGGCGACCTGGCTGGTCGGCACGCTGGCCTTCGTCGTCGAGGACGCCGCGCTGTCCCGCTACCGCGTCGACGTGAAGGACAA
Organism: Cellulomonas hominis; assembly: GCF_901521055.1. Lineage (GTDB taxonomy): Bacteria > Actinomycetota > Actinomycetes > Actinomycetales > Cellulomonadaceae > Cellulomonas > Cellulomonas endometrii. The sequence goes on along the minus strand of NZ_CABEGA010000048.1, from coordinate 1,587 downwards.
CCGGCACGCCCGCCGGGTGCGGACCCAGATCCAGCTGCTCCGCCGGATCACCGTCGCGATCCTCGTGGTCGTCGCCGTCGCCGCGGTGCTGCTGACGTTCCCCGGGGTCAGCGCGTTCGGCGCCAGCCTGCTCGCGTCCGCCGGCGTGCTGTCGATCGTCGCCGGCCTCGCGGCGCAGAGCAGCCTCGCCAACGTGTTCGCCGGGCTCCAGCTCGCGTTCACCGACGCCATCCGCGTCGACGACGTCGTGATCGTCGAGGAGGAGTGGGGCCGGATCGAGGAGATCACCCTCACCTACGTCGTGGTGCACGTGTGGGACGACCGGCGCCTGATCCTGCCGTCGACGTACTTCACGCAGACCCCGTTCGAGAACTGGACCCGCCGCGCCGCCGAGCTGCTCGGCACCGTCGAGCTGGACGTCGACTGGCAGGTGCCCGTCGACGACCTGCGTGCCGAGCTGAACCGGCTGCTCGCGGACACCGACCTGTGGGACCAGCGGGTGGGGATCCTGCAGGTCACCGACGCGGTCAACGGCTGGGTACGGCTGCGGGCGCTCGCCAGCGCCGTGGACGCGCCGACCCTGTTCGACCTGCGCTGCTACCTGCGGGAGGGGCTGGTGCAGTACCTGCAGGGCAGCGCGCCGCAGGGCCTGCCCCGCACCCGCATCGAGACCACGCAGGGCGCCGCGCTGCCCACCGCGCGCCCGCGGCCGCCGACCGGCTCGCACGCCGCCGTCGAGCCGCGACCGGAGACGGGGCAGCTCGACGCCCGCCTGTTCACCGGCAGCGTCCAGGCGAAGGAGCGGTCGCGGTCGTTCACCGGCCCCGGCGAGGACGTCATCGCCGAGCGCGAGGAGCACGCCGCCGAGGGCCGCGACGAGACCGAGCCGACGCCCGGGCGGTCCTCCGGTGGCCGCCGGGCGCAGGACGCGCCGGGCACCGCGGCGGTGCCGGTGACGGCCGAGGGCGGCGCGACCGCTGCGCCCGCCCCTGCGGTCGGCGCGGCGACGGGGACCGCGACCGCCGGCAGCGGGCTGGCCGCGGTCGGTGCGACCTCGGGCGACGTGCCGCGTGTGCCGGAGGTGCCGGGGGCAGGGGCGTCGGGTGCCGGGATCGCGGCGCCCGGTACGGCCGGGACGCCGGCGCCTGGGACCGGGACGCCGGGGACCGCCGACGTGACGCCGGTCCCCGGGACCGGGACGCCGGCGCCCGGGATCGGGACGCCGGGGACCGGGGGCGTGACGCCGGTACCCGGGACCGGGACCGCCCCGGCGGTGCCCGGGACGGCGACGGCGGCGGCCACCACGCCGACGCCGGAGGGAACTGCCCCGGGGTCGACGGGGGCCGTCACGGTCCCGGGCCGCGTCACTGCGCCGGGCGCGACGGGGGACGGGCCGGACGCCGCCCCCGCGGAGTCCGGGACGATCGTGCTCCCCGCCTACGCCGACGACCCCGCGACGGCCGCGCTGCCCCGCCCGGACGCGGTCGAGAGCACGCAGGTCCAGGAGCCGGTCGCCGACGAGCCCCCGGCCCCGCCGACCCGCCGCTCGGTCCGCAGCGCGGCCGTCGCGGGGTCGTCGGCGTAGGC
>NZ_CABEGA010000047.1 GCF_901521055.1 Cellulomonas hominis | reverse complement strand
TTTCAAACAAGAAGACGGCATCCGAGATGCCGTGCCTTCTCGGGGCCTGGAAGTTGTGTAAAAGAGCCGGCGCCCCGGCCGGCGGGGCCCCGCCGCCCCCGCCGCGCCCCAGCCGGCCGAGTCGGCCCGCCTGGCCGCCCGGCTCGCCGCCCGCCTCGACGCGGAGTCCGCCCGCGCCGACGCCGCCGAGGCCGAGCTGGCGGCGCTGCGCAAGGAGCTGCGCCGGCTCCGGTCCGACGCCGACCGTGCCCGGTCCGAGGCCCGCCGCGCCGCCGAGCACGCCGCCGAGGTGGCCGCGGCGGCGGAGCGGGTGCACGCCGAGGCAGCCCGCGTCCGCGCCGCCGCCGACGAGGACCGCGCCCGCGCCGACGCCCTGGCCCGGGCGGCGCGCGAGGACGCCGCCGTGCTGCGGGACCTCGCGGAGGTCCGGGTGCGGCTGCTGCTCGACACGGTCGTCGAGGCGGGCGCGGCGCTGCGCACGGAGCTCGCGCTGCCGCCGGCCGGCCGGATGCCGGCGGACCTGGTCGCCCCCGCGCCCGGAGCCGGTGCCGCGCCGCGCGCGACGTCCCGCGGCCGCGGCGCCGACGACCCCGCCCTGCTGGACGACCTGCTCGCGATGCCGCGCGCGCACCTGGTGGTCGACGGCTACAACGTCTCGAAGCGCGCGTGGCCGGAGCAGCCGCTCGCCGAGCAGCGCCGGCGCCTGACCGAGCGGCTGGCCACCCTCGCCGGCCGCACCGGCGCGGAGGTCACCTGCTGCTTCGACGGCCAGGAAAACGGCCAGGAGCGGGCGGCCCCGGGGCCCCGCGGCGTGCGCGTCCTGTTCTCCGCGGGGGAGATCGCCGACGACCTGATCCGGCGGCTGGTCCGCGCGGAGCCGACCGGGCGCGTGGTGGTCGTGGTGACCAGCGACCGCGCGCTCGGTGCCGACGTCGAGGCCGCGGGCGCGCGGGTGCTGCCGTCCGCCACGCTGCTGGCGCGCCTCGGCCGGGTCTGACGGCCCCCGGCGCGGTCGCTACGCGACGGGCGCCGGCGCGGGAAGCCCGCGCCGGCACCCGTGTCAGCCCGCGTGCTCCTCGCGGTAGATCGCCTCGACGTCCCCCGCGAAGTCCTTGAGCACGTGCGTGCGCCGGACGCTGAGCTTCGGCGTCAGGTGCCCGCTCGCGATCGTCAGGTCGCGGTCGAGGATGCGGTACTTGCGGATCGACTCGGCGCGGGAGACCGCGCGGTTCGCCCGCTCGACGCCCTGGTCGATCGAGGCCAGCACCTCGGGGTCCGTGGCGGCCTCGGCGACCGTGAGCGGCGGGCGGCCGTGCGCGGCGCACCAGCCGGGGAGCCCCTCCGCGTCGAGCGTCACGAGCGCCCCGATGAAGGGCCGGCCGTCACCGACGACGACGACCTGGCTGATCAGCGGGTGGGCGCGCAGCCGGTCCTCGAGCACCGCGGGGGCGACGTTCTTGCCGCCGGCGGTGACGATGATCTCCTTCTTCCGGCCGGTGATCCGCAGGTAGCCGTCGTCGTCCAGCGACCCCAGGTCGCCGGTGCGGAACCAGCCGTCGTGGAACACCTCGGCCGTCGCGGTGGGGTTGCCGTGGTACTCCCGGAACACCTGGTGCCCGCGGACCTCGACCTCCCCGTCGGCGGCGATCCGGACCGACGTACCGGGCAGGGGAGGCCCGACGGTGCCGATCCGCGTCCTGCCGGGCATGTTCACCGTGGCCGGCGCGGTGGTCTCGGTGAGGCCGTAGCCCTCGAGCACCTTCAGGCCGATGCCCCGGAAGAAGTGCCCGAGCCGCTCGCCCAGCGGCGCCCCGCCCGAGATCGCCCACTCGACCCGCCCGCCCATGGCGTCGCGGAGCTTGTGGAACACCAGGCGGTCGGCGATCTTGTGCTGCACGGTCAGCGCCAGACCGGGCCGGCCGTCGTCGAGCGCGCGGGAGTACGCGATCGCGGTGCGCGCGGCCCACTGGAAGATCTTCAGCTTCCCGCCGGCCGCGGCCTTCTGCTCCGCCGAGTTGTAGACCTTCTCGAAGACGCGGGGCACCGACAGGATGAACGTCGGCCGGAACTCCACGAGGTCCGCGAGCAGCTGCTTCGTGTCGGGCGTGTGCCCGAGCACCGCGCCGGCCGGCACGCACAGGACCTCGACGAACCGGGCGAAGACGTGCGCCAGCGGCATGAACAGCAGCGTGCGCGACCCCGGCGTGGCGACGACCTCGTGCAGCCCCTCGACGGCGTTGCGCGCCAGCACCGCGAAGTTGCCGTGCGTGAGCTCGACGCCCTTGGGCCGCCCGGTGGTGCCGGAGGTGTAGATCAGCGTGGCGAGGTCGTCGCGACCGGCGTACCGGCGCCGGCGCTCGAGCTCCGCGTCGGTCACGCCCGTGCCGTCGGCCTCGAGCTGCTCGACCGCGCCGTCGTCGATGACGAGGACCTCCCGCAGCAGCGGTGCCTCGGGCCGCACCTCGGCGACCGTCGCGGCGTGCTCCGCGGACTCGACGACGACGAGCGTGACGGCCGCGTCCGTCAGGATCCAGTGCACCTGCTCGGCGGACGAGGTCTCGTAGACGGGCACGGGCACCGCCCCGGCGGTCCACAGGGCCCAGTCGAGCAGGGTCCACTCGTACCGGGTGCGGGACATGATCCCGACGCGGTCGCCGGGTTCGACGCCGTGCGCGGCGAACCCGCGCGCGACGGCACGGACCCGGCGGTCGAACTCGCGGGCGCTGACGGTGCGCCACGAGGTCCCGGTGCCGGGCGTCTTGTACTCGATGATCGGCCCGTCGCCCGTGGCGGCGACGCGCGCGTCGAGCAGGTCGAGCAGGTTCTCCCGCGGGCCCGTCTCCACGAGCAGGGGGGTGCTGAACTCCTCCATGTCTGGCTCCATTGTCAGAAAGTCGAGGGTTGCGCGCAGCATAAGGGACCAAGGTCCCAATCGCCGATGTCCGGCGCGTCGCCTCACCCGCGCGAGGGAGTTCGGGGGCCCCGCGGCGGTGGGAGCGTGTGCAGCGATGTCCGGTTCGCACGCTAGCGTGGGGGCGCACGCGCGCAGTGCTGCCGCCGCCGCACCGGAGCGCACCGCGCCCGGGGCCGGCGGCCCGCGCCGTGCGGCTGGGGAACCTCTCACGCGGAAGCAGGGAAGCATGCACGCCATCGGTGTGGACATCGGCGGGACGAAGATCGCCGCCGGTGTGGTCGACGAGGACGGCCGGATCATCGCGAAGACGCGTCGTGACACCGACCCGCGGGACTCCGCCAGCGTCGACCGGGGCGTCATCGAGGCCTGCCAGGAGCTCGCCGAGCAGCACGAGGTCGGCGCGATCGGCCTGGCCGCCCCGGGCTTCATCGCCGCGGACCAGTCGACCGTGCTCTTCACCCCGAACCTGCCGTGGCGCGAGCACCCGCTGCGGGACATCGTCGCCAAGGAGCTCGGCGGCGACGTGAAGATCGTCGTCGAGAACGACGCGAACGCCGCCGGCTGGGCCGAGTTCCGGTTCGGCGCGGCGCGCGACGTCCAGGACATGCTGCTGCTGACCATCGGCACGGGCCTCGGCGGCGCGCTCGTCGTGGGCGGGAACCTGGTCCGGGGCGCGTGGGGCGTCGCGGCCGAGGTCGGGCACATGCGCGTCGTCCCCGGCGGGCACTACTGCGGCTGCGGCCACGAGGGCTGCTGGGAGCAGTACGCCTCGGGCAGCGCCCTGGTGCGGGACGCGCAGTCCGCCCTGATCACCCAGCCCGAGCGCGGTGGCCGGCTGCTCGAGCTCGCGGGCGGCGACGCCGACGAGCTCACCGGCCCGCACGTGACGCAGGCGGCCCAGGAGGGCGACGCGCTCGCCGTCGAGCTGCTCGCCGAGCTCGGCCGCTGGATCGGGGAGGGCTCGGCGTCCGTCGCGGCGCTGCTCGACCCCGCGATCGTCGTGATCGGCGGCGGCGTGAGCGCCGCGGGCGACCTGCTGCTGGCCCCCGCCCGTCGCGCGTTCCTCGACCAGCTGTCGGCCCGCGGTCACCGGCCCGAGGCCACGTTCGCGCTCGCGTCGATGGGCAACGACGCGGGGATCGTCGGCGCGGCGGACCTCGCCCGCCGCTGACGTCACCGGCTCGCCGGCGGACCGGCCACGACCCGGGCGGCGACCGTCAGACGACGGCGCCGTCCGAGTCGTCGTGGTCGTCGTCGCGCCGCTGGGGCATCCGCCACACCAGCAGCGCCACCCCGAGCACGAACACCGCCGCGGAGGCCTGCAGCACCGCCGAGGGCGCGCCGCGCCACGCGACGACCACGACGAGCCACAGCAGCGGCATGCCCGTGACCGCCAGCCAGGCCATCGTCAGCAGCGGGTCGCCGCCCAGGACCGGCCCGGGGTCGGGCGGCCGGAAGTGCTCGGCCTCGTCGACGCGCCGCTCCGCGTCGTCCATCTGGCCGGTCGCGTCCCAGTCCCTGCCGGTGGCCGGTGCGGGCCCGACGGGTCCCGCGGGTCCCTCGTCGCCGTCGGGCCGGGCCGGGCGCACGACGCGCCGGTCGGTCACCCAGGGCGCGACGGGGTAGGTTACGGCGGGACCGGACGACGTCCGCGGGTCGTCCTGGCCTGCGGGAGCGGCGTCCGGCGGCGTCACCGTGGCAGTCGGGTCCCCGTCGCCGCGCAGGTCGGCCACGATCGCGGCCCACTGCTCGTCGGAGACGTGGAGCGGGTCCGGACGCCCCTCGGGCGCGTCGTCGCGGTCGTCGCCGTCGGGTGACGGGTCGGGTCGGTCGGGACGCGGGGCCATGGCAGCACTCTAGAGTCGGCTCCGAGCACAGGGCACGGGGACGACGCACAGCCGGCCCGCGGCGACGAGGGCGAGAGGTGGCAGGTTGTTCTACTGGTTCATGAAGCGGGTCCTGGTGGGCCCGCTGCTGCACCTGCTGTTCCGCCCCTGGGTGCGGGGCGCCGAGCACGTGCCCACCGACGGTGCGGCGATCCTCGCCAGCAACCACCTGGCCGTCATCGACTCGTTCTTCCTGCCGCTGGTCCTGGACCGCGAGATCGTGTTCATCGGCAAGAACGAGTACTTCACGGGGCGTGGCCTCAAGGGCCGCCTCACCGCGGGGTTCATGCGCGGGGTCGGCACGATCCCCGTGGACCGCAGCGGGGGCAAGGCCTCGGAGGCGGCGCTGCGCACGGGCCTGAACCGGCTCGCCGAGGGCAAGCTCTTCGGCATCTACCCCGAGGGCACCCGCAGCCCCGACGGCCGCCTGTACCGCGGCAAGACCGGCGTGGCCCGGATGGCGCTGGAGTCGGGCGCCCCGGTCATCCCCGTCGCGATGATCGACACCGACAAGGCGCAGCCGCTCGGCCAGCGCCTCCCGCGCCCGCGCCGCATCGGCGTCGTGATCGGCGAGCCGCTCGACTTCAGCCGGTACCGCGGCATGGAGAACGACCGGTTCATCCTGCGCTCGGTGACCGACGAGATCATGTACGCGCTCATGGCCCTGTCCGGCCAGGAGTACGTGGACATCTACGCGGCGACGCAGAAGGCCCGCATCGCCACGGGCCACCCGGCCGCGACCGGTCCCGCCGCCCCGGAGCGCACCGCTCCCGGCGGCCGTGCGGTGCCCGATGTCCAGGTTCCGGTCCCGCCGGAGGACGAGTCCCCGGCTCAGTAGGATGAGCCTGCTGCCGCGGTGACCGCGGCGGCACCCCGGACCTCGGTCCCGGGTCCGGTCCGCGTCCGTCGCCTTGAGTGACCTGCGGGCCGCTGAATGCGGCTGTGCTGTTCTGTGCTTTCAACGAGAGGTGTGTCTCATGTCGGTTCGTCGCGTCGCGCTCCTGACCGCGGGTGGCTTCGCTCCGTGCCTGTCCTCGGCCGTCGGTGGTCTCATCGAGCGGTACACCGAGATCGCCCCCGAGATCGAGATCATCGCCTACCAGCACGGTTACCACGGGCTCCTGCGCGGCGACAAGATCGTCATCGACGCCGAGGGTCGCGCCCAGGCGCCGCTGCTGCACCGGTTCGGCGGCTCGCCGATCGGCAACTCCCGCGTGAAGCTCACGAACGCCGCGGACTGCGTCAAGCGCGGGCTGGTCCAGGAGGGCCAGGACCCGCTGCAGGTCGCGGCCGAGCAGCTCAAGGCGGACGGCGTCGACGTGCTGCACACGATCGGCGGCGACGACACGAACACCACCGCGGCCGACCTCGCCGCGTACCTCGCGGACAACGACTACGGCCTGACCGTCGTCGGCCTGCCGAAGACCATCGACAACGACGTGGTGCCGATCAAGCAGTCGCTCGGCGCGTGGACCGCAGCCGAGGAGGCCGCGGGCTTCGCCGCGAACATCATCGGCGAGCACCGCTCGGGCCCGCGCATGCTCATCGTGCACGAGGTCATGGGCCGGCACTGCGGCTGGCTCACCGCGGCCGCCGCCGCGGAGTACCGCAAGTGGCTCGACACCCAGGAGTGGGCCCCGGCCCTCGGCCTGACGCGCGAGCGCTGGGACATCCACGCGGTGTTCCTGCCCGAGCTGGCCCTCGACATCGACGCCGAGGCCGCGCGCCTCAAGGCGATCATGGACGAGCAGGGGAACGTCAACATCTTCCTGTCCGAGGGCGCGGGCATGCACGAGATCGTCGAGCAGCTCGAGGCCTCCGGCGCCGAGGTGCCGCGCGACCCGTTCGGCCACGTCAAGCTCGACACGATCAACCCGGGCCAGTGGTTCGCTAAGCAGTTCGCCGAGAAGCTGGGCGCCGAGAAGGTCATGGTCCAGAAGTCCGGGTACTACTCGCGCGCCGCGGCCGCGAACGCCGAGGACCTGCGCCTCATCAAGTCGATGACCGACCTGGCCGTCGAGTGCGCCCTGCGCGGCGAGGCCGGCGTCATCGGCCACGACGAGGAGGACGGCGACCGCCTCAAGGCCATCGCGTTCCCGCGCATCGCGGGCGGCAAGGCGTTCGACGTCTCGCAGCCCTGGTTCGGCGCGCTCCTGGAGGGCATCGGGCAGTCCCTGGTGCCCGCGACGGCGCACTGATGAGCGTCGAGGCGGACCCGCGGGTGCTCGAGGGCCTCGAGCACTGGCGGTCGCTGCCCGTCACGCAGCAGCCGGCGTGGCCCGACCGGGACGCCCTCGCGCGCGTCACCGGCCGGCTCGCCGGCCTGCCGCCGCTGGTGTTCGCGGGGGAGTCCGACGCGCTGCGCGGCCAGCTCGCGGCCGCCGGGCGCGGCGAGGCGTTCCTGCTGCAGGGCGGTGACTGCGCGGAGACCTTCGCGGAGGCGACGGCCGACAACATCCGCGGCAAGATCATGACCGTCCTGCAGATGGCCGTCGTGCTGACCTACGGCGCCAGCCTGCCGGTCATCAAGATGGGCCGGATGGCGGGGCAGTACGCGAAGCCGCGGTCGTCCGACTCGGAGACCCGCGACGGCGTCACGCTGCCCGCGTTCCGGGGCGACATCATCAACGGCTTCGAGTTCACGCCCGAGGCCCGCACGCCCGACCCCGAGCGGCTGCTCGACGCGTACCACACGTCCGCGTCGACGCTGAACCTGATCCGCGCGTTCACGACGGGGGGCTTCGCGTCCCTGCTGCGCGTGCACGAGTGGAACCGCGGGTTCACCGCCAACCCGGCGTACGCCCGCTACGAGGAGATCGCGGCGGAGATCGACCGCGCGATCCGGTTCATGGCGGCGTGCGGGGCGGACTTCGACGCCCTGCGCACCGTGGACTTCTACTCGAGCCACGAGGGGCTGCTGCTCGACTACGAGCGGCCCCTGACGCGGATCGACTCCCGGACCGGCCTGCCGTACGACTGCTCGGCGCACTTCCTGTGGATCGGGGAGCGCACCCGGCAGCTCGACGGGGCGCACGTCGACTACTTCAGCCGCGTGCACAACCCGCTCGGCATCAAGCTCGGCCCGACGTCCACCGCGGACGACGCGCTGCGCCTGATCGACAAGCTCAACCCGAGCGCCGAGCCGGGCCGTATCACGTTCATCACCCGCATGGGCGCCGGCAAGATCCGGGACCTGCTGCCCTCGCTGGTGGAGAAGGTCACGGCGGACGGCCGCCCGGTCACCTGGGTGTGCGACCCGATGCACGGCAACGGCATCACGTCGGCCTCCGGGTACAAGACCCGGCGGTTCTCCGACGTGATGGACGAGGTCGCCGGGTTCTTCGAGGTGCACCGCGCGCTGGGGACCGTCCCGGGCGGGCTGCACATCGAGCTCACCGGCGACGACGTCACCGAGGTGCTCGGCGGTGCCGAGGAGATCGACGACGCCGGGCTGGCCCGCCGGTACGAGACGCTCGTCGACCCGCGGCTGAACCACCAGCAGTCGCTGGAGCTCGCGTTCCAGGTCGTGGAGCTGCTCCGCCGGAGCTGACGCCCGACGCGACGACGCCCGCACCGGCCCCGAGGGGGCGGGTGCGGGCGTCGTCGTCTGCGTGGGTGTCCGGGCGCGAGTACGGGACGGGCCGGCTCAGACGACGGTGAGGGTGATCGTCGTCCCCTTGGGGACCGCCTGCTCCGCGGGCACGCTCTGGTCGCGGACGGTGCCGAACAGGCCGCCGAGGATGTTGCGCCGCTCGGCCTTGAGCCCGAGGCCGTCGAGGATCGTCGCGGCCTCGTCGTACTGCTTGCCGGTGAGATTCGGCATGGGGACCGTCTCGGGGCCCTTGGAGACCGTGAGCGTCACGGTGTCCTTGCGGTGCCCCTCGGTGCCGCCCGCCGGGTCCTGGGCGATGACGTCGCCGGCCGGGACGGTGTCGCTGAACGCCTCCTGCGGGCTCACCGCGAGCCCCAGGGACTCCAGCTGCGCCTTGGCCTCGTCGAACGACGCGCCGGTGACGGACACGATCGTCACGGGCTGGGGCCCGTCGGAGATGGTCAGGTACACCGTCGAGCCGCGCTTGACCTTCGCCCCGTCGGCGAGCGGCGCCTGGTCCGCGTCGGTGACCGCGAGCACGCCGCCGAGCCCGACCTCGTCGTCCCAGAAGTCGCCCTCGACGTAGTCCACCTCCAGGTCCGCTGCGAGGAGCGCCTCCTCCGCGACGGCCTGCTGGGCGTGCAGGAGGCCCCCGGGCAGGTCCACGAGGTCGGGACCGCGGGACACCGACAGCTGCACCGTGCCGTCCTTGCGGACCCGCTCGCCGTCGCCAGGGTCCGCGGCGAACACGGTGCCCACCGGCGCGGTGTCGTCGAACGCCGGGACCGGGTCCGCGCCGAGGCCGGCGTCCTCGAGCAGGGCGACCGCCTCGTCCTCGGTCAGCGAGGTGACCGCGGGGACCGTCGTGTAGGCGCCCGGACCGGCCGCGAGGTACCACCAGGTGCCGCCGCCGACCAGCGCGACCAGCAGCACGCCCAGGGCGACCCAGCGTCCCCACCGGCGGTGCCGGGCGGGGGAGTCGGCCGGGGCGGGGCCGCCGGCCGTCACCATGCCGATCGGCAGGGCGACGGTGCGCCCCGGCGCGTCGATCCGGGCAGTCGCGCCGGCCGGGATCTCGTCGCCGGCGTCGTCCACCGGGGAGCCGTCGACCCGCGTGGCGGCCCCGCCGGCCGACGCGCCGGGGGTGGCGTCGTCCGCGTCGGTCGCCTGCGGCAGCGTGACGGCCGGCGGCACGTCGACGCGGCGGTCGAGGGTCGCCGGGTCCAGGGCGGCGCGGGTCCGCCGGAGCAGGGCCAGGGCCGCGGACGCGTCGGCGGGCCGGTCGTCGGGCTCGCGCGCGGCCAGGGCGCCGACGAGCTCGTCGACCTCGACCGGCAACCAGGACGCCGTGTCCGAGGGCGGCGGCACGTCGGAGTTGACGTGCTGGAACGCAATCTGGATGGGCGTCTCGCCGGTGAAGGGCTGCGCGCCCGTGAGCATCTCGTAGAGCAGGACGCCCGCGGCGTACACGTCGGTGCGGGCGTCGCTGGCGCCGCGGACGACGAGCTCGGGGGCGAGGTACGCGACGGTGCCGAAGACGGTGCCGGTCGTGGTGGACGTGACCTCGGTGACGGCGCGGGCGAGACCGAAGTCGGCGACCTTGATCCGGCCGTCGGTCGCCATGAGCACGTTCTCGGGCTTGACGTCGCGGTGCACCAGGCCGGCGCGGTGCGCCGCGGCCAGGGCGTCGAGGACGTGCTCGCCGACGTCGAGCGCCTCGCCGACGGTCAGGGACCCGCGCTCGGCGAGGTGGCGGCGCAGGTTCACGCCGTCGACGTACTCCATGGTCAGGTAGGAGGTGTCGCCGTCCAGGCCCTGGTCGTACACGCCGACGAGTCCGGGGTGGGTGAGCCGCGCAGCGGCGCGGGCCTCGCGCCGGAACCGGGCGACGAAGTCCGCTCCAGCGCCGCCCTCCGCGAGGTGCGGGTGCATGACCTTGAGAGCGACGTCCCGGTCGAGCCGCCGGTCCACCGCCAGGTACACGGTCGCCATGCCGCCGCGCGCGATGCGCGACACGACCTCGTAGCGCCCGTCGACCAGCTGGCCGACGAGCGGATCGGTGACGGTTGCTCCCACGGGCCGAAGTCTACGGGCGCGGTCCGGCCAGACCCGGCAGGCCGCGGCTCAGTAGCGCGTCATGTGGGTCTGGACGTTCGCCACGTAGCGGCGGGTGTCGCTGAACATGCCGTTCCGCTTCACCGAGGACGAGCCCTGGTAGTAGCTGGCGATCGCCGTGGAGAGGTCCGGGGACGTGCGCACGAGCTGGCGCAGGATCGCCACGCCCGCCACGACGTTGTCGTCCGGGTCGATCAGGTTCAGCTGGCGGCCCACGAGCTGCGAGGCCCACTCGCCGGAGCTCGGGATGACCTGCATCGTCCCGATCGCGTTGGCGGGGGAGACCGCGGTGTGGTTGAACCCGGACTCCTGGAACGCGATCGCCTGGGCGAGCGCGGGGTCGACCCCCATCGAGCGCGCGGTCGCGGCGACCTTCGCCTGCATCTGGGCGCGGGACGGCACGCCCATGGCGAGCAGGCTCGCCTTGTTGGCGTTGGCCGACGCCACCACGCTCGGCGCGTAGGTGCGCCCGAGGAACGTGTTGCCGACCAGCGCGGTCCCGCCCGAGGAGGCCGGAGCAGCCGCGGCGGCCGCCGGGGCGCCCGGGACGGTGAGCCGCTGACCCACGCGGATGAACGCGCGGGAGTCCAGGCCGTTGGCGGCCACGACCGCCGAGACCGTCGTGCCGTAGCGCGACGCGATCGCGGAGACCGTCTCGCCCGAGGCGACGGTGTGCGTGCCTCCGGTCGTGGCGGCGGCGGCCGGTGCGGGTGCGGCGGCGCCGGAGGCCCCGGGCACGGTGAGCGTCTGGCCGACGCGGATGAACGCGCGGGAGTCCAGGCCGTTCGAGGCGACGACGGCGGAGACGGTGGTGCCGTAGCGCTTCGCGATGGCCGAGACGGTCTCGCCGGACGCGACGGTGTGGGTGCCGCCGGTCACCGCGGGAGCTGAGGCCGGGGCCGCCGCGGCCGCGCCGGACCCGCCGGGCACCGTGAGCGTCTGGCCGACGCGGATGAAGGCGCGGGAGTCGAGGCCGTTGGCGGCGCTGATCGCCGCGACGGTCGTGCCGTACCGCTTCGCGATGGCCGACACGGTCTCGCCCGAGGCGACCGTGTGGGTGCCGCCGGCTGCGCTCGGCGCCGCGGGGGCGGCCGTGGCCGGGGCCGCGGCGGTGGGGATGGTCAGCCGCTGGCCCTCGCGGATGAACGCGCTGGTGCCCAGGCCGTTGGCGCTGCGCACCGCGGTGACCGTCGTGCCGTAGCGCGCGGCGATGTGGCTGACCGTGTCCCCGCTGCGCACCGTGTACTGGTCGTCCGCGTGGGCGGCGCCGCCCGAGGCCGTGACGGCGACCGCGGCGATGGCGATCGCGCCGGTCCCCGTGGCGAGCCGGCGACCACGGCGTGCGCCGGTGCGAGGGGTCGCGCCGTCCCCGCGGCTGCGGTCGGCCTGGTCCGTGAGGGCGAGGGCGGGCTGCGTCATGGTGAGGACCCCTGTGCTGAGACGACGTGGTGCAGTGACGTGCGGTGCCTGTGTGGCTGATGTGACTGGTGTGACGAGAGCGACGGTAGACCACCCGCGGAGCCCTGGGAAGCGGGGCGGGTGATATGTCCGGTTCACCAGCGGTGATGCAGGCCCGTGCTCACACCTGCGGCCCAGCGGGCTCGTCCGCCCGGGGGAACGCGGGCCCGGTGGCGTGCTGCGGCCGGGCGGTCAGTACGCTGGCCGGGTGACTGCGCAGCCCCACCCCGATGACCTGGTCGACTCCTGGCTCACCGTGCCCGACGTGGCCGAGGAGCTCGGCGTCGACGCCGGCAAGGTCCGCCGCCTGCTCAAGGAGCGCCGCCTGATCGGCATCCGCCGCGGCGACCCGCCCGTGCTGAGCATCCCGGCCGCGTTCCTGGTCCCGGTCGACGCCACCAACCCGCCGGCGGACCCGCACGACGAGGACGCCGCCGCGCCGCGCGCCGCCGTGATGGCGTGGCTCCAGGGCACCGTGAGCGTCCTCGGGGACGCCGGCTTCTCCGACGCCGAGGCGATCGCCTGGCTCTTCACCGAGGACGAGTCCCTGCCCGGCCGGCCGGTCGACGCGTTGCGCTCCGGCCACAAGACGGAGGTGCGGCGCCGGGCGCAGGCGCAGCTCTGACGTCGCCCGCGCGGGGCCTCAGGCGCGCCGGTCGACGGCCGCGTGCCCGAGCCGCACCAGCATCGCCCGGCCGTCCTCGGCGAGCGGGGCGGCGGCCAGTGCGCCGAACGCCCGGTCGCCGAGCTCGGTGATCAGCGCCTCGACGTCGGCGACGGCGCCGCTGGCCTCGATGCGGCCGGCGAGCGCCGCGCAGGCGGCGTCGTCCAGGCCGCGGTCGCCGAGACCCGCGCGCAGCGCGTCCGCCAGCCCGGCGTCGGCCGTCGCCAGCGCGTGCCCCATGGCCCGCGCCACCAGCACGGTGCGCTTGCCCTCGCGCAGGTCGTCCCCGGCCGGCTTCCCGGTGGTCGCCGGGTCGCCGAACACGCCGAGCAGGTCGTCGCGCAGCTGGAAGGCCTCGCCCAGCGGCAGCCCGTAACCCGTCACGGCCGACAGCGCGGCGTCGTCGGCCCCGGCCAGCACCGCGCCGAGCAGCATCGGGTGCTCCACGCTGTAGCGCGCGGACTTCGCGACGATGACCTCGCGGGCGCGCGCCTCGTCCGCGACCGGGTCCTCGCCCCACGGCAGCACCTGCGCCAGGAGGTCGAGGTACTGGCCGACGGTGACCTCGGTCCGCATCCGGTGGAACACCGCGTGGGCCCGCACCCGCAGGTCCGCGGGGGAGCCGGCGACCGCGCGGACGAACTCGCGCTCGCTCGCCACCAGGGCGAGGTCGCCGAGCAGGATCGCCGCCGACTCGCCGTAGCGGCCCGGATCGCCCGACCAGCCCTGCTCGGCGTGCAGGCCGGCGAAGCGCCGGTGCGCGGCCGGGCGCCCGCGCCGCGTGTCCGAGTCGTCCATGACGTCGTCGTGGAACAGCGCCGCGGCCTGGAACAGCTCGAGCGCTGCTCCCACCCGCAGCACGGCGTCCGCGTCCGGGGACGCGGGGTCCCCGCCGTGCGCACGCCACGACCAGTAGCAGAACGCCGCCCGGAGGCGCTTGCCGCCCTCGAGCATCAGCCCGAGCGCCTCGGCGAGGGGGGCCGCTCCCGCACCCGCGGCGACCAGCTCGGGCAGCAGCTCCTCGACGTGCTGCGTGAGCAGGGCGTCGACCCGGCTGCGGAGGTCCTCGGCGTCGACGAGTGCGGTGGCGGGGCTCACGCCGCGAGCCTAGGGCCTCACAGCCGGACGGTCCCGCCCAGCGTCAGCGTCCGCACGCCGTCCCGGTCGAGCACCCCGAGCGTCAGCAGCTCCTGCCCGCCGTCGCCACGGACGAACGTGGAGGTCGCCGCCAGCCCGGAGGTGCCCGGGTCCACGACCGTCTCGACGAACCCCGCGGCGACCAGCTGGTCCCTGAGCGGCCCGAGCAGGTCGGCCGTCGCGAGGGGGCTGCGCAGGTTCAGGCTGATCGTCGTCAGCCCGGTGGCCCGGTCCGGCTCCGCGCTGGACACGAGGATCTCGCTGCCCTCGGGCGGCGCGACGAGGTCCGCGGGGAACCCGGGGGCGAGCCCGCCCACGGCCGAGCCGGTCGCGGTGGGGCTCGGCAGCAGCGTCTCGGTGGCCGACGGCGTGACGCCCGGCACGGCCGACGCTGAGGCGGTCGGCGCCGGGTCGGCGGTGCCCGGGGAGTCCTCCGTGCAGCCCGCCACGGTCAGTGCCGTGGCGAGCGCCGTCGTCAGGAGCAGCGCGACGGTGACGGGACGGGCGGGCACGCGCCTCACCCTAGCGGCGCTCCCCGCGCGGTCACCGAGTCCTCCACAGCGCTCCGGGGCGCGCGTCGTCCCCAGCGGGCGGCCGGCGTGCTCTCCCGCAGGTCAGGGACACGATGAGGTGGGGCCATGACCACGACGGACCTGACCCCCGACCGCACCGCCGACGACACCCCCGACCACGCCCACCACCCGCGCCCCCCCGCCACGCGCCGTGCGCTCCGGCTCGACCACACCCGCGAGCTGCTGGGCCTCGTCCCGTACCAGCTCGGCTTCGAGCCGCGGGACTCGGTGGTGGCGGTGAGCCTGCGCGGCCCCCGGCGCGAGGTCGGCCTCGTCGCGCGCGTCGACGTGGCGGACCTGCTGTGCCCCGCGGGTGCCGGGATCGCGGCCGGCGTGGCGGGGCACCTCGCCTCGGACGGCGCGACCGAGGTCGTGGTGGTGGTCTACGACGACGCGGGAGACCCGCGCGAGCCCGGGCGCGGGATGCGCTGCGACGGCACGGCCAGGGCGGTCCGGGCCGCCCAGGTCACCCGGGCCGCCTGCGCACGGGTGGGTGATGTCGCCGTGTGGCTGGTCACGCAGGGGCACTACCTCGGCCTCGACTGCCGGGACCGCGGCTGCTGCCCGCCCGGCGGCCGGCCGCTGGAGGACCTGGCTGCCGGGGAGCTCGCCGGGCACCTCGTGGGCCGGCTCGTGGGCCGACGGGACCCGGTGCTGCCCTCGCGGGACGACGTCGGCGCGATCGCTCCGGCGGCGGCGGGGCCGAGGCGCTCCGCGTCTGCCGCGCGGTCCCGCTGGACGGACCTGCTGCTGCGCAGCACCCGGCCCGTGGACGTCCTGGCGTGGCGTCAGCGGTCGCTCGGCACGTGGCGGGCCGCGCTCGCCGCCGTCCAGGACAGGCGGTCCGAGGGCGACCCGGCCACCACGGACGTCGGCCCGGACGTCGGCGCGGACGTCGGCGCGGTGGCCGCCGCGGCCCTCGGGCGGATCGAGGCGGCGCTGGACGACCCGGCGGTCCGCGACGCGGTGGTGCTCACGCTCGTGCAGCCGGGGACCGACGTGCCCGACGCGCTCGTCCGGTACGCGGACGACGGCATCGCCGGACGCCGCGGGGCGTGGGACGGGGACCCGGCCGGGGACGACGGGTATCCGGACGAGGCGGAGGTGCCGGGCTCCCCGCTCGAGGAGGCCGGCGACGACGCGCTCGCGGGTCCGGACGCGGAGGCCGGCTGGGCCGCCGGCCGCCCCCGCAGCCCCGGCGACCCCGCCGGCCCCGACGGCGAGCGCTGCGCCAGGGCCGCGGCGGACGGCGGCCCCCGGACGCCGACGGTCGGCGCGCGGGCCGTGTCGGACGCCGTGCGGGCGGCGCTCGACGTGCTGGTGGAGCCGGCGTGCGCGCGGGAGCCCGACCAGGACGTCGCCGAGGCGGCGCAGGCCCTGCTGGAGCGGGTCGTGGCGCACGGGCGCAGCGAGCGGCAGGCGCCGGCGCTGACGCTGCTGGCGCTGCTCGCCTGGTGGGAGGGCGACGGGGTGCGCGCGTCCGTCCTGGTCGAGCGCGCCCTGAGCCACGACCCGGGTCACCGGCTCGCCGAGGTGCTCGACCGGGCCCTCGGGGCGGGCCTGCCGCCCGGGTGGATGCGTCGTCGCTGCTGAGCGCGTCGGGGGCGGTCGTGCGCACGGAGACGTTCCGGTACCGTCTCCAGCACGGTCCACGGCCGCACCCGCGCAAGGGCGCCCCGGTGCCGGGCTGCGGACGCAGAGCACTCGCGAGGAGCACTTCATGAGCATCGTGGTCGGGTACCTGGCGACCGTCGAGGGGCGTGCCGCCCTGACCGCCGCGACGGGTGAGGCCGTCCGCCGGTCGGAGCCGCTGGTCGTGGTCGTGAGCGAGCGCGGCGACGAGACCGAGGAGCAGAAGGCCGAGCTGGCGAGCGCCCTCGACGAGGTGCGCACCTCCCTGGAGTCGCGCGGCGTGCCGCACGACGTGCGGGTCATCGCGGGCGGCCGCGACGTCGCCGAGGACCTCATCGGCACTGCCGAGGAGGCCGGCGCCACGCTGATCGTCATCGGCCTGCGCCGCCGCAGCCCGGTCGGCAAGCTGATCCTCGGCGCCAACGCCCAGCGCATCCTGCTCGACTCCCCGTGCCCCGTGCTGGCGGTCAAGCCCGACCCGAGCTGAGGGCGCGTCCGGACGGGCAGCACCAGGGGGCGCGGGACACGCCCGGGTGACATCCGTGGGAATCCGAGGGCCCGTTCGCGCGTTGAGCAGATCTGACAGGTTCGCCGGCTGTCATCTCCAGGGCCTCGCCGTCCTGCTCGGACGCCCCGCCGGGGGCGCGGCCGGTACAATATCGAGGTACCCGATGCGCCGAACCGGGTCCCTTGCTGCCGAAAGGTCATTCGTGACGCCCCAAAGTTCCACCCCCACCCTTCCGCGTGAGTTCGAGCACCCTGCCCTGCAGGACCTCGTCCGCGTCGGGCGCACCATCGGGAGCGTCGACGCCGCGGCCCTGCGCTCCGCGTGCGAGGCCGCCCAGGTGGAGGACGCCAAGCGGCTGAAGGCCGTCGTGCGCGGTCTGGCCAACGCCGGCATCACCGTGTCGGAGCCGACCGCGGCGCCCCGCCGCGTCGCCGCCGCGACCACCGCGAAGGCGCGTCCGTCCGCCAAGGCCGTCGTCGGCGCCGAGGACGGCGACGAGGTCGCCGCCAAGCCCGCCGCCAAGAAGACCACCCGTGCCGCGGCCGCCAAGCCCGCCACGAAGAAGGCGGCCGCCGGCAAGGCGACCGCCGCCAAGCCCGTCAAGGCCACCAAGGCCACGGGTGACGCCGAGACCGGTGACGACGAGGTCGAGATCGAGGACGTCGAGATCGACGTCGCCGAGCTCGAGGTCGTCGACGAGGTCGTCGAGGACGCCACCGAGGACACCGAGTCCGAGGGCACGCCTGCCGCCGTCGCCGCCGCCCCTGCCGCGAAGGCGGAGGAGGAGACCGAGGACACCGGCTTCGTCGTGTCCGACCGTGACGAGGACGACGCGCCGGCGCAGCAGGTCGTCACCGCCGGTGCCACGGCCGACCCGGTCAAGGACTACCTGAAGCAGATCGGCAAGGTCGCGCTGCTGAACGCCGAGCAGGAGGTCGAGCTCGCCAAGCGGATCGAGGCCGGCCTCTTCGCCGAGGAGCGCCTCGCCGCGATCGGCGACGACCTGGAGCCCAAGGCCCGCCGTGAGCTCCAGTGGATCGCGCAGGACGGCCGCCGGGCGAAGAACCACCTGCTCGAGGCCAACCTCCGTCTGGTCGTCTCGCTGGCCAAGCGGTACACCGGGCGCGGCATGCTGTTCCTGGACCTCATCCAGGAGGGCAACCTCGGTCTGATCCGTGCGGTCGAGAAGTTCGACTACACCAAGGGCTACAAGTTCTCGACCTACGCCACCTGGTGGATCCGGCAGGCCATCACCCGCGCCATGGCGGACCAGGCCCGCACCATCCGCATCCCGGTGCACATGGTCGAGGTCATCAACAAGCTCGCCCGCGTCCAGCGGCAGATGCTGCAGGACCTCGGCCGGGAGCCCACGCCGGAGGAGCTCGCCAAGGAGCTCGACATGACCCCCGAGAAGGTCGTCGAGGTCCAGAAGTACGGTCGCGAGCCCATCTCGCTGCACACCCCGCTCGGCGAGGACGGCGACAGCGAGTTCGGTGACCTCATCGAGGACTCCGAGGCCGTCGTCCCCGCGGACGCCGTCAGCTTCACGCTGCTGCAGGAGCAGCTGCACCAGGTGCTCGACACCCTGTCCGAGCGCGAGGCCGGCGTGGTGTCCATGCGGTTCGGTCTCACCGACGGCCAGCCGAAGACGCTCGACGAGATCGGCAAGGTCTACGGGGTGACGCGTGAGCGCATCCGGCAGATCGAGTCGAAGACCATGTCGAAGCTCCGGCACCCGAGCCGCTCGCAGGTCCTGCGCGACTACCTCGACTGACAGCCGCAGCACCCGCACGCACGAAGGCCCGCCCCCTCGCACAGAGGAGGCGGGCCTTCGCGCATCAGGCGGCGGCACGTCAGGGGGACAGCGGGTCCGGGGGCGCGCTGCCCGGGTCCGGGTACGCGAACGGGCCCGCCCGGCCTCAGCCGGACGGGCCCGTCCCGATGTCCTGCGGCAGCGTCACGCGGTCCCGGCGCGCTGCCCCTGCGCAGCTCTCAGCGAGCGGCGGTCGCCCCGGCGCCGTGCTCGGCGAGGAGCTTGTCCGTCTCGTCCTGCACGTGCGTGGCAAGCTGCGAGTACTTCGGCGCGTGCTCGCGCGCGTGGTGCGCGCAGAACAGGAGCTCGCCCACGGGCAGCTGCACGCGGACGTAGGCCTGAGCGCCGCAGCGGTCGCAGCGGTCGGCTGCGGTCAGCGGGTTCGTGGTCTCGATCGTCTCGGTCACGTTGTCATACAACCATCTTCTGCGCGGATCCTTCCCGTCGGGGGCGGGTGGTTCGCTCAGCGCGAAGCAGAAGTCACCCGCGCGTCACACCGCGGCAACACGCTGCGCACACGGTCCCGGGGGCGCGGGGTCGTCGTCGCGGCGTGCGGCATGGTGCCGCGGGTCTGTCGGCGGGAGCGACTACCCTCGGGCTTCGTGTCGACCGCATCCGCCGAGTCCAGCTACACCGCCCGCCACCTCTCCGTCCTCGAGGGGCTGGAGGCCGTCCGCAAGCGCCCGGGCATGTACATCGGCTCCACCGACTCCCGGGGCCTCATGCACTGCCTCTGGGAGATCATCGACAACTCCGTCGACGAGGCGCTGGCGGGGCACGGCGAGCGGATCGACATCGTCCTGCACGCCGACTCCTCGGTGGAGGTCCGCGACACCGGCCGCGGCATCCCGGTGGACGTCGAGCCGAAGACGGGGCTGACGGGCGTCGAGGTCGTGCTGACCAAGCTGCACGCGGGCGGCAAGTTCGGCGGCGGCTCGTACGGCGCGTCCGGTGGCCTGCACGGCGTGGGCGCGTCGGTCGTGAACGCCCTGTCCTCGCGGCTGGACGTCGAGGTGGACCGCGGCGGCAAGACGCACCGGATGACGTTCCACCGCGGCGAGCCCGGGGTGTTCGACGACAGCGCGGGCCGCGGGCCGGACTCGCCGTTCGAGCCGTTCGTCGCGGAGTCGCGGCTGGACGTCGTCGGCAAGGTCGCCAAGGGGCGCACGGGCACCCGCATCCGGTACTGGGCGGACCGGAACATCTTCCCGTCGACCGCGGTCTTCTCCTACGACGAGCTCGTGACGCGCGCCCGGCAGACCAGCTTCCTGGTGCCGGGCCTGACCATCACGGTGCGCGACGAGCGCGGCCTGGCGGGGACCCCGGGCGCGGACGGCCCGCACGAGGAGGTGTTCCGCCACGACGGCGGGACGGTCGACTTCGCGGACTTCCTGGCCCCCGACGCCCCGGTGACGGACACCTGGCACCTGACGGGCTCGGGGTCGTTCTCCGAGACGGTCCCGGTGCTCGACGCGCGCGGGCACATGTCCCCGCAGGAGGTGCAGCGCGACTGCGAGGTCGACGTGGCGCTCCGCTGGGGCACCGGCTACGAGACCGAGGTCCGCACCTTCGTCAACATCATCGCGACGCCGAAGGGCGGCTCCCACCTCGCGGGGTTCGAGACGGCGCTGCTGCGCACGCTGCGCAAGCAGGTCGAGGCGAACGCCCGCCGGCTGAAGATCTCCGCGAAGGACGGCGGGGACCGGATCGAGAAGGACGACGTGCTCGCGGGCCTCACCGCCGTGGTGACGGTGCGCCTGGCGGAGCCGCAGTTCGAGGGCCAGACCAAGGAGGTGCTGGGCACCGCGCCGGTGCGCGGCATCGTCGCGAAGGTCGTGGACACCGAGCTGGCGGCGATCTTCGGGTCCACCAAGCGGGAGCACAAGGCGCACTCCGCCGCGCTGCTCGACAAGGTCGTGGGGGAGATGCGCGCCCGCGTGTCGGCGCGCAAGCAGAAGGAGATCTCGCGCCGCAAGAGCGCGCTGGAGACCTCGTCGCTGCCCGCGAAGCTCGCCGACTGCCGCAGCGACGACGTCAGCCGCAGCGAGCTGTTCATCGTCGAGGGCGACAGCGCGCTGGGCACCGCGAAGCTCGCGCGGTCCTCGGACTTCCAGGCGCTGCTGCCGATCCGCGGCAAGATCCTCAACGTCCAGAAGGCCTCGATCTCCGACATGCTCCGCAACGCGGAGTGCGCGGCGATCATCCAGGTCATCGGTGCCGGCTCCGGCCGGACGTTCGACCTCGACGCCGCCCGGTACGGCAAGGTCGTCCTGATGACCGACGCCGACGTCGACGGCGCGCACATCCGGACGCTGCTGCTCACCCTGTTCTTCCGGTACATGCGCCCGCTGGTCGAGGCCGGCCGGGTGTTCGCCGCGGTGCCGCCGCTGCACCGCATCGAGGTCATCGGCGCGGGGAGCCGGAAGAACGAGTACGTGTACACGTACTCGGAGGCCGAGCTCGCCGCGACGCTGAAGAAGCTGGACAAGGCCGGCAAGCGCTACAAGGAGGACATCCAGCGCTACAAGGGCCTCGGCGAGATGGACGCGGACCAGCTGTCGGAGACGACGATGGACCCGCGGCACCGCACCCTGCGCCGGGTGACACTGCCGGCGGCGGAGAGCGCCGACGCGCTCGTCCGGCGCGCGGAGGAGACGTTCGAGCTGCTGATGGGCTCGGACGTGGCGCCGCGCAAGGACTTCATCGTCGACAACGCCTCCACCCTGGACGCCTCGCAGATCGACGCCTGACCCGCCGTCCGGGACGGGCCGCGACGGGACGGAACGGGCTGCCGGCGGGTTTTCGCGTGACAACCGCGGCACCGGTCGGGCACCGTGGGGCGCGTGACTGAGCAGACCCTCGTGCCGATCGCCGAGCGCGCCGCAGCCCCCGCCCACCTGCCCGAGCCGGGCCCCGCGACGGGGCTCACCTGGCGGGCCGCCGAGCGGTCGGACGTCCCGGCCCTCGCGGCGCTCGTCGCGCGCGTCGAGGTGGTCGACGCCACCCCGTTCCGCACCAGCGAGCCCGAGGTGGACGAGTGGTTCGACGGCGCGTGGAAGGACCTGCCCGCGGACTCCCGGGTCGGGTTCGACGCCGACGGGGTGCCGCGCGCGTGGGCGGTGGTCGACGCCCCGCCCGGGGACGTCCGCACCGTGCGCGCCCACGTCAACGGCGGCGTGGACCCGCAGTGGCGGGGCCGGGGGATCGGGCGGGCGCTCGTCGACTGGCAGACCGCGCGCGCCCGGCAGAGGCTCGCCGCGTCCGGCAAGGACGTGCCGGGCCGGATCGCCGCCTACCTCGAGCAGGACCACCGCGCGGCGGTCGAGCTGTACGCGGCCGCGGGCTACGCCCCGATCCGGTACTACACGGAGATGCGGCGCGACCTGTCCGTCCCGCTGCCCGAGGAGCGGCAGCCCGCCGGCGTGCGGGTGGTGCCGTGGTCCGCGGACCTGGACGACGCCGTGCGGCTGGCCCACAACGAGGCGTTCGCCGACCACTGGGGCAGCGAGCCGCGCACCCCGGAGGCGTGGCAGGTCGGCCGGTCGATGTTCGCGCCGACGTGGAGCCACGTGGCGGTCGACGAGGCCACGGGTGAGGTCGCGGGGTACGCCCTGTCCGGCCGTTTCGAGCAGGACTGGGAGGTCGCGGGCTACCGGTCCGGCTACACCGAGCTCCTCGGGGTGCGGCGGGCGTGGCGCGGGCGAGGTGTGGCGGTGGCGCTGCTCGCGGCCACGATGCGCTCGTACCGCGCGGACGGCATGCAGTTCGCGGAGCTGGGCGTCGACACGGAGAACCCGTCGGGCGCCCACGGCCTGTACGCCGCGCTGGGGTACGAGGTGACGCACGGGTCGCTGATGACGTCGATCGAGGTCTGAGCGGCGCCGCCGCCGTCGGCGGGCGGCCGCTCCCCGGCGCGACACCCGGGACGGGGTGCGGCACCGTGGAGGGGTGCACGAGAAGAGCGAGACCCTCGCGACCGAGCTGCCCGACGCCGACGCACCCCCGGAGGCCCCGCCCGGCCCCATCGCGGAGCGGGCGGCGGCGCCGGACGTGCTGCCCGAGCCGGACCCGGCGGCGACCGGTCTGACCTGGCGACCGCTCACCCGCGACGACGTCCCGGGGCTGGCCGCGCTCGTCACCGAGGTCGAGGCCGCGGACGCCGAGCCGTCGCGCACCGGCGTGGCCGAGGTCGGCGAGTGGCTGGAGGGCTCCTGGAAGGACCTGCCGGCCGACACGCGGGTGGGTCTCGACGCAGAGGGCGTGCCGCGGGCGTGGATGACGGTCGAGCAGCCGCCGGGCGACGTGAGCCGGGTCCGGGCGTACCTGGCGGGCGGCGTGCACCCCGGCCACCGGGGGCGCGGGATCGGCCGGGCGCTGGTGGCGTGGGGGACCGCGCGGGGCCGGCAGAAGCTCGCGGCGTCCGGGCGGGACCTGCCCGGCCGCATCGCCACGCACCTCGAGGAGCACCGGGCCGACGCCCGTGCCCTGTACGAGACCGCCGGGTTCCGGCCGATCCGGTACTGGGCGTACATGCGCCGCGACCTGTCCGTGCCCCTGCCGCAGACGCGCGAGGCCGAGGGCGTGCGGATCGTCCCGTGGTCGGAGGCGCTCGACGAGCCGGTGCGGGTCGCGCACAACGAGACGTTCGCGGACCACTGGGGCAGCGAGCCCCGCACGCCGGAGGCCTGGCAGCACGGGCGCGCCGCGTTCGTGCCGGAGTGGAGCCACGTCGCGGTCGACGAGGCGACGGGTGAGGTCGCGGGGTACACGATCTCCAGCCGGTACGAGCAGGACTGGCCGGTCGTCGGGTACTCGTCGGGCTTCACGGAGTTCCTCGGCGTGCGCCGGGGGTGGCGCGGGCGGGGCCTGTCGGTCGCGCTGCTGGTCGCGGCGATGCGCTCGTTCCGGGACGCGGGCGTCGAGTACGCCGAGCTGGACGTCGACACGGACAACCCGTCCGGCGCCCACGGGCTGTACGCGGGCCTCGGCTACGAGCTCACGCACCGGTCGATCACGTACTCGGTCGAGCTCTGAGGAAGAACCCTCGATCCGCGCGCTGACGTGGCCCTACGCTGTGCCCCATGGCAGCTCTGGACGAACGACCGGCGCCGGTCGACGAGGACGCCACCTGGCGCATGTACCTCGGCCTGTCCCGGGAGCTGTTCACGGCCCTGGAGCGCGGGCTCGGCGCGGAGGCCGACGTGTCCGTCGCGGACCTGGAGCTGCTGGAGCCGCTGCTCGCGGCCGGGCACCCGGGGCTGCGCGCGAAGGACCTGGCGGCCGCCGCCGAGTGGCAGGACAGCCGGGTGTCGCACCAGCTGCGGCGCATGGAGCGGCGCGGCCTGGTGACGCGCAGCCGCGACCGGCAGGACGCCCGGGGCACCGTGGTCGGGCTGACCGACGAGGGGCTGCAGGCCGCCCGGACCGCGCAGGCCACCCGCCGCCGGCTGGTCCGCGAGCTGCTGCTGGCCCCGTTGGACGAGGCGCAGGTGCGGTCGCTGGTGGAGATCTCCGCCCTGGTGCGCGCGAGGATCGCCGAGGCGGGCACCGGCCGCTGACCGGCCGGCGGCGCCTCAGCCGATCGCGAGCGGCGGAGCGGACAGCGGCTGGCCGGAGCCGTCCCGCCGGTCGTCGAGCTCCGGCAGGTCGACCGGCTGGCCGGCCGAGCCGGTGGCGCGTGCGGGCGCCGGCCCGGCCCAGGCGAGGATCAGCGCGTCCTCGCCCTTGAGGAACCGGTGCGCCCGGACGCCGCCCGTCGCGCGGCCCTTGCCCGGGTACCGGGAGAAGGGCGTGACCTTCGCAGTCCCGTTCTGGGTGCCGGGCAGCGCGGTCGACGAGCCGGCGACGGTCACCACGACGAGGCCGTCGGTGCCGTCGGTTCCCTCGCCGTCCCCCTCGCCCTGCGGCGGCAGCGCACCGAAGTGCACGACCCGCTGCCCGGGCGCCAGCTTGATCCCGGCCATGCCGCCGGCGGGGCGCCCCTGCGGCCGCACGGCCGACGCCGGGTAGTGCAGCAGCGCCGCGTCCGAGGAGATGAGCACCAGCTCGTCGTCCTCGCCCACGGCGGCGCAGCCGACGACCTCGTCGCCGGGCTTGAGCGACATGACGTCCCACGCGTCGCGGTTGGCGGGCGCCTCGCCCGGCGTCACGCGCTTCACCACGCCCTGGGCGGTCCCGAGCGCGAGCGTGGGCGCGTCCGCGGACACCGACACCAGCCCGACGACGCGCTCGCCCTTGTCCAGCGCGAGCAGCTCGGACAGCGGCAGGCCGCCGGACAGGTTCGGGGCGCCGTCGGTCGGCGGCAGCGCGGGCAGGTCCAGCACGGACACGCGCCGCACGACGCCGGCCGACGTCAGCACGCCGACCTCGCCCCGGACGCTCGTCGGCACCGCGCCGGACAGGACGTCGTGCCGCGACCGGTGCGCGCCCGGGGAGGGGCGCAGCGGGACGTCGGTGCTGCCGGTGCGCGCGACGAGCCCGGTCGCCGAGAGCAGGGCGTAGCAGGGGGAGTCCTCGATCTCGAGGGACAGCGCCGGGGCGGCGTTCCGGCCGGAGCGCGGGGCGGGCGCGCCCTCGGCGGCGGTCACGGTGCCGCCCGCCGACTCCAGCAGGATCGTGCGGCGCGGGGTGCCGTACGTCGCCGCGACCTCGGCCATCTCGTCGCTGACGGTCGAGCGCAGCAGCGCCTCGTCCGCGAGGATCGCCTGAAGCGCGGCGATCTGCTCGGCCAGGTCGTCCCGCTCCTTCTCCAGCTCGATCCGGGAGAACCGGGTGAGGCGGCGCAGGCGCAGCTCGAGGATGTACTCGGCCTGCGGCTCGGACAGGTCGAACACGTCGCGCAGGCGGGTGCGGGCGGTGTCGGCGTCGTCCGAGGACCGGATGACCTGGATGACCTCGTCGATGTCGACGATCGCGATGAGCAGGCCCTCGACCAGGTGCAGGCGCTCGGTCCGCTTGGCCAGGCGGAACCGGGTGCGGCGGCGCACCACGTCGATGCGGTGGTCGACCCACACCTGCAGGAGGTCCCGCAGGCCCAGGGTGCGCGGCTGGCCGTCGACCAGCGCGACGTTGTTCATCGAGAACGAGTCCTCGAGCGGCGTGTACCGGTACAGCTGCTCCAGGACGGCGTCGGGGTTGAAGCCCGTCTTGACCTCGATGACCAGGCGCAGACCGTGCGTGCGGTCCGTGAGGTCGAGAGCGTCCGAGATGCCCGAGAGCTTCTTGGACTGCACGCCCTCCTTGATCTTCTCGATGACCTTCTCCGGGCCGACCGTGTAGGGCAGCTCGGTGATGACGATGCCCTTGCGGCGCGGCGTGACGTTCTCGATGCGGGCGGTCGCCCGGGTCTTGAAGGCGCCGCGGCCGGTGCGGTACGCGTCCCGCACGCCCTCGAGCCCGATGATCTTGCCGCCGCTCGGCAGGTCCGGCCCGGGGACGAAGCGCATGAGCTCGTCCAGCGTCGCCTGCGGGTGCAGCACCAGGTGCCGGGCGGCCGCGATCACCTCGACCAGGTTGTGCGGTGCCATGTTCGTGGCCATGCCGACCGCGATGCCCGACGCGCCGTTGACCAGCAGGTTCGGGATCGCGGCGGGCAGCACGCCCGGCTGCGTCAGCTTGTTGTCGTAGTTCGGGACGAAGTCGACGACGTCCTCGTCCAGGCCGGCGGTCATCGCGAGCGCGGACGGCGCCATCCGGGCCTCGGTGTACCGCGGCGCGGCGGGACCGTCGTCGAGCGAGCCGAAGTTCCCGTGCCCGTCGACCAGCGGCAGCCGCAGCGAGAACGGCTGCGCCATGCGGACCATCGCGTCGTAGATCGCGGTGTCGCCGTGCGGGTGCAGCTTGCCCATCACCTCGCCGACCACGCGCGCCGACTTCACGTGCGCGCGGTCCGGGCGCAGGCCCATGTCGTGCATCTGGAACAGGATGCGGCGCTGCACCGGCTTCAGGCCGTCACGGGCGTCCGGGAGGGCGCGCGAGTAGATGACGGAGTAGGCGTACTCGAGGAACGAGCCCTCCATCTCCGTCGCGACGTCGATGTCGACGATGCGCTCGACGACGTCCTCGGGCGGGACGTCGGGGGTGCTGCTGCGGCGCGCCATGCGGACGGTGCTCCCGGGATCGACGGAGTGTGGCGGCGCCCATTGTCCCCGCACTGCGGGGCTGTGGACGACCACGACGCGCGGCCGGTGCGACGTTAGGCTCGTGGACATGGGCCAGGTGACCGGGGGAGCGCGCGACGCCGCACGTCAGGCGGTCGACGGGGCGCTCGACGCCGGCGCGAGCGCGGGACCGGCGGTCGACCGGGCGCTGGCGGACGACGACGGCGCCTACCCGGCGAGCTGGGAGGCCGACGTCGTCCTGCGCGACGGCAGCACCACCCACGTCCGGCCGATCCGCCCCGAGGACGCCGACGCCCTGCAGGCGTTCCACGTCGGGCAGTCGGAGGCCTCCACGTACCTGCGGTTCTTCGCGCCGCTGGAGCGCCTGCCCGACCGCGACCTCGCGCGGTTCACGACCGTCGACCACCGGGACCGGGTGGCGCTGGTGGCGGTCACGGGCGACGACGCGATCATCGGGGTGGCCCGGTACGACAAGATCGCCCCGGACGAGGCGGAGGTCGCGTTCAACATCGCGGACGCCCACCACGGCCGGGGGCTGGGCTCGGTGCTGCTGGAGCACCTGGCGGCCGCGGCGCGCGAGCGCGGGGTGCGGCGGTTCACCGCCGAGGTCCTGCCGGAGAACGGCCGGATGATCGCCGTGTTCCGCGAGGCCGGCTACTCCCTGCAGCAGCACCTCGACGACGGCGTGGTCTCGGTGAGCTTCGACATCCACCCGACCGACCGGTCGCTCGCGGTGAAGATGGCGCGCGAGCACTCGGCGGAGGCGCGCAGCGTGCAGGGCCTGCTGACCGCGCGGTCCGTGGTCGTGCTCAGCTCCGCGACCGCCGATCCCGGGACGCTCGACGGCCGCCGGGCGGCGCGCGTGCTCGCGGACCTGCTCGCCGGCGGGGGCCGGGGCGACGACCCGGCGGACCGCACGGGCGCGGTGACCCCCGCGGGCGGCGACGAGCGTCCCGTCGAGGTGCACGTCGTCGGCCGGGTCGCCCCGGCGGACGTCCCGGAGGACGCCGCGGGCCGCGTGCACGTGTGGGACCGCCTGGAGGAGGTCCCCGGACCCGTCGACCTCGCGGTGCTGGCGCTGCCCGCCGCGGAGGCCGTGCTCGCGGTGCGGGGCCTCGGGCGGATCGGCGTGCGGGGCGTGGTGGTGCTCTCCGGCGGCTTCGCCGAGCAGGGGCCGACGGGGCTGGCCCTGCAGCGCGCGCTGCTGCGCTCCGCCCACGCCGCGGGCCTGCGGGTGGTCGGGCCCCGCTCGTACGGGATGGTCGCGCACGCCGCCGGCGGCCTGCTGAACGCCTCGCTCACCGAGGACCCGCCGCCGCCGGGCAGGATCGGGCTGTTCTGCCAGTCGGCGTCCACCGCGGTGTCGATCCTCGGCTCGGTGCGCCGCCGGCACCTCGGGCTCGCGCACCTGGTCTCGGCCGGCAACCGCGCGGACGTGTCCGGCAACGACCTCATGCAGTTCTGGCAGGACGACGACACCACGGACGTGGTCGCCCTGTACCTGGAGTCGATCGGCAACCCCCGCAAGTTCTCCCGCGTCGCGCGGCGGCTCGCGACGGCCAAGCCGGTCGTCGTGGTCACGGCGGGACGCTCCGGGCACGTCGTGCCGCCCGGCCACGCGGTGCGGCCCACCCAGACCTCCCGGCGGACGCTGGAGGAGGTGATGCGGCGCTCCGGCGTCCTCCTGGTGGACAACACGCACCAGATGCTCGAGGTCGCCCAGCTCTTCGCGCTCCAGCCGCTGCCCCCCGGCGGGCGCGCCGCCGTCGTGGCGTCCTCGTCCGCCGCGGCCGCGCTCGTGTCGGAGGCCGCCGTCTCCGCGGGGCTCACCGTGTCCAAGGCGCCGGCGATCCTCCCGGAGGACGCCGACCTCGCCCGCGTCGAGCGGACCTTCGCCGACGTGTACGCCGACCCCGACGTGGACGTGGTCGTCACCATGCACGTGCCGACGGTCGGGCCCCGCGACGAGAGGGTCGCCCAGGCCCTCGCCCGGCACGCCGCCGGGTCCGGCCGCACGTCGGTGGCCGTCCTGCTCGGCCTGCACGGCGCCACGCCCCAGCTCACGGCGGCCGACGACGAGGGCCGGCTGCGGACCATCCCGGCGTACACGACGCCGGAGGACGCGGTGCTCGCGCTCGGCCAGGCCGTCCGGTACGCCGCCTGGCGCGCGGCCGACCGCGGGGAGCTCGTGCACCCGCCCGGGATCCACGCCCGCACCGCCCGCCGGCTCATCGAGTCCTGGCTGGACGAGGCCGGGCGGCCCGACGCCCTCGACCTCACCCCCGGGCGGGTGGCCGAGCTGCTCGCGCTCGCGGGCGTGGAGGTGTTCCCGTCGGTGGGCGTGCACGACGCGGACGAGGCCGTCGCCGCCGCCGAGCAGCTGGGCTGGCCGGTCGCGCTCAAGTCCACGGTGCCCGCCCTGCGGCACCGCTCCGACCTCGGCGGCGTCCGCCTGGACGTGCACGACGCGGCCGAGCTGCGCGCGGACGTCGCCCAGGTGCTGGCGCTCGCGGCCGACCACACCCCCGACCCCGGCCGCGCGCCGCTGGAGGTCCAGGCGATGGCCCCTCACGGGGTGGCGTGCCTCATCCGCTCCTCGGAGGACCCGCTGTTCGGGCCGGTCATCGGCTTCGGCCTGGGGGGCGACACGACCGACCTGCTGGGCGACGTGGCGTACGCGGTCCCGCCGCTCACGGACGTCGACGTGGCGGACGTCGTGCGGGCACCCCGGTCGTCCCCGCGGCTGTTCGGGTACCGCGGGGTGCCGCCGCTCGACGTCGCCGCGCTCGAGGACGTGCTGGCGCGGGTGTCCGTGCTGGCCGACCAGCTCCCCGAGATGCTGGCCCTTGAGCTCAACCCCGTCGTCGTCGCCGAGCACGGGGCCTACGTGCTCGGGGCCACCGCCCGCGTCGGGACGGCCTCGCGCGCGGACGGGCCGCGCCGGGCACTGCCCGGGTGACGCGGCGCGCTGCCCGGGTGACGCCCGGGTGTGACGGCCCGGCCCGGTCGGTGGGAGGATGGCCGGGTGCCTGCGCCCTCCACCGACCTGCTCCGTGACCTGCACCGCGCCGGGTACTACCCCGACCTGGTGGCCGACGTCCTCGACGTCGCCCTGGCGGACGAGCCCGTCGAGGCCCACCTCGTGCACCCGGAGACCACGTTCGACGCGGCCGAGGTCCGGCGCCACGTCACCGTGCTCGCCCTGACGCCGACCCGCCTGGTCGTCGCGCACGTCGACGACCACCCGGCCGACAGCGAGCACCCGTCCGCCAGCGCCGCGGCCACCACCGAGGCCGTGCCGCTCTCGGAGCTGCGGTCCGTCGCCCTCACGCACGTGATCGGGTCCCCGGAGCAGCACCGCGCGGGGGAGCCCGCCACCGAGCTGACCCTCGCGATCGGCTGGGGCGCCGTCTCCCGCGTCGACCTGGAGCCGGCGACCTGCGGCGACCCGAGCTGCGACGCCGACCACGGCCTGACGGGCACGCTCACCCCCGACGACGTCGTCGTGCGGGTCAGCGCCGTCGCCGAGGGCGCCACCGCCGTGCGGGACGCCGTGGCGTTCGCTCGCCGGCTGTCCGCCGCGAGCGCACGCTGACGATGGCGCCCACCGCCCCGTCCTCGACCGTGCCGGGCCGGCTGGCGGACGCCGGTCTCGTGCTGCCCGACTACGAGGGCCGGTCGCTGTCCGGGCTGCTGCCGGCCGTGGCCGACGCGCTCGGCGTGCCGGTGGGGGACGGTGCCGCCCGCCCGGACCTCGGCCTGCCCGCGACGCACCGCGTCTGCGTCGTCCTCGTCGACGGCCTGGGCTACGAGAACCTCGCGGAGCGCGCGGGGCACGCGCCGTTCCTGCGCTCGCTGCTCGACGGGTCGGAGCCCCTGTCGGCCGGGTACCCGTCCACGACCGCCGCGTCGATGGGCTCGTTCGGCACGGGCACCAGCCCCGGCCGCACGGGCCTGGTCGGCTACACGGTCCGCAACCCCCGGGACGGCCGGCTGGCCAACATGGTGTCGTGGGACGGTCTGGGGCCCGCGCGCGACTGGCAGCGCGAGCGGACCGTCTTCGAGGAGCTCGACGCGCACGGCGTCACCGTGACGACGGTGGGTCCGGCCAAGTTCATGGGCTCGGGCCTCACCGAGGCCGCGCTGCGGGGCGGCGGGTACCGGGCGGCGGAGTCGCTGGCCGACCGCGTCGACGCGGCGCTCCGGCTGCTCCGCGAACCGGGCCTGGTCTACCTGTACTGGGGCGACGTCGACAAGACGGGGCACCACGAGGGCGTCGGGTCCTGGCAGTGGGGCGACCAGCTCAGCGCGCTGGACTTCGAGCTGCGCCGGCTGGTGCGCTCGCTCCCGCGCGGCGCGTCGGTGGTCGTGACCGCCGACCACGGCATGGTGGACGTGGACCGCGCACGGCGGTGGGACGTCGGCACGACCCCGGCCCTGGCCGCGGACGTGGCGCTCGTCGCGGGGGAGCCCCGCGCGCTGCACGTGCACCTGACGCCCGGCGCCGACGTCGACGCGGCGGCGGCCCGCTGGTCCGACGTCCTCGGCGACGGGGCCGTCGTGCTGACCGGGGACGAGGCCGTCGGGGCCGGGCTGTTCGGCACGGTGGCGGCGCACGTGCGGCCGCTGATCGGCGACCTGGTCGTGGCGACGACCGGGCGGGCGACGGTGGTCGACTCCCGGACGCAGACGCCGGCGTCGCTGACCCTGGTGGGCGTGCACGGCTCGCTGACCCCCGCGGAGCTGCGCGTGCCGCTGCTCGCGGTCCACACCTGAGCCCCGCGGGCACCGCACCCGGCGGACCGGGCACCTTCGACGCACGACGCGACACGGAACGAGGAGAGCGTGGCTGAGCTGGTCTTCTTCTGCGGCACGATGGACTGCGGCAAGTCCACGCTCGCGCTGCAGATGCACCACAACCACAGCGCCCGCGGGCGCGGGGGCGTGCTGTTCACCCGCAACGACCGGGCCGGCGAGCACCGGCTGTCCTCCCGGCTCGGCCTGTCCGTGCCCGCCCACGAGGTCACGGACACGACCGACTTCTGGGCGGAGGTCGTCGCGCGGCGCAGCGCCGGGCGCTCCGTGGACTTCCTCATCTGCGACGAGGCCCAGTTCTACTCCGAGGAGCAGGTCGAGCAGCTGGGTCGCGTGGCCGACGACCTCGACGTCGACGTCTTCGCGTTCGGCATCACCACCGACTTCCGCGCGCAGCTGTTCGCCGGCTCCGCGCGCCTGCTGGCCCTGGCCGACCGCGTCGAGACGCTGCAGGTGCAGGCCCTGTGCTGGTGCGGCGCCCGCGCGACCCACAACGCCCGGACCCTGCACGGGGTCATGGTGGTGGAGGGCGCCCAGGTCGTCGTCGGGGACGTCGACGTGCTGGACGACGACGCCGACGACGACTCCGTGGGGTACGAGGTGCTGTGCCGCCGCCACCACCGGCTGCGGATGACGGCCCGGACCTCCGGCGCGGCGGCGATCTCGCCGCAGACCCTGGACCTCGACCTGCTCGGCGAGGGCTGAGCCCGCCCGAGGGTCCGGGCTACTCCGGCTTCGCCCCGAACACGATCTCGTCCCAGCTCGGCACCTTCGGGCGGCTGCGGCGCCCGCCGCGGGACCGGGTCGCGGCCTCGTCCGGGCGTGCGGCGGCGGCCGGCTCGTCGTTCTCCGCGGCCGGCGGCTCCTGCCCCGGCTCGAGAGCGACCGGCGTCTCCGGCTCGTCCGCCGCCGGGCGGACCGGCGCCGGGTAGATCCGCGCCTCGGCGGCGGCATCGGCGTCCACGGGGTGGGCGCCGGGCGCCGACGGCTCGTCGAGCTGGCCGAAGTCGAAGGCGTGCTGCGGCCCGAAGCCGGGGAACGCGTCGTCGTCGGCGTCGTCCTCGAGGTCGAGGGACTGCCGCACGCCGCGCCGGGCCCGCAGGTCGTCGAGCAGCTCGTGGGTCGCCCGCAGCTCGTCGGCCGGGTCCTCGTCGGGCTCGGCGTGCTCCCCGTGGCTCCCCGGCGAGTCGACGGCCGCGAGCACCGGACGTACGTCGGCGTCCACGTCGAAGACCACGTCCCGCACCGCGGACAGGTGCCGGCGGGGGACCGGGCCGTCGGCGATCTCGGTCTCGGACAGCCAGCGCGCCTCGTCCTCCTCGGCGTGCACCGCGCGGGCGGACGCGTCGTAGGTCCAGCGCGCCTCCCGGACGTCGTCCTCGACCGGGAACCGCGCGACCACGGTCCAGCCGCCGCCCGCCTCGCGGTACGCGTCCCACTCGAGGGCGTCGGTGTCGACGCCGCGGGCGGCGAGCCGGTCCACGACCAGCTCGCCCAGCACCGGGGCGCCGACGTCGCGGCCCACCCGGGTCCCGCGGGCCTGCTCGGCGACGAATTCGCGCTCGGCCAGGACCGGTCCCTCGAAGCGCCGGACGTGCTCGACGGTCACACCGGTCTCGTCGGCGATCTGCTGCGCCGACTGCCCGGCGCGCACGCGCGCCTGGATCTCCCGCGGGCTCGGCACACCGGACTGCTCGGCCCGGATCTGCTCGAGCTGCGGCCGGTCCCGGCGCACGGCGGCACGGAGCGGCTCGTCGATGTGCAGCCGGTACCGCTGCCCGTCGGCTGCCGCGAGCACGAGGTGTTCCCCGTCCTCGTGCAGCCCGATCAGCTCCAGCTCAGCCATCACGTCTCCCATCATCCCGCGACGAGACTGCCACCGCCCGCCCCGGATGCCGTGGAGGCTGGGCGGTGCGCCGTGCAACTGCCCCGGCTGCCATGATCTCCCCTGTGTCCGTCGACCTCCCGCTGCAGCCGGTGCTCGAGCTGCTCGGTGTCTTCGTCGGCGCGCTGTCCGGCGGGCTCGCGGCCGTCCGCAAGGGCTTCGACATCTTCGGGATCGTGGTGCTGGCCTGGGTCGCGGGGCTCGGCGGGGGCATCCTGCGCGACGTCCTGATCGGCGCCGTGCCGCCCGTCGGGATCGCGAACTGGGAGTTCGTCGTCACGGCCTGCGCGGCCGGGCTGGTCACCTGGGCGGCGCACCCCGGCCTCGGCCGGCTGCGCCGCTCCGTGCTCGTCCTCGACGCCGGGGCGCTGGCGCTGTTCACCGTCGTCGGCACCGTGAAGGCCCTCGAGTACGGGACCGGCGTCACCGCGGCGGTGTGCGCGGGTGTGATCACCGGCGTCGGGGGCGGCGTGCTGCGGGACCTGCTCACCGGGGAGGTGCCGGTCGTCCTGCACCACCGCCAGCTCTACGCGATCCCGTCCGTGCTCGGGGCGCTGCTCACGGCCCTGCTCTGGCAGCAGGGCGCCCTGTCGGTGCCGACCGAGGTGCTCGCCGTCGTGGTGGTGCTCGGCACGCGGTTGCTGGCGCTGCGGTTCCGCCTGCAGGCGCCGGGGCCGTGGGAGCCCGGCAGCGCCCGGATCGGCCGGGCGGGCCGGGAGGGACGGGCGACGCGCACGTCCCGGGGGACCCGCGTCGAGCGCGCCGGCCGGGGTCCCGGGCGCAGGCGGGGCGTGCCGGTCCGGCCGGACGGGTCGGGGCCGCTGGTGCGGTGGGTGGCGCGGCTCCGTCGCGGCGGCGGCAGCGGCGGGGGGGGCGGGGGGCCCGGCGGCGGGCCGGGGGGGGGGGGGGCGGGGAGGGGCTGGGTTTTTTAAACAACTCCCCGCCCCCGCGGCGGCACGCGCAATCGGCTTCCGGCCTCTTCTTGG
>NZ_CABEGA010000046.1 GCF_901521055.1 Cellulomonas hominis | reverse complement strand
TGACGGCGTGCGAGGCAGTGTGCAAAGTACGTAGGAGCGGCAGAAAGCGCAGCAAGTTATATTTCTTTTTTTTTTTTTTTCAAGCAGAAGACGGCATGCGAGATGGCGTAGCGTCTCGTGGGCTCGGAGATTGTATAAGAGACGGGTGGGGGGACGGGTGGGTGGCGGGGGTCAGTCGTCCGTGCCGTGGTCCTCGTCCGCGTGGTCGTGCTCGTCGTGGCCGGCGTGCTCGTCGACGTCGCCCGTGACGCCCGTGAGCTCGTTCGGGGT
This sequence comes from Cellulomonas hominis, assembly GCF_901521055.1. Taxonomy (GTDB): domain Bacteria; phylum Actinomycetota; class Actinomycetes; order Actinomycetales; family Cellulomonadaceae; genus Cellulomonas; species Cellulomonas endometrii. Next base: position 34,336 of record NZ_CABEGA010000046.1, on the reverse strand, counting down.
GACGTCGAGCGTGGCGGTGCGCCACACCTCGCCGGAGGCGATGTCGACCGCGTGCACCGAGCTCGTGGCGGGGTCCGTCACGTACGCGGAGCCGTCCAGGACGGTGAGCGTCGGCCGCGGGGACTGCCACTCGTCGGGCTCCTCCCAGGCGTCGATCACCGGGATGGACCGCACGAGCGTGCCCGCCTCGGGGTCGATGACGTGCAGGGCGCCGTCGGTGCCGAGCACCAGGGCCTCCCCGTCCTCGCCGCGGCCCAGCGACCGGAACGTGTACGACGCGGGCAGGTCCACGAGGCGCAGGCCGGCGGTGCGGGTGTCGATCAGCGAGACGCGGGTCGGGCGCTCGAGCTCGGCGTCGGGGTCGGACTTGTAGTCGCCCAGCACGATCGGGGACGCCTCGGTGCCGGCCTGGTTGCCGATGCGGCCGTAGGCGTCGGGCGCCGCGACCTTGGTGATGGTGCCGCCGGCGTAGACCACGGCACCGTCCTCGCAGCCGATGACCACGGCCTCGTCGGCGGCGACGGCCTCGCCGTGCACGCCGGGGCACGCGTCGGACGCGGCGATCTCGGTGCCGTCGGCGTCGAGCACGCGGATGCCGGTGCGGGCGTCCTCGGTGCCCTCGGAGACGACCAGCCGGCCGTCGGCGAGTGCGACCGCGACGCCGTGGTGCGCGGAGGGCGTCGTGATCTCGCGGACCTCGGCGTCGGGGTCGGCGAGCTCGCCCGAGGCCACGACGGTGATCGTGCCGGTGCCGTCGTCGAACAGGGCGGTGCGGCCCTCGTGCGGGACGGCGTGGCCGGGCTTCTCCGCGGGCCACGTGACGTCGGTCAGCACGGGGTCGCTCGTGTAGGAGTGCGTGTGGTCGCCGTGGGGCTCGGTCCAGGTGCCGGCGTCGAGCACCTGGAAACCGCCGGTGGTGGACACGAGGACGTGCCGGCCGTCGCCTGCGGGGTTGAGGCGGTTGAAGCCGTCGAGCGGCAGGTCCTCGACGACCTCGAGGGAGGTCGCGTCGAGCACCTGGATGCCGCCGTCGTAGGTGAGGACGAGGCGCGGGGTGACGGTCGCGGCCTCGGCAGGGGCGGCGGTCGCGGGCTCCTGCGTCGCCGCGGGCTGCGTGGCACCGGGCTGCGCGCAGGCGGCGAGGAGGGTGACGGACAGGCCGAGGCCGAGGGCCGCGGCGTGGCGCGGTCGGGGGCGGGTCGTGAAGGTCATGTGCCGACGCTAACACAACTGATACTCAGTCTCATTAAGCCGCAGTCCGGCCGGTCGACGTAACCTCGACCCGGCCGGATGACCGTGCGAGCGGTACGGGACGGGCCACGGACGGGCGGAGGGGCGCGCATGGACCTGCTGATGATCGGGGTGGTCGCGGCCGTCGCCGTCGTGGGCGTCACCGCGCTGGCCCCGCGCGTGGGCGTCGCCGCACCCCTGCTGCTCGTGGCGCTCGGCGTCCTCATCAGCCTGGTCCCCGCGGTGCCGGCGGTGGAGATCGAGCCGGAGTGGATCCTCGGCGTGGTGCTGCCGCCCCTGCTGTACGCGACCTCCGTCTCGATGCCGACGATGGACTTCCGGCGCGACCTCACGGCGATCAGCGGGCTGTCCGTGCTGCTGGTCGTGGCCACGTCGCTCGCGCTCGGGGTGCTGTTCTCGTGGCTGATCCCCGACATCTCCCTGGCGACGGGCATCGCGCTGGGCGCGGTCATCAGCCCGACGGACGCGGTGGCGACCTCGATCGTGCGCCGGTCCGGCGTCAGCCCGCGGGTCGTGACGGTGCTGGAGGGGGAGAGCCTGCTGAACGACGCGTCCGCCCTCGTGCTGCTGCGGTCGGCGATCGCCGCGACGGCCGCCTCCGTGACCCTCTGGGAGGTGGCGGGGGACTTCGCGTTCGCCGTCGTGGTGGCCGTCGCGATCGGTGCGGTGGTGGGGAAGGTCAGCCTGCTGGTCCGGTCCAGGATCGCGGACCCGCACCTGACGACGGCCATCTCGTTCATCGTCCCGTTCGTGGCCTACATCCCGGCCGAGCACCTCGACGCGTCCGGGCTGGTCGCCACGGTCGCCGCCGGGCTGGTGTCCGGGGCGGGGAGCGTGCGGCTGCGGCCGCAGGACCGGATCGCCGAGGCCGCGAACTGGCGCACGCTGGAGCTGCTGCTCGAGGGCGCGGTGTTCCTGCTCATGGGGCTGGAGCTGTACGGCCTGGTCGTGGAGGTCCTGGACGAGCACGGCAGCCTGTGGCGGGCGTTCTGGCTCGGGGTGCTCGCCGCCGCGGTGGTGCTGGTGGTCCGCACCGGCTACGTCGCGTTCCTGCTGACCACGCTGTCCCGCCGCGCGCGCCGCGGCGTCACCGTGCGCGGGTACCTGTCGGCGATCAACGACCGGGCGGACGCCCTGGACGGCCTGGGCCGGGAGGAGCTCGCGCAGCTGCACCTGCCCGGCCGGCCGCCGGGTGCCAGGGGCGACGACTCACCGGAGCACCGCCGCGTGCGCCTGCGCACCCGCATCACCCGGCGCATCGCGGACATCGACTACCTGCAGGCCGAGCCGCTGGGCCCCCGCGAGGGCGCGGTGCTGGTGTGGGCCGGGATGCGCGGCGTGGTCACGCTGGCCGCGGCGCAGTCGCTGCCGCACGACACCCCGCACCGCGCGCTGCTCGTCCTGGTCGCGTTCACCGTCGCCGCCGGGACGCTGCTGGTCCAGGGCGGGACGCTCGCCTGGCTGGTCCGCGTGCTGGGCCTGTCCCGGGACGGTGCGGACGACCGGGCCGACGTCGACCGGCTCGGCAGCGAGATGACCCGCGCGGCCGTCGAGCTGCTGGAGCGGCCGGACCTGCGCCGGCCGGACGGCAGCGCCTACGACGACGTGGTGCTGGACCGCGCCCGGCGCATCGCGGCCCGGCAGAAGCTGCAGGTGGAGAGCGACGACGACGCCGACCGGGACCGGACCTCCGTGGAGGCCCAGCTGCGGGACCTGCGGATGGCCATGCTGGACGCCCAGCGCACCGCCCTGCTGCGGGTGCGGGACCTGGGGACGGCGAGCTCCGGCGCTCTCACGGAGGCCCTGAAGGTGCTCGACGCCGACCAGATCAGCCTGGAGCTGCGGGCCCGCGACGACGCCTGACGCGGGTCAGGAGACGTCGACCGGGCCGCCCCGGGCGGCGAGCATGTCCTGCAGGGCGGTGATCTCGCGCTCCTGGGACGTGACGATCGTGCGCGCCAGGGCGACGACCTGCGGCCGGCGGGCGTGCTCGACGGCGTACTGCGCCATCTGCACGCCGCCCTCGTGGTGCGGGAGCATCAGCTGCAGGAAGAGCCGGTCGGCCTCCGTGCCGCTCGCTGCCGTGAGCCGGGCCAGGTCCTCCCGGGACACCCAGCCGGGCATCGCGGCGTACCCGGTCGCGCCCGGGTCCGCCGCGGCGCTCTCGTGCGCGTGGCCGCCGGCCATCCACGCCATGGGGACGTCGGACCCCGCGGCGGGCAGCCCCCACGTCGACAGCCAGCCGGCCATCTGCCCGATCTGGTTCTGCTGGGTCAGCAGGATGTCGAGGGCCACGGTGCGGACCTCCTCGTCGGTGCTGCGGTCCCGGACCAGGACGGCCAGCTCGACGGCCTGCGCGTGGTGCGCCTGCATGTCCCGGGCGAAGCCCGCGTCGACGGAGCCCTCCGGGGCGTCCGGCGCGGCGGGTGAGGTCACGCGGGGGTGCCCACGCCGTTCGAGCAGGGGGCGCCGACCTCGGCGAGCTCCGGGTTGAGCAGGTACTTCTGCACGAACACCGGCAGGCGCTCGTCGTCCGCGGAGTCGACCTTCAGCTGGTAGCCCCAGGCGCTGACCGCGACGGCGGAGTCGAGGCCCTCGTAGGGCGAGACCAGCACGTACGACTGGTTCGCGGCCATGGCCTCGAGCGTCGCGACCTGGTCCGCGGGGAGCTCGGGGTCGTAGGTGATCCACACGGCGCCGTGCTCGAGGGAGTGCACGGCGTTCTCGTCCGGCACCGGCTCGCTGTAGACGCCGCAGTTCAGCCACGCGGCGTTGTGGTCGCCGCCGGCGGGCGGGCTCTGCGGGTAGTCGACGGAGGTGGTCACGTGGTTGAAGGTGAGGCCGTCGAACGCCTCGACGCCGTCGATCTCCTGCTCGGCCTGCGCCTCGAGGTCGGCGGCCTGGCGGCCGGCGCCGATCAGCACCCAGGCGGCGACGCCCACGAGCACGAGGACGACGGCCCCGGCGATCGAGCCGATCGTGATCGCGCGGCGCCGCTCCTTGGCGCGCTGCTCGGCTCGGACGGCGGCCAGGCGGGCCTGGCGCTCGGCCGCGGTGGGTCGGCGGTCGGGCATGGGGGTCTCCTCGGCTGGTGCGGCACGGCGCGGGGGCGCCGGTCGGTCCCGCGACAATACTTGAAGCGTCTACTAAACGACAGTGCCGCTCGTCCGGCGGCCGCCCGACGAGCCCGCCGGGGCGCCCCGCGCTAGCGTCGCCGGACGGCCCCGAGCAGGTGAGGCCGGCCGACTCCGGGAGGGGCGGAGCGATGACGGACGGACGACCTGCGGCCCAGCGGGGGACGCGCGCGGTGCTGCGCGACCGGACCTTCTGGGGCGCGTTCCTGCTCGGCGTCGCGGCGATGGCCGCCGTGGACGAGATCGTGTTCCACCAGCTGCTGGGCTGGCACCACTTCTACGACGGCTCGACCCTCCGGGTCGGCCTCCTGACCGACGGGCTGCTGCACGCGTTCGAGCTCGTCGCGGCGGTGGCCGGGGTGTTCCTGCTGCTCGACGCGCGGCGGACCGGCGGGGTGGACGGCCGGGTCGCCGGCGCGGGGCTCGGGGTGGGTGCCGGGCTGTTCCAGCTGTGGGACGGCGTCGTGGACCACAAGGTGCTGCGGGTGCACCAGGTCCGGTACGACGTCGAGCTGCTGCCCTACGACCTCGCGTGGAACCTCGGCGGGCTGGCGGTGCTCGCCGTCGGCGTGGCCCTGACCGTCGTGGCGGCGCGGCGCCCGGCGGCGGGCTGACGTGCACGCGCACGGAGGAGCGGGCGTCGCGGCCGCGGTGCTGCTGCCGTTCGCGGCGGCGCTCGCGGCGTACCTCGCGGCCGCCGTGCAGGAGCGCCGCCGGGGTCGCCCGTGGCCGGCCGGCCGCACCGCCGCCTGGGTGGGCGGGGTGCTGCTCGTGCTCGGGGCGGTGGCGGTACCGGCGCCGGGCGGACGGCCCTTCGTCGCCCACATGGCCGCCCACCTGGTGGTCGGCATGCTGGCACCGCTGCTGCTGGTCGGCGCCGCGCCCGTGACGCTCGCCCTGCGGACCCTCGACGTCGAGCGCGCCCGGCAGCTCGCCCGGCTGCTGCGCAGCGCACCCGCCCGCCTCGTCTCGCACCCCGTGACCGCCACCGTGCTCAGCGTGGGCTCGCTCGTCGTGCTGTACCGCACGCGGCTGCTCGGGCGGGTGCTCGCCGACCCGGCGGTGCACGCCCTGGTGCTCGGGCACGTGCTGGCGTCGGGCTGCCTGCTGACCGCGGCGCTGGTGGGCCCGGACCCCGCGCCGCACCGCCCTGGCTTCCGGACCCGGCTCGCCGTCCTCGTGTTCGGCGTCGCGGCGCACCGGGTGATCGCGACGTCGCTGTACGCGCGGCCGCCCGCCGGGATGGTCGTCGCGGACGCCGAGGCCGCCGCGGTGCTCATGTCCTACGGCGGCGACGCGGCGCACGTCGCGCTGACCGTGCTGCTGTGCGCGCAGTGGTACCGGTCCGTAGGGCGACGCAGGGCGTCGGGGCGGGCGCGGCGTCCGGCGCCGCAGGTCGCCTGAGGGTCAGGCGCGGGTGCTCGCGGCGCTCGCGGTCGGCTCGCCGGTCCGGGGCTCGACCACGCCGCGCTGCCGTCCGGCCGCCAGCCGCGCGTCCATCGCCGCCGCCGGCTCCGGCCGCCCGAGCGCCCAGCCCTGGGCGGCGTCGCACCCGAGGTCCCGCAGCAGCGCGAGCGTCCGGGGGTCCTCGACGCCCTCCGCGACCACCTGCATGCCCAGCGCGTGCCCGAGGTCGACCGTCGAGCGCAGGATCTCGGCGCACACCCGGTCCTCCAGCGCGGGCGCGACGAACGCCCGGTCCACCTTCAGCACCGTGAACGGCAGGCGGCGCAGGTAGTCGAGCGAGCCGTAGCCGACGCCGTAGTCGTCGACCGCGAGGTGCACCCCGAGGTCGGCCAGCGCCCGCAGGGTGCGCTCGGCCTGGACGCCGTCCCGCATGGCCATGGTCTCGGTGACCTCGAGGCCGAGGGCGTCCGCCGGCAGGCCGTGCCGGGCGAGCGCGTCCCGCACGTCGGCCACCAGGCGCGGGTCGTCCAGGTCGTGCGCCGAGACGTTCACCGAGACCGCGAACGACGGCGCCCCGGCGGACCGCCACCGCGCGCACTGCTCGAGCGCGGCGTCCAGCACGAACAGCGTGACGGGGCGGACCAGGCCAGTGCGCTCGGCGGCGGGCACGAACGCGACGGGCCCGAGCAGCCCGTGCTCGGGGTGCTGCCACCGGACCAGCGCCTCGGCGCCGGCGACCACGCCACCGCGCACCCCGACGACCGGCTGGTAGTGCACGACGAGCTCCCCGCGGGCGACCCCGTCGGCGAGGCCCCGCAGCAGGTCGGCCTCGGGCAGGGCGGTCCCGGAGGAGTCGCACCCGCCGGTCCGGTCCAGCGCGACCCGCTCGGGCACCCGCCGCGCCACGGACAGGGCGGCGTCGGCGCGGGCCACCAGGCCGTCGGAGCCGGCGGGCCGGGCAGTGGCGACCGCGACGCCGACGAGCGCACCGGCGGTCAGGTCCATGCCGCGGACCGGCAGGGGCGCGCGCAGCGTCTCCAGCAGCCGCAGCGCGCACGCCTCGGCCTCGTCCGGCCCGGTGACGTCGAGCGCCACGCCGAAGACGTCCCGGCCCATCCGCCCGACGGTCGCCCCGGGCTCCGCGTCCGCGGCGACGGCCGCCGCGACCGAGCGCAGCAGGTCGTCCCCGACGCCGTAGCCGAGGGTCTCCACGACGTCGCGGTACCCGTCGAGCGAGACCAGCAGCAGGGCGGGCACGGTGCCGTCCGGGGCCTCCGACGCCGGCTGCTCGACGCGGACCGCGAGGCCGACCGAGCTCGCCAGCCCCGTCAGCGGGTCCGTGACGGCCAGGTGCTCCAGCCGGGCGTGCTGCCGGTGCATCTCCCGCACCAGGCCGCCGAACCGGGTCATGAACGCCACCATCAGCGCGATCCCGACCGAGCACACCTCGACCAGGTGCAGGTCCCCGCCGCGCAGTGCCTCGACGAGCAGCGTCCCGGGGAGCACCGCCACCGACGCGGACAGGAAGGCGATGTGCACCCCGGTCAGCTCGCCGGTCGGCCGGGGCGACACGACGGCTGCTGCCGACGGGTGCCGGGCCGCCGCCGCGAGCAGCACGTAGCCGAGCAGCCAGAGCGTGTCGAGCAGGTAGGCGCGGCCGCCGATCGCCGGCCAGTACGCACCGAGCTGGTACAGCACGTCCGCGACCATGATCACCAGGACGGACAGCGACGTGAGCTGGTGCGCGCGCGACCACGCGCCGACCGCGGCGAACGACCGGGCCAGCACGACCAGGAGCACCGCGTCGCCGACGGGGTACGCGGCGCCGACCAGCGTCGCGAGCGGCGCCTCGGCGAACCCGGTCAGCGCGGGGTTGAGCACCAGCACCCACAGCATCAGCAGCCCGCCGCTGGCGACCATGAAGGCGTCGAGCAGCCAGACCGGCCGGCGGCCCGGGGGCGCGGGGAACGCGCGCACCAGCCCCGCCGCGAGCAGAGGGTAGGACGCGACGTACGCGACGTCGGCGACCGAGGGGAACGGGTCGAGCCCGAGCCCGCGCTCGATCACGGTCCAGATCGTGTCGCCGAGCACCCACGCGACCACGCCGAGGGCGAGCAGCTGCCACGCGCCCCGCTGCGGCCCGGTGACGCGCCGTGCGGCACGCGCCAGGGTCACCGCGGCGGCGACGCCCACCGCCACGTAGACGACGTCGCGCCCGGTGCCGGCCGGCAGCAGGGCGTGCGCCACGAGCCCGGCGCCCGCGACGGCGAGCAGCGGTGGCGCCGTCGCCCGGCTGGTCCCTGTCACGGGGGTCTGATCGGCATCCCGTGACCGTCCTTGACCCGTCAGGCGGGTGGATTCGCGCGCCGGGCGCCGCCGCGCACGTCAGGTCCCGTGTGGGTAGGGTCACGCCGCGGGGGTGAGGCATGAGGACCACGGGCGTGGGCGAGGTCGGCAGGGTGCGGGGGGAGGGCCGATGAGGCAGCAGCTGGTGCTCCGGGTGGTCGTGACGATCACGCTGCTCCTGGGCGTGAACTACATCGCCTGGCGCTGGCTGGAGTCGGTGAACTGGTCGGCGTGGTGGATCGCGGTGCCGCTGGTCGTCGCCGAGACGTACTCGTTCCTCGACGTGTGCCTGTTCGGGATGACGATGTGGCGCGCGCGCCGTCGCCCGGAGCCGCCGGCGCCCGCGCCGGACCTCACCGTGGACGTGTTCGTCACGACGTACGACGAGCCGGTCGAGCTGGTCATGCGGACCGCCGTGGCAGCGCGCGACATCCGGTACCCGCACCGCACGTGGGTGCTCGACGACGGGTCGCGGCCCGACCTCGCGGCCGCGGCGCAGGCCGCGGGCGTGGGGTACATCGAGCGGTCCGAGGACTGGACCGACCGGCCGCGGCACGCCAAGGCGGGCAACCTCAACAACGCCCTGTTCGTCACGGACGGCGAGTTCCTGCTCATCCTCGACGCGGACCAGATCCCCGAGCCGCAGATCCTCGACCGCACCCTCGGGTACTTCGAGGACGACCGCGTGGCGCTCGTGCAGACCCCGCAGTTCTTCACGAACGTGGGAGAGGCCGACCCGCTCGGCAGCCAGGCGCCGCTGTTCTACGGCCCCATCCAGCAGGGCAAGGACGGCTGGAACGCGGCGTTCTTCTGCGGCTCCAACGCGGTCCTGCGCCGGGACGCCCTGATGCAGCTCGGCCTGGTCGGCTACGTCCGCGAGACCGAGCGGTCGGTGCGGGAGGCGCTGCACGCGTCGCGCCGGCTGCTGGCCCGGGCGCAGCGCGACGCGCCGGACGCGACCCAGGCGGCGGTGCTGCACGAGGTCCAGGAGGCCGCGGCGCAGGCGCTGGGCGCGCTCGACGCCGGGGAGCCGCTGTCCGACGTGACCTACGGGTTCCAGCGGCAGGTGGACGCGATCTCGGCCTCGGTGGTCGCCCAGGACGTCGCGAGCATCCAGGCGGACCTCGCGGCCATCGCGGCGCTGCCGATCGCGCGGGACGACCAGATCGGGGCCGTCGTGGTCGACGAGCCCGCGCTCGCCCGCCTGGCGGACCGCGAGTGGTCCCCGCTCGGGGCGATCGAGTCGGTCCAGGCGCTGCTGCGGGCCGTCGACGTGGACCGCTCCGGCGAGGCGCAGGCCGTCATGCCCGTCGCGACGCTGTCCGTCACGGAGGACATGGCCACCGCGATGCGGCTGCACTCGCTCGGCTGGCGGACCGTCTACCACCACGAGAGCCTCGCGCACGGGCTGGCGCCGGAGGACCTCGGCACGATGATGACCCAGCGCCTGCGCTGGGCCCAGGGCACCATGCAGGTGATGCTCAAGGAGAACCCGCTGGGCGTCCGGGGGCTGAGCGTCGGCCAGAAGCTCATGTACTTCGCCACGATGTGGTCGTACCTGTCGGGCTTCGCCGCGCTGGTCTACCTCGCCGCCCCGATCATCTTCCTGTGCTTCGGGGTGCTGCCGGTGACCGCGTGGACCGTCGACTTCTTCGCGCGGTTCATCCCGTTCTTCCTCGCGAGCCAGCTGCTGTTCCTGGTGGCGGCGCGCGGCGTGAAGACGTGGCGCGGCCAGCAGTACGCGCTGGCGCTGTTCCCGGTGTGGATCAAGGCCGTGTGGACCGCCGCCGCGAACGTGTGGTTCAAGCGGCCGCTCGGGTTCGCCGTGACCCCCAAGGTGCGGCCCGACGGCGCGCCCAGCCAGTGGCGCCTGGTGTGGCCGCAGCTGCTCGCGATGGTGCTGCTCGGGGTGTCCGTCGTGATCGGCATCGTCCGCGCGGCGCTCGGGCTGTCCTGGTGGGTCGGCACCGCAGTGAACATCGTGTGGGTCGTCTACGACATGGTGGTCCTGAGCGTGGTGGTGCAGGCTCTGCGGTACCGCGGGTACACGCCGGCCGCCGACGAGGGGGCCGCGCAGGCCCCGGACGTGGCGCGCACGCGCCGCACGGCGTGAGGAGGACGTCTTGGAGCTGGTGACCGAGCAGGTCGGGCAGGCGGCGGTGGTGCACGTGGTCGGACGGCTGACGATGGCCGCCGCCGGTGAGCTGAAGGCCGCCGTCGACCGCGAGGTGGCCGCCGGCCGCACGCTCGTCGTCGTGGACCTGGAGCCGACGACGTTCCTCGACTCCTCCGGGCTCGGCGCCCTGGTCGGCGGGCTGCGGTCCGCGCGGGCGGCGGGCGGCGACCTGCGGATCGCCCGGGTCGGCGCGCAGGTCCGCACGGTGCTCGAGCTGACCACCATGGACCGGGTGCTCCGGCCGTACGCCACCGTCGAGGACGCGGTCGGTGACGCCGGCTGACGGGGCCGTCGAGCTCCGCGTGGACGGCGCGGCGGAGCCCGGGTGGCTGGACGAGGTGCACGACGCGCTGGCACGGCTGTGGTCGGTGGCGCCGGCGGTGCCGGACGTCGACCGGTTCCGGTTCGAGACCGCGGTGATCGAGATCGCCACGAACATCGTCCGGCACACCCGTCCCGCCGGCGCGGGTCCCGTGCTCGCGCGTGCCCTCCTGCGCGCGCAGCCCGACCGGGTCGAGGCCGAGCTGTCCGACACCGGGACGGCGGTGGACGTGGACCTGGACCCGGAACCCGTGGACGACCTCGCCGAGAGCGGGCGGGGGATCGCCCTCGTGCTGCGCGCGGTCGACAGCCTCAGCCTGGTGCGCGAGGGCGACCGGAACACCTGGCGGCTGTCCCGGGTGTGGGCGCGCTGAGGTCCGGGCACGGCCTGCGCGCGACCCGGGTCGTGTCGTACCGTCGATGCCGATGAGCACGCAGACCCCGCCCCTCGAGGAGCGCCGCCTGGAGGCCCTGCACCGGCTCGGCGCGCTGGACTCGCCCGCCGAGGACCGGTTCGACCGGGTGGTGCGGCTGGCCCGGCAGCTCTTCGGCGTCCCCACCGCCCTGGTCTCGCTCGTCGACCGCGACGTCGTCGTGCACAAGGCGATGCTCGGGTTCGACGAGCGTGTCGTCCCGCGCGAGGACTCGTTCTGCAACACGGCGGTGCAGAGCGACGACATGCTCGTGGTCCCGGACGCGTCGCAGGACCCGCGCTTCGTCGACAACCCCTACGTGGACCAGCCGGACGGGCTCCGGTTCTACGCCGGGCAGCCGCTCGTCGCACCGGGCGGCTTCCGGGTCGGCACGCTGTGCATCGCCGACAACCAGCCCCGCGAGTTCCCCGCCGAGAGCGCCTCGCTGCTGCGGGACCTCGCGTCCTGGGTGGAGAAGGAGCTGGTCATCGACTCCGAGCTCCAGCGCGCCGCCGAGGTCCAGGCCGCCCTGCTGCCCCGGACGGCGCCGGACGTGCCCGGGTACGAGGTCGCGGGCGCGTGCCTGCCGAGCCGGGCCGTGGGCGGGGACTTCTACGACTGGAGCACCACCCGCGACGGCGGCGTGGTGCTGAGCCTGGTCGACGTGATGGGCAAGGGCGCCGGCGCCGGGATCATGGCCGCGTCGGTCCGCGCGGTGCTGCGCGGCTCGGCGCACGGCTCCGACGTCGCCCGGTCCCTGATGTACGCGGGCTCCATCCTGCACGCGGACCTGTCGGGCGCCGGCGTGTTCGCGACCGCGTTCCACGCCGCGCTGGACGCGGCCACCGGCGACGTGACCTACGCGGACGCCGGGCACGGCCTCACGGTGCTGCTGCGCGCCGACGGGTCGCAGGAGCGGCTGGCGGCGACCGGCCTGCCGCTCGGCGTGCTCGACGAGGAGCAGCGCGAGCAGCGCACCGTGCACCTGGAGCCGGGGGACCTGCTCGTCACGTTCTCCGACGGCGTCCTGGACCTGGTCGACGGCTCGCTCGCCGCGGTGCCGCTGGTCGTGGACGCGCTGCGCGGTGCCGGCTCGGCGGATGCGGCCGTCGACGCCGTGCTGCGGTTCGCCGTCGACGTGCGGGACCGCCCGGACGACCTCACCGTCGTGGCGCTGCGGCGCGCCGCAGACTGAGGCCCCCCGGGCGTTGCGGCGCGCCAGGAGCGCGCCGGATCGGTGGGCCGCCCGGCGTGCGCCCCGGATCTCGTCCCGGACCTCCGACCCCGACCACTGCGCGGGACCGTCGCGTCTCAGCGCTCGACGGCGCGGTCCTCCAGCCAGTCGACGATCCTGTCCATCTCCGGGTGCACGTCGCCCGCGACCACTCGGATGAAGTCGTCGCCCTCGACGGGATCGATCACGAGGTCGAACCCGTTGACCCGGTAGAGCAGCATCACCAGGAGGACCGACAGCCGCTTGTTGCCGTCCAGCAGGGGGTGCGACCGGTTGATCGCATCCAGCAGGGCAGCGCCCTTCGAGTGGATCCCCACGTACGCCTCTGTGCCGAACACGACCTGCGCCGGCCGGTCGATGGCGGATGCCAGCGCTCCGACGTCGCGGATGTGAAGGTGGAGACGTTCGCAGATGTCGAGCGCGTCAGCGAGCTCGGGGTAGGCGAACGGCGCAGCGTTCACCGGGACAGCTTCTCCAAGAGCTCTCTGTTGCCCTCGATGAGGTCCCCGATGATCGCTCGGCGCTCGGTGCGGCGAGTCACTGCGGCCGCACGCTCCTGGATCGCGAGGACGGTCACGTCGTTCATGGAGCGGTGCTCGATCTCGGCCTGCTTGCGCAGAGCCGCCAGAGTCTCCTCATCGAGGCGCACGGTCAACGTGGGCATGGCAGCACTCCTGCATCGTCAGGTCGTCACGTCCGCAGTGTCGGACTGAAGCCACTCTAGCTTCACTCTGAAGCCATGGTCACGACGTGGCGCCGGCTCGGATGCGTCGGGTGCGCCCCCTCACCGTGGGACGGGGTGCAGCACCACGTCGTGCAGCGCGCCGTCCGCCGCGCGCGCCGTGAGGTACGTGCCCGTCGGCTGACGGCGCCGGTCGGTGGGGGAGCCGGGGTTCAGCAGGCGCAGCCCGGCGGGGGCGGTCGTGTCCCACGGGATGTGGCTGTGGCCGAACACGAGCACGTCGACGTCGGGGTACGCCGCGGCGCACCGCGCCTCCCGCCCGGCCGCCTGGCCCGTCTCGTGCACCACGGCGAACCGGACGCCCTCCAGCGTCACCCGGGCGACCTCCGGCAGGCGGGCGCGCAGGTCCGCGCCGTCGTTGTTGCCCCAGCACCCGACGACGCGCCGGGCCCGGGCCTCCAGCGCGTCGAGCAGGGCCACGTCCACCCAGTCGCCGGCGTGCAGCACCACGTCGGCGGCGGCGACCGCGTCCCACACCACGGGCGGGAGGTCCCGGGCGCGGCGCGGCAGGTGCGTGTCGGCGAGCAGCAGCAGGTCCACGCGGGTCTCCTCAGGCGGCGCGCTTGAGGGTCACGACGGTGAGGTCGTCGTCCGCGTGGCGGGTGTCCTGCACCAGGGAGAGCACGGCGTCGGCGGCGTCCTCGGCGGTGTCCGTCCCGCGCACCACGTCCCGCACCTGGTCCAGGTCGCCCATCGACCCGCCGATCGCGTCGAGCACCCCGTCGCTGAACGTGACGAGCAGGTCCCCGGGGCGCATCCGGGTCTGGACGCTCGTGCGGGCCGGGCCGGGGGCGATCCCGAGCGGCAGCCCGGTGGCCGACAGGCGCCGCGCGCTGCCGTCCTCGCCGATGATCATCGACAGCCCGTGCCCGGCGTCGGTGTACGACACCCGGCCGTCGGTCGCGTCGACGTACGCGCGGAACATCGTGACGAACGCCCCGGCGTTGACCAGGTCGGCGTCCATGGCCCGCTCCGTGGCGGAGAGCGTCCCCGCCACGTCGTGCAGGCTGCCCTGCGCGTGCAGCACGGAGCGGGTCGTCGCCGCGAGGATCGCCGCCGCGGGGCCCTTGCCCATCACGTCCGCGAGGGTCAGCACGAGGCCGTCCGGCAGCCGCTGCCAGTCGTAGAAGTCGCCGCCGACCGAGCCCGCCGGCACGAACCGCGCGGCGAGGCCGAAGCCGGGGACCTCCAGGCCGCGGGACGGCAGCAGGCTCGCCTGGACCTGCGCGGCCCGGCGGAGCTCGGTCCGCTCCGCGGTGACGTCCCGCAGGACGGTGACCACTCCGCCGCCGGAGCTCTCGGGGATCGGCGTGGAGGAGAACGTCACGATCCGCGGCTCGGGGGTCCCCGGCACGCGGACGAGCAGGTCCTGGTCGCGCACGAGCTCCCCGGCCAGCGCCCGCCGGAACGGCAGCTCGTGCTCGGGCAGCGCGGTGCCGTCCAACCGGGACAGCCCCGCGAGGTCCGACGTGCTGTCCTCCGTGTCGAGCCGGGTGCGCCCCGCGAGGAGCAGCGTCGCGATGGGGTTCCGGACGACGACCCGGCCGGCGGCGTCCACCACCCGCACGCCCTCGGACATGGTGTCGACCACGGTGGACAGCAGCGCGGCCTGCTCCTCGGCGCGGTCCCGCGCGGAGCCGAGGTCGCGCAGCAGCCGCCGCCGCTCGTCGCGCGCGATCGCCAGTGCGAGCCCGATGACCGACACCAGGCCGACGTACAGCTGCGCGACCGCCACCTGCGTGGTCGCGTCCGGCAGCCCGGCGAACGGGCCCATGCCCTGCAGCGTGAACTGGATGGTCACGACGCCGCAGATCATCGTGTGCAGGACGACGGAGCGGGTCGGCAGGCGCGAGCCCGCCCACACGGTGAGCGCGATGAGCGGGAAGATCACCGTGAGGTCGGAGAGCTCCAGGAACCAGACCACGTACAGCACGGGCGCCAGGAGCAGCGCCGCGACGTAGTCCCCGGCGCTGCCGTCGGTCCACCACTCGAGGCGCTCGAGCACGCCGCGCTGGCTCTTGCGCTCGTGCAGCCACGTGCCGATGGTCCAGCCCAGCGTGGTGATGCCGATGATGCTCACCGTGTTGCGCGCGCACCACAGCAGCGCGGTCTGCCACGTCCACGGGGCCCCGCCGACGACGACGGCGAGCTCGACCAGCGGCGCGGACAGCACCGAGCTGGTGCCGGCCGCCAGCAGGAGCCACCACAGGTCCGGGACCCGGCGCAGCTGGCGGGTGCCGCGCGCGGCCCACACGTAGGGCACCCCGACGGCCAGGATGGACGAGCAGACGAGCGCCTGCGCGACCGCCGCCCCCGCGCCGATCGCCGCCGAGGCGGGAGTCGAGCCGGTCGAGGCCACCACTGCCCAGGTCGCACCCGCGAGCGCCAGCAGGTCGAGCCAGGGCCACGGCCGCCGCGCCCGGGCGACCAGCCAGAGCACCGACACGCCCGCCGCGGGCCACACGAGGCTGACCTCGGCGCCCTCGACGATCGTGGACCGCCCGAGGTAGCAGGCGCCGACGTACAGGGCCGTGAACACCACGACGACGCGCCAGTCGCGTGCGCTGGGCCGGCGGCGGCGCCGCACCGGTGGCCGGGTCGTGACCTGCCGCTCTGCCGTCACCGCGCCCTCTCTCCTCCGCCGACGTCTCGCGTCAGGCTACGGGGAAGCGCGCGGCACCGCGCGGCGGTCACCAGGACCTTCGTCCTCCTGATGCCGTACCGTCGGCGCCGTGGATCCGGCCCCCCTGCAGCGCGCGCTCGTCGCGGCGCGGCTGGTGGCGGTCGGGGTCACGGTGCTCGGCCTCGGGTCGGGCGCGCACGTGCTGGGCGGGGGAGCGGCGCCGTCCGCCGGCGTCGTCGCCCTGGTCGCCGCGCTGGTGCTCCTGCTCGCCGCGGCGGTCGCGCGCCGGCCGCTGAGCCGGCCCGTCCTGCTGCCCGTGGCGCTCGCCGGTCAGCTCGGGGTGCACGCGGCGCTCTCCTGGCTCGGTCGGCCGGTTGCGGGCTCGCCGGTCACGGGCGGGGCGCCGGCGCTCGCGGGCCACGCCGCGCACGCCTCCGACGCCGCCGGTGTCGTCCCGGCGGTCGCCGCCTCGCACGCGCACCCCGACGACGCGCTGATGCTCGCCGCCCACGCCGTCGCGGTGGTGGTCGCGGTGCTGCTGCTCGTCGCGACCGAGCGCGGGGTGCTCGACCTCGCCCGCCGGTGGTCCGCGGTGCTGCCCGCGCTGCTCGGCAGCGTGGCCGGCCCGGTCGGGACGCGCTCCCGCCCGGTCCTCCCGGAGGTGCCCGCGCTGCGTCGCCTCCCGGTGCAGCGCGGCGGGGTCGGGCGGCGCGGTCCGCCGGTGGTGCTGCGCCCCCGCGCGACCGCCGCCTGAGCACGCACGCCCCTGAGCGGGTGCGCCAGGGCGACGGCCGCGCCGTCACCCCCGTCCCGGCGAGGCCGCTCGGCCGCCGGCGGGACGCCCCTGTCGCACACCCGGAGGAACCCCCATGTCCGCAACCCCGCAGCACCCCCGCACCCTCGCCCGCGCCGCCGCGCGCACGGTCGCCGGCACCGTCGCGGCCACCACGCTCGCCGCCGCCCTCGTCCTGGGCTCGGCCGCCGGCGCCTCCGCCCACGTCCGGGTGGTCCCCGAGGCCACCGCAGCCGGCGGCTGGACCGTGCTCACGTTCCGCGTGCCGAACGAGTCGCCGACGGCGAGCACCACGCAGGTGTCCGTCGACCTGCCCACCGGCACCCCGCTGACCTCGGTGTCGACCCGGCCGGTGCCCGGCTGGACGGCTGTGGTCGAGGACGGCGAGCTGCCCGAGCCGGTCGAGGTGGACGGCGCCACGATCACGCAGGCCCCCGTCCGCGTGGTCTGGACGGCCGACGGCGACGGCATCGGCGACGGCGAGTTCGAGGAGTTCGCGCTGTCGGTCGGCCCGCTGCCGGAAGCCGGCACGGACGTCGTCCTGCCCGCGCACCAGACGTACTCGGACGGCGAGGTCGTCGACTGGGACGAGGTCGCCGGGGGCGACGCCGAGCCGGAGCACCCGGCGCCCGCGTTCACGACCACCGAGGCCGCTGCGGACGGGCACGGCGCGACGGGCGACGCCGAGCACGAGGACGACGGCGCCGCCACCGGCGACACCACGGACGGCTCGTCCAGCGCCCTGCCGGCCGTGCTGGGTGCGCTGGGCCTCGCCGCCGGGGTCGTCGCGCTCGTCGTCGCCCTGCTGGCCTGGCGCCGGTCGGGGACGCCGACCGGCCGCTGACCGCGGCACCCACGACGACGCCCCCGGACCCGTGGGCCCGGGGGCGTCGTCGTGACCGACGGCGGGCTCAGCCCTCGACGGCGCGCTCCACGAGGTAGGAGGAGCCGTCCGCGCCGACGACCCGCACGAACTCCGTGCGCAGGGCGCGGTCGCGCTCCTTGTCGGCCTCGGCGACCTCGCGGTCGGGGGCCAGCGGGTCGCCGACCTGCGCCGGGCCGAAGACGCTGAGCAGCGCCGCCTCGCGACGGTCGCCCGCCCTGCCGATCGTGCCCATGCCGCACCCCTCCACCGATGATGAGTGCACTGATCATACGTGCACGTACGATCCGCCGCTACGATCGACGTCGTGACTACCGCGACCACGCCCGACGCCGTCGACGCCGCCGACCCCCTGGCCGTCGAGGCCCAGGTCTGCCTCGCGGTGTCCGCGGCGTCCCGCGCGCTGGTCGCGTTCTACAAGCCGCTGCTCGAGCCGCTCGGGCTCACCCACCCGCAGTACCTCGCGATGCTGGCGCTCTGGCAGCACGGGGACCTCACGCTCAAGGCGCTGGCCGAGCTGCTGCACCTGGAGCCCGCCACCACGTCGCCGCTCGTCCGCCGGCTGGAGGCCCTGGGGCTCGTGAGCCGCGACCGCAGCGGCGCCGACGAGCGGGCCCTGGCCATCCGGGTCACCGACCGCGGCCGGGCGATGCGGGAGCAGGCCGTCGGGATCCCCGCCTCCATGCTGGCCGGGCTGCGGCTGGACCTCGACCAGGTGGCGCAGGTCCGCGAGGCCGCGCACCTGCTGCTCGCGGCGTGCGAGTCCGCGGAGTCCGCCCGCGCCTGACGCCTCGCCCCCTGCCGCGCGCCAACCGAGGTCGAGCGTCTCCCGCCGAGCGGCGCGCTGGAGCTCTCGACGCGTCAGCGGGAGAGGGCGTCCTCCACGAGCACGCAGGGGTCGCCGCCGGTGTGCTCGTCGCGGTACTCGCACGCCGCGCGGCGCAGCAGGACGCCCACGGTGCGCCGGTCGGCGGGGTCGAGCGCGGCGAACACCGCGTCCTCCGCGGCGCCCACCCGGTGCTCCAGGTCGCCGAGCAGCGCGTCGGTCCCCTCGGTGGGCACGACGCGGCGCTGCCGCCGGTCGATCTCGGCGACCCGGCGCGCGACCAGCCCGGCGCGCTCCAGGTCGTCGAGCAGGTAGGTCATGACGGTCCGGTCGATGCCGAGGCTCGCGGCGAGCGCGGCCTGGCTGGGGTGCGCCCCGCGGACCACCTCGCGCAGCACCAGGTAGCCGCGGAACCCGTGCGGCACGCCCTCGACGGCCGACGTCAGCGCCCGCTCGTACGCCCGGAGCAGCACGCCGAGGGACCAGCCGAGGTCCGACGCGGGCTCGGAGCCGGGCTCGGAGCCGGGCCCGGGCCCGGACGCGAGCCGGGGCGCGGCGTCCCCGGTCGCGGTGTCGTGGCGCGTGACGCTCATGCGCCCGATGCTACGCCGCTCGCGTGGTTGAGCCAATCATCTGTGGGGCATACGATCTCCTGGACCACTCGATGCGAAGAGGTGCACATGACCGACTACGGCCACGACCTGCTGTTCGGGTCGTTCATCACGCCGAGCAACGCGGCGCCCGAGCGCGTGGTCGCGCTCGCGCAGCTCTCCGAGCAGGCGGGCCTGGACCTCGTGACGTTCCAGGACCACCCGTACCAGCCGTCGTTCCTGGACACCTGGACCCTGCTGTCCTGGGTCGCCGCCCGCACGGAGCGCATCCGCCTCGCGCCGGACGTCGCGAACCTGCCGCTGCGCCCGCCCGCCGTGCTCGCGCGGTCGGTCGCCAGCCTGGACCTGCTGTCCGGCGGCCGCGTCGAGCTCGGGCTCGGCTCCGGCGCGTTCTGGGACGCGATCGAGGCCATGGGCGGCACGCGGCTCACCCCCGGCCAGGGGGTCGACGCGCTGAGCGAGGCCATCGACGTGATCCGCGCGCTCTGGGACACCAGCGAGCGGTCGCGCGTGGACCTGCCGGGGAAGCACTGGTCGGCGGTCGGGGCGAAGCGGGGGCCCGCGCCGGCGCACCCCGTCGGCATCTGGGTCGGTGCGTACAAGCCGCGGATGCTGCGGCTCACCGGCGAGAAGGGCGACGGCTGGCTGCCGTCCCTGTCCTACCTCGGCGGCGTGGGGGACCTCGACGACGCCAACGCGCGGATCGACGACGCCGCCGCCGGTGCGGGCCGCGAGCCCGGGGCCGTGCGCCGGCTGCTGAACGTCGGCGGGCAGCTGACCTCCCGCCCGACGGGTTCGCTGCTGGCCGGCCCGCCCGAGCAGTGGGTCGAGGAGCTCGCGACCCTGGCGCTCGAGCACGGGACGAGCGGCTTCATCGTCACCGGGGACGACCCGACGGTGCTCGCGACCGTCGGCCAGGAGATCGCCCCCGCCGTGCGGGAGCTGGTCGCCGCGGAGCGCACGTCCCGCGGCACGAGCACGGGGCTCCCGGCGTGAGCGGGGACCTGGGGCACCCGCTGCAGGTCGGCGTCGAGCTGCCCGTCGACCCGGCGGCCCCCGACGCCGCGGTGCGGACGGCCCGGCACGCCGAGCGGCTCGGGCTCGACCTCGTCGTCGTCCCGGACGCGCCCGGCGGGCTCGACGCGTGGACCGTGCTCGGCTGGGTCGCGGCGAGCACGGAGACCGTGGGCCTCATGACGCGCGACCTCCGGCTGGCCGACCGCCCGCCGGCTGTGCTGGCCCGCGCCGTCGCGAGCCTGGACCACCTCGCCTCCGGCCGGGTCGCGCTGGGCCTGACCCCGGCCGGCGACGCGGAAGCGCTGGGCGAGGGCGTCGCGGTGCTGCGCGGGATGTGGGACGCCGCCGACCCGCGGCCGCTCGTGCTCGACGGGCGGCACCACCGGGTCGCCGGCGCGCAGCGCGGCCCCGCCCCGGCGCACGAGCTCCCGGTGTGGCTGGGCGGCGCGCCGGGGTCCGACGGCGTCGCGCTGGTTGCGCGGACGGCGGACGGCTGGTGGCTCACGCCGCCGGGCGGCACGGACGCGGCCCGGCTGACCGCGGAGCTGCACGAGGGGCTGCACGAGGAGCAGGACGCCCTGGACGCGGCGCTGGCCGCCGCCGGCCGCGACCCCCGCGAGGTCCGCCGCGGCCTCGTGCTCGACGCCGCAGCCCTCGACTCCGCCGCCCTTGACTCCGCAGCGGCCGACGCCGAGGCCCTGGCCGCGCTGGTCGTCGACGCGGGTGTCGGCACGCTCGTGCTGGCCGGCGCGGACGAGGCGGCGCTGGAGCGGTTCGCCGCCGACGTCCTGCCGCTGCTGCGCGCCCGCGTGGCGAACGAGCGGGCCGCCCGCGGCACGGTCGTCGGCACGGTGCGGAGCGCCGCCGTGCTCGCGGCCCGCCGCCCGGGCATCGACTACGCCGCGGTCCCCGAGGCGCTCGCAGGCTCCGCGGTGGAGCCGGGCGACGTCGGGTACGCGGCCGTGCGGTCCACGTACATGCGCGGCGGCCGTCCGGGGCTCGTCCTGCGGCCGGACAGCACGGCGGAGGTCGTCGCGGCGCTGGCGTTCGCCCGGGGGCAGGACGTGCCGCTCGCCATCCGCAGCGGCGGGCACGGCATCAGCGGCCGGTCGACCAACGACGGCGGCATCGTCGTCGACCTCGGCCGGATGAACGCGATCGAGGTGCTGGACGTCGCGACCCGGCGGGTCCGGATCGAGCCCGGTGCGCGGTGGGGCGAGGTCGCGGAGGCCCTGCAGCCGTACGGCTGGGCGCTCACCTCCGGCGACTACGGCGGCGTGGGTGTCGGCGGGCTGGCGACGGCCGGCGGCATCGGGTTCCTCGTGCGGGAGCACGGGCTGACGCTCGACCACCTGCGCGCGGCGGAGGTGGTGCTGGCGGACGGCTCGGTGGTGCGGGCCAGCGAGGACGAGAACCCCGACCTGTTCTGGGGCGTGCGCGGGGCCGGAGCCAACCTGGGCGTCGTCACGTCGTTCGAGTTCGAGGTGGACGAGGTCGGCGACGTCGGGTTCGCGCAGCTCGTGTTCGACGCGACCGACACCGAGCAGTTCCTGGTCGACTGGGGCGCCACGGTGGAGGCCGCGCCGCGCGACACGACGGCGTTCCTCATCATGGGCCCGCCGCGCGGCGGGCGGGTCGTCGCCCAGGTCATGGCGATGGTCGACTCCGACGACCCGGACACGATCATCGAGCGCCTCCAGCCGTTCGCGCTGATCGCGCCGCTCCTGCAGCAGCAGGTGCAGGTGGTCCCGTACAGCGCGGTGGTGTCCACCCCGGCGCACCACACCTCCGACGGCGAGCCGGTCACGCGGACGGGGATGGCCGAGCACCTGACGCCCGCGCTCGCCGCCGACGCCGCCCGGCTGGTCCGCAGCGGGGTCACGCCGTTCTTCCAGATCCGTGCGGCCGGCGGTGCCGTGCACGACGTGCCCGCCGACGCCACGGCGTACGCGCACCGGTCGGCGAGCTTCAGCGTGCTCGCGATGGGCAGCAGCCGCCGGCGGCTCGACGCGGTGTGGGACGCGATGGCCCACCACTTCGACGGGCTGTACGTGTCGTTCGAGACGGACCCCCGGCCGGAACGGGTCGCCGAGGCCTTCCCCGGGCCGACCCTGCAGCGGCTCCGCGACCTGAAGCGCCGGTACGACCCGCACGACGTGTTCCGGCACAACTTCTCGGTCGCCGAGCCGCCCGCCGTGGTCGTGTAGTCCGTCCGGAGGCGGAGGCACGGCGCCGGAAGGACCACGGACGGGGCCCGGCGTACGCCCTGCGTCGTACCCGAAGATACGGCCGGCGGCCGATCCGCTCGCGGGGGTCGGTCCGCGACGATGGACGAGTCAGCACGCACGGACCCCGGAGCAGCAGGAGCAGTCATGTCGTCGCAGGTGTGGATCGTCGTCGCAGGCCTCGTGGCCGTGATCGTCGTCGTCGGCCTCGGCGACCTGGTGCAGCGCGCACGGGAGTACCGCAGCGAGGCCCGCAGCTCCCGTCCGGCGGAGACGCTGGCCGGGTCGTCGCGCGAGCCGCTCGCCGCGCGGCGCTGAACGCGGCGGACGCCCGCACCCGGAGGGGGGTGCGGGCGTCCGTGCGCGCCTGCCGGGCCCCTGCGTAGGTGGTGGCTCGGTCGCTGAGTGCCCGGACCCGCGGGGTAGGAAGTGACGTCGCGTGAGGGGAATGTGGCGCGCCCGCCGGGCGCGCGGCGCTCGCGGCCTTGCACGCGGTGGAGGCACGTCGGTGAGGGTTGTGAGAAACGCGGTGCGGGTGCTGGTCGCCTGCTGGGCGACGTCGGCGGCGGTGGCCGGACTCGGCGTCGTCGGGGCCGTGCCGGCATCCGCTGCGGAGAACGACGGGCTGTCGGTGACGGTCACGCCGGCGGAGGTGACGACCGGCTCGACCACCGGCTTCACCATCGGGGTGACCGACACGAACGTGTCCGGAGCGGTGTTCGACCAGTACCGCGTCTACGGGCTCGCGACCGGGTGGCAGGTGTACGAGGGCGACGCGCAAGCGGCGCCCACGTCCCCCGACCCGATCATCTTCGAGGTGAGCGCGGCGGCCGTGCAGCAGGGGCTCGTCCGGATCGTGCCGCCGGCGGCGTTCGCCGGGACGCTTCCGGGCGTGCGCGTCGCGCGGGTCAGCGCCTCGCCGAACCTGGTGACCGACTTCGACCACGGGACGTTCGACCACCTCGGGGTGGCGAGGCCGACGCTCCCGGCCGGCACCTCGGCCTACGCGTACCACAACCCGACGACGCTGATCTCGAACAGCACGACGTGCCAGTCGGCCCAGTACGGTCCGTGCGACGGTCAGTACAGCATCTGGCCCACGGCGCGGATGACGGGGCCGCTGCAGAACTTCAACAACCGGTGGGCCGATCTGCGCAGCAGGGGCGGCTCCGTCATGTCCAGCCCGTCGACCACGGAGCTCTGCCGCGAACCGATGGCGCCGTGGACCGCCGCCACCGAGCAGGTGACCGACACGGGCGCCCAGATGTTCGGCAAGATCCTGGTCGTCAACGGCAGCACGACGATGCCGGTCCCGAACGACCTCGTGACGACGACGGTCACCGGCCTGGAGCCGAACAGCCTCTACACCTTCTCCGGGTCCCTGGCGAACGCCTCGTACGACACGGGGTACACCCTGCCGGTGCGCTCGGGGTTCTACCTCACCGGCGCCTCGCCGACCGGCACGCTGGTCGGGTCCACCCAGCCGATGCCCGTCCAGCCCGGCTGCACCACGGGCTCGACACGCTGGACCCGCCTCACGTCGGCGTTCGACACGGGCGCCTCCACGAGCATCACGATCGCCCTGCGCAACTTCGCGGGCGGCGGCCGGGGCAACGACCTGGTCGTCGACGACCTCACGCTGTACCCGATGGCGGCCGACACGCTGGACCTGACGGTGCGCGCACCGGTCGCCGGGTTCACCGTGTCGAAGACGGCGTCGGTGGCCTCGGTGCACCCCGGTGACACCGTCGAGTACGCGGTCCAGGTGACCAACGCGGGCGACGTCGCGTACACCGAGGAGGCGCCGGCGTCGTTCACCGACGACCTCTCGGGGGTGCTGGACGACGCGACGGTGGTGCCGGGCAGCGCCTCCCCGGGCGTGGTGGTCTCCGGGGGCACCGCCACCTGGTCGGGCGCGCTCCCGGTCGGCGGCGCGGTGACCGTGCGGTACGCGGTGCGGGTGGACGACCCGGTGCTCGGGGACCGCGTCCTGCGCAACACCGTCCTGCCGTCCGCGCCGGGCGGGACGTGCGACGAGGTGGTCGGGTGCTCGACGCAGACCCCGGTGGAGCAGGTGACGGTGCAGGTCGCCAAGGAGGGCGAGAGCAGCACGGGGGAGGTCGTCCGGATGGCGGGCTCGGCGTTCGAGCTGCTCGCCGACCACGACGGCGTCCCGGGCGACGTGCTGCCGGCGGCCGGGGGTGCCGAGACGGCGACGGGCCTGTTCGAGTTCACGGTCGCGCCGGGCACCTACTGGGTGCGCGAGACGGTCGCCCCGAGGGGCTTCGCCCTGCTCGCCCAGCCCGTGCGCTTCACCGTGGCGGCGGACGGCGTGGTGACGCTGGACGGCACCGCCGCCCAGGTCACGGCGGACGGGAGCACGATCACCGTGCGCGACGTCCCGAGCTTCGCGCTGCCCGTCACGGGCGGCCCCGGGACGGCGTCCGTCTACGCGGCGGGCGCCCTGCTGGTCGCGGTACCGCTCGCCGGCCGCGCGTGGTGGAGCAGGCGGCAGGCCCGGGGCGTCGACGGGTACCCCGGGCGGCGGACGTCCTAGTCGTCGAGGCCGAGCCGCTCGGCGGCGCGGCGCTCCAGGTCGTCGATCTGCTGCGCGTCGCCGCCGCCCGACTTCTTCGCGGCGGTGTCGGCGACCGGCTCGATGCCGCTCGGGTGGTCGGTGGTGCCGCCCGTGGCGCTGTCGGTCGTGCGGTCGTCGCTCATGTGTGCGGTCCTCTCGTCGCGGGTGCGCGTCGTCCTCAGTCTCGGGCGGACGACGCGCCCCCGCGACCGCTCGGGGCCGTCGGCTCAGGTGGTGCTCAGGCGGCGCTCACGCCCGCGCCATGCGCCGCGCCGCCCGCATCCCGAACACGGCGGCCGGCCCGATGGTCGACCCGGGACCCGGGTACGTGCGGCCCATGACGGACGCCGAGCTGTTCCCCGCGGAGTACAGGCCGGCGATCACCGTGCCGTCCTCGCGCAGCGCCCGCCCGTCGGCGTCGGTGAGCACGCCGCCCTTGGTGCCCAGGTCCCCGATGACCACCTGGAACGCCGTGAACGGCCCCCGCTCGATCGGTCCGAGGTTGGGGTTCGGGTGCACCGTCGGGTCGCCGTAGTACCGGTCGTACGCGGAGTTCCCGCGGCCGAAGTCGCCGTCGACCCCCGACCGGGCGAAGCCGTTGAACCGCTGGATCGTCGCCCGGAACCGCGTGGGGTCGACCCCGGTCCGGCGCCCGAGCTCCTCGAGCGTCCCGGCCTTCACGTAGGTGCCGGCCTCGGCCATCGCCGTGAGGGCCCGCGGGTCGAGCGCGTAGTTGCGCAGGTAGCGCCGGGCGTGCCGCGCGTCGGCCACCAGCCAGTAGGGGCCGTCCGGGTCGTGCGCCAGCATGTGGTGCCCGAGGTCGACGTAGGACTCCGACTCGTTCGCGAACCGGTCGCCGCGGGCGTCGACCAGGATCGAGTACGGCAGCGACCGCTCGCCGACCAGGAACGCGGGCCCGCCGCCGGGCGGCGCGGCGACCGAGGCGCCCCACCACGCGTCGTCCATCAGCTCGACGGCCGCGCCGACGGACTGGGCGATCTCGATCGGCAGCCCGAGGTTGCCGGGGCTGCCCGAGGGGTCGCCGTCGATGCCGTGGTGCTTCTGCCGCCAGGCGGTGTTGTGGTCGAAGCCGCCGCCGGCGAGCATCACGCCCCGGCGTGCCCGGACGGTCACCGGCCGGCCCTCGCGCGTGACCCGGACGCCGACGACGCGGTCGCCCTCCAGCACCAGCGACTCCAGCGGGCTCTCGAGCCACAGCGGCGCGCCCTGCTTCTGCACGACCGCGTCGAGGAACGAGGTCGCGAGCGCCGCCCCGATCCCGGCGAGCCGCTGGCCGCGGGCGACCGCCCCGAGCGCGCGGAACACGAGCTGCGCGCCGCGCACGAAGCCGCCGGGCGTCGACCAGGCCCGCTCCAGCAGCCACATGTCGTCGGTCTTGATCGGCAGCGGCACGGCGGCGCGGCAGGAGGCCCACCAGTCGCCGATCACCTTGGTGTCGACCGGCCGGTGCTCCACCGACCGGCCGATCTTCCCGCCGGGCAGCTCCGGGTAGTAGTCGGGGTAGTCGGTGGCGCGGGTGAAGACCATGCCGTACCGCTCGGCGGTGGTGACGAAGTCGCCGACCCCGTCGACGAAGGCCTCCTTGCGCTCGCGGGACGAGGCGCGGCCGACGTCGCCGATCGACGCCTCCATGTAGGTGAGCGCCTCGTCGCGGGAGTCGCCCACGCCGTCGCGGCGCATCAGCGGGTTGTCCGGGAGCCACAGGCCGCCGCCGGACATGGCGGTGCTGCCGCCCCACTTGTCGGTGCTCTCCAGCAGCAGCACGCTCAGGCCCTCGTCGACGGCACCGAGGGCGGTCGCGAACCCCGCGCCCCCCGTGCCGACCACGACGACGTCGTAGGTGTGGTCGAAGACCTCGGGCATCTGTCCTCCAGCGCGCGATACGGACACCGGTGTCCGGTTGTGCCTCAGCATGCGCCCGCCGTGGTCCGAAGGCAATGGCCGCCGGGTCGGAGTGCGGCGGGAGTCAGCCTTCCGGGCGACCCGTCCCGCGCCGGCGTCCCCCTGCGGTCGCTGCCGTACCGCGGTCGCCGTACGCGGAGTCCCTCCCGGAGGATGACGACCGGTGCGAGGCGGGTGGGCAGGCTGGACGCATGACGCCGGACCGGCCGGCGGGCACCCGAGGAGGAGCCGTGCCCCGCACGCCCACGCCCGTCCCGGACGGCGTCCCCGTCGCCCCGGACGTGCGCCTGGCCGCCGCCCTGCACTCCGCCGGGGTGCGCGCCGGCCACCGCGTCTCCCTGCTCGTCGACCCGGGCCCCGTGCGCGGCGCCGTGGTCGCCGCCGCGTTCCGCCTCGGTGCCGTCCTGGTCGCCGCGAGCCCCGAGCTCGGCGAGCGGGCGGCGGCCGACGCGCACGCCGCGGCCGAGCCGGACGTGGTCGTCGCCGACCGGCGCGGGCAGCGCGTGGCGCGGCGGCTGCGGACTCCGTTCCTGCGGGTGGTGACCGAGCGCCGGCGCCTGGCCGTGGGCGGCACCGTGCCCGTGCACGACCTGGTCACCCGTCACCTGCTGCTGGCGCTGCCCGCGGATCCCGGCCCCGACGGGGACGCGGCGCTGCTGTTCGCCGCCTCCGACGTCCCCGGCGAGGGGCCGCTCGGCGTGCACTGGACGCGGGCGGACCTGACGGCGCTCGCCACGTCCGCCGCGGGGTCCGTGACCGCGACCCCTCACCGGGGACCCCGCGCCGCGACCGCCGCCCTCGCGCGCGACCTCGTGGCGTCAGTCGTCGGCGGGCAGCACCAGGGAGGGCTCCGGCAGCTCGTCCGGCGCGTCGAGCAGGATGCCCCGCAGCGCGAGCACCAGGCCCCGGCGGACGGCCGGGCGCGCCCGCGCGGCGTCCTCCACGGCGAGGACGCCCTCGGCCATGGCGAACAGCAGCCGGACGTCGTCGACCGTCACGTCGGGCCGCACCCGGCCGCGCCCGCGCGCGTCGTCGAGCGCACCGGCGAGCAGGGCGGTGGCACGGCGCTCGACCACCGCGAGCCCGGGGTCGGTGGCGTGCGTGGCGTGCACGGCGGCGAACAGCCCGGGCGCGTCGGCCTGCAGGGCGCTGATCTCCGCGACCAGGTGCTCGAGCAGCCGCTCCGGGGGCAGGGCCGCGACGTGCCGCTCGAGGGCCTCGACGCGCGCCGTGTAGACGGCGGCGATCAGGGCGGCGCGGTCCGGGAAGTGCCGGTAGAGCGTGCCCCGGCCGACGCCGGCGCGCTGCGCGACCTGGTCGAGCGGGACCGCGGCCCCGGCCTCCCGGAACACGCCCTCGGCCGCGGCGACGATCCTCGCCCGGTTCCGCACCGCGTCCCGTCGCTCGCCCACCCGGCCGAGGGTAGGGGACGGCCGGGCCGGTCGCGGGCGCTCAGCGGGGTGCGGTGACGAAGACGTCGAGCAGCTCGGGGTTGTGCGCGTGCACCAGCACCCCGAACACGACGAGGTCGAACAGCAGGTGCACCGCGACGACGTAGGTCAGCGACGTGCTCCGCGCGAAGATCCACCCCTGGACCAGCGCGAACGGGACGGTGAGCAGCGGCCCCCACTCCCGGTAGCCGAGCTCCCACAGGAACGACACGAACACGGTCGCCTGCAGGACGTTCGCGGTCCACAGCCCCAGGTGCTGGCGGAGCAGCGCGAACACGGTGCAGACGAAGAACAGCTCGTCCCAGATGCCGACCGCGTTGACCCCGACGAACAGGCGCGCGATCTCCTGCCCGGTCGTGACCTCCGGCCAGTTGCGGTAGGCCCCGGAGCCGATGAAGTAGAACGGCAGGATGAGGTAGCCGGCGACCACGACGACCAGCAGGTACACCAGCTGCGCGCGGCCCCACCGCCGGCCCGTGCGCACCGGGAACCGGATCGCCCGCTGGCCGAAGGCGAACCGGGACAGCGCCCACGGCACGAGCACGGCCAGTGACAGCGCGACCGTGAACCGCGCCATGCCGGCGTCGCTCAGGTCCGCCTCCAGCGAGATGGCCGAGATGATCGCCATCCCGGTCCCGATCAGCGCGAGGTCCCGCCCGAGCGCGCGGTCCACCGCGAGCGCCAGCGCGACGCCCGCGACCAGGGGCAGGTAGCCCGCGGGGCGGACGTGCACCGCGAACAGCAGCACGGCGGAGCCGCAGACCAGCGCGGCGGCGAGCAGGCGCACCGGCGAGCCGATCGCCCACGGCGGGCGGGCGGCCGGCGCAGCGGTCGTGGGCGCGGTCGTCACCCTGCGAACGGTGCCACGGGTCCGGTCAGGCCGCGACCGGCTCGACGACCGGCGCCACGCGGAACCGCGCCACGGTCACGCTGAACACCAGGGGCAGCACCGCGCAGAGCAGCAGCGCCGGACGCAGCCCGCTGCCGTTGTCCCCGGGCAGGAGCCCGGCCACCGGGGCCAGCACGCCGTCGGCCGCGCCCGCGAGCAGGCCCGCGGCCCAGGGGCCGAGGGTGCCGCCCGCGTCGCCGGCCAGCGCCAGCAGCGCGAACATCGCGGCGCCGCCGAGCGGGAACCGGGCGGACGTCAGGGAGAACGTGCCGGGCCACAGCAGGCTGACCGAGAGCCCGCACAGCGCGCACGCCAGCAGGCTCACCGCGGGCGTGCCGGCGGTCGCCGCGACGACGTAGCAGACCGCCGCGGCGGCGCTCGACAGCATCAGCACCCGGTGCAGGGCGACCCGGTGCCCCCACAGCCCGTACGCCACCCGGCCCAGGCCCATCAGCACGGCGAACAGCCCCGGCCCGAGCAGGTCCCCGACCTCCTTGCCGACGCCGGTGCCCTGCTCGGCGAAGAACGACGACCACTGCGACATCGTCAGCTCGGCCGCGCCGCCGGTCATCATCAGCACGAGCGCGGCCAGGAACAGCGGGGTGCCCAGCATCGAGCGGATCGACGTCCGGTGCTCCTCGGGCACCGTCTCGGGCAGCGGCACGCGCAGGAACGCCACCAGGTTCGCCAGCGGGACCAGCGCCCACAGCACCGGCAGGATCGGCCACAGTCCCTGCCCGAGCAGCCCGAGCAGGGCCGTCGTCCCGACCACCACCGCGAGCTGGCCCCAGCAGTAGAACGAGTGCAGCAGGGCCATGCCGGCGGCCTTCTGCTCGAGAGGAGTGGGCAGGTGCTCGACGACCGGGCTGACCAGCACCTCCAGCAGGCCGCCGCCGACGGCGTAGATCACGACCGCGAGGCAGAGCCCCACGAACGGGTCCGCGGTGACGAACGGCAGGACGGCGAGCAGCACCAGGCCGAGCGCGGCGAGCACGTGCGCGAGCACCAGCGGCCGGCGGTAGCCGATCCGGTCCACGGCGCGCATCACGGACAGGTCGGTGAGCAGCTGCACGCCGAAGTTCAGCGCGGCCAGGCCGCCGAGCTGCGCGACGGGGATGTCGAACCGGGTGTGGAACACGATGAACAGCAGCGGCGTCAGGTTGTTGACGACGGCCTGCACGACGTACCCGGCGTAGCTGGCGCGCCGGGTCGCGGCGAAGTCCGGCACGGGGTGGTGCGCGGGCAGGGTCGAGGTGCGTCGTCGGGCCACCGCGCGACCGTACCGGCTCGCGGTCAGTCGACCCAGACGACGATCCCGGTCACGCCGCCGAGCACCGCGCCGACGCCTGCACGCACGGCGGCCGCGCAGCGCTCCGCGGTGAACGTCGCCGGGTCGTACGCCGACGCCGCGCCGTTGCCCTCCCCGCGGAACGAGGCTCCGGTCCAGTCGACGGCCGTCACGTTGGCGGTCGGCTCGGCGATCTCCGCCCCGACGACCAGGAACTGCTGGTCCAGGTGGCTGGCGCTCACCACGGCGAGGGGGTCGACCAGGTCGTTCCCCGCGCTGATGACCAGGTCCGCGCCCATCCCGGCGGCCTCGGCGATGTCCGGCACGAGGTCCGCGGGGGTCTCCGGCTCGAGGGTGCGCAGGTCGACGCCCTCCGCCTCGGCCCAGTCGCGCACCGCGCCGGCGAGGGTCCGCGTCGGCTCGTCGTCGCCGCTGGTCAGCAGGACGACGCGGTAGCCCTCGCGCGGCCCGATCCCGTCCCAGGACCCGGCCTCGGGGACGACCGTCGCCTCGGGGCTGGGCGTCTCGCCGGGGGCGAGGAACCCGGAGGTGAGCTCGCCGACGGCGACGGGGCCGTCGTGGGGGCGGGTCCAGTCGCCGGCGCCGCACCCCGCGAGGAGGACGGCGAGCGCGAGCGCCGGGGACGCGACCACGGCGCGGGCGGGGTGGCGGTGCACGGCACCCTTCCTACCCCACGGCGCCGGGGTCTCCGGCGGCCGGGGAGGGCCGCACGTCGACCGTTCCGCGCGAGTTCGCCCGCGGTGCCCCGTGCGTTCACGCGGGGGCGACAGATTGCCCGGGCCAACCACCGAGGAGTCCGATGCCGCGCCGGCCGCCGCGCACGGGTTCACCTCCGTGGTGTTCGCCGACGCCACCGCGCCCCGGGACGGGGTGGTCCGCTCCGAGCTCGGCCTCGAGTACGACCTGCTCGTCGTGTCGGCGGCCGACGCGCAGGGGGACGACCCGCTGTTCCAGGACGGTACCGCGGCGTTCGACAGCGGGGACCCGGGCGAGCAGGCCGCCGCGCTCGAGGCCCACGCCGGCACCGTGCTGGCGTACGTGGGCGACCGGTACACGGTGACGTCGGCGGGGGAGGGCTGCGCGCCCCGGCAGGCCGGGGAGGTGCGGATCGAGCAGCGCGAGGGCGTGCCGTACGCCTTCCTCACGCTCGACCACACCTGCGCCGCGTCCGACGGTGCGCACGAGATCACCAGCACGCTGTTCGGCGACGACGAGGGCTACGTCACGGGGACCACCACGGTCGTGACGTACGCGCTCGACGCGACGTCGGGGAGCGCCGCGCTGGACGCCGCGCAGCCGTCGTTCTCCACCGAGCAGTCGGGCTGGGAGCGGTTCGCCGAGTTCTTCACCCTCGGCGCCGAGCACCTGCTCCTCGGCCTCGACCACGTCCTGTTCCTGCTGGCGGTGATCGTCGGGTCGCGGCGGCTGCGCGAGATCGTGCTGACCGCGACCGCGTTCACCGTGGCGCACTCGATCACGTTCGTCCTCGCGGCCACCGGGCTCGTGCACGTCTCCGGCGCCGTGGTGGAGCCGGTCATCGCGCTGTCCATCGCCGTGGTCGCCGGCTGGCACCTGTGGCGGATCCGGGACCGCGGCCAGCACGCGGGCGAGCTCGCGCCCGGCACCGGCCGGCTGGGGCTGGACCGGTCCGGCTGGGTGCGCGTCGGCGTCGTGCTCGTGTTCGGGCTCGTGCACGGGCTGGGCTTCGCCGGGGCGCTCGGCATCGACGAGCCGTGGTCGTGGACGCTGCTGTGGTCGCTGCTCGTGTTCAACGTCGGCATCGAGGCCGTGCAGCTGGCGATCATCGCCGTGGTGTTCCCGGTGCTCGCGCTGCTGCGGCGGCGGGTGCCCGGCGTCGCGACGTGGGTCACGGGGACCGTCGCGGCCGGGGTGGCCGTCATGGGGCTGGTCTGGTTCGTGCAGCGCCTGTGGGGCGGCTGAACCCCGGCCAGGTGTTCCGGGGGGTGCCACGCGGCCGATCGGCGGGGTTCACGGGGCGTTTACCTGCGACGTACAGGTTGTCCTTGATCTTCCGGTTCTACCGATTTCTCCGGTTTCTCAGCTTCTCCCACCTCGGATCGAAGAGAACGGACGACGCATGTCCTCCAGCACGAGAGCCCCCCGCGGGCGCGCCCGGCAGCTGTCGGTGCGCCTCACGGCGCTCGCCGTCGGCACCGTCATGGCGGTCGGCGGCATCGCGGCAGCCGCGCCGGCGACCGCCGCCGACACCAGCTACACCGGCATCATCCTCGGCGTCGGCGCCGACGAGACCCAGCGCATGGTCACCTGGTACACCTCGGCCGACACGCAGCAGGTCGTCCAGGTCGCCCCCACCTCCTCGGTGGTGGCCGGCGCGTTCCCCGCCGGCTCGCCGACCTACTCCGCCACCGGCTCGGCGAACATCGCCTCCAGCGGCGGCTTCAACCGGCACGCGACCATCACGGGCCTGAAGGAGCACACCGCGTACTCGTACCGGGTCGGCTCCGAGGGCGCGTGGTCGCAGGCGTACTCCTTCACGACCCAGTCGTTCGAGGGCGAGTACGACTTCCTGTTCCTCGGCGACCCGCAGATCGGCTCGTCGGGCAACGTCGCCAAGGACCAGGCGGGCTGGCAGGACACCCTCGACGTCGCGCTCGCGGCGAACCCGCAGGCGGAGATCCTGGTCTCCGGCGGCGACCAGGTCGAGACGGCCAACACCGAGGCCCAGTGGGACGCGTTCCTCGCTCCCGACCAGCTGCGCCAGTACCCGTTCGGCGCGACGATCGGCAACCACGACGTCGGCGGCAAGGCCTACGAGCAGCACCTGGCCACGCCCAACACCGACCGGTCCGCCGCGCTGTACGCCAACGGCCAGCCGACGTCCAACACCTCGGGCGGCGACTACTGGTACATGTACAAGGACGTGCTGTTCATCGACCTGAACAGCAACTCGTACGCGACCGCCACGGGCGGCGGCGGCGACGCGGCGCACGTCGCCTACGTCACGGACGTGATCGACCAGCACGGCGCGGACGCCAAGTACACGGTCCTCGTCTACCACCACTCGATCTACTCGCCGGCCGACCACGCGCAGGACAACGACAACAAGGTCCGCCGCGTCGACTTCCCGACGGCGTTCTCGAACCTCGGCGTCGACCTGGTGCTCCAGGGCCACGACCACTCGTACTCGCGCAGCTACCTGATCAAGAACGGCGAGAAGACCGACCCGGCCGAGCAGCCCGGTCAGGACGAGGTCTTCGCCGGCCCCGGCGGCGTGCTGTACGTGACGGCCAACTCGGCCTCGGGCTCGAAGTACTACGACATCACCGAGCCCGACAGCAGCGGCACGTCGGGCGCGGGCAACGGGGCGGACCCGCTGAACCCGGACAGCTACTGGTACAACTCGGTCCAGAACCAGGAGCACGTCCGCTCCTACGTCAAGGTGCAGGTCCGCAGCGACAAGCTGGTGGTCGAGGGCATCCGCTCCGGCACGTGCGACGCGCCGAACGCGGCCGTCGAGCTCGGCAAGGTCTCCTGGTGCGGCCCGGACAGCGGCGCCACCGCGGCCCAGCCGGTCGGGTCGGTCGTCGACTCCGTGGTCGTCCACCCGTACCACGGTGACGGGCAGGAGATCCAGGTCGCGGTCCCCGAGGCCGCCCCGGGCGAGTTCGGCTGGACCATCGACGGCCACAACGGCCTGGTGGACCTCGGCACCGCGGTCGACAACGCCGGCGAGTTCTTCGAGGCGACGGGCGCGATCAACCCGATCGCCGTCTCCGACACCCGCCGCTCGCAGGCCCCGTGGTCGATCTCGGCCTCGGTCGGCGACTTCCGGGACGCCGGCAAGACCTTCGACGGCTCGGCCCTCGGCTGGACCCCGAAGGTCGTCGAGGAGGGTGCCGGTGCCCGCGCCGGTGCCCCCGTGGCCTCCGGGTTCGACGGCGGCAACGGCCTGTCGGTCTCGCGGGCGCTCGGTGCGGCCGACCAGGGCCACGAGACCGGCACCGCGAAGCTCGGCGCCGACCTCGACCTGAAGATCCCCGGCGACGTCGAGCAGGGCACGTACCGCGCGACGCTCACCATCACGGCCCTGAGCAGCTGATCGCCCAGGACCACCTCCGGGCGGTGGGGCGGGTGCCGGACGGCGCCCGCCCCACCGCCCGGAGGTGGTCCTGGGCGATCAGCTGCTCAGGGCCGTGATGGTG
>NZ_CABEGA010000045.1 GCF_901521055.1 Cellulomonas hominis | reverse complement strand
GGGGGGGGGCGGGCGGCGGGGCCGGGGGGCGGGGGGCGGCGTCGGGTGCGGACATCGCACCGAGCCTAGACGCGCCCGCGGCAGCCCGTCGCGGCGGCGTCCGGGCCGGTCGCGGCCGTGCGGGCGGCCCGCGGCTGTGCTACTCCGGGACGGTGACGAGTCCTGCGACGCCGGCAGCGCCCTCCCCGGCCCCCGCCCGCACCGAGAGCACCACCACCGTCGTCGTCGCGTTCGCCGCGAACGCGTTGATCGCGCTCGCGAAGACCGTCGCCGCGGTGCTGACCGGCGCCGCGTCGATGCTCGCGGAGGCCGCGCACTCGTGGGCCGACACGGGCAACGAGGTGTTCCTGCTGGTGGCGCAGCGCCGCGCGGCGAGGCGGCCGGACCGGACGCACCCCCTCGGCTACGGCCGGGAGGTGTACGTGTGGTCGCTGTTCGCGGCGATCGGCCTGTTCGCGGTCGGTGCCGGCGTGTCGATCACGCACGGCGTCCAGGAGCTCCTCGACCCGGAGCCGGCGGAGTCGTTCGTCATCGCGTACGTGGTGCTCGGGGTGTCGTTCCTGCTGGAGGGCGTCTCGTTCCTGCAGGCGTGGCGGCAGGCGCGGTCGGCGGCCACGAGCCGCGAGCAGGACCTCTGGGAGCACGTGCTGGCCACGTCCGACCCCACGGTGCGGGCCGTGTTCTTCGAGGACGCCGCCGCTCTGATCGGCATCCTCATCGCGGCGGCGGGCATCGGGCTGCACCAGGTCACCGGCTCGGCCGTCCCCGACGCGATCGGCTCGATCCTGGTCGGCGTGCTGCTCGCCGTCGTCGCCGGGCTGCTCATCGACCGGAACCGGCGGTTCCTGGTGGGGGAGACCGGTGACCCCGCGCTGCAGCGCGCCGCGGTCCGGGCCCTGCTCGCGATGCCGGAGGTCGCCCGGGTCACGCAGCTGCGGCTCGAGTTCGTCGGCGCCCGGCAGCTGTTCCTCATGGGCGCGGTCGACCTGGCGGGCAACCTCGCGGAGGACGACGCCGCGCGGGTGCTGGCCGCAGTCGAGCGTCAGGTGACGGAGGTCCCCGGCGTCGTCGGCGCCCTGCTCTCGCTGTCCGAGCCCGAGGAGCCCGCGCTCGTGCCGTGAGCCCCGTGCCGTGAGCCTCGCGCCGTGAGCCCGCGCCGCACCCGTTCCCCCGATCCCGTCCCGGAAGGACCCCCATGACCGACGTCAGCCCGCGCACGCCCGTCGACCTCGGCCCCGTCCGGTCCGCCGCCGTCGCCGCCCGGGTGCTCGGCCCGCTGGTCGCGCAGGGCGCGATCGTCCGGCGCCCGCGCGTGACGGCGTGGGCGGAGCGGCGGCAGACCGATCGGGCCGCCGGCGCGCTGCTGCGGGACCTGCGTCGCGAGCACGGCGGCGCCCCCGTCGTGCTGACGCTCGGGCCGCGCCGCGTGGTGCTGCCGCTGGACCCGGCGGACGTCGGCGCGCTGCTGGCCGGGTCGCCGGAGCCGTTCACCCCGGCGACGGTCGAGAAGCGGGCGGCGCTGGGGCACTTCGAGCCCGACTCGGTGCTGATCTCCCCGTCCGGCCGGCGCCCGCCGCGCCGGCTGCTCAACGAGCAGGCGCTCGACACGTCCGAGCCGGTGCACCGGGACGCGGACCCGCTGCTCGCCGCCGTCGACCGTGAGGCCGCGGAGCTGGCGGCCGCGGTGCGCGCGGGCGGCGTGCTCGACTGGCCCACGTTCGCCCCGGCGTTCTGGCGGCTCGTCCGGACCGTGGTGCTCGGCGCCGGCGCCCGCGACGACGAGCGGGTCACCGACCTGATGTGGACGCTGCGGCAGGACGCGAACTGGGCGTACCTGCGCCCGCGCCGCCCGCACCTGCGCCAGGAGCTCGCCGAGCGCCTGCACCAGTACGTGGAGCGCGCCGAGCCGGGCAGCCTCGTCGCCCACGCCGCGGCGGCCTCGTCCGGCCCGGGCGCCGCGCACGGCGTCGACCCGGTGGGCCAGGTGCCGCAGTGGCTATTCGCGTTCGACGCGCTGGGCGCCGCGGTGCTGCGGGCGCTGGCCGTGGCGACCGCCCGGCCGGAGGTGCGCGACCGGCTGCGCGCCGAGGCGGCGTCCGGTGCCGCCATGCAGCCCTACGCCCGGGGTGCCGTGCTGGAGTCCGTCCGGCTGTGGCCGACGACGCTGGTGGTGCTCCGCGACGCCACCCGCCCGACCGGCTGGGGCGGCCGCGAGCTGCCCACGGGGACGGGGTTCGCGATCGTGAGCGCCTTCTTCCACCGGGACCGCGAGCGGCTGCCGTTCGCCGACGACTTCGTGCCCGAGGCGTGGCTCGACGGGCGCGCCGACGCCGACTGGGGCCTCGTGCCGTTCAGCGGCGGGCCGGTGTCGTGCCCCGGGCGCAACGTGGTGCTGCTCGTGGGGAGCCGGCTGCTCACGCACCTGGCCGGGCTGGACCTCGGGTACGCCCGGGCCCGGTACCTCGCGGGCGCGCCGCTGCCGGCGACGTTCGACCACTACGGCGTCCGGTTCCCCCTGGCCGGTCGGGCGGCGTGAGGAGCGGCGCCACGCCGTGATCCCGGTCACGCCCGTCCGTGCCCGGACCTCGGGGCGACCGGGTGAATCGGCTCGCAACCGGGTGTGTCCGCAGGCCAGGACGACATGAACGGGCGAAACACGGCGGAAACCTGTCGTCCGACAGGCGTAGGGTGACCGGCGAGGGCGCGTCGCCCGCCGGGCAGGTCCCGGGCGGCCGCCGGACCACAGGACCACCCGCTGCTCGTCCAGCTCGGCGCGAACGTGTCCCCGCGCCCTCCGCGGCCCCCGGCGATCCCGGCGGGGCGCGTCCGAAGCACTGCAACACGCCCAGGAGGGCCTCGATGAACATGTCCATCGCCCGAGCCGGCCGGTCCACCCGCACCCTCGGTGTGGCCGCCGTCGTCGCGACGGT
This sequence comes from Cellulomonas hominis, assembly GCF_901521055.1. GTDB lineage: Bacteria > Actinomycetota > Actinomycetes > Actinomycetales > Cellulomonadaceae > Cellulomonas > Cellulomonas endometrii. The sequence goes on along the minus strand of NZ_CABEGA010000045.1, from coordinate 32,116 downwards.
CGCCCTGCTCACGTCCTGCTCCGGCGGGTCCGACGACGCGTCGTCGAGCCCGTCCGCGTCCGAGTCGGCCACGCAGGCCCCCGAGGAGGTCGAGATCTTCGACCAGACCGGCCTGCTCCTGGAGACGGCCCGCGACACCCTCGAGGCCCGGCACCTCGTGGTCGAGGTCGCGGACGCGACCGGCCAGGGCCGCCCGATCGAGGACGAGATGCAGTGGCTCGTCGTCACGCAGGACCCGACCGAGGGCACCGTCCCGGAGGGCAGCACCGTCACGATCACCGCGCGGATGACCACCGACCCGCGGATGTGACCGCGGAATAACCGCTGGACCCACCGCCTTGTACCGTGCGAGCCTCGAGCTCACGGTCCGCGCGGTGGTGCAGCATCCCGCCGCGGGAGGACCGTCCCGGACGCGGAGAACGCTCCCCTGGTGAGGGGTGGACGGACGCGGGACGGGTGGCTCGTCACCGACGGTCCTCAACGAGGCCAGGACGGTTCAGGTCGCGCGGGAGAAGGACAAGCGGGCGCGACGGACGGTGGCGTACGGATGCTGCACCTGGCGCCCGACGGCCCCGGGGTCGATCGGCCGGCACACGCCGGCGGGTCCCCCGGGGCCGTCGTGGTTCCCGGGCCCGGTCACACGTACGGCGCGGCGAGCCGACGCAGCTGGGCGGCGTAGCCCCCGCCGAACAGCACCGCGTGCATGCCCACGGGGTACACCTGGTGCAGCGCCACCCGGTGCTGCCAGCCGCGCCGGAGCCGGTGCACCTCCTGGTAACCGGCGAGCACGTCGTCCAGGTGCGGGAAGCCGAAGAGCGCCAGCATCGCCAGGTCCGTCTCGCGGTGCCCGCCGTGCGCCGCCGGTCGATGAGCGTGGCGCCCTCCGGGGTCCACAGCACGTTCCCCGACCACAGGTCGCCGTGCAGGCGCGCGGGCGGGTCGTCGTCGTCCAGCGCCCCGCTCCGCAGCACGTCCGCGAGGCGGTGCAGGAGCGCGACGTCGTCCGCGCCGAGCACCCGCCGCCGCTGCGCCGCCGCCGCCAGGGGCTCGACCCGGCACTCCGCGAGGAACGCGCCCCAGCTGTCGTGGTCGCCCGCGGGCATCGGCAGCGGCTGCTCGAGCGGCCCGAAGAACCCGTCGCGGCTCCACCCGTCCGGCGGGCTGCCGAACCGCGGCGCACCCGCGCCGTGCGTGACGGCGAGCCCCCGGCCGAAGTCCTTCGCGGCGCGCCGGGTCGGCGCCACCTCGCTCAGCCGGTCCAGGTCGAGGTGGTCGCCGCCCACGCCCCGGACCCCGACCACCGGCGCGCCACCGCGGACCCGCAGCCACCGCAGCCCCGCCGCCTCGCACGCGAAGAACCCGGGCGGCGCGCCCGCGCGCTGCTTGCGGTAGGTGCCCGTGCTGCCCATCCCCGCCGTCCTCGCCGCTCGTCGCCTCTAGCCTGTCGGTCGTGCCCTCGTCCCGCGGTTCCCGGCCGATCGTGCGCACCGGTGACCCCGTGCCCGCGGAGGCGCGCCGCACCGGCGCGCGGCGGCCCGGTCGCGTCGAGCCCGCCGTGCCCCCGGCCCTGCTGACCGGCGCCGGCCGCACGCCCGAGGGCGCGGCGTGGCTGGCGACGCTCCCGTCCCTGGTGACGCGCGCGCTGCGCCGCTGGGACCTGACGGCGGGGGCACCGTTCCCGTCCGGCTCCGCCTCGTGGTGCGCCCCCGTGACGCGGGACGGCGCGGACCTGGTGCTGAAGATCTCGTTCCCGCACGACGAGGCGCGCGACGAGGCCGCGGTGCTCGCGGCCTGGGACGGGCGCGGTGCGGTGCGGCTGGTCGACCACGACGGGCCGGACTGGGCCCTGCTGCTGGAGCGGGTGCGCCCGGGCACCCCGATGCGCGCGGTGCGGACGCCGGTGGTGCGCCGGCTCGCGGAGGCCGCCGACGTGCTCCGCGTCCTGCACGAGGCACCCGCCCCCGCCCGGCTCCCGCGCCTGACGGCGGTCGCGGCGTCGTGGGCGGACCTCGCGGCGGAGCGGGCGGACCGTGCGGCGCGCGCCGGGCTGCGGCTGGACGCCGGCCTGCTGCGCGCGGCGGACGACGTCCTCCGGGCCCCGGCCGCGGCGCGGGAGGTCACGCTGCACGGCGACGGCAACCCCGGCAACCTGCTGGCCGACCGGGCCGGGGGCTGGCGGGCGATCGACCCGAAGGCCCTGCGCGGCGACCCCGCGTACGACCCGTGGCCGCTGCTGGAGCAGGTGGGGGACCCGTGGCGGTCCGCCGACCCGGTGCGCACGCTGCGGGAGCGGCTGCTCCTGGTCGCGGAGCGGGCGGGGCTCGACCCGGCCGCCGCGGCGGGCTGGGCGCTGGCCCGCGGGACCGAGGCGGCGCTGTGGGCGTGGCACCACGGCGGTCCGCCCGCGACGCTCGCCGCCGGGCTGCGGCGCGCCGGGGACTGGGCGCGGGTGCGGGACGCGCTCACGGGCTGAGGGGGCCGCGCGCCCGGGCCGTCGGGGGCGCCGGGCTCAGCCCGCGCGGCCGCGCAGGTGGTCGAACACGAGGCTCGTCTCCGTCGACGCGACCTCCGGCCGGTCGCTGAGCCGCTCGACCACGAAGCGGCGCAGCTCGTCGGTGTCCCGCACCGCGACGTGCAGCAGGAAGTCGTCGGCCCCGGCCAGGAAGTACACGTCGAGCACCTCGGGCCGCGCGGCGACGGACCGGGCGAACGGCTCCAGCGACGCGCGCGATCCCGCGGCCATCCGGACGGCGACCATGGCGCGCAGCCCCCGGCCGAGGGCCTGCGGGTCGACGTCGGCGTGGAACCCGCGGATGACCCCGGCGCGGCGCAGCGCCCGCACGCGCGCCAGGCACGTCGACGGCGCGATGCCGACCGCCGCGGCCAGCGCGTTGTTCGCCATCCGCCCGTCCTCCTGGAGCAGCCGGATCAGCTGCCGGTCCACGCCGTCGAGCACCACCGCGCCCGCGGGTTCGCGCGACTCCGGCGAACCCGGCGGCCGGGCGGGCGGACCGGGCACGCGCACGGCTCGAAGATCGTTCGACGGTGTGACTGACGTCGCACCGTCGGTCGCAGGAAGTTCGGTCACAGCGGCAGCGTAACGAACCGAAACGCGCGGATACCCCGCGGAAACACCGCAAAGTTCACGCTGGTCGGTGTCGGGTGCCGGTCGGCGCCGCGGGCACCGCACGAGCCGGGAGGCGTCATCATGAGGGTCGGGATCCCCGCCGAGGTGAAGAACCACGAGTACCGCGTCGCGATCACTCCCGCCGGGGTGCACCAGCTCGTCGCGGCGGGCCACGAGGTGCTGGTCCAGGCGGGGGCCGGCACGGGCTCGGCCATCACGGACGACGCCTACGTCGCCGCCGGGGCGCGGGTGGTCGCGACGGCCGCCGAGGCGTGGGGCGAGGCCGACCTGGTCTGCAAGGTGAAGGAGCCCGTCGCCTCCGAGTACGGGTACCTGCGCGAGGGCCTGGTGCTGTTCACCTACCTGCATCTGGCCGCCGACCGGCCGCAGACGGACGCGCTGCTCGCCTCGGGTGTCACGTCGATCGCCTACGAGACCGTGCAGCTGGCGGACGGGTCGCTGCCCCTGCTCGCCCCGATGAGCGAGGTCGCCGGCCGGCTGGCCGCCCAGGTCGGCGCGTACCACCTGATGCGCAGCGCGGGCGGGTCCGGGCGTCTGCTCGGCGGCGTCCCGGGCGTGGCGCCGGGACGGGTCGTCGTGATCGGCGGCGGCGTCGCCGGGCAGCACGCCGCGGAGGTCGCGCTCGGGATGCGCGCGGACGTGACGGTGCTCGACCTGTCCGTCCCGCGGCTGCGCGAGCTGGACACCGCGTTCGGCGGGCGGGTGCGGACGCTGGCGTCCTCCGCGTACGCGATCCGGGAGGCCGTCGCGGACGCGGACCTCGTCGTCGGGGCGGTCCTGGTGCCCGGGGCACGGGCCCCCAAGCTCGTCACGGACGACATGGTCGCTGCGATGCGCCCGGGCTCGGTCCTGGTGGACGTCGCCGTCGACCAGGGCGGCTGCTTCGAGTCCACCCGCGCGACGACGCACGCGGACCCGACGTTCCGGGTGCACGAGGCGGTGTTCTACTGCGTCGCGAACATGCCCGGCGCCGTGCCGGTGACGTCCACCCGGGCGCTGACCAACGCGACGCTGCCGTACCTGACCGCCCTCGCCTCCCGGGGCTGGCGGGAGGCGCTCGCCGCCGACCCGGCGCTGGCTGCCGGCCTGTCCACCCACGCCGGGGCCCTGCACCACGCGGGGGTCGGCGCGGCCCACGGCCTGCCGGTGGTCGACGCGGCGAAGGTGCTGGCCGGCTGAGCGGCCGCCGCGCCGGGGATCGCGGAAACCGGCGGACAGCGCCGCCCCGGGGATGGCACGGTGTCCCGATGGAGCCCTTCGAGCTGACCGACGGCGTGGTGCTGCTGCGCGCGCCCGGCCCGTCCGACGTCGACCGCGTCACCGCCCTGTGCCAGGACCCGGCGATCCAGGAGTGGACCACCGTCCCGAGCCCGTACTCCCGGGCGGACGCCGAGTCGTTCGTCGCGGGGATGGTCGCCGACGGCTGGGCCCAGGCGACCCAGTTCAACTGGGCGGTGCGCTCCGGCGGCGACCTGGTCGGCATGGTCGGCCTCGCGGCCCGCGGGGACGGCTCCGCGGAGCTCGGGTACTGGCTGGCGCCGGACGCCCGCGGTCGTGGGCTCATGGCGCGCGCGGTCGGGCTCGTGCTCGACGCCGGCTTCGGCCGGCTGGGCCTGGACCGGGTCACGTGGCGGGCGTTCGTGGGGAACGTGCCGTCGCGGCGGGTGGCGGAGCGCGCCGGCTTCACCGTGGACCCCGAGCCGCGCGACGGCGAGCAGCGGGGAGCCCCGCGCGCGGAGTGGACCGGCGTGCTGCACCGCGCCGAGCACGCGTCGTCGGCGATGATGGCCCGATGACCTCCACCCTCGACGCGGACAACCCGTTCGCCACCCCGTCCACGCTGCCCTACGCGCTGCCCGACTACGCGCGGATCCGGGAGGAGCACTACCGCCCGGCCCTGCTCGCGGGCATGGTGGAGCACCGCGCCGAGATCGAGGCGGTCGCCGCGTCGACCGAGGCGCCGACGGTCGAGAACACGCTGGAGGCCCTGGAGCGCTCGGGCCGGCTGCTGCACCGCGCGGCCACCGCGTTCTTCAACCAGTCGTCGTCCGACTCCACCCCGGGCCTGGAGGAGCTGGAGGAGGAGATCGCCCCGCTGCTCGCCGCGCACGAGGACGCCCTCTACCTGGACCGGCGGCTGTTCGCGCGCGTCGAGGCGCTGCGCGAGGCCGCCGAGGCCGGGGAGCTGGAGCTCGCGCCGGACACGGCGTGGCTGCTGCACCGCCAGCACACCGCCTTCGTGCGCGCCGGCGTGCGGCTGGACGACGCCGCGCAGGACCGGCTGCGCGAGCTGAACGCGGAGATCACCCGGCTGGAGACGGTGTTCGGCCGGCAGCTGCTCGCCGAGACGAACGACTCCGCCGTGCTGGTCACCGACGAGGCGCAGCTGGACGGCCTCGCCGAGGACGCGCGGGCCGCGGCGGCCGAGGCCGCCACGCGGCGCGGGCACGAAGGCGCGTGGCTGATCGACCTGATCCTGCCGACGCAGCAGCCGGCGCTCGCGTCGCTGACGGACCGGGCGCTGCGCGAGCGGCTGCACACCGCGTCCGTGCGCCGCGGCGGTCGCGGCGGGGAGAACGACACCCGCGCGACCCTGCTGTCCCTGGCGCGGCTGCGTGCCGAGCGGGCCCGGCTGCTCGGCTACCCGCACCACGCCGCGTACATCGCCGAGGACGCCACCGCGAAGACGCCCGAGGCCGTCGCCGACATGCTGGCCCGGCTCGCGCCCGCGGCGGTCGCCAACGCGCGCGCCGAGGCCGCGGACCTGGAGGCCGCGCTGCAGCGCGACGTCCCCGGCGCGACCCTCGAGGCGTGGGACTGGGCGTACTACGCCGAGCAGGTCCGCAAGGAGCGCCGCTCGCTCGACGACTCCGTGCTCCGGCCCTACCTCGAGCTCGACACCGTCCTGACGAAGGGCGTCTTCCACGCCGCGCACGAGCTGTACGGGCTCACGTTCACCGAGCGCCCCGACCTGGTCGGCTACCACCCGGACGTCCGGGTGTTCGAGGTCCACGACGCGGACGGCAGCGGGCTCGGGCTGTTCCTCGGCGACTACTGGACCCGGGACTCCAAGCGCGGCGGCGCGTGGATGAACAACCTGGTCGACCAGTCCGCGATGCTCGGCGAGCAGCCGGTGGTCGTGAACAACCTCAACATCCCGAAGCCCCCCGCCGGGCAGCCGACGCTGCTCACCTGGGACGAGGTCATCACGCTGTTCCACGAGTTCGGGCACGCGCTGCACGGGCTGTTCTCGGACGTGCGGTACCCGTCGCAGTCCGGCACCGAGGTGCCGCGCGACTTCGTGGAGTACCCGTCGCAGGTCAACGAGATGTGGGCGTGGGACCCGGCGGTCCTGCGGTCCTACGCGGTGCACCACGTGACCGGGGAGCCGATGCCGTCGCAGTGGGTCGACACGATGCTCGCGTCGCGGCAGGACGGCGAGGGGTTCGCCACCACCGAGTACCTCGGCGCCGCGCTGCTCGACCAGGCCTGGTACCGGCTCGCCCCCGAGGACGTGCCGACCGACGTGGAGCAGGTCGAGGCGTTCGAGGCCGCCGCGCTGGAGGCCGCGGGCGTCGCGTTCGCGCCCGTGCCGCCGCGGTACCGGACCACGTACTTCAACCACGTGTTCGGCGGCGGCTACTCGGCCGGGTACTACTCCTACATCTGGTCCGAGGTGCTCGACGCCGACACCGTGACCTGGTTCCAGGAGAACGGCGGACTGCAGCGCGGGAACGGCGACGCCTTCCGGGCGCGGCTGCTGTCCCGCGGCGGCTCGGTCGACCCGATGGCGGCGTTCCGCGACCTGCGCGGCCGCGACCCGGAGATCGGCCCGCTGCTGGCCCGTCGGGGTCTGACGGCGGCGACGACCGGCGCCTGACGGGCCGTCCGTCGCGCTCCCGCCCCGCCCGGGCACGCGTCCGGGCGGGGCGAGCGCTGCCGGTACCGTGGTCGGCATGACCGACGAGCCCGCCACCAGCCCCGACGCGACCACCGGCACCTCGGCCGCCGAGGCGGAGGTCGTCCGGATCTGCCAGGACCTGATCCGGTTCGACACGTCGAACTACGGCGACGGCTCCGGCCCGGGGGAGCGGTCCGCCGCCGAGCACGTCATGACGCTGCTGCACGAGGTCGGGCTGGAGCCGGAGCTGTTCGAGAGCGCCCCCGGCCGCGCGAACGTCGTCGTCCGCCTGGAGGGCACCGACCGGAGCCGCCCGGCGCTGGTCCTGCACGGGCACACCGACGTGGTCCCCGCCGAGGCGAAGGACTGGAAGGTCGACCCGTTCGCCGGCGAGGAGTTCGACGGCATGGTGTGGGGCCGCGGCGCGGTCGACATGAAGGGCATGGACGCGATGATCCTGGCGGTCGTCCGCCAGATGGTCCGCGAGGGCCGCCGCCCGGCCCGGGACGTCGTGGTCGCGATGTTCGCCGACGAGGAGGCCGGTGGCCGGTTCGGCGCCCGGTACGCCGTCGACGAGCGCCCCGAGCTGTTCGCGGGCGCCACCGAGGCCGTCTCCGAGGTCGGCGGGTTCTCCGTCGACGTGCACGGCCGGCGCGCGTACCTGCTGCAGACCGCCGAGAAGGGCATCGCCTGGCTCCGGCTCGTCGCGGACGGCACCGCGGGCCACGGCTCGGCCGTCAACCCGGACAACGCGGTCACGGAGCTCGCCGGCGCGGTCGCCCGGATCGGCGCGTACCAGTGGGACACCCGGCTGACCCCCACGGTGCTCGCGCTGCTGGAGGGCGTCGCCGACCTGACCGGCCTGCCGCTGGACGTCGACGACCCGCTGGCCATCGACCGGCTGATCGGCGCGCTCGGCCCGGCGCGGCGCTTCGTCGGGTCCTCGATCCGCACGCTCGCGAACCCCACCCAGCTGCACGCCGGGTACAAGACCAACGTCATCCCGGGCCGGGCGACCGCGACCGTCGACGTCCGGCCGCTGCCCGGCGACCACGAGGCCGTCCTGGCGAAGGTGCGGGAGCTCGCCGGCCCGACCGTGCGCGTCGAGCCCGAGCACCTGGACATCGGCCTGGAGGTCCCCGCGACGGGCACGCTCGTCGACACGATGACCGACGTGCTGCGTGAGCAGGACCCGGGTGCGGTCGTGCTGCCGTACATGCTGTCGGCCGGCACGGACAACAAGTCGCTCGCGCGGCTGGGCATCGCGGGCTACGGCTTCGCGCCGCTGCGCCTGCCGGCGGACCTCGACTTCACCGCGCTGTTCCACGGCGTGGACGAGCGGGTGCCGGCCGAGTCGCTGCGGTTCGGCGTCCGGGTGCTCGACGGGCTGCTGCGCGAGGCGTGAGCCTCAGTCGTCCAGCATCCCCAGGGTCGACCGGACGCGGATGATCCGGCGCCGCAGCCACACCTTGCGCTCCCCGCCGGTGTAGAGCAGGGTCCGGGCGAGCTCCCAGCGGCCGTACTCGGCCTCGTCGGTGAGCATGCGCCGGGCGTCGTTGCGGCTCGTGGTCCGGGGGATCGTCAGGACCCGGTACTCGTACTGCCGGGCCGCCTCCGGGGAGCCGGGCCGGTCCGTGCTCAGGTTGGTGCGTGCCATGCCCACCGCCTTCGAGTCGATCGTGGTGCCATTGTGCCTGGTGCGGCGCTACGGTCGTCGCATGGCTATCGACCCGCGCGCGGCACTGGACCGCCTCATCGCTGCTCTCGAGGCGCACTACTCCGCCGTGTCCGCCCGCCGGGGCGACGACGACCCGGCGGTGGATGACGCGTACGACGTGCTCGCGGACGCCTTCGAGGTGTACGACGACGCCCTGGGCACCGTGCACGGCGAGGCCACGCCGTTCTACCTCGCGGAGGACGACGACGAGGACGAGGACGACGAGGAGCCCGAGGACGCCGACGACTACGACGTCGACGACCTGCCCGAGGCGCCGTACGACGAGGACGACGCGCGGCAGCCGTAGGGGGCCCGGCCGCGCGGCGTGGCCCCGCGAGGGGTCAGCGGCGCTCGGGGTAGCCCAGCGCGGGCGCGCTGATCTCGTCCAGGGCCCGCAGGATCTCCGGCGGCAGCTCGACGTCCTCGGCGGCGAGCGAGGCCCGCAGCTGCGCGGGCGTGCGCGCCCCGACGATCGCCGACGCCACCTGCGCGCGCACCCGCAGCCACGCCAGCGCAACCTCCAGGGGTGCCCGCTCGAGCCCCTTCGCGGCGACGACGAGCGCCTCCACGACGGCGGCGGCGACCGACCCGAGGTACGGCTCCACGAACCCGGCCAGGTGCGGGGAGGCGGCACGGGAGTCGGCGGGCACGGTGCGCCGGTACTTGCCGGTCAGCACGCCGCGGCCCAGCGGCGACCACGCCAGCAGCCCGATGCCGAGGTCCGCGGCGGCGGGGAGCACCTCGCGCTCGATGCCCCGCTGCAGCAGTGAGTACTCCGCCTCGACGGCCGCGAGGCCGGGGTCGTCGCCCAGCAGGGTCGCGGCGCGGGCGACCTGCCACCCGGCGTGGTTCGACAGCCCGACGTACCGGGCGCGGCCCGAGTCGACCGCCCGGCGCAGCGCGGTGACGGTCTCCGTCAGCGGCGTGCGGGGGTCGGGCGTCTGGACCAGCCACAGGTCGACGTGGTCGGTGCCGAGGCGGCGCAGCGACGCGTCCAGCGTGTCCAGCAGCGCGCCGCGGGAGGCGTCGACCACGCCGCCGTCGGGGGTGCGCCGGACGCCCGCCTTGGTGCACAGCACGAGCTCGTCGCGGGGGACCACCCGGCCGACGAGCGACCCGAGCAGCTCCTCCGCGCCGCCGTCCGCGTACGAGGCCGAGGTGTCCACGAGGGTGCCGCCGGCGTCCGCGAAGTCGCGCAGCTGCTCGGCGGCGTCGAGCTCGTCGGTGTCCCGGCTCCAGGTCAGCGTCCCGAGTCCGAGGTGCGAGACCCGCAGGCCGGTCCGTCCGAGCTGGCGCTGTTCCATGGGTGCGAGGGTAACGGGGCCGGCGGTGCGCGTCGGTGACCAGCCGCTATCGTGGCGCCTCGTGGCTGCGCGCATCGAGAACGAGACCCGAGCATGAGCGTCTGGGAGGCGATCGTCCTCGGCCTCGTCCAGGGTCTGACCGAGTTCCTGCCCGTGTCGTCCAGCGCGCACCTGCGCATCGTGGGCGAGCTCATCGGGTCCGGCGACCCCGGCGCGGCCTTCACCGCGATCACGCAGATCGGCACCGAGACCGCCGTGCTGCTGTACTTCCGGCGCGACATCGCCCGCATCTGCACGCACTGGTGGCGGGCGGTGCGCGGGGACCTCGGCACCGACTGGCGGTCCCGGACGGGCGCCCCGGCGGACGGCCCGCGCGACCCCGACGCGCAGATGGCCTGGTACATCGCGCTCGGCTCGGTGCCGATCGTCGTGCTGGGGCTGCTGTTCCAGGACGCCATCGAGCAGCCGTTCCGGAACCTGTGGCTCATCGTGCTGACGCTCGCGGGCTTCGCGCTCGTGCTCGACTGGGCCGACCGGCGCGGCCGGCACGAGAAGCCGCTCACCGACCTGAACCCGCGGCACGCCGTGTACTTCGGGCTGGCGCAGGCGATGGCGCTGATCCCCGGGGTGTCCCGGTCGGGCGGCACGATCACCGCCGGCCTGCTGATGGGCTACACGCGGGAGGCCGCGGCGCGGTACTCGTTCCTGCTGGCCATCCCGGCGGTGCTCGGGTCCGGCCTGTTCCAGCTGGCGTCGAGCGCGGGCGACTTCGGCACGGCGGGCACGCCGGCGCTGGGGGTCACAGTCATCGCGACGATCGTGGCGTTCGTGGTCGGGTACGTCGTGATCATCGGGTTCCTGAAGATCGTGTCGACGTTCTCGTACCGCCCGTTCGTCGTCTACCGGATCGGCCTGGCGGTCGTCGTGGCGCTGCTGCTGGTCACCGGGGTGCTGGACCCGCTCGCCGGGGCGTGACGGACCCGCGGGCGCCCGGGCTCAGAGCCAGTCGGAGCGCTTGAACAGCCGGTAGAGCACCGTCGCGGACGCGGCCATCAGCAGCACGGAGAGCGGGTAGCCGAGCAGCCAGTGCAGCTCCGGCATGTGGTCGAAGTTCATCCCGTAGACGCCCGCGATGAGCGTCGGCACCGCGATGATCGCCGCCCAGCCCGAGATCTTCCGCATGTCCTCGTTCTGCCGCACCGACACGCGCGCCAGGTGGACCGACAGCATGTCCCCGAGCAGGGCGTCGTGGGCGTCGAGGTGCCGGTCGACCTTGGTGAGCACCGTGTCCAGGCGCCGGATCCACCGCATCGTGCGGGTCTCGCGCCGGCTGTCCTCCTGCTCCGCGACCAGCTCCGGGAACGCGGACAGCAGCGGGACCAGCGCGCGGCGGGCCTCCGCGATCTCGCGCTTGAGGTCGTAGACCACCTCGGCGGGGTCGTCGGTCTGCGGGGTGAACACGACCTGCTCGACGTCGGCCACCGCCTCGCCGATGCCGAGCTCGACGTCGCCCGCCCGCCGGACCAGCGCCGTCAGGACGGCCGCGAACACGTGGCCGGGCCGATCCTGCGGCAGGTGCTCCTCGTCGCGCAGGTTGTCCAGGACCGCGTCCAGCAGGTCGGCCGGGCCCTCCTCGGCGGTGATCGTCACGTCGTCCACGACCAGCGCCGCCCAGACGCCCGTCGTGACGTCGCGCGTCCGCGGGTCGTACGCGAGCGTGGGGCACACCAGGTACTTGCCGCCGCCGGCGAGCCGGCGCAGCTGCGGGTGCCGCGGGTCGCCGAGGCCGCCGCCGGTGACGCTGCCCTCGGCCGAGCGGCGGACCACCGACTCCGGGATCCCGGCCTGGCGGGCCGCGTCGGCGATCGCGTCGAGCGAGTCGACGTGCACCCACGCGGTGGGCGGCTCCGGGGCCGCGAGCAGCGCCAGCAGCCCGTCCGGGGGCGTCGCCGTCCAGCCCTCGCCTGCATGCACCCACGCGCTCTCCACCTCGGCATTGTGGCGGTCGCCCGCGCGGCGCGTCCGGCCGACGCGCCGCCGGGCCGGCGGAGTCACCCGGTGCGGGCCGCGCGGGGGTCGTCGTGCGCGGTCCGTGGCGTGGGGTCCGTCACGTGCGGGCGGACGGCGCGCGCCCGCCCCACGGGCAGCGGCTACGCTCGACGCCGTGCTCACCTGGCCCGCCCCGCAGATCCCGCAGCTCCCCGGCCAGGGAGGCCCCGTGCGGGTCCGGGACACGTCGACCGGTGAGCTCGTCGTCGCCGCACCGGGCCCGGACGCGACGGTCTACGTCTGCGGCATCACCCCGTACGACGCCACCCACATGGGGCACGCCGCCACGTACGTCGCGTTCGACCTGCTGGTGCGCGGCTGGCTCGACGAGGGCAAGCGCGTCCGGTACGCGTCCAACGTCACCGACGTCGACGACCCGCTGCTGGAGCGCGCCGAGGCGACCGGGGTGGACTGGCGCGAGCTCGCCGCCGACCAGACGGCGCTCTACCTGGAGGACATGACCGCCCTCGGCGTCGTGCCGCCGGACGTCTACACCGGCGCGGTCGAGTCGGTGCCCGACGTCGTGAAGGCCGTCGAGGCGATGCTCGCCGCCGGCGCCGCGTACGTCGTCGGCGTGCCCGACACCCACGGGGCCGGCACCGGCGACGTGTACGCCGACCTGTCCGCCGACCCCGGCTTCGGCGAGGTCGCCCGCCTGAGCCGCCCCGAGATGCTGGACCTGTTCGCGGAGCGCGGGGGCGACCCGGCCCGGCCCGGCAAGCGCGACCCGCTGGACCCGCTGCTGTGGCGGGCGGCCCGCCCGGGTGAGCCGTCCTGGGACGGCAACGACCTCGGGCCCGGGCGCCCCGGCTGGCACATCGAGTGCGCCGTGATCGCCCGCGACGGCATCGGCCTCCCGTTCGACGTGCAGGGCGGCGGGTCCGACCTGCGGTTCCCGCACCACGAGATGAGCACGTCGCACGCGCGGCTGCTCGGCAGCGGGCACGGCGCGCGTACCCACGTGCACACCGGCATGGTCGGGCTGCACGGGCAGAAGATGAGCAAGTCGCTCGGCAACCTCGTGCTCGTCTCCCGGCTGCGCGAGCAGGGCGTCGACGCCATGGCCGTGCGCCTCGCGATCCTCGACCACCACTACGCGAGCGACTGGGAGTGGACCGACGAGGTGCTGGGCGCCGCGCGGGCCCGGCTCGACCGGTGGCGCGCGGCCGTGTCCGGCAACGGGGGCCCGGCCACCGAGGCGACCCTGGCGGAGATCCGGGACGCCGTCGCGACCGACCTGGACGCGCCGCGGGCGCTGCGGGCGGTCGACGCGTGGGCCGAGCGGTCGCTGGCCGGGGACGAGACCGAGGTCGGTGCCCCCGGCGTCGTCGCCCGCGCGGTGAACGCGCTGCTCGGGGTGCGGCTCTAGCGCCTGCGCACCCGGCATCGGCGCCGGTGGCTCAGCCGCCGATGCCCTTGTCCCGGCGGCGCAGGTACCGCTCGAACTCCTGGGCGATCGCCTCGCCGCTCGCCTCCGGGAGCTCGGCGGTGTCCTTGGCCTCCTCGAGCTGGTGGACGTACTCCGCGATCTCGGTGTCCTCGCTGGCGAGCTCGTCCACGCCGTCCTGCCACGCCGCCGCGTCCTCCGGCAGGTCGCCCAGGGGGATCGGCTCGCCGGTCAGCTGCTCGATGCGGTGCAGCAGCGCGAGCGTGGCCTTCGGCGACGGCGGGTGCGCGACGTAGTGCGGCACCGCGGCCCACAGGGAGACGGTCTTCATGCCGCGCGCGGCGGCCTCGTGCTGCAGCACGCCGACGATGCCCGTGGGGCCCTCGTAGGAGTTGGCCTCGACGTCGAGCGCCTCGCGGACGTCGGCCTCCTCGCTGGTCGCCGTCACCGGGATGGGCCGCGTGTGGGGGACGTCCGCGAGCAGCGCGCCCAGGGTGATGACCGTGCCGACCCGCAGGCCCTGCGCGATGTCGAGCAGCTCGCCGCAGTACCGGCGCCAGCGCATCGACGGCTCGATGCCGTGGACCAGCACGACCTTCCGGCCGGCGCGCGGAGTCGTCGCCACGGCGACCGCGGTGGTCGGCCAGGTGATCTCGCGGCGGCCGTCCTCGCCGGCGCCGATCACGGGGCGGTTGACCTGGAAGTCGTGGTACTCCTCCGGGTCGAGCTCGTCGACCTGCTCGGCGCCCCAGACCTCGTGCAGGTGCTCGAGCGCCTGGCTGGCGGCCGACCCCGCGTCGTTCCAGCCCTCGAACGCCGCGAGCAGGATGGTCTCCTGCTCGGGGAGGGCCGCGGGGGTGTTCGCCTGCTCGGTCATCGGCCCAGCGTAGGACGTGCGGTGCCGCGGTGTCGGACCTGGCTGGGAGAATGGACGGCGTGCCGCTCGTCCTCGTCGCCGTCGACCCGGACCGACCCGGCGGTGCCGTGCTGCGCGAGGTCAGAGACGTCGCCGCCGCCGAGGCCGGCGAGGTCGGGCCGCCGGTCCGTGTCGCCGGCGCCGACCTGGCCGCCGCCGTCGCGGCGAGGGAGGCCGCCGGCGGGGCGCGCTGGGTGTGGGACGACACCGAGCACTGGTACCCGGACCTGCTCGCCGCCGGGGTCCGCGTGGAGCGCGCGCACGACCTGCGGCTGTGCCACACGATCCTGCGGCGCAGCACCCGGTGCGCCGGGACCGCCGTCGCGCGGGCCGCCGAGGGGCCGTGGGACCGTGCGGCCGCGGCGGGCGGGACGGGCCCGCACGAGCCGGACGAGCCGAGCCTGTTCGACGCCCTCCCGACGGCCGTGCCGGACGCCGCCCCCGACGTGCCCGCCGAGCTCCGGCGCCAGCTCGTCAGCCTCACCGAGGCCGGGGACGACGGGCGACTGCGGCTGCTGCTGGCGGCCGAGTCCACCGGCGCGCTGATCGCCGCCGAGATGCGGCACGACGGCCTGCCGTTCCGGGCGGACGTGCACGACGCGCTGCTCGCCGGGCTGCTGGGCCCGCGGCCGCACGAGGGTGCCCGGCCGTCGCGGCTCGCGGAGCTGGCGGAGCGGGTCGGCGCGGCGCTCGACCGGCCCGGCCTCAACCCCGACTCCCAGCCCGAGCTGCTGCGCGCCCTGCGGGCCGCGGGGCTGGACGTGCCGTCGACGCGCACGGCCGAGATCCGGGCGCTCGACCACCCGGTGCGGGAGCCGCTGCTGGAGTACAAGAAGCTCGCCCGGCTGCTGTCGGCCAACGGCTGGGCCTGGCTGGACCGGTGGGTGCACGACGGCCGGTTCCGGCCCGACTACGTCCCCGGCGGGGTCGTCACCGGGCGGTGGGCCAGCAGCGGCGGGGGCGCGCTCCAGCTGCCCGCGGTCATCCGGGACGCCGTGCGGTCCGACCCGGGCTGGCGGTTCGTCGTGGCGGACGCCGCCCAGCTCGAGCCGCGCGTGCTCGCCGCGATGTCCGGCGACGGCGCGATGGCCGCGGCGGGCCGGCACGCCGACCTGTACGCGGGGGTCGTCGAGGCGGGCATCGTCGCGGACCGCAAGCAGGCCAAGTACGCCATGCTCGGCGCGATCTACGGGGCGACCACCGGCGCGAGCGCGGTGCTGATGCCGCAGCTCGCGCGGGCCTACCCGCGGGCGGTCGCGCTGGTCGAGGAGGCCGCGCGCGCGGGGGAGCGCGGCGAGCAGGTCACCACCTGGCTCGGGCGATCCTCCCCGCTGCCCAGCGCCGCGTGGCTCGCCGAGCGTCAGGCCGCCTCGGCCGAGGGCGCCGCGCCCGAGGACGTGCGCGCGGCGCGCCGGCGCTCCCGCGACTGGGGCCGGTTCACCCGGAACTTCGTCGTGCAGGGCACCGCGGCGGAGTGGGCGCTGTGCTGGATGGCCGTCCTGCGGCAGCGCGTGGCGGGCATGCCCGGCCGGCCGCACCTCGTGTTCTTCCTGCACGACGAGATCGTGGTGCACGCCCCCGCGGAGGTCGCCGAGGACGTGGCGACGGCCGTGCGGGAGGCGGCGGTCGAGGCCGGCCGGCTGCTGTTCGGGCCCACGCCGGTGGACTTCGCGCTCGACGTCTCGGTGGTGGACAGCTACGCCGACGCCGTGTGACGATCTCCGACAAGGTAGACCGGTCTACCTAGTCGGGAGGCGGGGCGATGGCAGGCACGACCACCGGTGCGCGGCGGCGTCCCGCGCGGGAGCGGTTGCTCGCCGCCGCCGCGGACCGGTTCTACGCCGACGGCATCGCCGCGACCGGGATCGACACCATCACCGCCGACGCCGGCGTCGCGAAGATGAGCCTCTACAACAACTTCGCCTCCAAGGCGGACCTCGTCGCCGCGTACCTGGTGGCGCGGCACGCCGAGTGGCTGGACCTGTACGCGGCCCGGCTCTCCGCCGCCGGGACCGACCCGCGGCGGCGGGTGCTCGCCGTGTTCGACGCCTACGCCGACCACGCCAATGCCGGGTACGCGCACGGGTTCCGGGGCTGCGGCCTGCTCAACGCCGCCGCGGAGCTGCCGGTCGGCGACCCCGGCCGCGCCGTCGTCCGCGCGCACAAGGAGGAGGTCGAGGGTCTCGTCGCGGGGCACCTGCGGGAGCTGCTGCCGGGCGATCCCGAGCGTGCCGCCGTGCTCGCCGAGCACCTCGCCTTCCTGCTCGAGGGGTCCATGGCCCGCGCCGGGCTCGAGGGGGACGACCGGCGGCTGCGTCGGGCGCGCGACCTCGCGGCGGACCTCCTGGCCGCGGCATGACGGCGTCGTCGCCGGCGACCGCCGCTCCGCCCACGACGTCCGGGGCCACGGGGACGCGCGGGCCCCGGGCGGACCGGGCCGTCGCCGCCGGGACGGCGGCCGTGCTCGCGGCATCCGTGCTCTGGGGCACGACCGGCACCGCGGCGACCCTCGCTCCCGGGGTCGGGCCGCTCGCCATCGGGGCGGCGGCGATGGGCGTCGGGGGACTGCTCCAGGCGGGGACCGCGCACCGGGCGATCGCCCGGCACCGCGCCGCGCTGGCGTCCCGGTGGCGGCTGGTCCTGCTCGGGGCGGTGGCCGTCGCGGTGTACCCGCTGGCGTTCTACACGTCGATGCACCTCGCCGGGGTCGCCGTCGGCACCGTCGTCTCGCTCGGGTCCGCGCCGCTCGCGTCGGCGGTGGTCGAGCGGGTCGTCGACCGGCGGCGGCTGTCCCGGCGGTGGGTGGGCGCGGCCGTGGTCGGCGTGGCGGGCATCGTGCTGCTGTGCGGGGCGCAGGCCCTCGCAGGCCCGCCGCCGGGGTCCGGTGGGGGCTCCGGTCGGGGCGTCGCCGCGGGGGTGGCGCTCGGGCTCGTGGCGGGCGCGACGTACGCGCTGTACTCCTGGGTCGCGCACCGGCTGATGCTCGGGGGCGTGCCGTCGCGCGCCGCGATGGGCGCGGTGTTCGGGGTCGGCGGGCTCCTGCTCCTGCCCGTGCTCGCGGCCACGGGCGCGCCGCTGCTGGCGTCCTGGGGGAACGCCGCGGTGGGCGGGTACATGGCGCTGGTCCCGATGTTCACCGGGTACGTGCTGTTCGGCTGGGGGCTCGCCCGGGTCCCGGTCAGCACCGCCACCACGCTGACCCTGCTGGAGCCCGCGGTCGCGGCGGTGCTGGCCGTCGCGGTCGTGGGGGAGCGGCTGCCCGCCGTCGGGTGGGCCGGGGTGGCGCTGGTGGTCGTGTGCCTCGCCCTGCTGACCGTCCCCGGGCCGTCCGCGTCGCGGGCCGAGCGCCGGCTGTCGCGCCGGCGCCTCCTACGCTGGA
Source organism: Cellulomonas hominis (assembly GCF_901521055.1). GTDB lineage: Bacteria > Actinomycetota > Actinomycetes > Actinomycetales > Cellulomonadaceae > Cellulomonas > Cellulomonas endometrii. The sequence goes on along the minus strand of NZ_CABEGA010000045.1, from coordinate 14,315 downwards.
CCCCGTGACCGTCACCGTGCCCAGCCCGCCCGCGCCCCCCGGGGCGCCGGTGCTGCTGGACGAGGCGACGTGGCGGGCGCGGTCGGCCGGGCACGCCGCGCGTGCGGACGCGCTCACCGCGGGGCACCGGGAGCGCCGGGCCCGCGGCGAGCGGCACGCGGTCGAGGACTTCCTGTTCGAGTACTACCCGGCCAAGCCCGCGCAGCTCCGGCGGTGGCACCCCGGCGCCGGTGCCACCCTCTCGCCCGGGGCCGAGCCGCCGCCGCACGCCGCCTGGCGCTGGTACCGCACCGCCGCCGACGGCACCGTCGCGCTCGACGTGCCGGCGTTCCTCGCGGACCGGGGGAGCACCGTCCGCTACGTCCGGGGCCTGGTGTCCGCCACGGCAGCCCGCCCCGCGGCGACCGGGTGCTTCGGCCTGCACGAGTGGGCGATGGTGTACCGCGAGGGCGACGGCGAGCACCGGCACCGGCTGCCGCTGCGGCTCGGCGGCGCGGGGACGGACGCGGTGGTCGAGGGGCACCGGATCCGCTGCACCCACATCGACGCGTTCCGGTTCTTCACGCCCGACGCGGTGCCGCTGAACACGCTGCAGCCCACGCGGGACACCCAGGTCGCGATGGAGCAGCCCGGCTGCCTGCACGCGAACATGGACCTGTACAAGTGGGCGCTCAAGCTCGGGCCCGCGGTGCCCGGGGACCTGCTGCTCGACGCGTTCGAGCTCGCGCGGGAGATCCGCGTGGTGGACATGCAGGCGTCCCCGTACGACGTCACGACCTACGGCCTGGAGCCCATCGCGATCGAGACCCCCGAGGGCAAGGCGGAGTACGTGCGCCGCCAGCGCGCCTTCGCCGGGCGGTCGCAGGCGATCCGCACCCGCCTCCTGGCGGCGTGTGACACGGTGCTCGCCGTGCGGCGCTGACGCCGGCGCCCGGGCCAGGGCGCTCACCGATGCGTGCGCGCCCTGCGCCTGTCCGGACAACTGCCGTACAGTCGGTGCCATGAGCCCCAAGACACTGCGCCTCGAGCAGCGCGTCGACGAGGAGACGGCCGGCCTGGTCAGCAAGGCGGCGTCGATGACGCACGAGTCGGTCTCGGCGTTCGTCGTGCGGTCGGCGCGCACGGAGGCCGCGCGGGTGCTCGCTCGCAGCGACGTGACGGTGATGCCCGCAGCCCAGTTCGACGACATGATGCACGCGCTGGACGAGGCACCTCGACGGCTCGCTGCGCTGTCCGAGGCGGCGGCGCGGCCGCGCAGGTTCACGCGCAGATGACCGAGCCCGAGCTCATCACCAGCCAGCTGTCCGAGCTGGACGACCTCGAGGGTTTCGACTGCGGCGTGCCCGGCCTCGACGAGTGGTTGCGCCGGCACGCCCGGCGAGCGCACAAGGACGGCACGGCGGTGACGACGGTCTGGCGGCGGCGCGGGGACGGGCCCGTCGTGGGGTACTACTCCATCTGCCCGACCGAGATCCGGCGGGACGGGCTCACGCGTCGCTGGCACGGGGGTGTGACGACGGTCCCGGGCTTCATGCTCGCCCGGCTGGCCCTGGACACCAGCGTGCACGGGCAGGGGCTCGGCACGCAGATCCTGCTCGACGCGCTGGAGACGATCTGCGACGCGTCCACGCTCGCCGGCGGGCGGGTCGTCGTCGTCGACCCGGTCAGCGCCGACGCGGCGTCGTTCTACGGGCGGTACGGGTTCGAGGCGGTGAACGGCAGCACCCGGATGTTCCTGCTGGTCGACGACGCCCGCGCGGCTCTGGGGCTCGGCCCCGCATAGGTCGCCGAAACCCCGTCGCGGGCGACGGACCGGGTCAGGCGGTCCGCGCGTCCAGCAGCGCGTCGATCGCGGCCGGCGAGAGCACGTGGTCCACGGCCATCGCGCTCGCGCCGAGGATGCCGACCTGCGAGCGCGCCTGCGAGGTGACGATGCGCAGGTGCTGCGTCGCCAGAGGCAGGGACCGCTGGTACACGACCTCCCGGATGCCCGCGATCAGGTGCTCGCCGGCCTCGGCCACGACGCCGCCGATCACGACGAGCGACGGGTTGAGCAGGCTGACGCAGGCGGCGAGCACCGAGCCGATCTCCCGGCCCGCCTGCCGGACGGCGCGCCCGGCCGCGAGGTCGCCGGCGCGTACGAGCGCCACGACGTCGGCGCCGTCGCGGGCGGTCAGGCCCTGGGCGGACAGGGTGTCGGCGAGCGCGCGGCCGCTGGCGACGGCCTCGAGGCACCCGAGGTTGCCGCACCGGCACGGCACGTCCTCCGCGCCGGGCACGGCGATGTGGCCGATGTCCCCGGCCGCGCCCTGCGCGCCCCGGCGCAGCCGGCCGTCGGAGATGATCCCCGAGCCGATGCCGGTGGCGACCTTGACGAAGAGCATGTCGTCCACGTCCGGCCAGGCGGTGCGGTGCTCGCCGAGGGCCATGAGGTTGACGTCGTTGTCGACCTGGACGTCGGCGCCCAGCGCGCGGGACAGGATGCCGCGCACGTCGACGTCGTCCCAGGCGGGCATGATCGGCGGGTTGATCGGCCGGCCGGTGGAGTGCTCGACGGGGCCCGGCAGGCCGACGCCCACGCCGGCGAGGTCGCCGGGGTCGCGGCCGGTCTCGGCCAGGAGCTTGCGGCCGTGCTCGACCACCCGGGCGAGGACCGTGTCCGGTCCGGCGGCGATCGACAGCGGCTCCTCGGCCTCCGCCAGGATCGTGGAGGCCAGGTCGGTGACCGCCAGGCGCGCGTGGGTCGCGCCCAGGTCGACGGCGAGGACCAGGCGGGCGGTCGGCCGGAACGCGAACGTGGTGGGCGGGCGGCCGCCGGTCGAGGACGCCTCGCCGGCCGGCTCGATCAGCCCGGCGGCCATGAGCTGGTCGACGCGCGTGGTGATGGTGGACCTCGCCTGGCCGGTCACGGCGGCGAGGTCGGCGCGTGTGCGGGGGCGCCCGTCGCGCAGCAGCTGGAACAGCTCGCCGGCGCCGGCGTGCCGCTGAGGGGGCCTGACCACGTCCTGCATGCCCGCCAGTGAACCAGAAAGTGCGGGGACTTGTGTCGGTCACGGTTCGGTAACTCCGACAAACTGGGACGAACTTATGATTGACGCCCGACGAAAGTCCGGTCTACGTTCGCCGCATGGTCAACGTGGACCCCTCGCAGCAGCCGCTGCTCCAGATGCGCGGCATCGTCAAGCAGTTCCCCGGAGCCCGAGCCCTCGACGGCGTCGACCTCGACGTCCTGCCCGGCGAGGTGCACTGCCTGCTCGGCCAGAACGGCGCGGGCAAGTCGACGCTCATCAAGGTGCTCGCCGGAGCCCACCAGCCGACCGAGGGCACGGTGCTCGTCGACGGCGAGCCCGTGACGATCCCGCACCCGGTGGCCGCGCTCCGGCTCGGCATCGCGACCATGTACCAGGAGCTCGACGTGGTCGGCGGCCTGACCGTCGCGGAGAACGTCTACCTGGGCCACGAGCTCGCCACGGCCGGGGTGTCCCGGCGCGGCGAGGTCCGCCGGCGGACCCGCGAGATCCTCGCCCGCCTCGGCCACCCGGAGATCTCCCCGGGGCGCGAGGTCGGCACCCTGCCCGCCGCCGCGCAGCAGATCGTGTCGATGGCGCGCGCGCTGTCGCACGACGCGCGCGTGATCGTGATGGACGAGCCGTCCGCGGTGCTCGACTCGGACGAGGTGCAGAACCTGTTCCGGGTGGTGCACGAGCTCACCTCGCAGGGCGTGGCGATCGTCTACATCTCGCACCGCATGGAGGAGATCCGCGCGATCGGCGACCGGATCACCGTGCTCAAGGACGGCCGCACGGTCGCCCGCGACCTGCCGGCCCGCGAGACGCCGACCCGCGAGCTCATCCGGCTGATGACCGGTCGCTCCGTGGAGTACGCGTTCCCGGAGGCGACGGGGGTCCCGGCGGACGCCCCCGTGGTGCTCGACGTGCAGGGGCTGGCGCTGCGCGGGTCGTTCGCGGACGTGTCGTTCCAGGTGCGGGCCGGCGAGATCGTCGGGCTCGCGGGCCTGGTCGGCTCCGGGCGGTCCGAGATCCTCGAGACCGTCTACGGCGCCCGCCGCGCCTCGGCCGGCACCGTCGCGGTCGCCGGCAAGCGGCTGCGGCCGGGTGCGGTGACGGCGGCCGTGCGCGCGGGCATCGGCCTCGCGCCGGAGGAGCGCAAGGCCCAGGGCCTGCTGCTCGAGGAGCCGGTCTACCGGAACATCACGCTGTCGACGTTCGAGCGGTTCGCGAAGGGCGGCTTCCTCGACGAGCGCGCGGAGCGCCGGGTCGCCCTCGAGCAGGCGGAGGCGCTGGACCTGCGCCCGGCCGGGGTCGAGCGCGCGATGCGGACGCTGTCGGGCGGCAACCAGCAGAAGGCGATGCTCGCCCGCTGGCTGGTGCACGGCTGCCGGGTCCTGCTGCTGGACGAGCCGACCCGCGGTGTGGACGTGGGCGCCCGCGCCGAGATCTACGCCCTGGTGCGCCGGCTCGCCGACTCGGGCGCGGCCGTCGTGGTCGTGTCCAGCGAGATCCCCGAGGTGCTCGGTCTGGCCGACCGGGTGCTGGTCATCTCCGAGGGCCGGGTCGTGCACGAGGGCCCCGCCACCGCCATCGACGAGCACGCCGTGCTCGACTTCGTCATGGAAGGAAGTGCCGCGTGAGCGAGCACCAGCTCTCCGCCCAGCCCCCGGGCGCACCGGGCACACCCGGCTCCCCGGCCGGACCCACCGCGCCGGCCGGCAGCGCCGGCGCCACCCCCGTCCCCCCGTCCGCGGACGAGTCCGACCGCGTCGAGCGCGTCGCCCGGGAGTCTGCGCGCCGCCGCCGTGGCCCCGCCGCCGGCGGCGCGGCCCGCACCCTCGGCCTGGTCATCGCCCTGGCCCTCATCGTCCTGGTCGGGTACATCACGGCCGGCACCCGGTTCGCCAGCGTCGACAACCTCCTGGTGATCCTCAGCCTCGCGTCGATCATCGGCGTGCTGAGCATCGGGATGACGTTCGTCATCACGGCGGGCGGCATCGACCTGTCGGTCGGCTCGGTCCTCGGCCTCGCGTCGGTGTGGGCGACGACGCTCGCGACGCAGCAGTACGGCTGGGTCGTCATGGTCCTCTGCGCGCTGGTGGTCGGCACGGGCGCCGGCATCGTCAACGGCGTCCTCATCGCGTACGGCCGGGTGGTGGCGTTCATCGCGACGCTCGCGATGCTGGTCGCCGCCCGCGGCCTCGCCGAGCTGATCGCCCAGCGCCGGACGCAGCTGGTCCGGGTGCAGGGGTTCGAGGACACCTTCAAGGGCGACCTGCTCGGCGTGCCGAAGATCGTGTGGATCTTCGCGGTCGTCGCGGTCGCCGGCTGGTTCCTGCTGAACCGCACGACGTTCGGGCGCCGGACCGTCGCGGTCGGCGGCAACCCCGAGGCGGCCCGCCTGGCGGGCATCGCGGTCAAGAGGCACACGATGTACCTCTACGCGCTGGCCGGCCTCGCCGCGGGCATCGCCGCGGTGATGATGCTGGCCCGCACCGGCGCCGGCTCGTCGACGAACGGCCTGTACTACGAGCTGGACGCGATCGCCGCGGTGGTCGTCGGCGGGACGCTCCTGTCCGGCGGCCGCGGCACGATCGTCGGCACCGTGCTCGGCGTCCTCATCTTCGCGACGCTGACGAACCTGTTCATCCAGAACAACCTCGACTCGTCGGTCCAGCAGATCGCGAAGGGCGCGATCATCGTGGTCGCCGTCCTCCTGCAGCAGCGCTTCACCACCCGGAACCCGCGGTCGACGTAGACCGCCGCACACCCGCCCGACCCTCGAACGGCACCACCCCGCACGACGCGCCGGGCCCCCGCCCGGCCGCGCCATCCCGCTCCGCCCGCTGGACATCGTCGAAGGAGATCCCATGTCCGCCAGCCGCACCACGCGCCGCCACCGCACCCTCGCGTCCGTCGCCGTGCTGTCCGTCGCGTTCCTGACCGCCTGCACGTCGAACACCCCGACCGAGGAGGACGAGGGCGGCGCCGAGGCCGCCCCGGTCGCCGTCTCGGACAACGACGAGCCCGGCGACACGGTCGTGATCGGGTTCTCCGCCCCCGCGGCCGACCACGGCTGGATGGGCGCGATCACCGCGGCCGCCGAGGCCGAGGCCGAGAACTACGAGGACGTCGAGCTCCGGGTCGCCGAGGGCACCAACGACGTCAACGTGCAGATCAGCCAGATCGAGGGCTTCATCAACGACGGCGTCGACGCCATCGTGCTGCTGCCGTTCGACGGCGGGGCGCTCACCGACGTCGCCACGCAGGCGATGGAGGCGGGCATCCCCGTGATCAACGTCGACCGGGAGTTCTCCAGCCCGTTCGCGTCGCGCGCCACGGTGCTGGGCGACAACTACGGCATGGGCGTCTCGGCCGGCACGTACATCTGCGAGCAGCTGGGCGACAACCCGGACGCGGTGGTCGCGGAGATCGCCGGCATCGACTCCCTGCCGCTGACGCAGGACCGCAGCCAGGGCTTCGCCGACGCGCTCGAGGGCTGCGGCCTGGACGTCGACAACCGCGTCGCCGCGGACTTCACGGTCCAGGGCGGCGAGCAGGCGGCGGCGAACCTGCTGCAGGCGGCCCCGCAGATCGACGCCATCTGGAACCACGACGACGACCAGGGCGTCGGCGTGCTGGCGGCCATCGAGAACGCCGGCCGCGACGAGTTCTTCATGGTGGGCGGCGCCGGCTCGGCGAACGTCATGCGGGAGATCCAGAGCGGTGACTCCGTGCTGCAGGCGACGGTCATCTACCCGTCCACGCAGGCGGCGGACGGCATCAAGCTCGCCCGGCTGGTCGCGCACGAGAAGTCGCTGAGCGACCTGGCGTCCGCGGGCGTCCCGCGCACCGTCCAGCTCTACGCCCCGGTCGTCACGGCCGACAACGTCGACCAGTACATCGACTCGGCCTTCGAGTCCTGACCGGGCCGTCGCGGGGCCGGTCGTGCACCGGCCGGCCCCGCGACGCCCACCCGAGGAGGGTCTCGTGACCGACGAGACGACGGCCGCGCCGATCGGCGTGGGCATGGTGGGGTACGCCTTCATGGGCGCCGCGCACTCGCAGGCGTGGCGCACCGCCCCACGGTTCTTCGACCTGCCGCTGACGCCCGAGATGCGCGTGCTCGGCGGACGGGACGCGGCGGCGGTGAAGGCCGCGGCGGACCGGCTGGGCTGGCGGGACACCGCCACGTCCTGGCAGGACCTGGTGCAGCGCGAGGACGTCGACCTGGTCGACGTCTGCACGCCGGGGCACACGCACGCGGAGATCGCGATCGCGGCACTCGAGGCCGGCAAGCACGTGCTGTGCGAGAAGCCGCTGGCCAACACGATCGCCGAGGCGGAGGCCATGGTCGCGGCCGCGGAGGCGGCGGCGGCCCGCGGGGTGCGGTCGATGGTCGGCTACACGTACCGGCGGGTGCCGGCCGTGCAGCTCGCCCGGCAGCTCGTCGCGGACGGCCGGATCGGCACGGTGCGGCACGTCCGCGTGCAGTACCTGCAGGACTGGCTCGCCGACGCCGACGCGCCGCTGTCGTGGCGGCTCGACAAGCAGGCGGCCGGGTCCGGCGCGCTCGGGGACATCGGCTCGCACGCCGTCGACCTCGCGCAGTTCATCACCGGCGAGCGCCTGACCGGGGTCTCGGCCCTGCTGGAGACCTTCGTGCACGAGCGGCCCGTCGCCGCCGAGTTCGCCGGCCTGCACGGCACGGGCGGGACGGAGCGCGGCCCCGTCACCGTCGACGACGCCGCGGTGTTCCTCGCGCGCCTGTCCGGCGGCGGGCTGGGCGTGTTCGAGGCCACGCGGTTCGCCACCGGCCGCAAGAACGCCATCCGCCTGGAGGTCAACGGGGAGCGCGGGTCGCTGTCGTTCGACTTCGAGGACATGAACGTCCTGCACTTCTACGACGCCACCGAGGACCCGGCCGTCGCCGGGTTCCGGCGGATCGTGGTGACGGAGCCGCAGCACGCGTACGTCGCGCAGTGGTGGCCCGCCGGGCACGGCCTCGGCTACGAGCACGCCTTCACGCACCAGGTGGTCGACCTGATCGGCGCGATCGCGGCCGGGCAGGACCCGACGCCGTCGTTCGCCGACGGGCTCGCCGTACAGCGGGTGCTCGACGCCGTCGAGCGCAGCGCGGCGGACGACAGCCGCTGGGTGCCGCTCGGGTAGCCACCCACCCGCGGGCCCGGCCCGCCGCAGACATCACCGATCGGTGCACCGCTCGAGGGGGAGAGGAGGTGGGGACCTGCGCCACCGGCCGGCAACGACGCCGGCCACGTGAGGAGGTCGGGTTCCTACACCGTGGGGACGACGCGAGAACCCGACCTCTGTGACGAGATCCCAGAGGAGCTGCATCACTCATGAATCGTACGCAGCCGCGCTCGCAGCGCGGCAGGAGATCGGTGGCTTTCACCCTCGCCGGAGTGTTGGCCGTGACCGGCATGGCGCTGGGCGCCGGGCCGGCCGTGGGCCACGACGGCGTGGACCACGGGGCCGAGCCGGGCGCGGACGCCGCGCTCGACTGGAGCAACTACGAGAAGACCACGCTGACCAAGGACGTCGGTGAGCCGCTGGACCTCGCGGTGCTGCCCGACGGGCGGGTGCTGCACACCGCCCGCAACGGCGACGTCCGCCTCACGGACCCGGCGACTGGCGTCACGAAGATCGTGAACTCGATCCCCGTGTACGCGAACTCCGAGGACGGCCTGCAGTCGATCGGGCTGGACCCCGACTTCGAGGAGAACAACTGGGTGTACCTCGTGTACGCCCCGCCCGGGAACACGCCCCCGGGGTCGGCCCCCAACACGCTCCCGGCCGGCCAGGACGAGTCGTACTGGGACCAGTGGAAGGGCGTGAACCGGCTGTCCCGCTTCCAGTGGACCGGTGCGGGCCTCGACCTGGCGTCCGAGCAGAAGATCCTCGACGTCGAGGTGCAGCGCGGCCAGTGCTGCCACGTCGGCGCCGACTTCGACTGGGACGCGGAGGGCAACCTCTACCTGTCGACGGGCGACAACACCCCGGCGGGCACGCCCGGCGCGAACGGCTTCGCGCCGAACAACGACGCGCCCGGCATGAACCCCGGCTTCGACTCGCGCCGCGGCGCGGGGAACACGAACGACCTGCGCGGCAAGATCCTGCGGATCCACGTCGAGGAGGACGGGTCGTACACGATCCCGGAGGGCAACCTGTTCGCCCCCGGGACGGAGGGCACCCGCCCGGAGATCTTCGTGATGGGCGTGCGGAACCCGTTCAAGCTCGACGTCGACCCGGAGACGAACTCCCTCACGTGGGGCGACTACGGGCCGGACGCCACGGCGGCCGCCGCCGCGACCGCGGGCCGCGGGCCGATGGGCCTCGTCGAGTGGAACGCGACGAGCCTGGACGACCCGCACAACTCCGGCTGGCCGTACGTCACCGGTGACAACTTCGCGTACAACGACTGGGACTTCGCCACCGGCACGCCGGGGGCGTTCTTCGACCCGGCGAACCTCAAGAACGAGTCGCGGTGGAACACCGGCCTGGTGGACCTCCCGCCGGCGCGGCCCGCCACGCTGTACTACGGCGACAACCCGGGCGACCAGCCGTGGGACGAGCTGGTGACGTTCGGCGCCGGCACGGGCCAGGGCCCGATGGGCGGCCCGGTCTACCACTACCCGGAGGGCGCCGGCCCCGACGCCTTCCCCGAGTACTGGGACGGCAAGGCGTTCTTCGGCGAGTTCTCCCAGGACTACATCGCGGCCTTCACGGTGGACTGGGACGCGTTCGAGGTGACCCACATCGAGGACGTCACGCCGAACGCGGCGGCGACGGCCCCCGGATGGCCGCCGATCGACAACCCGATGGACATCGAGTTCGGCCCCGACGGGTCGATGTACGTGCTCGACTACGGCGACGGGTTCTTCCGGGCCAACCCCGACGCGGGGCTGCACCGGATCAGCTACGCCGAGGGCAACAAGTCCCCGCGGGCCGCGTTCACCGCGACCCCGCGGTCGTCCTCGTCCGCGCCGCTCACGGTGGCGTTCGACGCCGCGGGCTCCTCGGACCCCGAGGGCAGCGCGCTGACGTACCAGTGGGACTTCGACGGTGACGGCACGTTCGACGCCACCGGCGCGCAGGCGTCCTACACGTACACGGCGCTCAAGGCGTACACGGCCCGGCTGAAGGTCACCGACCCGGAGGGCAAGTTCGCCCTGACCTCCCAGGCGATCTCGGTCGGCAACCAGGCGCCGGAGGTCACGGTGGCCTACCCGGCCGACGGCGGCTTCTTCGACTGGGGCCAGGCGATCCCGTTCAAGGTGACCACGCAGGACGCCGAGGACGGCACGGCCACCGACTGCTCGCGCGTGACGTGGACGTACGGCCTGGGCCACGACGAGCACGCCCACCCGGAGGTCTCGGGCACCGGCTGCACCGGCGCGTGGCGCACCGACCCGAACTCCCCGGAGCACGGGCCCGGCGCGCTGCTGTACGGCGCCGTCGTCGTGACCTACCGCGACGCGGGCGCCAACGGGCTGCCGGCGGCGACCGGTGAGGCCACGGTCCGCCTGAACCCGAAGCTGCAGCAGGCGGAGCACGCCACGCGGCAGGGCGTCACGGTGTTCGCCGACGAGACGGCTTCGGGCGGCAACGCGGTCCGCGGCCTCGGGTCGGGCGACAGCCTGAAGCTCGGCCGGGTGAGCTTCTCCGGCATCGACGGGGCGGTCGTCCGGGCGAATGGCGGCGGTCAGGTGCAGCTGCGGTGGGGTGCGGCCGACGCCGCGCCGTTCGCCACCGCGACGATCCCGGCGGGGGCGGGCTGGAAGGACGTGGCGATCACGTTCGACGCCCCCGACGGCACCGGCGACCTGTTCGTGACGTCCGGCGACGACCTCGCGGTGGACGCGATCACCATGACGGGTGCCGGCGTCGCGGACGTCACCGCCCCGACGGTCGCGCACACCCTGGCCCCGGCGGCGCCCACCGGCGTCGGCGGCGTCTACACCCAGCCCGTGCGGTTCGCCGTGCAGGCGGCGGACGACGGGGCGCTCGGCAGCGTGCAGTACTCGCGCGACGGCGGCGCCACGTGGCTGAACCTGGCGGCCAACCAGCAGTACGGCGTGACGTTCTCCGAGAGCGGCACGTACGACCTGCGGTACCGGGCGACCGACACCGGGGGCAACGTCTCCGCGGTCGGGCAGGTGGCGTTCACGATCGACCTGGACGCCCCCGAGGAGCCCACCGTCGACACCACCACCACGGCCACGGTGGCCGCGGCGCGGGTGCCGTACGGCGCCCCGGGTGCGGTCACGGTGACCGTGGGTGCCGGGGACCGCACCGCGGAGGGCGAGGTCGTCCTCACGGTGGGGGAGACCGAGGTCGGCCGCGGCACGCTCACGGGCGGCACCGCGACCATCCCGGTGGCACCGACGCTGGGGGTGGGCACCCACACGGTGACCGCGTCGTTCGTCGGCGGCGAGGTGTTCAAGCCGTCGTCCGGCACGGTCCGGCTGACGGTCGCGCGCACCACGTCGACGGTCACCGCGACGGTCTCGCCGAACCCGGTGAAGCCGGCCGTGGCGGCCAAGGCCACGGTGCAGGTCGTCTCGGCCAGCGGCGTCGTCCCCGGCGGGGACGTCACCGTGACGGTCAAGCGGAACAACGCGGTGGTCGCCACGGTCACCGGGACCCTCGACGCCACCGGCGCGAGCGTCGTCACCCTCGGGCGCCTGCCCGAGGGCACCTACAAGGTCGACGTCGCCTACGGCGGCACGGCCGGCATCGCAGGCAGCACCACCAGCACCACTCTCACCGTCCGCAGCTGACCGTCGCGCCGGCGGCCCGGGTCGGGTCAGCAGCACCCGACCCGGCCCGGGGCGCCGGCCGTCTCGAAGGAGAGACATGAGCACGCACCAGCACGACTCCCTGCCCGGCCGGCCGATGAGCCGCCGGTCGCTGATGAAGGCGCTCGCCGCCTCCACGGTGGCCGTCGGCGTCGGGACCGCCCTCGGCACGTCCGCCGCCGGGGCCGCGGGCACGCTGCCCGCCGCGGCACCGACCACCGGGCGCACCCGCCTGGTCCCGGCCAACCGCATCGGCATCCAGCTGTTCACCATCCGCGACAAGGTCAGCTCGCTCGGGTTCCGGGCGGTGTTCGAGGAGCTCGGCCGCATCGGCTACGCCGAGGTGGAGTTCGCCGGGTACACGCAGGGCAACGTCGGGGCGATCACCCCGGCGCAGATCCGGCAGCTGCTCGACGACAACGGGCTCAAGGCGGTGGGCAGCCACGTCAGCACGCAGCTGCTGCGCACCGACCTCGCCAACCAGATCGACATCGCGCACACGCTCGGCATGCCGCACCTCGGCACCGGCAACGCCCCGACGAACACGGCGACCAAGGAGGGCTACCTGGCCGCCGCGGAGGAGTGGAACACCTGGGGCGCGCAGGTCAAGGCCGCGGGGCTGAAGCTCTACCAGCACAACCACGACGGGGAGTTCCGGTTCGACCCGGTCGACCCGTCGGTCCGGCTCTACGACGTCTTCTACGACAACACCGACCCGGACCTGGTGTACCTGGAGATGGACATCTACTGGGCCTACGTCGGGCAGTTCAAGTACCCGGGGTTCGAGCCGGTCGACTACATCCTGCGCAACCCGCGGCGCTACCCGCTGCTGCACCTCAAGGACGGCAAGGCCAACGGGGCCAGCGCCAACGGCTACGACATCATCGAGTTCGGCGCCGGCGACCTGCCCTACCAGCAGTTCCTGTCCCAGCTGCGCACGCGCGGCCAGCACTTCGGGCTGTACGAGCAGGACAACGCCGCCACCACGGCCGTCCCGCCGAACCCCCTGGACTCGCTGGGCAACGCCGACCGCAGCTACGACGCCATCGCCGGCCTGCGCGGCTGAGACAAGGGAGACACGGACATGAAGCGCATGTACTCCGTCCCGGCCGCCCTCGTGGGCGCGTTCGGGCTCGTCGTCCTCGGGTCGACGGTGGCGCAGGCGGCGACGACCGACTGCACCGCCGACCTGGGCGACCAGACCATCACCGGCGACCTCGTGGTCCCGGCCGGCGCGACCTGCGTGCTGGCCGGCGCCACCGTCGAGGGCAGCATCACCGTGCTCGCCGACGGCTGGCTCGACGCCACCTCGGTGACCGTGACCGGCGACGTCGTCGCCACCGACCCGTACGGGGTGCTGCTCGACGGCTCCCGGGTCGACGGCGACGTCAGCGCCTACACCTCCGGCTCCCGGGTCGGGTTCCTCTACCTCAACGACCTGCACGTCGGCGGGAGCGTCGCCGCCGGCGGGCTGGACGTGGAGATCACCGGCTCGGACATCGCCGGCGGGGTCACCACGCAGGCCGCGACCTACGTCGACCTGCTGCAGACCGGCGTCAAGGGCGACGTGGCGATCGACGGCTCCGACTGGGGCGTCAGCGTCGCGGGGGCCGTCGTCGGCGGCGGGCTGGCCGTCACCGGCAGCAGCCGGGACGTGCTCATCGGCGCGACCACCGACGGCGCCGCCGACACCTGGGGCAACACCGTGGGCGGCGACCTGACGCTGACCGGCAACACCGCGAACCTGCGGGTGGCCGGCACGACGGTCCTCGGCACGATCCGGCTCGCGGAGAACGACCCCGCGGCCGCGTTCGGTCCGGGCAACACCGCCGGCGCCGTCGAGGGCGACCACACCGGCGAGGTGCCGGGCGCGGTGGCCGAGGGCGACCAGGCCCTCGCCGTCACCGTCCCGTCGCAGCGGGCCGGTGAGCTCACCTGGAGCCTCGAGGGCACCTCCGGCCTCGTGAACCTGGGCGTCGCTCAGGAGCTCGAGGACCGGTACCAGGCCACGGGCGAGATCGTCCCGGTCCGGGTGCAGGACACCCGGGCGGGCGACCCCGAGTGGTCGATCACCGCGCAGGTCAGCGACTTCACCGCCGGGGACCGCACCCTGTCGGCGAAGTACCTGGGCTGGACCCCCGAGGTCCTCGAGAACGGCGGCGACGCCGTGGCGGGCCCGGCGGTGCCGTCCGGGTTCGAGGAGGGCGACGGCCTGTCCGTGGCCCGCACCCTCGCCGAGGCGGAGGCCGGGCACGCCCGCGGCTCCTCGCTCGTCGGGGCGGGACGGGGGTGCTAGCTGAGCGCGGTGAGCGTCAGGGTCGGCGCGGGGGGGCCCTCCGGGGCGGCGCGCGGCGGCTCGAGGGCGGGGGGCGCCCCGACCCGCGCGGGGCGCCGGGGGGGCCCGGCCTCCGCGCCGGGGCGGGGGCGGGGCGCGGCGCGGCCCCGGCGGCGCCCGCCCCCCCGAGGTGCCGCAGCCCCCGCC
>NZ_CABEGA010000044.1 GCF_901521055.1 Cellulomonas hominis | reverse complement strand
CCCGCCACCCCCGCCGCCGGGGGCCGTCCCGGCGGCGGGGGTGGCGGGCTCGCCCGAGGCGTCGGCGCCCCGGTCGGGCGTCCCCTCGAACGGCGGCGCCGTCCACCCGTTCTGCCGGGCGAGGGCCAGGCCGCGCAGCGTCGGCTCCCCGGCGGCGACGCCCTCGTCGGCGAGGCCGTCCGGGAACCCGGCGAGGACGCGCGACACCTGCTTGAACGTCTGCACCTGCGCCGGGCCGCGGGTCGGGGCCACCGGCTCCCCCGCGATGAGCCGGCCCACGACGTCGGCCGCGCTCTCGGGGGTCTGGTTGTCGAAGAACTCCCAGTTGATCATCATCACCGGCGCGTAGTCGCACGCGGCGTTGCACTCGATGCGCTCGAGCGTGATCTTCCCGTCGGGCGTCGTCTCGTCGTGGCCGATGCCGAGCCGGTCGGACAGGTCCTCCCAGATCGCGTCGCCGCCCATGATCGCGCACAGCGTGTTGGTGCAGACGCCCACCGTGTACTGGCCGTTCGGGCGGCGCTTGTACTGCGTGTAGAACGTCGCGACCGCCGAGACCTGCGCGGTCGACAGGTCCAGCGTCTCCGCGCAGAACGCGATGCCCGCGGGGCTGACGTACCCGTCCTCGCTCTGCACGAGGTGCAGCAGCGGGAGCAGCGCCGAGCGGGGGTCGGGGTAACGCGCGACGACCTGCGCGGCGTCGGCGGCGAGCCGCGCGTGCGTGCCCTCGTCGTACGAGGCGCGGGACCGGCCGCCGCCGGGGATCCGCGGGTGCTCGATCGTGGTCATCAGCGGTCCACCCCTCCGAGCACCGGGTCGATCGAGGCGACGGAGCAGACGACGTCCGCGACCTGCCCGCCCTCGCAGAGCACCGAGACGGCCTGCAGGTTGTTGAACGACGGGTCGCGGAAGTGCGCCCGGTACGGCTTGGTGCCCCCGTCGGAGACGAGGTGCACGCCGAGCTCGCCGCGGGGGTGCTCGACGGTCTGCCACACCTGGCCGGCCGGCACCCGGAAGCCCTCGGTCACGAGCTTGAAGTGGTGGATCAGGGCCTCCATCGAGGTGCCCATGATCTCGCGGATGTGGTCGAGCGAGTTGCCCATGCCGTCCGACCCGATCGCGAGCTGCGCGGGCCAGGCGATCTTCTTGTCCGCGACCATCACCGGCGCGGAGCCGCGCTGGCCGGACGCCTGCAGCCGGTCGACGACCTGCTCGACGATCCGCATGGACTGGTAGCACTCCTCGATGCGCAGGACCATCCGGTCCCAGCAGTCCGCGCCCTCCAGGACGGGGACGTCGAAGTCGTACGTCTCGTAGCCGCAGTACGGGGCCGCCTTGCGGACGTCGTACGGCAGGCCGGTCGACCGCAGCATCGGGCCGGTGATGCCCAGCGCCATGCAGCCGGCGAGGTTGAGCACGCCGACGTTCTGCAGCCGGCCCTTGAGGATCGGCTGGCCGAGCATGAGGTCCTCGAGCTGCTTGAGGTACCGCCGCACGCCGGTCAGCGCCTCCCGGACGGAGTCCAGCGCGCCCGGGGGGATGTCCTGCGCGACGCCGCCGGGCCGGATGAACGCGTGGTTCATCCGCAGGCCCGTGACCAGCTCGAAGATCCGCAGGATCTCCTCGCGTGCCGTGAACCCGATGGTCATGATCGTCGTCGCGCCGAGCTCGTTGCCGCCGGTCGCCAGGCACACCAGGTGCGACGAGATCCGGTTGAGCTCCATCATCAGCACCCGGATCTGGGTGGCGCGCTCCGGGATGTCGTCGGTGATGCCGAGCAGCTTCTCGACCGCGAGGCAGTACGCCGCCTCCTGGAACAGCGGGGCGACGTAGTCCATGCGGGTGCAGAACGTCACGCCCTGGGTCCAGGTGCGGTACTCCATGTTCTTCTCGATGCCGGTGTGCAGGTAGCCGATGCCCGCGCGGGCCTCGGTCACCGTCTCGCCGTCGATCTCGAGCATCAGCCGGAGCACGCCGTGCGTCGACGGGTGCTGCGGGCCCATGTTGACGACGATGCGCTGCTCGCCGAGGCGGGCGGCCTCCTCGGCGATGTCGGACCAGTCGCCGCCCGTCGCCTCGAAGGTGCGCAGGCCGATGGTCTCGTCGTCGACGACGTGGCCGGTCGCGTGGATGTCCGGGTTCGCGTGCGTCTGAGCACTCATGAGTACTGCCTCCGCTGGTCGGCCGGCGGGATGGTGGCGCCCTTGTACTCCACCGGGATGCCGCCGAGCGGGTAGTCCTTGCGCTGCGGGTGCCCGGGCCAGTCGTCCGGCATCTCGATCCGCGCCAGGTCGGTGCGGCCGGTGAAGACGATGCCGAAGAAGTCCCAGGTCTCGCGCTCGTGCCAGTCGTTCGCCGGGTAGACCCCGACGGTGCTGGGGATGGTGGGGTCGCCCTCGGGCGCGGCGACCTCGAGGCGGAGGCGGCGGCCGTGGGTGACCGACGTCAGGTGGTAGACGGCGTGCAGCTCGCGGCCGGTGTCCTGCGGGTAGTGCACGCCGGAGACGCCGAGCGACAGCTCGAACCGCAGGTCCTGGTCGTCGCGCAGGTGCTGCGAGACCTCCACGAGGTGCTCGCGGGCGATGTTCAGCGTCAGCTCCCCGCGGTCCACCACGACGGACTCCACCGCGTTCGCGTACCCGGTGCCGGAGCCGTCGAGCAGCTCGACCAGGATGTCGACGACCTCGTCGAACCAGCCGCCGTAGGGCCGCTCGCTCGGGCCCGGCAGCGCGACGGTCTGCACCAGGCCGCCGAAGCCGGAGGTGTCACCGGTGCCGTGCACCCCGAACATGCCCTCGCGGACGCCCACGACCTCCAGCGGGATCGAGCGGTCCGCGGGGACGTGCTGCGACCCGGCCTCCAGGGCGGTCTCGCTGGTGCGCTGCGACCCGGCGTCGGCGGCGCGGTCGTCCCCGGTCTTCGCGGCCGCGGCGGCGTCCTGCTTCTCGTCGCTCATCGCAGCAGCCCCGTCATCTGGGAGGTCGGCGTGGCCTGCAGCGCCGCGGCCTCGACCTTGCGCGCGATGTCGGCGCGGTTGCCGCCGAGCGGCTCGGCCTTGATCTGGTTGTGCAGCTCGAGGATCGCGTTGATCAGCATCTCCGGCCGCGGCGGGCAGCCGGGCAGGTAGATGTCGACCGGCACGATGTGGTCGACGCCCTGGACGATCGCGTAGTTGTTGAACATGCCGCCGCTGCTGGCGCAGACGCCCATCGACAGGACCCACTTGGGCTCGGCCATCTGGTCGTAGACCTGCCGGACGACGGGCGCCATCTTCTGGCTGACCCGGCCCGCCACGATCATCAGGTCGGACTGGCGCGGCGAGGCGCGGAACACCTCCATGCCGAACCGGGAGATGTCGAACCGGCTGCCGCCCGTCGCCATCATCTCGATCGCGCAGCAGGCCAGGCCGAACGTCACCGGCCACAGCGAGGCCTTGCGGACCAGGCCCGCGAGCGTCTCGACCGACGTCAGCAGGAAACCCGAGGGTGCTTCTTCGATACCCATGTCAGTCCTCGTCCCACTCCAGGCCGCCGCGGCGCCACTCGTACAGGAACGGCACCGTGATCAGCGCCAGGAACCCCACCATCGCCACCAGGCCGAACACGGCCAGCTCCCCGAAGCTGACGGCCCACGGGTAGAGGAACACGACCTCGATGTCGAAGATGATGAAGGTCATCGCGACCAGGTAGTACTTCACCGGGAACCGGCCGCCGCCGACCGCGTGCGGGGTCGGCTGGATGCCGCACTCGTAGGCCTCGAGCTTGGCGCGGTTGTACCGCTTCGGGCCCAGGACCGCGCTGGCGGCGAGCCCGCCGACCGCGAGGACGGCAGCGATCCCCATCATGACGAGAAGGGGGACGTACGGGTTGGTCATCGGTGCTCTCCCGGTGGGGGGTGGAGTGCTTCCGTGCGGGGCGGGTGCCGGCGGGCGGCGCGCGGCGGGCGAGGCCGGGCGGTCCGGGGCGTCAGGGCGGGGCGGTCACGACGCCGGCGCCAGTCGGGCGAGTCCGGCGATCACCTTGTCGACCATGTCGCCGCCCTGCGGCTCGTAGCAGTCGGCGAGCAGCTTGTGCGTGAAGCGCATGACCAGCGGGCGGGGCAGGCCGTACCGCGTGCACGCCCGCATGATCTGCGGGTGCTCGATGAGCTTCACGAACACCCGGCCGAGCGTGTAGTACCCGCCGAGGTCGTCCTTCATCCGCGCGCCGTAGGTCGCCAGCGCGCGCTCGCGCCCGGCGGCGGTGCCGCGCGCCGTGGCCTGGACGATCGCGTCCGCCGCGACCCGGCCGGCCTGGAGGGCGTACGCGATGCCCTCGCCGTTGAACGGGCTGACCATGCCGGCCGCGTCGCCCACGAGCATGAGCCCGCGGCCGTACAGCGGGCCGCGGTTGAACCCCATCGGCAGCGCGGCGCCGCGCACCGGGCCGACCTGGTTCTCGGGGGTGAACTCCCACTCCTGCGGGGCGTTCGCCATCCACTTCGCGAACAGGTCCTTGTAGTCGACCTTCGTCGCGGCGGCGGTCGACGACACGGAGCCGAGGCCCACGTTCGCGGTGCCGTCGCCCAGGGAGAAGATCCAGCCGTAGCCCGGCATGAGGTCGGACTCGCCCGGCTTGCCGTCCCAGAGCTCGAGGTGGCTCTCCATCCACGGGTCGTCGTGGCGGGGCGTGCGGAAGTAGGTGCGGACGGCGACGCCCATCGGGCGGTCGAGCCGCTTCTCCAGGCCGAGGCCGGTGGCGAGGCGGGCGGACACGCCGTCGGCGGCGATGACCACCGGGGCGCGGTACGTGACGGGGTCGCCGGCGCGCTTCCCGTCGGCGTCGACCGGCCGCGCCTGCACGCCGACCACGCGGCCCGTGCGCTCGTCGACCAGGGGCCCGGTGACGTTGGTGCGCTCCTGGACCTTGGCGCCGGCGGCGCGGGCGTGCTCCAGCAGGAGGTGGTCGAGCGACATCCGCGAGCGGGCGAGGCCGTACGACGGGTACGAGGACAGCTCCGGCCAGGGCAGCTCGACGACGTGGCCGCCGCCCAGCACGCGCAGGCCGACGTTGCGGATCCAGCCGTCCTGCTCGCGCAGGGGGACGCCCATGCGGGCGAGCTCGGCCACCGCGCGCGGCGTCAGGCCGTCGCCGCAGATCTTGTCGCGGGGGAAGGACGCCTTGTCGAGCAGCAGCACCGACAGACCCGCGGCGGCGCAGTGGTACGCCGCGCTGGACCCACCCGGTCCGGCGCCGACGACGATGACGTCCGCGTCATCGGTCCTACCACTCTGCACAGTTCGCCCCATTTGTGAATGCCTTCACACCTGATGAGACCCGAGTCTAGTGATAGACCAAGGTCCTGTCTTGGAAGGCTTGCCTCAGAAGCGTCCCTGCTTCTGACCTGGGGTTTTGCGGGACTTTCGTCCCATGAATCGGGGGCCGGGACCTTCGTCCTAGGACTTTGGTCAATTCGTCCCAGGATTTGTCGCGCGGTGCAGGGCCACGATGCCGCCGGACAGGTTGCGGTACGCGACCGAGCCCCAGCCGGCCTGCTTCAGCAGCCGTCCCAGACCGAGCTGGTCCGGCCAGTCCTGGATCGACTCCGCGAGGTAGGTGTAGGCGGCGGACTCCTTCGCCACGACCCGCGCCACCGCCGGCAGCGCCTTCATCAGGTAGCCGGAGTACACCGCGCGGAACGGCGCCCACGTCGGCGACGAGAACTCGCACACCACCAGCCGGCCGCCGGGCTTCGTCACGCGGCGCATCTCCTCGAGCGCGCCCACGGTGTCCACCACGTTGCGCAGCCCGAACGAGATCGTCACCGCGTCGAACGACGCGTCGGCGAACGGCAGCGACGTCGCGTCCCCCGCGGTGAACGGGAGGTCCGGCCGGCGGCGCTTCCCGACCGTCAGCATCCCCGTCGACAGGTCGCACGGCACGACCTTCACGCCGGCGTCCGCGAGCGGCTCGCTCGACGTCCCCGTGCCCGCCGCCAGGTCCAGCACCGTCTCCCCCGGCAGCGCGTCCAGGGCCTTCAGCGTGGCGCGGCGCCACATCCGGTCCTGCCCGAGCGACAGCACGTCGTTGGTCAGGTCGTACCGGCGGGCCACGCCGTCGAACATCACGGCGACGTCGTGCGGGTCCTTGTCCAGGGAGGCGCGGGGCATGGCCCCATCGTGTCAGGTCCGCGCGGCAGCGTGCGTCCACGGGGCCGCGGCAGCAGTGCGGCGGTCGTACCCTGGTCGGCGATGACCAGCCCCCTCGGCGACCGCGACCCCGCGCCGTCCTCACGCACCGCGGCGTCCTCGCACACCACGGCGTCCCCGCACCCCTCGTCGCACCCCGAGCCGCTCGTGGTGCGCACCGTCCCGCTCGACGCCCCGGACGACCTGCTGTCCCTGCTGCCCGAGGACGCCCCGCTCACGTGGGTGCGCCGCGGCGACGGGCTCGTGGGCTGGGGCGAGGCCACCCGCGTCACCGTCGCGGGCGCGGGCCGGTTCGCGGACGCCGAGCGCGCGTGGCAGCGGATGGTCGCGCACGCCGTGGTCCGCGACGAGGTGCGGCTGCCCGGCACCGGGCCGGTCGCGTTCGGGTCCTTCGCGTTCGACGACGACTCCCCCGCGGGTGGCGTCCTCGTCGTGCCGCGGGTGGTCGTCGGGCGGCGGGACGGGCGCGCGTGGCTGACCGTGGTCGAGACGGCCGGGACGCTCGGCGCCGCGCCGGACCAGCGGCTGCTCACCCGGCACGTCGCGGGGCTGACCCCCGTGCGCGCGCCGGGCGAGGTCACCTACTCGTCCGGGGCGGTGCCCGCCGAGGACTGGCCCGCGGTGGTCGCCCGGGGCGTCGCCGCGATCCGCGCCGGCGAGGTCGAGAAGGTCGTCCTGGCCCGCGACGAGGTCGCCCGCACCGCCGAGCCGCTGGACGTCCGGCACGCCCTCGCACGCCTGGCGGAGCGGTACCCGACCTGCTGGACGTTCTCCGTCGACGGGCTGATCGGCGCGACGCCGGAGCTGCTGGTCCGGTCCGAGAAGGGCCTCGTCACCTCGCGGGTCCTGGCGGGGACGATCCGGCGAACCGGTGACGACGACGCCGACGTGGCCCGCGCGGCGATCCTCGCGCACTCGTCCAAGGACCTCGAGGAGCACGAGTACGCGGTCGCGTCCGTCGTGCAGGCGCTCGCGCCGTTCTGCTCGTCGACCAACGTGCCCGACGCCCCGTTCGTGCTGCACCTGCCGAACGTGCTGCACCTCGCGTCCGACGTGACCGCCGTGCTCGCCGGCGCCGGCGAGCCCGCGACCTCGCACCCGACGTCGCTCGCGCTCGCCGCCGCGCTGCACCCGACCGCCGCTGTCTGCGGGACGCCCACCGACGCGGCGCGGGCGCTGATCCGGCGCGTCGAGGGCATGGACCGGGCGCGGTACGCCGGGCCGGTCGGCTGGGTGGGCGCGGACGGCGACGGCGAGTGGGGCATCGGCCTGCGCTCCGCCGAGATCGACGCGGACGACCCGCACCGGCTCCGGCTGTTCGCCGGCTGCGGCATCGTCGCGGCGTCCGACCCCGCCGCGGAGCTCGCGGAGTCGCGCGCCAAGCTCGTGCCCATGCACGACGCCCTCGCCACGGACTGACCCCTCCCCACGACCGGACGCGCGCGGCGACGGCACCGCGCGCGACGACGGCCCCCGCACGCGGCGACGGCCCCCGGGCGCGCCGGGGCTGGGCGCGCGGCCGGGGGCCGTCGGGCGGGCGGCGAGGTGCGGGCTCGCCACCCGGGGCCCGGGCGGGGCAGGGGGGCACCCGCCCGGGCGTCTTGTCAGCAGGTGGTCAGGTCGCCGGGCCGGTCAGCCCTGGCCCTGCTGCTGCTGCTGGAACCACTCCCACAGCTGCTCGGGGGTCATGTCCTCCGGGTTGGTGGGCGCCTGCTCCTGGCCGGAGCCGGAGTCGGCCGCGGTCTCCTCGCGGACCGCGAGCGTGACGTCGACCTCCTGCGACTGGCCGTCGCGCACCAGCGTCAGGGTGACCTCCGCGCCGGACGGGTACGCCCGGACGTAGCCGGTCAGCGACTCCGCGCCCGCGACAGCCTTGCCGTCGATGGCCACGATGACGTCGCCCTCCTGGACGCCGGCGTCCGCCGCCGGCGAGCCGGACGTCACCGACTGCACCTGCGCGCCCGAGCGGGTCACCCCGTCGGCTGTGGCCGTGCCGTCGGCGAGCCCGACGCCGAGGAACGCGTGCTCCGCGGTGCCGTCCTCGATGAGCTGGCCGGCGATCATGTCCGCCAGGCTCACCGGGATCGCGAAGCCGAGGCCGATGGACCCGGACTGGCTCGACGTCGTCGCGATGGACGACGTGATGCCGATGACGCGGCCCTGCGCGTCGAACAGCGGGCCGCCGGAGTTGCCCGGGTTGACCGCCGCGTCGATCTGGATCGCGTTGGTGACCACGGCCTCCTCGCTGCCCGTCTCGGTGGTGGACACCGGCCGGTCGAGGGCCGAGACGATGCCCGTCGTGACGGTGTTCGCCAGCCCGAGCGGGTTGCCGACCGCCATCACCGGGTCGCCCACCGTGACGTCGGCGGAGTCGCCGAGGGTCGCGGGCGACAGGTCGTCCGGCGCGTCCTGGAGCTTGATGACCGCGAGGTCCGTGGTCGGGTCGGTGCCGACCACGTCGGCCGTGAAGATCCGGCCGTCGGTCAGCGTGACCTGGACCTGGTCGTCCTGCGCGCCGGCCACCACGTGGTTGTTCGTGACGATGTGGCCCTCGTCGTCGACGATCACGCCGGAGCCCTCCGCGCCGCCCTGGCTGGTGGTGACCTGGATGGCCACGACGGAGGCCTGGACGGCGGACGCGACGGCCTGCCAGTCGGGGTTGTCGACGGTGGAGCCGGACACCGGGGCGGCGTCGTTCTGCGACTGCCCGATGGAGCTGATGTTCGTCGAGCGCGACGCGGCGGAGTCGTCGTCGAACGCACCGGTGAACGCCGCGGTGCCGAGGCTCGCGAGCAGGGCCGCGGCCACGCCGACACCCGCGGCCGGGAGCCAGACGCGGTTGCGCTCGGAGCGGGTGCGCGTCGTGGTGCCACTGCCCGGGGCCGCCGGGGCGCCGAACGCCTGGGGGTGCTCCGGGCCGCCCGTCGGGCCCGCGGGGGTGCGGAACGCCGCGAGCGGGTCGCCGGCGTGGTGCGCCTGCGGCTGCTGCTGCGGGGCCTGCTGCTGCGGGGCCGGCTGCTCCGGGGCGTGCTGACCGAAGCGCGGCTGCGGCCGGGCACCGTGCGGCTGCTGCGCGGGACCCTGCTGGTACGGAGCGGGGTACGTCGGGGCGGCCGGCGCCGGGGCCGTGTGCGGGAGCTGCTGCGTCGGCGTCGGCGCGATGCGCTGCGTCGGCGCCTCCTGCTGGTGCGCCTCCTGCGGCGCGGCGGCGACGTGCTCGGTGGGGGCGGTGGGCTGCGCGGTGGGCTGGGCGGCCGCCTGCCCGGCGGGCTGCGCGGCGGGCGCGGCCTGCTCGGCGTCGCCGGCGCGGACCTGGTCGGTCGGCTGGGTCGCGGGCGTGCCCGCGGCGTCCTGCGGTCCCTGGGGGGTGCTGCTGCTCATGGGGTCTACCTCCTTCTCGGAGATCATCAGACCCCACAGCACTGGAACGACGCTCGACGAACCCTGGGAGTCTGCTGCGAATCCGCGTCGTCCTGACGGCCCGCCCCACGACGGTCGCACGCCTCGGCGGCCCTCGCCCGCCGAACGGGGTCAGTCCCCGGCGGGTCCCCGCACCGCACCGCCGACCGCGTCGCGCACGGCCTCGCGCACCGCCTCGCGCACCGCCGCGCCGATGCGCTCGCCCAGCGCCCGCCGGTCCGCGCGGTCGACGCGCACCTCCACCACGGACAGCCCCCGCCCGGGGGCCGCCAGCGCCGCGGCCAGGGACGGCTCGTCCGACACGCGCACGTGCCGCACCCCGTACCCCGCGCACAGCGCCGCGACGTCCACGGCGTGCGGGGTGCCGAACACCCGCTCGAACGTGCGGGCGCGCTCCGGCGCGCCGTGCTCGAGGGTCGCGAAGATCGACCCGCCCGCGTCGTTCAGCACCACGACCTGCAGGTCGACCTCGGACTCGGTGGAGAGCCGGAGCAGGCCGCCGACGTCGTGCAGGAACGTCAGGTCCCCGATGAGGGCGCGCACCCGCCGCCGGGGCAGGCCCAGCGCCACGCCGGACGCCGTCGAGACGAGGCCGTCGATCCCCGCGAGCCCGCGGTTCGCGAGCACGGCCGGCGGCTCCGGCCACCGCGCCACGAGGTCCAGGTCGCGCACGGGGTTGGACGACCCGACGACCAGCACGTCGTCGGTCCCGCAGGCCTGCGCCACCGCACGGACGGCGCGCGGGCCGGTCAGCGGCGGCGTGCTCCGGGTCGGCGGCGCGGCGGGGTCGTCGTCGAGCAGCAGGTCGACCGCGGCACCCGCGGCGGCGTCGGCCCGCTGCCACGCCGCGAGCCACGCCGGGTCGCCGGCCGGCCCTCCCAGCCAGGCGGCGGGGAGCGCCGGGAGCACGCGGTCCGCAGCGCGCCCGGCGTCGGGCCAGCCGGAGCCCGCCGGGGCCACGACGGTCAGGTGCACGTCGTCCCGCGCGAGCAGGGCCGTCACCGGCCGGGACAGCGTCGGCCGGCCGAGCAGCACGACGGACCGCACCCGGCCGCCGAGGGCGGCGTCGCCGAGCAGCATCCGGTAGGCGGCGAGCGCGTTCGGGCCACCGCGGGCACCGGAGGACGGCTCGGCGAGCAGGGGCCAGCCGGCGGCCTCGGCCAGCCGGCGGGCGTCCGGGCCGGCGCCGTCCCCCGCGACGACGACCCCGGGCCCGGGCAGGTCGGCGAGCGGCGGCGCGTCCGCCACGTCGCCGGCGGTGCGCCCGACGACCGTCACGCGGCCCGTGTCGGCGGCGGCCGGCCAGGGCTCCGACCCGGGCGTCAGCGGCTCCCGGTAGGCGAGGTCGAGGTGGACGGGGCCGGGGTCCCCGGTGCGGGTGCCCAGCGCCGCGGCGACCGCGCGGGAGAGGAGGTGCCGCAGGTCGCGGTCCTCCCCCGGCCTGCCGGTCGGTGCGGGGACGTCGGCGTCCAGCCGCACCGCCGGGCCGAAGATGCCGGCCTGCACGGTGGTCTGGTTCGCGCCGGTGCCGCGCAGCTCGTGCGGGCGGTCGGCAGTCAGCAGCAGCAGCGGGACGCCCGCGTGGTGGGCCTCGAGGACGGCGGGGTGCAGGTTGGCGACCGCGGTGCCGGACGTCGTGACGACCGCGACGGGCCGGGGCCGGCCCTCCAGCGCGGCGGCGCGGGCCAGCCCGAGCGCGAGGAACGCGGCCGACCGCTCGTCGACCCGCACGTGCAGCCGCAGGCCGGGCGCACCGGCGGCGCGCTCGTCGTCCGGCAGCGCGGCCTCCGCGAGCGCGTACGCGAGCGGCGCGCTGCGCGAGCCCGGGGCGAGGACGACGTCCCGCACCCCGTGCGCCGCGAGCTCCTGCACCAGCACCCGGGCGGCGCGGGGGGCCGGTGCGCCGGGACGCGCCGCTGCGGCGCCGGGCCCGGTGGCGGTCACCGGGTCACCGCCTGCACCGCGCGCAGCCGCTCGGTCCAGCGCCCGACGGTGGCCTCGTCGGCGGCGGTGGCGGCCAGCCGCTCCGGGCTCGGCGACAGCCCCCGCGCCGCGGCCACGTCCAGGGCGCCGTCGACGGGCAGGAGCGGGGCGTCGACGACGTCGTCGGTGAACAGCTGCGCGGTGGCGAGGCCGCAGGCGTACGGGAGGTCGGGCAGGGCGGCCGCGAGCGCCACCCCCGCCGCGAGACCGACCGAGGACTCCAGCGCGGACGACACGACGACAGGGAGGCCCACCTGCTCGGCGAGCTCGAGGCACGCGCGCACCCCGCCCAGCGGCTGGACCTTGAGCACGACGATGTCGGCGGCCTCGGCGCGGACGACGGCGAGCGGGTCCTCGGCGCGGCGGATCGACTCGTCGGCGGCGATCGGCACGGGGGTCGAGCGGCGCAGGCGGGCGAGGTCGCGCACGGAGGCGACGGGCTGCTCGGCGTACTCCAGCCCGCGCGCGGCCCGGTCCAGCACCCGCAGCCGGTCCACGGCGGTGTCGACGTCCCACGCGGCGTTGGCGTCGATCCGGATGGCTCCGCCGGGGCCGAGGGCGTCGCGCACGGCGGCGAGCCGGTCGGCCTCCTCGGCGGCGCCCTGGCCGGGCTCGGCGACCTTGACCTTGGCCGTCGTGCAGCCGCCGGACGCCAGGACGATGCGCCGGGCGGCGTCGGGCCCGACGGCGGGGACGGTGACGTTCACGGGGACGCGGTCGCGCACGGGCTCAGGCCAGCCGTCGTCGGCGGCCTCCCGCGTCGCGCGCCACCACGAGGACGACTCGGCCGCGTCGTAGTCCCAGAACGGGCTGAACTCGCCCCAGCCGGCGTCCCCCTGGACGAGGACGCCCTCGCGCACGGTGATCCGGCGGAAGCGCGTCCGCAGGGGGATCGCGTAGACGTGCACGCGGCTCAGCGTAGAGGCTCGGCGCCGCCCAGCACCCCGTGCAGCAGGTCACGGGCGCCCGCGCGCACGTCCCGGCCCTCGCTCAGCGCGGCGACGACGGCCCCGTCGACGAGGGCGAGGACCACCGCGGGACCGGGGTCGCCCGCCCTGCCCCGGGCTCCCGACCCCAGCGCCGCGAGCAGGCAGCCGAGCACGTCGTCGAGGCGCGCGCGCCCCTCCCCGAGCGCGGCGGCCAGCGCGGGCACGCGCCCGGCGGTCACCAGCTGCTCGTAGTGCGCCCGGAGCACCGCGTCGTCGCCGGGGGGCAGGACCGCGTCGACGAGGACCTCGGCCGCGTCCTGCGGGGCCGCCGCGGCGACGACGCGCGCGAGCACGCCCTCCGCGTGGGCGACCCAGTCGTCCACCAGGGCGGCGCCGGCCGCCGCGGCGAGCGCGTCGAGCCCCGAGTAGTAGTAGGTCGTCGCGGACAGCGACACCCCGGCGCGGGCGGCGACGGCGCGGTGGCTCAGCGCGGACGGCCCGTCCTCCCGCACCAGGTCGGCGGCGGCGCGGGCGAGCTCGTCGCGACGCCGGTCGCCCTTGGCCGTCCGGGTCGTGGCCATCAGTGCCCGGCGCCGGACAGGTTCAGCCCGACGACGCCGGCGACGATCAGCACGAGCGAGACGATCTTCAGCACCGACACGGACTCCCCGAGCCACAGGATGGCGAGGACCGCGGTCGCCGCGGCACCCACGCCGACCCAGACGCCGTACGCGACGCCGACCGGCAGCGAGCGCAGCGCCCAGCTCAGCCCGGCGAACGACAGGATCGCGAACACCGCGAACGAGACCGTGGGCCAGAGCCGGGTGAAGCCGTCCGAGGCCTTCATGCTCAGCGCCCAGCCGGCCTCGAGCAGCCCGGAGAGGATGAGGACGATCCATGCCATGAGGAGCACACCTTCCGCGGCGGGTGCGCCGGGTGGCCTCGTCCGCCGTCCCGCACCCACTTCTGGTACGACCGTACCAAAATGGCGCCGGACCGCGCCAGCCCTACGCTGGCCCCCGTGACCGACTCCCTGCCGCCGCGCGTCTCCGACACTTTCGACCCCACCCGGTGGCGCAAGGTCACCGGCTTCGAGGACCTCACCGACCTCACGTACCACCGCGGCGTCGACCGGTCCGGGGACGGCACGCGCGACCTGCCCGTCGTCCGGGTGGCGTTCGACCGGCCGGAGGTGCGCAACGCCTTCCGCCCGCACACGGTCGACGAGCTGTACCGGGTGCTCGACCACGCCCGCATGACGTCCGACGTCGGCACCGTCCTGCTCACCGGCAACGGCCCGAGCCCCAAGGACGGCGGCCACGCGTTCTGCTCCGGGGGCGACCAGCGGATCCGCGGGCGCGACGGCTACCGGTACACCGACTCCACCGGGGCCGAGACGGCCGACCGCATCGACCCCGCCCGCGCCGGGCGCCTGCACATCCTCGAGGTGCAGCGGCTCATCCGGACCATGCCGAAGGTCGTCGTCGCGGTGGTCAACGGCTGGGCCGCGGGCGGCGGGCACTCCCTGCACGTGGTGGCCGACCTGACCATCGCGTCCCGGGAGCACGCCCGGTTCATGCAGACCGACGCCAACGTCGGGTCGTTCGACGGCGGCTACGGCTCGGCGCTGCTGGCGCGGCAGGTCGGCCAGAAGCGGGCCCGCGAGATCTTCTTCCTCGCCCGCGAGTACTCCGCGGAGCAGGCGATGGCGTGGGGTGCGATCAACGAGGCCGTCGACCACGAGCGCCTGGAGGAGGTCGCGCTGGAGTACGCGCGCGTCATCGCGACCAAGTCGCCGCAGGCGATCCGGATGCTGAAGTTCGCGTTCAACCTCGCGGACGACGGGCTCGCCGGGCAGCAGGTGTTCGCCGGCGAGGCGACGCGGCTCGCGTACATGACCGACGAGGCCGTCGAGGGCCGCGACGCGTTCCTCGAGCGCCGGGACCCGGACTGGAGCCGGTTCCCGTACGCCTACTGACGGCCGCGGGGCGCGGCCCGGGGCGTCAGGAGATCGTCAGCGACCCGGTGCCCTGCGGCACCAGCTCCACCCAGGTGTTCCCGGGGGCCAGGGTCGCCGGCGCCCCGTCCGCGGTGAACAGCTGCATCGGCGCGTCCCGCGAGTCCTTCTTCCAGGTCACCGGGACGGTCTTGCCGCCGGTCGCCAGGACGCCCTCGCCGGAGCCGACCAGCGTGTAGGTCGGGACGGGGGCGCCGTTCTGGGCCCCGAACGCCGTGTTCGGGTGCGCCGCGGTGATCGAGACGACGTTGACCGCCGACAGCTGGGACCCGGCCGCGGACATCGCGGGGGTGCTGCCCTCCGCGCGCTTCCACAGCGAGCCGTCCCACGTCCACGTCGGCTCCGACTGCGACGACAGGTCGAACGCCAGGGTGGTGGCCGGGGTGCCGGCGACGACCGCGGTCGCGCGCTCGGGCGAGCGGGCGAACGCGAACTGCTCGGCGGGGCTCGCCTGGTGGTTCGCGTCGGCCTGCCCCCAGAGCACCGTCGGGTCGGCGTACACGTTGTGCGGCGCGGACCGCGTCCGGACCCGGTAGAGGCCGTCGGCGCCCGCGTCGTGGCTGATCACCTGGACCGGGCTCTGCGCGACGAGGTCGAGGATGCCGGGCTGCCCGCCGGAGAACGTCAGCAGCCCGTTCAGCGGGGAGACGATGTCGGGGTCCATCGGGCGCACGGACCGGACCGGGCCGATCTCCGCGGGGACCTGCGAGTGGAAGACCGCGACGAACCGGGACACCTCGAACTCGACGATGGTCTCCCACACCACGTCGGCCTGCTCCAGGCCGGACTGCGGGCGGGCCGTCGCGGTGTTCTCGATCTTCACCGCGAGCGCCGGCCGGTTCGCGATCTCGCCCGCGACGCCGGTCAGGGGCCAGGTCGGCGGTACGACGGGCTCGGGCGCCGCGACCTTCTGGGGGTCGAGCGTCGGGGCGACCGTGGTGGCGTCGGGCGCCGGTCCGCCGCCCTGCGAGCAGCCGGCGAGCAGCAGCCCCGCCGCGACCGCGAGCCCGGCGGCGCGCCGCGCCCGCCCTCTGGTGGTGCCGATCATGCCCATGCCCTCGCGCCCCTCGTGCTCCCTGCTCCTGCGGGCCGGTGGCCCGCACGTCCGCGACACTCTACGGGCGGACCTACCCTGGCCGGGTGAGCCGTCCCGTCCGCGTCGTCGCCGCGTCCGCCGCCGGGGTGCCGGCGCTCACCGAGGCGCTCGCCGCCGCCCTGGACGGCACCGGGCCGGCGGTCCTGCCGGTCGAGGCCCCGGAGTCGCAGGCCACCGGCGGGGTGGGCGTGACCGGCGGAGCCGGTGAGGACACCGCCGCCGCGGTGCCCGTTCCCGACGACGTCGCGCTGCTGGTCCGGACCTCGGGCTCGACCGGCGCGCCGCGCGAGGTCATGCTGACCGCCGGCGCCCTGCGCGCCTCCGCCGAGGCGACGCACCGCCGGCTGTCCGGACCGGGCCGCTGGCTGCTGCCGCTGCCGCCCTCCCACGTCGCCGGCCTGCAGGTCCTCGTCCGGTCCCTCGTCGCAGGGACCACCCCCGCGGTGCTCGGCCCGCCGTTCCGGGTCGACGCGTTCGCCGCCGCGGTGGCCCGGATGCCCGACGGCGACGGCCCCCGGTACACGTCCCTGGTGCCCACGCAGGTGCACCGGCTGCTCGCGTCCGACGAGGGCCGCGCGGCGCTGGCCGCCTTCGACGCGGTGCTGCTCGGGGGCGCGGCGGCCCCGCCCGGGCTGGTCGACGCGGCGCGGGCGGCGGGTGCGCGCGTCGTCACCACGTACGGGATGTCCGAGACCTGCGGCGGCTGCGTCTACGACGGGGTGCCGCTGGACGGGGTCACCGTCGACCTCGACGTGGACGGCCGGATCCTCGTCGCCGGGCCGGTGCTCGCCGCGGGGTACCGCGGACGGCCGGACCTGGACGCCGAGCTGTTCGAGGTCGTCGACGGCACCCGCCGGCTGCGCACGAGCGACGTCGGGCGCTGGTCGGACGGCACGGGAGAGCGCCGGCTCGAGGTGCTGGGCCGCGCGGACGACGTGCTGGTCACCGGAGGCGTGAAGGTACCCCCGGCCGCCGTGGAGCGGGTGCTCGCGCAGCGCCCGGGCGTCGGCGAGGTGCTGGTGGTCGGCGTCCCCGACCCCGAGTGGGGGCAGGCGCTCGTCGCCGTGGTCGTGCCGCCCCCGGGAGCACCCGGCCCGGAGTTCGACGACCTGCGGCACGCCGCGGCCGAGGCGCTCGGGGGGCCGGCGGCGCCGCGGCACCTGGTCACCCTCGCCGCGCTCCCCCTGCGCGGGCCCGGGAAGCCCGACCGGCGCGCTGCCACGGACCTCGCCGCCCGGGCGCTCGGCCGGCCGGCGGTCGCCGACGCGCCGCCGGGTGCGTGAGGCAGCCGGATCGCCGGGTACCGTCGCTGCGCGGCCCCGCTGCGTGAGCGCCGTACGAGGAGGAAGCACCATGGCCACCCCCGCCGAGTGGATCGCCGGAGCGCGCCCGCGCACCCTGCCCGCCGCCGCCGCGCCCGTGCTGGTCGGGACCGGCGCCGCCGCGCAGGTCGACGCGGCGCACATCGGCCGCGCGCTGCTGGCGCTCGGCGTCGCGCTCGCCCTGCAGGTCGGCGTCAACTACGCCAACGACTACTCCGACGGCGTGCGCGGCACCGACACGCAGCGCGTCGGCCCGCTGCGCCTCACCGCTAGCGCGCTGGCCCGGCCCGGGTCCGTGAAGCGCGCGGCGTTCGCGGCGTTCGGCGTCGCCGGGCTGATCGGGCTCGCCCTCGTCGCCACGACCGGCCAGTGGTGGCTGCTCGCGGTGGGAGCCCTGTGCGTCCTCGCGGCGTGGTTCTACACCGGGGGCAAGCGGCCCTACGGCTACCTCGGCCTCGGCGAGGTCGGGGTGTTCCTGTTCTTCGGGCTGGTCGCCGTGCTGGGGACCACCTACACCCAGGCCGGCCGGCTGACGTGGCCCGCGTGGGTCGGCGCCGTCGCGGTCGGCCTCATCGCGTGCGCGCTGCTCATGGTGAACAACCTGCGCGACGTGCCGACCGACTCCCTGGTGGGCAAGCGGACGCTCGCGGTGCGCATCGGGGAGCGCCGTGCCCGGCTCGCCTACGCCGTCATGGTCGTGCTGCCGGTGCTGCTCGGCATGGCGTGCGCGTTCGCGAACCCGTGGGCGCTGGTGGTCACGCTGCTCCTGCTGCCCGCCGGGATCCTCGCGTTCACGGTCCTGGTCGGCGCCCGCGGGATCGCCCTGGTGCCGGTGCTCGCGGGCACGGGCATGTTCGAGCTCGCGTTCGGCGTGCTCCTGGGCCTCGGCCTGGCGGTCTAGGCCTGGCGGTCTAGACCCGGCGCGTCGGCAGGGTGAGGATCTCCGCGCCGTCCTCGGTGATGGCGATCGTGTGCTCGCTGTGCGCGGTGCGGCTGCCGGTCGCGCTGCGCAGCGTCCACCCGTCGGCGTCCGTGACGAGCTCGTCGGTGTCCGCCATGACCCACGGCTCCAGCGCCAGCAGCAGCCCCGGTCGCAGGCGGTAGCCCCGGCCGGGCCGGCCGGTGTTCGACACGTGCGGGTCCTGGTGCATCGTCGAGCCGACGCCGTGCCCGCCGAACTCCGTGTTGACGGGGTACCCCGCGGCGTCGAGCACCGTGCCGATCGCGTGCGAGACGTCGCCGAGGTGGACGCCGGGGCCGGCGGCGGCGATCCCGGCGGCGAGGGCACGCTCGGTGGCGTCGATGAGCGCGAGGCTCTCCGGCGCGCGCGACCCGCCCACGACGAAGCTGACCGCCGAGTCGGCGACCACGCCGCCGAGCGACACCGCGAGGTCGAGCGTCAGCAGGTCGCCGTCCGCGAGCCGGTAGTCGTGCGGCAGCCCGTGGAGCACCGCGTCGTCGACCGACGTGCAGATGTAGTGGCCGAACGGGCCGCGCCCGAAGGACGGCGCGTAGTCGACGTAGCAGGACGTCGCGCCGGCGTCGACGATCATCTCCCGCGCCCACCGGTCGATGTCGAGCAGGTTGGTGCCCACGGTGCTGCGGCTCCGCAGCGTCTGCAGGATGTCGGCGACCAGCGCACCCGTGGCGCGTGCCCGGACCAGCTCGGCGGGGTTCAGGATCTCGATCATGCGACGGCGTCCTCTGTGCGGCCAATAACTATCCCGGCCATACTATCCCGGTCTAGGATCGGCTCCATGGTCCGGCTGCCCCTCACCCCCGCCGAGGTCGAGCGCGGGCAGCGCCTCGGCGCCCTCCTGCGCCGGGCCCGCGGCGAGCGCTCCATGCTCGCGACCGCCCTCGAGGCCCACGTCTCACCCGAGACGCTGCGGAAGATCGAGTCGGGCCGCGTCGCGACCCCCGCCTTCCCGACCATCGCGGCGATCGCCGAGGTGCTCGGCCTGTCCCTCGACGTGGTGTGGGCCGAGATCAGCCGGCCCGTGCCGGACGCCCGCCCGGCCGGGCAGGACGCGCCCGAGCGGCTGGCCTCCTAGACCGGGCCCCGGTCCGTCGCGGCGGGGTCCCGCCGCTCACCGGGGGTGGCCGCGTCGACGGCGGCGTCCTCCTCGGCGGCGTCCTGCGCCGCCCGGCGCGACAGGCGGGGACGGTCGCCCCGGCGCTCGGCGCGGGCCGCGAGCCACAGCGCCGCGCGGTCGCGGGGACCCTTGAGCAGCAGGTAGGACAGCAGCGCCGCCAGGACGGCCGCGAGCACGACGCCCAGCAGCCACCCGGTCCCGGCCAGCACGAGCCCGACCAGGCACACCGCGAACAGGGCGAGCCGGAGCAGGGAGTAGGTCACCACGGGCACCCACCCAGGGTAAGCCGCCGCGGGCGGCACCCCGCACCCCGCCTGGTTACGCTGGACCGCATGGCTCGCGCGCTGCTGTTCCTCGTCATGATCGGCCTGGCGGTGTACGCCGTCGCCGACATCGCGACGAGCGAGGAGGACGAGCGCCTCGGGCTGCCGAAGCTGCCGTGGGTGCTGCTGGCGGTCGTCGTGCCGCTGCTCGGGCCGGCGGTGTGGATCCTGGTCAGCCGGTCGCGGCGCGCCGAGCGCGGTCCCGGCGGCGGCGCGGGGCCGTCACGCGGCGGTCCGGCACCCGGCGGGCCCGCCCCCCGGCGCAGGGGCCCCGTGGCACCGGACGACGACCCCGAGTTCCTGTGGCGGCTGGAGCAGGACCGGATCCGGCGCGAGCGGGAGACGCGGGGCGACGCCGAAGGCACGAACGGCGACGTGCCGGACGGCGGCGCGCGCGGCTGACCCCGCGCGGGCGGCTCACGGCGGGTCGTCCACGAACCGGAACTTCACCCGGACCTCCGCCAGGGGCATGACGAACGTCGAGCCGGACTCCGACCACACCTCCGGCACGAGGAACAGGTTGCCGTCGCCCTCCGCCAGCAGCCGCAGCCCGCGGTAGCGGAACGCGTAGCCCTCGGGCGCCCCGGGCAGCGGCTGCTCCGTGACGGTGTCGTCCCCGGGGAACAGCGGCTCGCGGGTGTCGACCACCACCGCGGGGAGCGCCCGCAGGTCACGGGCTCGCGCCTGCGCCGCCCCGCGCCCGGACCAGTCGGCCACCGTCGCGGTGGCCCAGAACGCGCAGACCAGCACCACGAGGAGCAGGAGCACCCGCTCGGCGCGGGGGCGGCGCGACCTGCCGGGGCGCCAGCTGAGGGCCCGCTCGACCACGCCCGCGCCCGCCCCGAGCACCAGCGGGGCGACGAGGGGGTACGGCACCCAGTCCTCCAGCACGGGGAACGCCGCGACCAGGACGACCCCGGCGGCCAGCAGCACGCCGCCCGCGACGCCGACCGCGAGGAGCGCTCCGCGGACGGCGCGCGGGCCCGCGCGACCGGCCCAGGCGCGGGCCGGGCCGCGACGTCGACCCACGCCAGGAGCGCCGCGATCAGCAGCAGCCCGAGCAGCGGGACCAGCAGCGGCTGCGACGCCCGCACCACCAGGTCCCGCGTGGCGAACCCCAGCGTGTCGACGTCCACGCCGAAGTAGCCGTAGAACGCGCGGGCGGAGACGTACCCGAAGTAGACCAGCAGCGAGGTGACGACGGTGACGGGGGCGACCACCCCGCTGAGCAGCCCCCACACCCGCGACCACCCCGCCCCCAGGGCCGGGTCGGCCGCGCGGCCGGACGGCTGCACCCGCCCGGTGCCCGCCACCTACGCGCCGCCGGACGCGTCGGGCGTCTCCGGCGGGCCGCCGGTCGAGGGGGCGTCCGACGGGACGTCGTCCGGGGGGTCGTCCGAGGTGCCGCCCGGCCCGTCGAGCCAGTCGAGGGTCAGCTCGGTGCCCGCGTTCGCCGCCCACCGCTCGGCCAGGGCGGCGCAGGCCGCCGCGTCGGAGCAGACGGGCTCGCCGCGCAGGTCCACCACGACGGCGGTCGTGTCCGGCGGCGGGCCGAAGGCCACGGAGCAGGTGGCCGGCTCCGCGGCGCTGACCGTCGAGCCCTCGCACGCCGGCACGTCCCCGCAGCCGCCCGGGAGCCGGGTCACGCCGGCGGGCCGGACGTCGACCCTCGTCACGCGCACGGCGACCCCCTCGGGGAGGTCCTGCGGCGTCCACAGCACGCAGCCGCGCCCGTCGGTGACCGTGGCGACGCCGTCCCCGCCGGGCAGGCTGACCAGGCGGACGCTGCCGCCGCCCCCGCCGCCCTGGGAGCCGGGCTCCTCGGCGTCCGGGTCGGCGGGCGTCCCCGGGGCCTGCGAGGTGGTCTGCGTGGGGACGGGCCCGGGCGAGTCCCCGGCGGTGGGCGCACCGCCGCAGCCGACGACCGTCAGGGCGACGGCCAGCAGCACGGATGCGTCGCGTGCTCGTCTGCCCCGCATCACCCGCCCCCCGCGGCGCGCGTCACCCCGCACCGTCGCGGGGAGGACCCACGCTACGCCGGCCGGAGGTGCCCGCCTAGAGCGCGGGCCGTCGGCGGCTCACAGCCCCGAGTACGAGTGCTTCCCGTCGACGAACAGGTTGACGACCGTGAAGTTCGCGAGCACCGCGGCGTAGCCGACGTAGACGAAGTACGCGGCACGGCGGCCGGCCCAGCCGCGCGTCGTGCGGGCATGCAGGTAGGCCGCGTAGACGACCCAGGCGATGAAGGTGCCGACCTCCTTGGGGTCCCAGCCCCAGTACCGGCCCCAGGCCTGCTCGGCCCAGATCGCGCCGCCGATGAGCGTGAGCGTCCACAGCACGAAGCCGATGGCGTTCAGCCGGAACGACAGCGCCTCGAGCTGCCGGGCGGACGGCACCGTGCGCAGCCACGACCACGCGGGGCCGGTGACGCGCCAGCGGGCGAGCGAGCGGCGCACGCCGTCGGCGGAGCGCCACGGGCGGTCGAGGTGCGAGCGCCCGGTCTCCCGGCCGTCCTGGAGGACCTGGAGCACCGCCGTGGCGAACGCGACGGTGAAGATGCCGGTGGCGACGATGGCCACGCCGACGTGGATCACGAGCCAGTAGTTCTGCAGGGCGGGCTGGACCTCGTCCGCCTGCACGTAGAAGGCGTTCAACCCGAGCACGAGCGCGAGCACGCCGATGCCCATGACCACGACCCCGAGGAACGGGATGACGCGCCGGCGCTGCACGACGACGAGCACCGACGAGGCGACGAGCGTGCCGACCAGCGTGAACTCGTACATGTTCGCGGTCGGCCAGCGGCCCGCGGCCGCGCCGCGCAGCACGATGCCGGCCAGCAGCAGCACGATCCCGAGGTAGGTGGTCGAGCGCGCGATGCCGGTGGCCTTCGACGGCAGCGCGACGGCGTGCTCGGGCTCGGCGTCGCGGAGCTGCCCGGACCGGGCAGGGACGTCGCCGGACGGGACGTCGTCGGGCGGGACCACGAGCCCGGCGGGGCCGCCGGCGCCGACGGCCTCCCGCGCACCGGCACGGGCCTGCTTCGCGGCGGCGATCCTCGCGGCGCGGGCCGCCCGGTGCTCCTGGGAGGAGGCGTCGGCGACGCGGGCGAGCGCGACGGAGTAGGCGATCAGGGCGATCGTGAACGCCGTCGCCGCACCCCACACGAGCAGGGTGCTGATGTCGCCGAGTGGCATGTCCTTCACCTTCCGGGTCGGCCGGTGGGCCTGTCGCCGGTCGCGTCGCGGAGCCGGTCCATCGCCCGGTCGAGCTCCGCCTGCAGACCCACGTCGTCTCCGCGCGCCAGAGCGGCGGCGGTGACCACTGTACGGCCTGACCCGGGACCTTCGTCCCCGTCGGCGACCGCCGGGCGGACGCGCAGCCACACCCGGCGCCGGGGCACGAACAGGGACGTGGCGAGGCCCGCGAACGCGAGCAGCGCGAACGTCAGCACCCACGCGAGCGAGGGGTCGTGCCGCAGGTCGAGCGCGACGAACCGGGGCAGCGCGTCGAAGGTCAGGGTGCCGAGCCCGTCCGGCAGGTCGACGGTCTCGCCGGGCCGCGCGTAGAGCGTGACCGGCCGCCCGTCGGCGTCGACCGCCTGGGTGAGGCCCGACTCGTCGAGCTGGTAGACGTTCTGCGGGACGCCGTCGTCGAGCCCGAGGTCGCCGGTCCACACCGCCAGGGCCAGCAGCGGGTCGGTGGGCTGCGGGTACACCGACCGCCAGATGTCGTCCGAGACCTGCTCGGCCGTCGGGAGCAGCACGCCCTGGAGGCCGATCTGCGGGCCGGTGGTGACGTCCGGCACCTTGATGACGCCCTGCGAGGTGTACACCGTGTCCTGCGGGAGGAACGGCACGGCGCCCGCGAACACCACCTCGCCCGAGGCGTCGCGCACGGTGACCTGGGGGGCGTAGCCGTTGCCCTGCAGGTAGACCTTCGCGCCGCCGGCGAGCAGCGGCTCGTTGACCTTGATCGTGTCCGCCGCCCCCTGCCCGCCGGGCTCCGTGACCGTGACGTGCGCGGTGAAGTCGCGGGACTGCAGCGTCTGCGGGTCGAAGCGGGACTCGAACGAGTCGAGCCGCAGCGAGAAGGGGTCGAGCGACGACGCGCTGAACCCGGAGCCGGACTCGAACGTGTCGTAGTCGCTCTGGGTGTTCGCGAACGCGCGGCCCTCGACGACGATCGCCTGCCCGCGGTAGTGCAGCAGCTGCCCGGTCGCCACGGAGACGAGCAGCCCGACGAGCGCGAGGTGGAACACCAGGTTGCCGGTCTCCCGCAGGTAGCCGCGCTCGGCCGCGACGCTCCACGTGCCGCCGCCCTCGTCGCGGACGTCGACGCGGAACCGGCGCCACCAGCGCGGACCGCCCAGCGCGACGGAGGCACGCTCGGCGACCTGCTGCGGCGTGCCGTCGAGCTCCGCGGACGCCTGCGCGGGGAACCGGTCGAACCGGCGGGGCGCGCGCGGCGGCCGGCCCCGCACCGCCCGCAGGTGGGTGCGGCTGCGCGGCAGGATGCACCCCACCAGCGAGACGAACAGCAGCAGGTAGATCGCGGAGAACCAGACCGAGGAGTAGACGCCGAAGAACCCGAGCCGGTCGAGCACGGGCCCGAGGTCGGGGTGGTCGGCCAGGTAGGTCGCGACGTCCTCGGGGGTCTGCGAGCGCTGGGGGAAGATCGTGCCCGGCACGGCGGCGACCGCGAGCAGCATGAGCAGCAGCAGCGCCACGCGCATCGAGGTGAGCTGCCGCCAGCCCCACCGGAGCCAGCCGACGACGCCGAGGGCGGGCAGCTGCGGGGCGTCGCCGGAGCCCTCGGGCCGGCCGGGGTCGGCCGGCGCGCCGGACCCTCCGCCCGGCGCCGCGGTGCGGCCGGTGCTGAAGGCGTCCTCGAGGCCCTCGGGCGTGTAGCCGCGGGGCGAGGGCTCGGTGTCGCGTGACATGTCAGACCGCCGGGACGAAGGGCTGGGCGCCGGTGAGCAGGCCCTGGAGCCAGCCCGCCCACGCGGACCACAGCCCGGTGACGAGCGCGATCCCGAGCAGGATGAGGAGGGCGCCGCCGACGCGCATCACGGCGAGGCGGTGCCGGGCGAGCCAGTCGAGCGCCCGGCGGCTGCGCTGCAGGCCGAGGGCGACGAGGAGGAACGGCAGCCCGAGCCCGGCGCAGAAGGCCAGCGCGAGCAGGGCGCCACGGCCGGCCGACCCGCCGTCGAGCGACAGCAGCAGGATCGCCGCGAGCGTCG
This sequence comes from Cellulomonas hominis, assembly GCF_901521055.1. GTDB lineage: Bacteria > Actinomycetota > Actinomycetes > Actinomycetales > Cellulomonadaceae > Cellulomonas > Cellulomonas endometrii. The sequence goes on along the minus strand of NZ_CABEGA010000044.1, from coordinate 11,563 downwards.
GGCCGATGCAGGGCGTCCAGCCGATGCCGAACGTCACGCCGAGCACCGGCGCGCCCCACAGACCGGCCCGCGGGGCGAGCAGGTTCCGCCGGTCCTGCTGCAGGAACGGCACCAGCCCCAGGAAGGCCAGGCCCATGACGACCACGCCCACGCCGAGCACGCGGGACACCGGGTCCTGCCAGCGCAGCAGGAACGAGCCCAGCGTGCCGGCCAGGGAGCCGTACGCGAGGAACACCGCCGTGAACCCGGCGACGAACAGCAGCACCCCGAGCACCAGCCGGCCGCGGGAGGGCTCCGGCGCGGTCGCCGTCGCCCCGAGGGACGGCTGCGCGGGGAGGTTCCCGGCGAGGTCGATCGACCCGCCGGACGTGGCCGGGACGCGGGGCGCCCGGGTGCCGGCGACCGGGGACGCGGACGCGGACGCGGCGGACATGCCGCCCAGGTAGCCGACGTAGGCGGGGACGAGCGGCAGCACGCAGGGCGAGGCGAACGACACGAGCCCCGCGAGCACCGCCACCGGCACGGCCGCGAGCAGCGAGCCGGAGGTGGCGGCCTGCGCGAACGAGTCCCCGACGTCGGCGAGCATCACGCAGCGCCCTCGCCCTCGGCGAGCACCTCGTCGACCAGCGCGCGCAGCGTGGAGCCCTCGGCGAGCCCGACGATCCGCGCGGCGACCTTGCCCTCGCGGTCGAGCACCACGGTGGTCGGCGTGGCCTGGATCGGCACCACGCCCTGCAGTGCGGCGACCGCCTGCTTGTCCCGGTCGTCGATGCTCGGGTACGGGACGTCGAAGGTGCGCTGGAACGACTCGGCCGCGCCGGCGTCGTCGACCCCGTTGATGCCGAGCAGGTGCACGCCGGCGTCCGCGTACTCGTTCGCGATGTCCACCAGGTCGGGGGCCTCGTCCCGGCAGGGCGGGCAGGCGGCGTACCAGGTGTTGAGCACGACCACGTCGCCGCGCCAGTCCGCGACGTCGACGGCCTGGCCCGCGAAGTCGGTGCCCGCCACCTCGACGGGGCCCTGCCGGTCGTCGGCGGCCCACTGCGTGAACGAGCCGTCACCGGAGACGTAGCCCTGGTCCGCCACGTCGCCGTCCCCGGAGCCGGAGCCCGTGCCGCCGTCGCCGCCCGAGCAGCCCGCGAGCACCAGCACCGCCCCGAGCGCCACCGCGGCGGCCCCGGCCCGACGGCCCCGGAGGGCGCGCACGGTCACGCCCCCGCCACGGCGGACGCGCCGGGCAGCAGGTCGGCGGCGGGCTCGGTGTAGGAGATCCGCACCAGGCGGTCGTCCTCGAACACCAGGCTGGTCAGCGAGGCGAGCGAGCACTGCCGGCGGCGCGGGTCGTGCCACAGCCGCCGGTTCTCCAGCGCGAGCCGGGTCACCCAGATGGGCAGCTGGTGGCTGACCAGCACGGCCTCGTGCCCGCGGGCGGCCTCGCGCGCGCGGTCGACGACGGCCAGCACCCGCGCGACCTGCGTGCGGTACGGCTCCCCCCAGGACGGGCGGAACGGGTTGACGAGCAGCGGCCAGTGCCGCGGGTGGCGCAGCGACCCGTCGCCGACGCCGAAGGTCAGGCCCTGGAACTGGTTCTCCGCCTCGAGCAGGCCCTCGTCGGTCTGCACCGGCAGGTCCAGCGCCGCCGCGATCGGGGCGGCGGTCTCCTGCGCCCGCTGCAGCGGCGAGGCGAACAGCGCGGTGACGTCCCGGCGGGGGCCGTCGAGCTCGCCCGCGAGGTGGGCGGCGACCCGCTCGGCCATCTGCTGCCCGCGCTCGGAGAGGTGGTAGCCGGGGAGCCGGCCGTAGAGCACGCCGGTGGGGTTGTGCACCTCGCCGTGCCGCATGAGGTGGAGGGTGGTGGCGACCATGGGGTCAGTCTCGCAAACCAGACTGGGTGGTCGCGCCGTCGTCCCCAGGCACGGCTAGGACTGCGCGGCCTCCGCGTCGGCGAGCGCCTGCGCGCAGTCGGCCTGGAAGGCGGCGCCGACGGCGGCCATCGCATCGCCCAGGGCCTGCATCTGCTGCGGGGACAGCACGTCGACCAGGTGCCGGCGCACGGACTCGACGTGCGAGGGCGCGGCGGCGACGAGCCGCTGCCAGCCGGCCTCCGTCATGGTGCAGTTCACACCGCGGGCGTCCTCGAGGCACGGCGCGCGCTCGACGAGCCCGGCGGCCTCCATGCGGCGCACCGTGTGCGTGAGGCGGCTGCGGGAGTGGGCGAGCTCACCCGCGAGCTCGGACATCCGCAGCGTGCGGCCGGGCGCCTCGGACAGTCGGACCAGCACCTCGTACTCGCCCAGCGACAGGCCGGAGTCCTGCTCCAGCTCGTGCGCGAGCACGTCCAGCAGCCGGGCCGTCCCGTCGCGGTACGCGCGCCAGGCCCGCTGCTCGTCCGCCGAGAGCCAGCGGACCTCCTCGGTCGTCGTGGCGACCATCGCCGTCCTCCCCTCAGGCGCAGGTGCGATCTCGTCCGCCGATGGTCCCACCTCTTGCGCTCCGCCTCGCACTGTAGTAGAAATCTCAACTATCAGCAGTTGATGCTTCAACCATCTCTAGCAGGAGGCACCATGTCGACCACGACGCTCCCCACCGCCCTGACCGCCGGCACCTGGACGATCGACCCCTCGCACACCGAGGCGTCCTTCACGGTCCGCCACGCGGGCATCTCCAAGGTCCGCGGCACCGTCGCGGTGACCTCCGGCACCATCACCGTCGCCGACGACCTGGCGCTGTCCGGCGTGACCGCCGCCCTGGACCCGTCGACCATCAGCACCGGCGACGCGGGCCGTGACGGCCACCTGAAGTCGGCCGACTTCTTCGACCTGGAGAAGTTCGGCGAGTGGACCTTCGCCTCGACCGCCGTCCGCGCGGACGGCGAGGACTACGTCGTCACCGGCGACCTGACCATCAACGGCGTCACCAAGTCCGTCGACCTGGCCACCGAGTTCGGCGGCTCCGCCACCGACCCGTTCGGCAACCAGCGCGCCGGCTTCTCCGCCTCCACGACGATCTCCCGCAAGGACTTCGGCATCACGTGGAACGCGGCCCTCGAGACCGGCGGCGTCCTGGTCTCCGACAAGGTCGTCGTCTCGCTCGAGATCTCGGCCATCAAGCAGGCCTGAGCCTGCCGCGCCCCCGGCACCGGGGGCGCCCCTGACGAGGGCCCGATCGCGCACCCCCTGCCGCGATCGGGCCCTCCTCGCGTCCGGGGCCGGCCGTCCACCCCCCGCGAGGTCGTCAGGACGGCACGAGGTCGTCAGTCCTGCGGGACGACCTCGTGCGGATGTGACGACCTCGGCGGCCGGGGGGCCAGTCGGCCGGGGGTCGCAGGGTCCAGTCGGCCGGGCGGTCCGGGTCAGTCGACCGCGGCGACGGGCTCCGGCGTGCGCTCCGGCTCCGGCTCCCGCGACGGCTCGGGTGCCGGCTGGGCCGAGCGTCGGCGGGCGTGGAAGCCGAGGATCTGCAGCTCGGAGCCCAGGTCGACCTCGCGGACGTCCACGCCGTCCGGCACCCGGACGGTGCGCGGCGCGAAGTTGAGGATGCCCGTCACGCCGGCCGCGACGAGCCGGTCGGTGGTGCCCTGCGCGGCGGACGCGGGGGTGGCGACGATCGCGATGCTCGCCCCGACCTGCTCCACGACCTCCTCCAGGCGGTCGACGTGCTCCACGACGTGACCGGCGACGGTCGTGCCGACCAGCGACGGGTCGGCGTCGAACAGGCCGACCAGCACGAACCCGCGGTCCGCGAACCCGGAGTACGTCGCCAGCGCGTGCCCCAGGTTGCCGATGCCGACGATGACGAGCTGCCGCTCCTCGGCCATGCCGAGCGCCTGCGCGATCTGCTTGCGCAGGTGGTCGACCTCGTAGCCGACCCCTCGCCGGCCACCCGCGCCCAGGTAGGACAGGTCCTTGCGGAGCTGCGCCGGCGACGCGCCGACGAGGTCCGCGAGCTGGTCGGAGGACGTCGTGGTCACGCCCTCGGAGGCGAGCCCGCCGAGGGAGCGCAGGTATCCCGGCAGGCGGGCGACGGTGGTCGGCGGCAGGGCTCGCACGAGGAACAGACTAGGCCGTCGGTCCCGCCGCCAGGGCGTCGCGCACGCGCGCGGCGTCGATCTGCCAGTAGCCGACCCGCGCGCCGTCGACCTCCACGACCGGGACGAGCTCGCCGTAGGCGTCCGCGAGGGTGCGCCCGTCCGGTGTGCGGCCGCCCGCGTCGACGTCGACCTCGGCCCACGAGTCGCCCGTCGCTGCGCACACGTCGGCGACCACGGCACGCGCGTCGGCGCACAGGTGGCAGCCCGCGCGGCCGTACAGGACGACGCGCGGCGGGCGGTCGGCGGGGGCGGGGGCGTCGCTGGTGGTCGGCACGGCACGAGCCTAGGCATCTGGCTACAGTGGCCGGGTGCCCGAGCCCACCGAGCCCGTGACCGGCGCCGCCGTGCAGCCGGGCCGGGTGGCCGCCTTCTTCGACGTGGACAACACCATCATCCGGGGGGCGAGCTCGTTCCACCTCGCCGTGGGGCTCTACCGGCGGGCCTTCTTCCAGCGGGGCGACATCCTGCGGTTCGCGGTCCACCAGTTCCGGTACCTCGCGTTCGGCGAGAACCGCGAGCAGATCGACGAGGTCCGCCAGCGGGCGCTGGAGATCATGCACGGGCGGTCGGTCGCCGAGGTCGTGGCCATCGCGGAGGACATCTACGACGAGGTCCTGTCCCTGCGCATCTTCCCCGGCACGCAGCGGCTGCTCGACCAGCACCTGCGCGCGGGTCACGAGGTGTGGCTCGTGACGGCCACGCCGGTCGAGATCGCGGAGATCATCGCGCGCCGGCTCGGCGCCACCGGGGCGGTCGGCACCGTGGCGGAGCACAAGGACGGGTTCTACACCGGGCGTCTGGTCGGGGACCTGCTGCACGGGAAGGCGAAGGCGCAGGCGGTTCGCGTCGTCGCCGAGCGCGAGGGCATCGACCTGTCGCGGTCGTTCGCGTACGGCGACTCCACGAACGACGTCCCGATCCTGTCCGAGGTCGGCTTCCCGTGCGCGATCAACCCCGACGGCCGGCTCCGGAAGCACGCCGCCGAGGTCGGCTGGCCGGTGCGCGAGTTCCGCGGGCGCCGCAACGCCACCCGGCGAGGTGTCGACGCGGCGACGATCGCGGGGTCCGCCTGGGTGGTCGGGCTGGTGTTCCGCACCGCCCGGCGCGCGATCCGGTCCCGCTGGGGCGGGCAGTGACCCAGACGCCTCGGACCGACACGGTCGCGGCGGTCGTCCGGCGCGCGCGGGCCGACGAGGCCGACGCCCTGGCCGCGCTCGCCGCGGTGACGTTCCCGCTCGCCTGCCCGCCGTCGTCCACGCCCGAGGACCACGCCGCCTTCATCGCGGCGCACCTGACCCCGGCGTCGTTCGCGGGCTACCTGGCCGACCCGGCCCGGGACCTGCTGGTCGCGGACGAGGACGGGGCCCTGACCGGCTACACGATGCTGGTCGCGGGCGAGCCGTACGACCCGGACGTCGCGGCGGTCGTGCCGCTGCGGCCGACGGTCGAGCTCAGCAAGTGCTACGTGCTGCCCGGCCGGCACGGCGCGGGCGTGGCCCGGGCGCTCATGACCGCCAGCCTCGACGCGGCGCGGTCCCGCGGGGCGGCGGGCGTGTGGCTCGGCGTCAACGGGGAGAACGCCCGGGCGCAGGCGTTCTACCGGCGGTCCGGGTTCGCCGAGGTCGGCGAGCGCCGGTTCACGGTCGGCGACCAGGTCCACCACGACCTGGTGCTGCACCAGGCGCTCTAGCCGCCCCCGGGGGGCTGCGGGACCGGTAGGTCTTTGGACCCGTTTGTAAAATCCGCCCTGGGTTGCCGATAGCCTGCCCGGACTTACAAAGGAGTCCAAATTGGCGCTGCGCAACCCGTTTCGTCCGACCGCCGGATCCACGCCGCCTCTGCTGGTGGGACGCGACGACGTGCTCAGGGAGTTCGGCGACTCGCTCGACGACGGAGCCGGGTCCCCGGCTCGCCTCGCCCTCTTCACAGGCCCGCGAGGCATCGGCAAGACGGTCATGCTCACCGAGGCCGACAACCTGGCGGTGCAACGGGGCTGGGTCGCGCTTGCCGAGACGGCGACGCCGGGCATGGTCCTGCGCCTGCAGCACGCGACGACGCGTGCACTGAGAGAGCTCGATCCCGCTGCCGCACCCTCCAGGAGCATCACGGGGATGACCCTGCCGGTGGTCGGAGGCGGGCTGACGCTGTCCACGCCGCCTGCCGAGGTCGTCGAGTGGCGTTCCGAGCTGGGCAGACTGCTCGACGTGCTGGAGCGCAACGGCACCGGGCTGCTCATCACGGTCGACGAGGTGCACGCTGCGGCGCGTGAGGACCTGCGCGATCTCGCCGCGATCGTCCAGCACCTCATCCGTGAGGACAGGGACATCGCGCTGGCGATGGCCGGTCTCCCGTCAGCCGTCTCCGACCTGCTGAACGACGACGTCCTCACGTTCCTGCGTCGCGCGTCCCGCTTCGAGCTCGAGGACGTCCCTCTCGACCACGTCGCCCGAGCGCTGCGGCGGACGATCACGGACTCCGAGTGCACGATCGACGACGACGCCCTGTGGGAAGCCACGAACGCGACGGGCGGATACCCGTTCATGATCCAGCTCGTCGGGTTCCACGTGTGGCGCAGCGCGCCGGCGTCGCACATCGACGTCGCGGCTGCGCGGGAGGGAGTCGCCGCCGCGCGCAAGCGGCTCGGTTCCCTCGTGCACGAGACCTCGCTCGCTGACCTGTCGAACGTGGACAGGACCTACCTCGTGGCCATGGCGCAGGACGAGGGCGAGTCCTCGACCGGCGAGATCGCCCGACGCCTGGGTGTCACGCCCTACTACGCCTCGACCTACCGGGCGCGCCTCATCTCAGCCGGCGTCATCGAGCCCACGCGCCACGGGTACGTCGACTTCACCATCCCGTACCTGCGCGAGTACCTGCGCGAGCACGCCACCCGGTACGAGATGGCCACGCGCAAGGGGACGCGAGCGCTCCGGACTGATCCCCATGACCCGGCCGATCCATGACCGTCGTCACCGTCTTCGACCACCCGGATCCCGGACGCGGACCGACCGGTCAGCCCGCCTGCTCCTCGGCCGTCGTCAGCACCGGCCAGCCCTCGTCGTCCCACGCGATCTCCCGCAGCCCGAGCGTGGGCGTCCCGCCGGTCGCGGCGTCGTAGAAGTGGAACCCGAGGACCCCGCGGGACACCGACTGCCCACCGGGCCCGATCATGTCGCCGGTGGAGCCCAGCAGCACGTCGCCGCCGTCGAGCAGCAGGTCCGTGCCGTCGCGCGTGACGTAGGGGCCGGTGACCTCCCGCGAGCGGCCGACGGTGATCCGGTACGTCGAGTCCGTCCCCTGGCAGCACGTGTCCTGCGAGACCAGCAGGTAGTACCAGCCGTCGTGCGGCACGACGGACGGCGCCTCGACGGCGTGCGGTGCGGACAGCCGGCTCGCGAGCGGGACCGGGTCGGCGCCCGGGACGGGCAGGCCGTCGGGCCACGCCAGCTCCACGACCTGGATGCCCGACCAGTAGGAGCCGAACACCATCCACGGCGTGCCGTCGGCGTCCTCGACGATGCCGGGGTCGATGGCGTTGTAGTCGTCGGTGGGCTCCGAGGCCCACACCTCGCCGCGGTCCGTCCACGCGTAGTCCGGGTCGTCCGGGTCGAGGGTGGGGCTGGTGCGCAGCCCGATCACCGAGCGGTTCGACCCGAACGTCGACGCGGCGTAGTAGAGGTACCAGGTGCCGTCGTGCTCGTAGAGCTCGGGCGCCCAGTAGCTCGTGACCCCCGGCACGGCCTCCTGCGCCCACCGGGGCGCGTCGGACGGGCCCCACGCGGTGCCGGCGTACTCCCAGGTGGCGCCGGCGTCGGTCGACCGGCGCACCTGCACCGCGCCGGCGCCGGTGCGCGCGTCCCCGGTGGAGTAGACGTACCAGGGGTCGTCGCCCTCGCCGACGACGAGCGCCGGGTCGTGCACGGTGGCGTCGCCGCCGACGGGGAGCGCCACCGCGGCGGGGGCGGGGTCGCGCGTGGCCGCGAGCGCGGCGCCCCCTACCGCCGCGACCACCACCACCAGCCCGGCGGCCACCGCCACCGTGCGGCGCCGGCGCCGGCGGGGTGCGGGGGCTCCCGCAGCTCCCCCTGGCCCCGCCGGCGCCGCGATCGCGGTCTCAGGCACCGAGCCGCACGACGTTCCAGGACACCGGCGGGACCTGGATGGTGAGCCGGCCGCCGTCGATGCCCGCGGTGTCGTTGGTCCGCGGCAGCACCGAGGTGTCGTCGTCGGCCGTGGCGACCCACTGGTGGTCGGGGTTCGACAGGGTCGTGGCCTCGAGCACGCGCAGGCCGGGGATCGACCGGGTGTCGACCTCGAGGGTGACCGTCTCGGTCGTGGAGCGGTTGACGGCGAACAGCGCGACGGCGCCGGTCTCCGGGTCCCGGGTGGCCACGGCGTCGACGAGCGGCGCGTCGCCGAACTTCGCCGTCTCGTACGTCGGGGCCTCGACGGCGACCTGCAGCACCTCGCCCGCGGCGTACTTCGACGCCTGCGCGAACGGGTGGAACGTGGTCTGGCGCCAGACCCGGCCGCCGGGCTCGGTCATGATCGGGGCGATCACGTTGACCAACTGGGCGAGGCTCGCGGAGTGCACACGGTCGGTGTGCCGGAGCAGGGAGATCAGCAGGTTGCCGACCACGACGGCGTCCGCGACGTTGTACTTGTCCTCCAGCAGCACCGGGGCGACCGGCCAGTCGTCGCCGCTCGGCGGGACCGACTCGGCGCGCTTCTGGTACCAGACGTTCCACTCGTCGAACGAGATGCTGATCCGCTTGTCGAGCTTCTTGTGCGCGCGGACCCCGTCGGCGACGGCGGCCACGGACCCGATGAAGTGGTCCATGTCGACCGCGGACGCCAGGAACGAGCCGAGGTCGCCGTCCTCCTCCGCGTAGTAGGCGTGGGCGGAGATCATGTCGACGTGCTCGTAGGTCTCCGAGAGCACCGTCTGCTCCCACTGCCCGAACGTCGGCATCGGGACGCCGGACGAGCCGCACGCCACGAGGGTCAGGTCGGGGTCGATCATCCGCATGGCGCGGGCCGTCTCCGCGGCGAGCCGGCCGTACTCGTGCGCCGTCTTGTGGCCGATCTGCCAGGGGCCGTCCATCTCGTTGCCCAGGCACCAGATGCGGATGCCGTAGGGGTCGGCCGCACCGTTCGCGCGCCGCTGGTCCGACAGGGCGGTGCCGCCCGCGACGTTGCAGTACTCCAGCAGGTCGAGCGCCTCCTGCACGCCGCGGGTGCCGAGGTTCACTGCCATCATCGCCTCGGTGCCCGACGCCTTCGTCCAGCGCATGAACTCGTCGACGCCCACCTGGTTCGGCTCGGTGGAGTGCCACGCGAGGTCGAGCCGGCGGGGGCGCTGGTCGCGCGGGCCCACGCCGTCCTCCCACCGGTAGCCGGACACGAAGTTGCCGCCGGGGTAGCGGACGGTGGACACGCCGAGCTCGCGGGTCAGCTCGATGACGTCGCGGCGGAAGCCGTCGGCGTCCGCCGTGGGGTGCTCCGGGTCGTGGATGCCGGTGTACACGCAGCGGCCGAGGTGCTCGACGAACGCGCCGAACGTGCCGCGGCGGACCGGCCCCACGCGGAACGCCGGGTCGATGGTCAGGGTGACGGTGGTCATGGTTCTCCTCGCGGGTGCCGACGGGTGGCGGTGCGGGGAGCGTGGGGCGGGGTGCCCGGGCGCCCAGCAACGTCGCTGCGGCGGTCTACATCGTTGTACAGCCATCCTGCCCAGCGCTCCTCGCCGCAGTCAACACCCCCCGCGCGGCACCCGCGCGCCGCCGCCTCGTGACCAAACCGTTGCTTGACCGGGCGTCGCTCGCCGTGCCAATCTCTCCAACGTTGTAGTTCAACGATGTAGAACACGAGGTCAGCGCCGACCCGCCCGGTCCGGCAGCCGATGACGGCTGCCCGGGACCCGCCGCGCCGCGACGCGCCCGACCTCGGTCCACGAGTGGAGGCAAAGGCGCAATGACCACCAAGAGGATCCGGGCGGCGGCCGTCGTGCTCGCCGGGGCGCTGGCCCTGACCGCGTGCGGCTCGGGCGGCGGCGGGGGCGAGGACGGCGGAGACGACACGCTCACGTTCATGTTCCGCGGCGGCGCCGACGAGAAGGCGGCCTACCAGGCGGCGATCGACAAGTTCACCGAGGACACCGGCGTCGAGGTCGAGATGACCGTCACCGACGTCGACCAGTACGCCACGAAGCTCCAGGCCGCGGTGTCGGGCAACAAGGTCCCCGACGTGTTCTACATCGAGCAGGCGAACCTGCAGTCCTACGTCGCCTCGGGCGTCCTGATGGACATCACCCAGCAGGTCGAGGACGCGGGCGTGGACCTCGACAACATCTGGCCGTACGGCGTCGACTCCTACCGGTTCGACGGGACGCTCCAGGGCACCCCCGACGGCGCGCTCTACGGCCTGCCCAAGGACGTCGGCCCGTTCGCGTTCGGCTACAACAAGACGATGCTCGAGGCCAACGGCATCCCGCTGCCGGACCCCGACGTCCCGCTGACGTTCGAGCAGTTCCGCGACATCGCGAAGCAGCTCACCGCGGACACCGACGGCGACGGCGCGCTCGACCAGTGGGGCACCGGGCTGAACGTCCAGTGGAACCTGCAGTCGATGGTGTGGAGCAACGGCGGCGACTGGACCAACGAGGACCGCACCGAGGTCACCGTCGACACCCCCGAGTTCGCCGAGGCGCTGCAGTACTTCGCCGACCTGACCCTCGTGGACGGCGTCACCCCGTCCGCGTCCGAGGCGGCCACGCTCGACACGTACCAGCGGTGGATGGCCGGCGAGATCGGCTTCTTCCCCGTCGGGCCGTGGGACGTCAGCGTCTACAACGACCTGGACTTCGAGTACGACCTGATCCCCTGGCCCGCCGGCTCGACCGGCGAGTCCGCGACCTGGGTCGGCAGCCTCGGCATCGGCGTGTCCAGCACGACGTCGGACCCGGAGGCCGCGGTGCAGCTGGCGACGTACCTGTCCACCGACGTGGACGCCCAGCAGACGCTGGTCGACGCGAACGTCCAGGTGCCGAACCTGATCGACATGGCCCAGGAGTGGGCCGCCGCCCCGGACGCCGAGCCCGCCAACCGGCAGGAGTTCCTCGACATCGTCCAGGACTACGGCCGCGCGATGCCCGCGTCGTTCACCTACGGGGCCCAGTGGTACGACGAGCTCTGGGTGAACATCCAGCCGGTGCTCGACGGCGAGAAGACGGCCGCCGAGTACCTGGCCGAGGTGCAGCCGACGATGCAGGCGCTGCTCGACGAGTCCAACACGAACGCCGAGATGGCGGGCGGCGGGGCCTGACCTCCCTGCACCACCGTCCCCCGTCCCCCCGTCCGCCCGGGCGCCGACGCCGCGCCCCGGCGGACGGGGGGTCACCCGCGAAGGAGCACCTGTCTCTTATACTCTTCTTACGCTGCCGACGATTCCTTTTCTTCCTTTCTTTTTTCTTCT
>NZ_CABEGA010000043.1 GCF_901521055.1 Cellulomonas hominis | reverse complement strand
CGGCGGTACTCGGCGATAACCGGACGCGCAATCTCGAGGAGGGCGAAGAACAAGAAGGTGACTATCTGCGCGGTGCAGCTGGGGATGATGAGGAACGGGGACGAGGGCGGGGGGGGGGGGGGGGTGCGGCGGGGGGGGGGGGGGGGGGAGGGGGGGGGGGGGGGGGGGGTGGGGGTGGTGAGCGAGCGGTACATCGCCTCGTAGCGCTCCGCGATCGCGTCCCACGTGTACTCGGCCGCCCGGGCCAGGCCCGCCTCGCGCATCCGGGCGGCGCGCTCCGGGTCGTCCAGCACCACGGCGAGCGCCCGGGCCAGCGCGGCGGCGTCACCGGCGGGCACGAGGATGCCGGCACCGCCGACGACGTCGGGCAGCGCGCCGCTGTCGGACGCCACGACGGGGACGCCCGCCGCCATCGCCTCGACGGCCACCCGGCCGAACTGCTCCAGCCAGCCGGGTGCGGGCACGGAGGGCACGGCCAGCACGTCGAGCCCGCGGTAGAACGCCGTGAGGTCCGCCCCGGCCAGGTGCCCGTGGAACGTGACGCGCCCGGCGAGCGCGGGGCTCGCGGCCCGGCGGCGCAGCTCGGCCTCGTACGGACCGGCCCCGGCGACCGCCACGTGCAGCCGCGGGTCGGCCTCGGCGGCGTCGAGCAGCACGTCGAGGCCCTTGTGGGGGTGCAGGAGCCGGCCGACGTAGCCGGTGCGCGCGGGGGCGGCCGCACCGACTACGCCGGCGTCCTGGGGGGCGCCGCCGTCGGCGCCGGGGTGGTCCTGCTGCGGGGCGGACGGCTCGACGCCCAGCCCGATGACGTGCGCGGGCGCGGTCAGCCCCTTGCGGCGGAGCACCTGGCCGGCCTCGGCGTTGCAGACGCTGACCGCGCCGGCGCCGCGCAGGGCGAGCCGCTCCCACCACCGGAACGGCGGCGGGTACCGCTTGTCGAGGTTCTGCGCGGAGTACAGGACGTACGGGGTGCGGACCCGGCGCAGCGCCCGGAGCAGCAGGATCTCGGCGGTGGCGAGCGCCGCGGGCTCCTCGTGCAGGTCCAGGACGTCCCAGTCCTCGCCGAGCGCCCGCCAGATCGGCCGCGGGTCGTAGAGGAACACGTTCGGGTGCGAGCCGAGGGTGCGGACCCCGACGACGTCCTCGCCCGGCCGCGGCTCCAGGTCGACGTCGCGGCCGCCCTCGGCCCAGGTGCGCGCGCTGAGCGTGCGGACGGTGAGCCCGCGGGCGCGCAGGGCGTCCTCCCGCCCGCGCCACGCCGTGACGACGGCGCTGTGGGAGATCCGCAGGACGCGCATGGGGACCATCGTGCCGGTCATCGCGACAATTCGGACAACTGGGGCAAAAGGTTCACCCGACCGGCGTGGGTGAAACGCCGGCCACCTCGGTGAGGACGGCGTCCAGGCGGCCGCGGGACCACGCCCAGTCGTGGGCCAGCGCCCACTTCCGGCACGTCTTGCCGATCCGGCGGCGCAGCGCCTCGTCGTCCGCCAGCGCCTCCAGGGCCGCGGCCAGGTCGGCGGGGTCGTCCGGCCGCACCGGCACGCCGGCGTCGCCCATCACCTCGGGGATGCCGCCGATCGCCGACGCCACCACCGGGACGCCCGAGGCCATGCCCTCCATGACCGTCAGCGCGAACGGCTCCGCCCACCGGGACGGCACCACGACGACGTCGGCCTGCCGGTAGACGTCCGCGACCTCGGACCGGGGGGTGAACGGCAGCAGCCGGACCCGGTCGCCGAGCGCCGCCGCCCGCCCCGCCAGGTCCCGCTCGTACGGCGAGGGCGTGGCGCCCGCGTCGAAGTTCTGCGAGCCCACCAGCGTCAGCTCGATGTCGTCGCGCGACAGCCGGGAGACCGCGTCGAGCAGCACGTCCGCGCCCTTGTCCCGGATCATCCGGCCCACGAACACGACCCGGAGCCGCTCCGCGCGCGCCGGGTCCGCCCGCGGGGAGAACCGGGCGGTGTCCACGCCGTTGGGCACCACGCGCAGCCGGTCCCGCAGCGCCGCCGGCAGGTGCGCGGCGGTCTGCTCGGCCAGCGCGCCGCTCACGCAGACGACGGCCGCCGCGCGCCCGAGCACCCGGTCGGCCTCCTTCACCGAGTAGGTGCGCAGCAGCAGGTTGTGCGCGTACAGCACCGCGGCGTGCCGGTCGTGCACGAGCGGCACCAGCTGCGGGGAGTTGTGCGCGAGCACCACCCCGGCGGGCCACGCGTCCTGGTCGGCGAGGGTCGGGCGCAGCGTGCGGCGGACCCCGGGACGCGGCAGGTCCAGCCGCCCGGCGAGCGCGTCGAGGTACCGGTCCGCCGGGCGCGCCGTCACGAGCGGGTAGCCGACGGGGTCGGCGCTGGCGTACCGGTCGGGGTAGGTGCCGTCGGCGACGACGACGCGGGGCCGCGGGACCGTGCCCTCCGGCAGGGCGGCGCACAGGCCGTCCACCACCGTCGGGATCGCGGAGCCGGTCCGGGGGGAGAAGTGGTCGCCCGGCGTGAGCACGTGCACCTCGGGCACGCGCGCGGCGCCCGCGGTGCCCGAGGCGTCCCCGGTCATCGCCGGCTGCTCCGCGGCTCCAGCCCGAGCGCCGCCCAGACGTCCGCGGCCGGCCCGCGCCAGCGGGGCAGCGTCCACGCGACGGGGATGGTCGCCAGGCAGCGCGCGGTCTCGGCGGCGTCGAGGCGCGAGGACAGCACGCCCCGGACCAGCTCGACACTGACCTTGGTGTGGGGGAACGCGAACCGCACGGACGCCGACGGCGCGTGCCACGCGACCTGCGCCTGGCCCTGGGCGGAGAACTGCTCGGCGTGCCGGCGCTGCAGGAACAGCTGCTCGGGCACCAGCTGGAACGGCCCGCGGCAGGCGAGCTCGGCGAGGACCACGAGGTCGTTGCCGACGGTCGGCCGGATGCCCCGGGTGCTGCGCAGCGCGTCGGTGCGGTGCAGGCCGTAGAACAGGTGCGCCGCCTGCGCGCGCAGGAAGTGCCCCATCCGCTCGTGCGGGGTCGGCTCGTCGCAGGCCAGGTCGGCGTCGTTGAGGTCCTCGGTGACCACCCCGCCGGCGTCGATGATCTGCGTCCGGGGGTAGACCAGCACGGTCGCCGGGTCGGAGTCGGCGAACACCTCCAGGCAGCGCCGCACGAACGCGGGCCGCCGGACGTCGTCCGCCGCCGCCCAGGTGAAGTACGGCGCCCGCGCCAGCTCGACCAGGTGGTTGAAGTTCCACCGGCCGCCGCGGTTCTGCTCCTGCCGGTGGTACCGGATGCGCGGGTCCTCCGCGGCGGCGGCGCGGCAGATCTCCTCGGTGGCGTCCGTCGAGGCGTTGTCCGAGATGACGATCTCGATGTCCTCGAGGTCCTGCTCGCGCACGGAGTCGAGCGCGGCCGGGAGGTACTTCTCGCCGTTGTAGACGGGGATGCCCACGGTGGCCCTGGGTGTCATCGTCGTCCCCTCCGGGTGGTCGTGCGGGTGGTGGATGGTCGCGGTGCCGGTGTCACCCGGCCGCCCCCGGCCCGTACGCGGCGAGCCGGACGAGCGACACGGGCCAGGTCGGCTCCGCCTGGACGGGCTCCCACGCGGGCAGGAGTCCGCCGGACTGGCCGGAGTAGTTCACGTCCGGCACGGTGATGCCGCGCGTCTGCGTGCTCGGCACCTGGACGCGGACCGCGGTCGCCTCGACCGGCTCGAACGTCACCTCGGAGGTCCGCTCCAGGAACAGGCCGTCCTGGCTCCCGACCTCGTGCCACTCGCCCTCGGCGTCCTGGACGCTCACCGTGTAGGCCTTGACGCCGGAGGTGCAGCACCGGATCCCGGCGCTCTCGACGACCACGCGGTCGATCGTGGCGGGCGCCGCGAGGTCCACCTGCACCCACGGCTCGGTGTCCGGGCCGTCGGCCGTGCGACCGGCCGCGCGCCAGGGGTTCGACCCGGCGCCCTCCTCGGTGACCAGGTCCGCGGGGTCGGTGCCGTCGGTGGTCGAGCTGGCCGTGGCGGTGCCGCCCGCGAGCAGGTTCGTGCCGCGCGGCGTCGCCGGTGCGACCGACAGCGCGGCGTCCTCGGGGGCGGTGAGCAGCACGGGCGCGCCGGTGACGCGCAGGGCCGTGGGCTCGCCCGCCGCCACGTCGAGCGTGCGTGTGCCGCCGTAGAGGTCGGTGACCGTGACGGTGGTGGCCGTCGCCGCCGTGAGGGCGACGTCCGTGACCTCGTCCTGCGTCCACACGGCCAGCAGGGGGTCCGCCGCGGGGGCGCCGGGGTCGGCGCCCAGGGCCGCGCCGAACGCCATCGCGTGCAGCGCCGGGTCCCCGGTGTCCAGCACGTCGGGGGCGCCCCGCCCGTCGAGCGCCCCGGACACGGTGGCCATGGCGAGCGCGCCCGGCTTCACGAACGACCCGAGCTGCACGAGCGACCACGTGAAGCCGCCCTCGCCCCAGCCGCCCTCGCTGAAGAAGTACATCCACTCGTCGACGCCCAGCTCCGACATCCACAGCAGCGACCGCGCGACGTCGTACGCCTGCGCCCAGTGGCTCACGGGGCCGTCGGACCACCAGCCGGACTCGGTGTCCCAGACCTCGGGGGCGTCGGCGCCGCACTGGGCGAGCAGCTCGTTCACCGCGGTGATCTGGCCGATCGGCCCGTCGGTGCCCTCCTCGTCCCACGACCGGTTGAAGCCGGTGTACGGGTGGATCCCGACGATGTCCATGGAGGTGCAGCCGCCGCCGTCGACCAGCTGCTGGTACCAGGGGACGACCACGTTCAGCGCGTTGCCGCCGATGATCCGCGCCTGCGGGTCGACGGCGCGGACGGCCTCCGCGAACGGGGCCTGGACGCGCACGGCGTAGTCGGCGCCGTCGCCGAAGCCGGTGTTGTTCGGCTCGTTCCACGGCGCCCAGAGGTGCAGGTCGGGGGCACCGGTGTGCAGGGCGGTGGCGATGACCCGCACCCACGCGCCCCAGGTCCCGGAGGCGACGGCCTCCTGCTCCGCCTCACCGCCCTGGCCGACCTGCACGTAGAGCTGCACGTCGGTGCCGGCGGCGAGCGCGGCGGCCGCGGCGATGCCCGCGTAGGGGTCGCCGTCCTCGGCGCCCGGAAGCGAGGACAGGTCCAGCGCGCCGACCGCGGGGGTCGCGGCGACGTCCGGCACGAGCCGGCCGAAGTCCAGCTGGACGCGGTGGCTGCCGATGCCGAGCTGCGCCGCGAGCTGCACGCCGCGCAGCGGCCCGGGGCCGCCCCAGTCGGCGCCGTCGGCGAGGGACGCGGGGTCGTACGTGGAGCCGGGGGCCCCGACGGCGTACCGCAGGCAGGTGGCGGTGCGGACCTCGCCGGTGGCCTTCTCGACCAGCTCGGCGTGCACCTCGTACGGGCCCGGCCGCGCGTCGGGCAGCGTGAGCGGCACCTCGCCGCCGTCCGCGGGGATCGCGACCGTGCCGGAGGCGGGCTCGACCGGCGGGTCCAGCCACGGGTCGCCGGTGACCTCGTAGCGCAGCTCGTAGGTGTCGGCCAGGTCGCCCCACCAGAGGGCGAACTCCGCGTGCACCGCGGGCGTCGCGTCCGGCCCGAAGTAGTCGTCCACCGCGTCGGTGGCCAGGCCCGCGCCGTAGCCGAGCCGGTCGAGCGTGGAGGCGTGGTTGACGTCCCACGTGATCGGCGCGTCGAGCAGCAGGTCCAGGTCGGCGTCGCCGACGCGGGACAGCTGCAGACCGGCGCCGTCCTCGCGCGGGGAGAAGAAGTAGACCGCGTCGCCCTGCCGGACGAACGGCGTGAGGTCCGCGAACCGGAACGTCGAGCCCTGGCCCTCGCCGGACAGCGCGATGCGCCGCCACACGCCGTCGGGGCCGACCTCGACCAGCCGCCACGTGGGCCCGGCGAGCAGGAGCCCGCCGTCGGCCGCCGTCGCGACACCGGTCGGGTGGTCCAGCGTGGACTCCCGGCCGTTGGCGGACTCGCCGGACAGCGTGCCCTCGACCCGCAGGCCGGGGGTGCCGTCGGCGGCGTAGTGCACCAGCGAGATGGAGGAGGACTGCTCGTCGGCGTCGCTGAGCACCGCGAGCGTGCCGTCGTCCTGCGGGTAGAACCGCGGGTAGACGTCCCAGTCGAGCTCCGGCCCGTCGCCGTCCACCGTGCCGTCGGCCTTGAGCAGCGCGAGCTGGTGCGAGCCGCTGAGCACGACCGTGGCGAGCACGTCGTCGTGGCCGGCCGTCCAGCCCAGCACCGCGGACACCCGCCCGCGGTCCAGGTCGGCCAGGTCCCAGGTGGTGCCCGGCTCGTCGCCGTCGGTCCACAGCCCGACGGTCGTGCCCGACCGGGACCCGTCGGCGGCCAGCACGCCGCCGTCCTGCGTCAGCGCGAAGCTGCTCGGCGCGGCGTCATCGGAGCCGGCCTCGACCGTCACCGGCGTCCCGGCGCGCCCGTCCTGCGTCCAGCGGCTGATCGTCGTGGTCGCGCCGTCCTGGCGCAGCGCGGCGACGTGCCCCTCGACGGCCGCGAGCTGCGTCGGCACGTCCTCGCCCGCGTCGGCGACCAGCGCCTCGACCGTCGCGACGGGCGCGTCCGCGGCGAGCGCGGCGTACCGGTCGGTGTCGGCGACGCCGCACATGCGGGCGGACGTGTCGCCGGCCGCGGGGGCCGCCGCCACGGCGTCCTCCCCGGAGCCGGACCGCTGCGTCGCGAGCTGCCAGCCGCCGATGCCGGCGGACGCGGCCAGGACGGCGGTCAGCCCCAGGACCACGCCCCGGCGCCCGCGGCCGGTGCGGCGGGCGGGCTCCTGGCCTGGCGTCGTGGCCGGCGTCGAGGTCACGTCAGATCACGTCCGCGAAGCCGCGTTCCATCTTCGAGAACACCAGCGCCCCGGCGACGAACACCACGACGCTCGTGACGGCCGCGGCGACCATCTGCCAGCCCGGCGGCTGCGCCAGACCGAGCAGCGCCCACCGGAAGCCCTCGAGCAGCCAGGTCAGCGGGTTGATGTCGAACAGCCATCGGATGTTGTCGCCGACCTCGCTCAGCGAGTACGCCAGCGGGCTCGCGTACAGCAGCGTCTGCATGGCGAACGGCACGATGTACGCCACGTCGCGGAACTGGACCATCAGCGCGGAGCTGAGCAGGCCGATGCCGCTGCCCAGCAGCACGACCGCGAGGATCCACAGCGGGAGCGTCAGCAGGGCCCAGCCCGCGAAGATCCCGAACCACACCAGCAGCCCGACCATCAGCACGGCGGCGACCGCGAAGTCGACCATCACCGACAGGATCGAGGACAGCGGCACCAGCATGCGCGGGAAGAACACCTTCGACACCAGCGCCTGGTTGTTCACCAGGGACGGCGCGGCGCGCGTGACGATGCCGTTGAACAGCGTCCACGCGAGCATGCCGGCGAACGTGAACACGAAGTACGGGACCCCGTCGCTGCCCAGGTCGGCGATCTGCCCGAAGACGATCGAGAAGATGCCGGCGCTCAGCAGCGGCTGCAGGACCACCCAGACCACGCCGAGCGCGGTCTGCCGGTACCGGAGCTTGAGGTCGCGGGTGCCGAACCGGGTGAAGACCTCGCGGGCCTCCCACAGCTCGCGCCAGCCGGGCAGCGGCAGCCGGCCGGGCGGGGTGATGACGATCGTGCGTGCGGCGGCCACGGGTCAGCGCCTCTCGTAGTCGAAGTCGGCGAGGACGAGACCGGCGTCGAGCCCCTCGTCGGACACGGCCTGCGGGTACGGCAGCACCGGGTGGATCTCGAACCGGCCGGCGCCCTCGAACGCGTCCAGCACGCCGGAGGAGCAGACGTACAGGTCCACGGAGTACTCGCCGGGCTTGAGCCAGGGGCCGTTGATGGTCAGCGCGATCTTCTGCTCCTGCGCCGGGTCCAGCCACAGGCCGGTGACGCGGGAGTCGCACTGCAGGATCGTCGTGCCGTGCCGGTCGTTCACGTGGCAGGAGACGAAGTACTTGCCGATGTAGTCGGGGTTCGCGTTGACCAGGAACTCGATGGTCTTCGACTCGACCGTCCGGTAGAGCGGGCTCGAGATCGTCGCGGACGTGATCCGCAGCTCGCCGGTGCCGGGGCGCCGGTCGATGTCCGTCTGGCTGAGCGCCGCGCGGTCCCGGCTGGTCTGGTAGAGCTCGATGGCGTCGTCCACGTCGCCGTGCATGACCAGCCCGCCGTGCTCCAGGTACAGGGCGGTCGTGCAGAGGGCCTTCACGGTCTGGATCTGGTGGCTGACGTACAGGACCGTCCGGCCCTCGGCGGCGACCGTCTTCATCCGGTCGATGCACTTGGCCTGGAACTCCGCGTCGCCGACGGCCAGCACCTCGTCGATCGCGAGGATCTCCGTGTCGAGGTGGGCCGCGACCGCGAACGCGAGCCGCACGTACATGCCCGACGAGTACCGCTTCACCGGGGTGTCGAGGAACTTCTCGACGCCGGAGAACGCCACGATCTCGTCGAACCGGCGCTTGATCTCCGACTTCCGCATCCCGAGCAGCGTGCCGTTGAGGTACACGTTCTCCCGGCCGGTCAGCTCGGGGTGGAACCCGGTGCCGACCTCCAGCAGCGAGCCGACGCGGCCGCCGAGCTCGATGCGGCCGTGGGTCGGGGCGGCGACGCGGGTCAGCAGCTTGAGCAGCGTCGACTTCCCGGCGCCGTTGCGGCCCAGGATGCCGACGGCCTCGCCCCAGGGGATCTCGAAGCCCACGTCGTCCAGCGCGCGGAACTCCTCGAAGTGCTGACGCTCCATGGGGTGCCGGAGCCGGTGCACCAGGGCCTCCGCCGCGGTCGACGGCTTGTCGTCGTTCGCGGCGATCTTGTAGTGCTTGCTCACCCCGCTCGCGCGGATGGCGACGTCGGTCATGAACGCTCCTCAGGGGCGGGTCGGCCGGCGGGTGCGGCGGTGGTGCGGGTGGTCGCGGACGACCGGGGCGGGGTGCCCCGGGCCGGACGGCGGTACAGGCGCTCGTACGCGTCGGCGACGGCGGTCAGGGAGAACGTGCGGGACCGGGCGAGCCCGGCGGCGGCGAGCTCCGCGCGGCGGTGCCCGTCCAGCAGCAGGTCGGCCAGCGCCGGCCCCAGGTCGTCGAGCTCGGCGAGCACCGCGGCGCGGCCCTCGTCGCTGACGTACCGGGCGCCGACGTTCGGGGTCGCGACGACCGGCAGGCCGCTCGCCATCGCCTCGGCGTAGGGGATGCCGAAGCCCTCGTACGAGGACGGCAGGCAGAACACCCACGCGCGCCGGTACGCGTCGGCGAGCTCGGCGTCGGACAGCCGGCCCAGGACCTTGATGCCCGGGCCGGGGTCGACCGGGGCGTCGCGCGTGACCATCCACAGCTCGGCGCCCTCGACGCGCGGCCGGACGTGCTCGACGAACGCCGCCGCCAGGTCCTTGCCGCGCTTGCGGCCGTGCCAGGTGCCGACGAACAGGATCACGGGGTGCTCGGTGCGGCCCGCGTCGTCGCCCGGGGTGAACCGGGTGGTGTCGACGCCGTTGGGGATGACGTCGTGCGAGCGCGGCACCCAGCGCCGGGTCTGCGGGGAGACGACCACGACGCGGTCGGCGACGAAGGACGCCAGCACCTCGCTGAACCCGAGCAGCAGCATGCGCAGCTTCTCCTTGGCGCCGCGGATGTGCCGGGCCTCCTCGAAGCACGAGCCGTGCACCGTGCGGAGGTGCAGCGGCGCGCGGCGGCGCCACATCCAGTAGTCGTCGCCGTGCGCGTGCAGCACGTCGTAGCCGCTGTAGTCCTGCCGGCGCAGCGCGCTCGCGAACCGGAACGTGCGCAGCGAGCCGGACATC
The DNA here is from genome assembly GCF_901521055.1 of Cellulomonas hominis. Classification (GTDB taxonomy): domain Bacteria; phylum Actinomycetota; class Actinomycetes; order Actinomycetales; family Cellulomonadaceae; genus Cellulomonas; species Cellulomonas endometrii. The sequence goes on along the minus strand of NZ_CABEGA010000043.1, from coordinate 26,551 downwards.
GCGACGTGCCGGTGGCCGTACTCCGCGCCCGGCACCGGCGGGCAGTCGCTGAACATGTCGACGTGGTGCCCGCGGCGGGCCAGCTCGGTCGCGAGCTCGTGCGCCTGGAAGCCGACGCCGATCTTGCTGCCCGACGGCAGGTAGTACGACAGCATCGCGATCCGCAGGGGCGGCGCGTCGGTGCGGTCAGCCATGCGCGACCCCGTCCGTCGGGGCGAGCGCCGGGGTCGGCGTGAGCACCCGCGCCGGCTCCGTGGTGAGCGTGCTGGTGCCGCTCAGCCCGTCCCGCAGGGCCTCCAGCCAGCCGTGGCCGTGCTCGAGGTCCGGCTCCAGGTAGTTGCCCTCGGCCCACTCGTTCCACGACTTGACCCACAGCAGCCGCTCGGCGGCCGGGCGGTCCTGCAGCGTGTCGACGGCCTGCCGCACGTGCCGCCGGAACAGCTCCGGGGTCGAGCCGGTGACCACCAGCCCCCGGGTGCCCGAGCGCGGCGTGTTGTCCCAGCTCGGGTACACGCACGGCTGCAGGTTCTCGGAGATGCCGGCGGGCGCGGGCTGGAAGTCGGCTGCGTGCGGGTAGATCTCCGGGCGGCCGAGCTTGCGTCCCACCCGCATCCGCAGCACGTCGGCGCGGGTGGTCCGCGCCGGGATCCGCATGTAGACGCCCGCGTCGAACCCGGCGGCGTCCACGTCGGTGTACCGCGGGCCGCGCCCGAGCAGGTCCGACACCTCGGCCACCAGGTACAGCCCGGGCAGGCCGGCCGCGCGGGCCATGCCCTGCCACCGGTCGACGAACGCCGCGGCGTCCGGCAGGTCCTCGGGCCGGAACACGTAGAACACCGGCCGGTCGTCGACGCGCAGGTACCGCTCGTCGCGGAACGCCGGCAGCAGGGTGTCGAAGTGCCGCTGCTCGTCCTCGGGCCCCGGGTAGGTCTGCTCCATCAGGATGCGGTCGCTGGCGCCGTGCCAGATGCCGCTCCACGTCTGGTTCGCCCAGGCCAGGCAGAACTTCACGGACGGGGCGCCCGACGCCAGGACCTCGGTGAACGGCCGCTCGAGGATGCGCCGGCCGCCGCCGAACCAGTAGTGCCAGTACACGAACGCCTCGACGCCGTACCGCTGCGCCAGGTCGCTCTGCGCCTCCCGGGCCTCGGGCATCCGCAGGTCGTAGAACCCGAGGTCGGCCGGCAGGTGCGGCTGGTCGTGCCCCCGGAACAGCGGGCGTGCCTTCGCGGCGTTGGTCCACTCGGTGAAGCCGGGGCCCCACCACGCGTCGTTCTCCGGCACCGGGTGGAACTGGGGCAGGTAGAACGACACGGCGCGGGCGCGCAGGTCGCTGGCGTTCGTGCTCATCGGCGGGTCAGCCCTTCGTGCGGCGCCTGGGGGCAGGCGGTCCCGCGCCCGGTGCGGGCGGTCGGGTGCGGGGAGGAGGCGTCAGGGGCAGGGGCGGTCGGCTCCGGCACGGATCCCCCTCCCCGGTGTCGTCGGTCGTGGGGCCTCAGGGGGACGGGTCGTCCACCCCAGGCCCGTTCCTGGTCGTGAGTCTATGAGCGCATTTGTCCGATTTGTCCGGCGGTCCCGGGTGAACTGGTGCGCATCCGGGTGACGCCCGCCGGCGGCTCCGGCCGGCCCGTCCGCGCCCCCGCCGGGCCCGCCCGCGGCTCGGCCCCGCTCGGCTCCCGGCGCGGACTGCGCCCGCCGGCCGGGACTGCGCCCCCCGGCCGGGACTGCGCCCGCCGGCCGGGACTGCGCCCCCTGCAGCGGGCGCACTCCCGTGCTGCGGGCGCAGTCCCGTGCTGCGGGCGCAGTCCAAGACCGCTTCGCGAAGCCGGACGGTCAGGCCAGGGCCGACTGCGCCTCGCGGAGCTGGTCGACCAGCCGGCCCTCCGGGAGCCGGACGTCGTCGTACGTGAGCGTCGCGTCCTTCGGGACGTCGCGGACCAGCACGCAGCCCTCCGCCACGCCGACGGGCAGCAGCCGCTCGGTGCGGGTGACGTCCGCGCGCTCGGCCTGGCCGTAGTAGTGGTACCCGCCCAGCGCGTCCAGCACCGTGCCCGCCGCGAGGTCGGTCTTCGCGGTCGTGACGACCTCGACGCTCGGCGCCCCGAGCGGGCGGATCGTCGCGTCGCCGAGCAGGAACGCCCGCGCGATGGTGTTCGGCACCTCGAAGTGGCACAGGTGGTACGGCTGGTAGAACGAGTAGAGCGGCCCGGTGCCCAGCTTGTAGAGCTCCAGGTAGTGCCGCTGCTTCGGGTCGTCGTGGGTCGCGAGCACGTACACGCCGGGACCCGGCCTCGCGCCGACCACGTAGTCCACCGCCCCGCCGAGCGCGCGGAGCTCGTCGACGTCGTACCGCGTGGTCAGCTCGTCGACGTGGCCGTCGTGGTCCATGCCGAGCATCCCGCGCCGGTGCACCGACATGCCGGTGGCGTTGGCGACCAGCGCCTGCTCGACCGAGACCTTCGTGCCGTCCGCGAACGACGTGACCATGTGCGGGTCCTGGCCCCACCGCTCGGCGAACGCCTTCTGCGTGGTGGGGGTGCGGTACTCGTCCTGCAGGCCCTTGATGTTGCCGGCGACCAGGGGCGTGAGCCCGAGCCCGCGGACGAACCGGTACAGGTTCATCTGCACGCCGGGCTGGTCGCCGTCGCAGCCGGTGTAGACGACGCCGGCCTTGTCGGCCAGGCGCGCGAGCTCGGCGCCGACCGTGGCGTCCACCTCGGCGTTCATCAGCACCAGGTGCTTGCCGTGCTCGAAGCAGGCGAGCGCGACGTGCGCGCCGAATTCGACGGCGCCGGTCACGTCGACCACGACATCCACGGCGTCCGACGCGATCGCCACGCGGTAGTCGGCGGTCACGGCGGGGGTGCCGGACGCGGCGGCCCGGGCGAGCGCCGCGGGGGAGTCGACCTCGAGCACGCCGGTCAGCCCGGCCTCGGTGTACGCCCGCACGCCCTGCTCCGGCCGGCGCGCGACGATCGCGACGACGTCCATGCCCGGCACGGAGTTGACGATCTGGTTGACCAGCCCGCGGCCCATGAACCCGGCGCCCACGAGCGCCACCCGGATCGGGGCCCCGTCGGCCTGGCGCGCCCGGAGCAGCGAGTCGACGACGATCATCGCGCGATCTCCGGCGCGGCCTCGGGGGCGCCGGCGTCGACCAGCGGCCAGGCGGCGTCCTTGTCCGAGATCACGCTGACCGGCAGCGGCCACGCGATGCCGAACGCGGCGTCGTCGTACCGGAAGCCCTGCTCGCCCTCCGGGGCGTAGGGCCCGCTGACCTGGTAGACCACCTCGGCGCCGTCGACCAGCGTCTGGTAGCCGTGGGCCACGTACGGCGGGATGAACAGGGCCCGCCGGTTCTCGGCCGACAGCTCGACCATGACGTGCGCGCCGTAGGTGGGGGAGTCCGGCCGGACGTCCACGGCCACGTCGACGATCGACCCGGCGGTGCAGCGGACCAGCTTGCCCTCGGCGTACGGCGGCACCTGGCGGTGCAGGCCCCGCAGCGTCCCGGCCCGGTGGTTGAACGACAGGTTGCCCTGCGCGACGGTGGTGTCCAGGCCGTGGGACTCGAACTCCGTGACGTCGAAGGTCCGGGCGAAGAACCCGCGGTCGTCGCCGCGCAGCTCGAGGTCGACGATCATCACGCCGTCGACGGCGGTCGGGGTGTACTTCACGGGTTCACCGTCCAGAAGAGCTGGGGGTCCACCTGGCCGGTCTTGAGCAGGTGCTCGATCTGCGCCAGGCGGGTGTGGCCGCGCCCGGTGAACGTCTCGGTGTCGAGCGCGATCTGCTCGAACACGCGGTGCAGCTGGGCGGCGCCGGCGGCGGCGTCCCAGTCGGTCTCGTAGCCGGGCAGGACTTCGCGGATCTTCGCGAACGACACGCGGTAGGACCGGTTGTCGGCGCTCGGCTCGCCGAAGGACACCTCGCAGCCGGGGAACTCGGCCCCGACCGTCTCCGCGATCTCCCGGACCGTGTAGTTGTTCGAGTCGGCGCCGACGTTCAGCACCTGCGCGTGCACGGACTCCCGGGGGGCGTCGAGCACCGCGCGGATCGCCTTGGCGATGTCCAGGCCGTGCACGAGCGGGCGCCAGGGCGTGCCGTCGGACGTCATCGCGATGCGGTGCGTCGTCCACGCCAGGCCGGCCAGGTTGTTCAGCACGATGTCGAACCGCTGCCGCGGCGAGGCGCCGAACGCGGTCGCGTTGCGCAGGAACGTCGGCGAGAAGTCGTCGTCCGCCAGCGCCGTGACGTCCCGCTCGACCAGGGCCTTGCACCGGGCGTAGGCGGTCTGCGGGTCGGTCGGGCTGGTCTCGTCGACCGTCCCGTCGGCCACGCCGTAGACGCTGCACGAGGACATGTAGACGAACCGCGAGACGCCGGCGCGCTTGGCCGCGGAGGCCAGCGCGACAGAGCCGTGGTGGTTGATGTCGTAGGTGACGTCCCCGATGCGGTCGCCGATCGGGTCGTTGGACAGCTCGGCCATGTGCACGACGGCGTCGAACCCGACCAGGTCGTCCGGAGTGACGTGCCGGATGTCCTTGACCAGCGTGTGCGGGGTCTCCCGCACGCCGTTGTAGAGCCAGCCGTTCTTGTAGTAGCCGGTGTCGAGGCCGGTGACCTCGTCGCCGCGGCTCAGCAGCGTCGGTGCGAGCAGGCTCCCGAGGTAGCCCTCGGTGCCGGTGACCAGGATGCGCACGAGCTCAGTCCTCCCAGATCTTCCACGGGGCGCGGCCGGAGTCCCACAGGCCGTTGAGCTCCGTCCAGTCGCGGAACGTGTCCATGCCCATCCAGAAGCCCTCGTGCTCGAACACGGAGAGCTGGCGGTCCCGGGCGAGCTGCTGCAGCGGCGCGCTCTCGAGCATCACCGCGGGGTCGTCGTCGAGGTACTTGTCGACGAACTCCCGCTCGAAGACGAAGAAACCGCCGTTGACCCAGCCGTCGGCGAGGGTGGGCTTCTCGTTGAACTCGACGACCGTCTCGCCCTCGACCCGCATCTCGCCGTACCGGCTGGAGGGGTGCACGCCCGTGAGGGTGCCGAGCAGGCCGTGGTCCACGTGGTGGCGCAGGGCGCCGGTGATGTCGACGTCGCCGATGCCGTCGCCGTAGGTGAGGGCGAACCGCGGGGCGTCCAGGTGGTCCGCGACCCGGCGGATGCGCGCGGCGGTCGCGGTGGTGAGGCCGGTCTCGACGAAGGTGATCTCCCAGTCCTCGCGGCCGAACGTGTTGTGGAACACCGGCTCGTCGGCGGACCCGAGCCGGAGCGTGAAGTCCGAGGTCAGGTGCCGGTAGTCGAGGAAGTACTGCTTGATCAGGTCGCTCTTGTAGCCCAGGGCCAGCACGAACCTGCGGAACCCGTGCTCGCTGTAGGTCTTCATGATGTGCCAGAGGATCGGCCGGCCGCCGATGTCGACCAGCGGCTTGGGCAGCTTCTCGCTCGCCTCGCGCAGGCGCGTCCCCATGCCGCCGCACAGGATCACCACCGGGATGTCGGCGGGCGTCAGGTCGCCAGCGGTCATGGCTCCTCCTCGGAAGCGGGGGGCGTGGGGTCGGTCGCGATGCACCCACGACCTGTCCCGAGGCTAGTCCGGGCAATTCGGCCCAGACAGGTATGAACGGGTGAAAACCGGACATACCGCCCGAACGTGGACGGGTCGGGCGTGAAGCCTGTCGGGCGAACGGGTGAAAAGCCGCAAAACGGACAGATTGCGCCCTGGCGCGGCGGCACACTGTCTCCCGGCGGGCGGCAGCGACCCTCCGCCGCAGCGCAGCTTCGAGGGGGAACCATGGTCGCCGAGCAGCAGGCTCCGACCCGCGACACCGGACCGACCACCCGCCCCGGCCGCGACGTGCTGGTGCTCCGCCGGGACCTCGGGGAGTTCTCGGACCCCGCCGCGCGGCCCCTGCGCCGGCACCCCGTGCTGCGCGTCGCGGCGCCGCTGCTCCGTCCGGTCGCGCCGACGGTGTGCGTCGCGACCGCCGAGCCCGTCCTCGCGCTGACCTACGACGACGGCCCCGACCCCGCGCACACCCCCGGGCTGCTGGACGTCCTGGCCGAGCGTGGCGTCCGGGCGACCTTCTTCGTCCTCGCCGACGCCGCCGACGCGCACCCGGCGCTGGTCCGCCGGATCGTCGCCGAGGGGCACGAGCTCGCCCTGCACGGAGCCGACCACGCGCGGCTCAGCGTGCTGCCGGCCCGCGAGGCCGTGGCGGTGGTCGCGGACGCCCGCCGCCGCGTCGAGGCCGTCGCCGGCGTCCCCGTGACCCTGTTCCGGCCGCCCTACGGCGCGCACACCCCCGCGACCCTGCGCGGCTGGCGGCGCCTGGGCCTGGAGGTCGTCATCTGGTCCGGCTGGGCGCAGGACTGGGTGCACGGCACCGAGGCCGAGGTCACCGCCCGCGCCCGGCGGTCCGTGCACGCCGGGGGCGTGCTCCTGCTGCACGACACCCGCGCGGACCCCGAGACGCTCGGGGCGGGGGAGGAGCTGCCGCGGTTCGACCGGGCGGCGGTGACCGCCGGGCTCGTCGACCCCCTGCTCGCCGAGGGCTGGCGGTTCGACACCGTCGGCGGGCTGCTGCGCGCGCATCCCCGCGTCCGCTCGGTGTTCCGGGAGCTGTGGTCATGACCGGGCTGCGGGACGGGGTGGCACGGCCGGCGTCCGACGTCGAGCTGACCGTCGTGATCGCGGCGTTCGACGCCGAGGCCACGCTCGCCGAGCAGCTCGACGCGCTCGCGGCCCAGTGCGTGCCCTTCGCGTGGGAGGTCGTGGTCGCGGACAACGGCTCCACCGACGGCACCGCGGCCCTGGCCCGCTCGTACGCCGGGCGGCTGCGGCTGCGCGTCGTCGACGCCTCCGCCACCCCCGGTGCGGGCGCCGCGCGGAACGTCGGGGTGTCGGTCGCGCACGCCCCGCTGGTCGCGTTCTGCGACGCCGACGACGTGGTGGGCGACGGCTGGCTGCTCGCCGTGCGGACCGCGCTACGGGAGCACGCGTTCGTCGCCGGCCGGTTCGAGGGCGCGCGCCTCAACTCGCCGGCCGCGCTGCGCTCGCGGACGCTGCCGCAGCAGCACGGGCTGCAGGAGTCGCGGCACCTGCCCGGCCTGCTCGCCGCCGGCGCCGGGAACATGGGCATCCGCGCGGACGTGTTCCGCGCCGTCGGCGGGTTCGACCCGCGGTGCCTCTATCTGGAGGACACGGACCTGTGCTGGCGCGTGCAGCTGGCCGGCGTGCCCCTGACCTGGGCCCCCGACGCCGTGCTGCACGTGCGGCTGCGGGGCGACCTGCGGTCCGCCGCGCGGCAGGGCTTCCACTACGGCACGGGCGAGCGCTGGCTGTCGCGGCGCTACCGGGAGCAGGAGCAGCGGCTCCAGGAGGTCGCGGCCCTGCACGCCGGGACGCCCGCGGCCCTGGACCTCGCCGCCGGCTCCCTCCCGGCTGGCGGCGAGCAGCGCGCCGGTGCGGCGGGCCTCGCGGGCGCGGCGTTCACCGGGGCGGCGCTCACCGGCGCGGCCCTCACGGACGCCACCCTCGTGGGCGGCGCGCTCGGCGGGGCGGCGCTCACCAGCGCGGCCCTGAGCGGCGCGCGCATCGCCGACGCCGGACGCCGCGCCACCCCGGGCGCCGTGCGCGCCCTGCGGCGGCTCACGTCCACCGCCGGCGACCTCGCGCGCGTCCGGTCGCTCGGCGAGCTCGGGGCGTGGTGCTGGGACGTCGGCTTCGGCGCGGGCTACGCGTTCGGCCGGGTCGACGAGCCCGAGCCGGTGCAGGTCGTCCCGGTGACCGTGCCCGACCCGGCGCGGGCTGCCGCGCCGCGCGAGCGTCCGGTGCCCGCGCCGCTCGCCGGGCCCGGGTCCGCGGCCTGAGGGAGCGCCTCAGGCGGCCCGGGCCGCCGGCAGCGCCGCGTCGAGCTGCTCGACGATGTGCCGGGCGATCTCCAGCGACGCCGTGGCAGCGGGCGACGGCGCGTTGAGCACGTGCACCTGCCGGCCGGAGGTCTGCACCAGGAAGTCGTCGACCAGCCCGCCGTCGCGGCGCAGCGCCTGGGCGCGGACGCCGGCGGGCGCGGGCACAAGGTCGGCCGCGGTGATGCCGGGGACCAGCCGCGCGAGGCTGCGCGCGAACGCCTGCTTGGACAGCGACCGCCCGACCTCCGCCGCGCCCGGGACCACGTTGCGCGCGGCCAGCCGCCACAGCCCCGGCCAGGAGAGCGAGTCGGCGAGGTCGCGCGGGGACACGTCGGTCCACGTGTAGCCCTCGCGGGCGAGGGCCAGCACCGCGTTCGGCCCGGCGTGCACGTGCCCCTCGATGCCGCGCGTGAGGTGCACGCCCAGGAACGGGAACCGCGGGTCCGGCACGGGGTAGATCAGGCCGCGGACCAGCTCGCCGGCCTCGTGCGTCAGCTCGAAGTACTCGCCGCGGAACGGCACGATCCGCGCCTCCGGCTCCAGGCCGCAGGCGCGGGCGACCCGGTCGGCGTGCAGGCCGGCGCAGACCACGAGGGCGTCCGCCTCCCGGTCGGCGCGCGTGGTCCGCACCTCGACCCGGCCCCGGGTGCCCGGCGCGTCCGGCACGGTGCGGGCGGCGACGACCTCCTCGCCGAGCACGATCCGGCCACCCGCGCGGGTGATGTCCTCGGCGAGCGCGCGGCACACCGCGGGGTAGTCGACGATCCCGGTCGACTCCACCCGCAGGGCGGCGACCGCCCGGACGTGCGGCTCGTGCTCGCGCGCCTCGGCGGCGTCGACCCGCCGGGCGGGGACGCCGTTCGCCACGGCCCGGTCGGCGAGCTTCTCCAGCCCCGGCACCTCCGACGGCGACGTGGCGACGACCAGCTTCCCGCAGATCTCGACGGGGACGCCGCGCTCGCGGGCGTACCGCGTCATCGACTGCGCACCGGCGGCGGCCATCGTCGCCTTGAGGCTGCCCGGGGCGTAGTAGAGGCCCGAGTGGATCACCCCGGAGTTCCGGCCCGTCTGGTGCTGCGCCAGGCGGTGCTCCTTGTCGAGCACGGTCACCTCGTCGCCGCGCGCCGCGAGCCGTGCCGCCACCGCCAGCCCCACGATGCCGGTCCCGACGACGACGACGTGGCTCATGGGTGCTCCTTCGGTGGGGCCGGCGGGGGTGCCGGAGGGGCCGCGCTCGGGGTGCGGACGCTGCGCCCGCAGGCCGAGGCTAGCCGTCCGACATGTCGCCTATGTCGCCTTTCGTCCCGATTCACCCGGTGAGCGGTGCCGCCTGCGGGGGACCCCGATCTACGCTCGACCGCATGACCCCCCCGAGCACGGTGAGTGCCGTCGTGTACTCCCGCAACGAGGCTGACCTGCTGCGCGACTGCCTGCCGCGCCTGGCCGGCTTCGACGAGGTCGTGGTCTGCGACATGGGCTCCACGGACGACACCGTCGCCGTCGCGCAGCAGCACGGCGCGCGCGTGGTCGCCGTCCCGGACGCCCCGGTCGTCGAGGAGGTCCGGCAGCGCGGCCTCGACGCGGCGACCACCGACTGGGTGCTGTTCGTCGACGCGGACGAGCACCTGCCGCCCGGCTACCGCGCGGCGCTCCAGCCGGTCCTCGACGGCCCGGCCGACGTCGCCGGCGTGCGCGTCCGGTACGACAACGTGGCGTTCGGCCGCATGCTCGAGCACTCCCTGCAGGGCAGCGCCAAGTACGCCCTGCTGCGCCGCGGCAGCGCCCGCTACGCCGAGCCGGCGCTCGCGCACGTCCCGCCCGTCCTCGACGGCCGCGGTGTCGACGCCCCCGCGTCCGTGCCGGCGATCGCCCACCTGAACTTCCGGTCCGTCGGCCAGACCACCGAGAAGATCCTGCGGTACGCCGCCAACAACCCCGGCCGGTTCACCCGGCTGGACGACCCCGTGCGGCTGATCCGCGAGCTGCTGCGCTCGACGGTCTACAGCGGCGCGTGGCGCGACGGCCGGGCCGGGTTCGCCGTCGCCGCGCTGCACACCTTCGGCCACCTGTACGGGTCGCTGCTCGAGGCCGAGCGGACCGGCACGCTGACCCAGGACGTGCCGGCGCCCTCGACGCGGCTGCTCGGCGCGGTCGCGGGTGCGCAGCGGACGGCCGTCTCCGCCCGCGACGGCCTGCGGCGCGTGCTGGCCGGGGACGGCCTGCGGCGCGTGGCCCGGGGCGGGCGGTGACCGCCGTCGAGGGTGCGGCCCCGGCGACGGTCCCGGTCCCGGCGTCGACCCCGGCCCCGGCGGCCTCGCTCCGCCTCCTGCACGTCACCCGTCTGCCCCCGAGCCCGAGCGGCGTCGCCGCGTACGCCGAGGCGTTCCGCGCGGTGCTGGCCGAGCTCGGCGAGGTCGAGGTCGTCGAGCTGCCGCCCGCGCCCGCCGCGTCGCAGTCCGCGACCCTGGCCGCACGGCTGACGCGACGCCTCGCGCGCAGCACGCAGGCCCGCGACCCGCGCCAGGTGGTCGTCGTGGAGCAGGCCGGCCGGGGGCTCGCGGAGTTCTGGGCCGCGTGGTGGCTCGCGCGGCGCGGGCGCCGGGTGTGGCTGATGGTGCACGACGTGCCGGAGCTGTCCGGCGGGGCCTTCTTCACCACGCTGCTCGACCGGCGCGGGGGGCGGCGGGTGGCCGCGGCGCTGTCCGGGACGCTCGGGCGGCGGGCGGAGCGCGACCTGCTGCACCGGGCCGAGCGCGTGCTGTGCCTGTCGCCCTCGGGCGCCCGGGCGCTGGAGTCCGCGCACCGCCTGCACCGCGCCGTGCAGGACGTCCCGCACGTGGGCGCCGCCACCGACGCGCCCGTCGAGGGGCGGACCGAGGTCCTCGTCCCGGGGTACGTCGCCGGCGCCGAGGACGTGCTGCCGCTCGTCCGGGCGGCGGGCGACCTGCCCCCGGGCTGGGTGCTGGCCGTCGGGGCGTGCTCGGAGCAGACCGGGCGGCGGATCGCCGCCGAGGCCGAGGCGCGCGGCACGGCGGACCGGGTGAGGCTGCTCGGCTTCCTCTCAGAGGCCGGCGTCCGCGCGGCGTTCGCCCGGGCGGCCGTGGTCGTGCGCTGGCGGCGGGACGGCTGGGGCGGCGGCGGTGCGTACGCCGTCAGCGGCCCGCTGGTCGCGGCGCTCGGCAACGGCTGCGCGGTCGTCACCAACGACTCCCGCGGCGCGGTGCACCTGTTCGACGAGGCGCGGGTCGAGGTCGTCGGCGACGGCGCGGCGGGGGAGCAGGAGCTGCTGGACGCCGTCCGCGCGCTGACCGCCGACCCGGCCGAGCGGCGGCGACGCGGCGAGGCGGGCCGGGACCTGGTCCGGCGCGAGCACAGCCCGGCGGCCGTCGCCGCGCGGCTGCGGGGCGCTCCGGCGCGCGAGCACGCGGGCGTGGCCCGCGGGAAGGACGGCTGACGTGGGACGACGGGGCGAGCTCGTCTTCAACCGGGCGCTGACGCACGTGCCCAGCAACACCCTGCGGATCCGGACGCTGCGCCGCCTGGGGGCGGACCTGGGCGAGCACGTCTACCTGTTCGGCAGCTCCGAGGTGCTCGAGCCGGGCAACCTGCGGATCGCCGGGCGCTGCCACGTCGGGCGGTTCTGCCAGATCGACGCGCGCGGCGGCATCGACATCGGCTACGACGTCGTCATCGCCAGCCACGTCCTGCTCGTCACCGCGGACCACGACCACCGCGACCCCGGGTTCGCCGGCCGCCTCGGTCCCATCACCATCGGCGACCGCGCGTGGCTGGCCAGCCGGTCGACCGTCGTGCGCGGCGTGACGATCGGCGAGGGGGCGGTCGTCGCCGCGGGCGCCGTCGTCACGCAGGACGTCCCGCCGTGGACGGTCGTCGGCGGCGTCCCCGCGAAGCCCATCGGGGAACGGCCGCGCGAGCAGACCTACCGGATCGACTACGGGCCCGAGCTGTACTGAGGCACCCGCCGGGTGCAGAGGCGCCGGGCGCGGTGCTGGGGCGCGGTGCCGAGGCGCCGCGCGCGGTGCTGTGCAGCGGGCCTGACCCCGTGATGTGCTGGGGGCGAATTGTCCTGGATGTCCAGCCGGGGGGACCTGCATGGCCGACGTGTCCGTGATCATCGCCGCGAAGGACGCCGCCGCGACGCTGCCCGCGCAGCTGGCCGCCCTCGCGGCCCAGGACCCGCCGTTCGCGTGGGAGGTGCTGGTCGCCGACAACGGGTCCGCCGACCGCACCGCCGAGGTCGTCCAGGACGCCGCCCGGACGTTCCCGGCGCTGCGGCTGGTCGACGCCGCTGCGGTCCCCGGCGCCGGTGCGGCCCGCAACGCCGCCGCCGAGGTCGCGCGGGGCGACGTGCTGCTGTTCTGCGACGCCGACGACGTGGTCGCACCCGGCTGGGCCGCCGCCCTGCACCGGGCGCTCGGGGACGCCGAGCTCGTCGCCGGGCGGCTGGAGTGGGCGCGGCTCAACGGCCGCGCCGCGCAGGAGTCCCGGGCCCTCCCGCAGGTCGACGGGCTCCAGCACACCGAGCCACTCCCGTGGCTGGGCTGCGCCAGCTCCAGCAACCTCGGCGTCCGGCGGGACCTGTTCCACCGCGTCGGCGGCTTCGACACCCGCGCGCGGTTCCTCCAGGACACCGACCTGTGCTGGCGCGCGCAGCTCGCCGGGGCGGCGCTGGTCTTCGAGCCCGCCGCCGTGGTGCACATGCGGCTGCGCCGGGGGCTGCGCGGCGCGTGGCGGCAGGGGCGCAGCAGCGGCATGGGGCAGCGGTGGCTGGCGGCGCGGTACGGGCCGCTCGCGGCAGCCCTGCGGGAGGCGGAGCCGTCGGGGATCGTGGGCTCCGACGGGGCGGCCGGGCCCGACCGGTCGGCTGAGGCGGGCGGGGCGCCCGGGTCGGTGGGGACGGATCGCCTCGCCGGCGCCCGGCGCGCCTGGCCCGGGCGGATCGCCCGGCGCGCCGTCCTCGTGGGCGGCGACCTGGTGCGGGTCCGGTCGGCCGGCGACGTCGCGCGACTGGCGTGGGCCACCGGCTTCGGGATCGGCTACGCGCGTGGCGGGCTGCCCGACCCCGCGCCCCTGCACCCGGCGGAGGTCGGCGCGGCCTGCGGCTGACCGAGCCCGGCGGAGGTCGGCGCGGCCTGCGGCTGACCGAGCCCGTCGGCGGTCGGCGCGGCTGCGGCTGACCGGCCCGTCGGCGGTCGGTCCCGCCACCCTCACGGGTGAGCCGCCCGTCCTGCCGCGGCGGGTCACCCGGCTGCGTGCGGCACCCGGGTGACCCGGCTCGACCGCGGCATGACCGATTTGCGAGGGTATGCCCACCTTCCCCGCCCGGCCTCGCCCGGCGCCGGGGTCCACCGAGCCGGAGGTGAGCGTGGCCGACCCCGCCGCACGCGCGGACGTCTCGGTGGTCGTCGTCGTGTCCGGTGACGAGCACGAGCTCGCGGCCTCGGTCCGCAGCCTGCTGGTGGCGCTCGACCACGCCGCCGGCCGCGGGCGCCGCGGCACCGTCCGGCTGCGCGGGCAGCGGCTGCACGGCGAGGTGCTGCTGGTGGCCCGGGACGTCGCGCGGCTGTCGGCCGCGTCGCCGCCGGCGGACCCGCGCGTCCGTGTCGTGGCGGCGCCCGGCGTCGGCGAGGGTCGCGCCCGGAACGTCGGGGTGGCCGCGGCCCGCGGCCGGTACCTGCTGTTCACCGACGCCGAGGTGCGGGTCCCCGCGGACTGGGTCCTCGCGACGACCGCGCCGCTGCGCGCGGGGCACGCGGACCTGGTCGGCGGTGCGGTGCGGCTCGCGGACCGGCTCGACCGTTCCTGGCTCTCACCCGACCTGGCGGCCGCCTACCTGGACGTGGTGCCCGACCCGCCCGTGGCAGGCGGGCCGTTCAGCGGGGTCAGCATGGGCGCCAGCCGGGCCGTGCTCGAGTCCGTCGGCTTCGACGAGGACCTGGGCACCCGCGCGCGCCCGTACGGCGGTGACGTCGTGTTCCGCCGGGACGTCGTCGGGGCCGGGTTCCGCGAGCAGCCGGTCGCGGGCGTCCCGGTCGAGCGGCACCTCGGCCCCCGCGCGCTCTCCCGCCGCGAGCTGATCGCCCGCGCCCGGGCGCACGGCCGCGCCGCCGCCTACGTCGACCGGCACCTGCGAGACGTCCGACCCGCCCGCCCGTCGGTCCTGGTCCGGCTCGCCGGTCGGTGGCTGCGGCTCGCGGCGCTCGGGCACGGCCGCGGACGGGCCGGGGAGCGGCTGCGGGCGCACGCGGCCGTCGGCTACCACCGGGAGATGCTGCGCCTGGTCGGTGCGCCCTACCGGCAGCGCCCGCAGTCGGCGGCCGGGGACGTCGCGGGCGGAGCGGGTGCGCCGCGCGCCGCCGTCCCGGTGGCGCTGGTGCCCCGCGACTCGGTGCCGCCCACCGCGCTGCCCGAGGGCCTCGCGGCCGTGGCGGACGGGACGCCGGTCCGCGCGGACGAGGACCACCGCGGGTCGGTCTACCAGTTCTGGTCCGCGGGCCGCTCGCGCGGCGGCGAGGCCCGCGCCGCGACCCCCACCGCGGACGCCCTCCACGGCACCGCCTCCTGACCCCGGCTCCGCCTGCTAGCTCAGTCGTCGAGAGGGCAGTAGACGTCCCCTCCCATGCCGCTGAGGCAGCATCGTCTGCCCGCTCGGCGCCGCGGTGGAGGTCGCCGCGGTGGGGGTCAGAGGCGGTCTGCGGTCAGGCGCGGCGGGACGGCGGGGCAGGTGGGCGCCAGGACGTCGGCGGCTCGGCGGCGGCGCGGGGCCGGGGCGCCGGCGCGGGGACGGGCTGCCAGGAGGACGGGTGCGTCGGTGAGGTGCCGACGTGCGCCCCGGAGCCGAGCACCGCGACGGCGGCGACCATCCCCATCGCGGCGGACGCGGCCATCGGCGCCCCGGCGGGAGCGGCACCGGTGAGCTGCCGTCCGGGCGGCAGCGCCACCGTCCCCCCGGGCGCGGTAACCGCCCCGGGTGGGACGTCTGGACCGACACGCCGACGGCGTGTCCGCTGAGACGTTCCACCGTCGACAGCGGGAGCGGCCGGAGCGGCAGGATCAGCAGCGGCAGCGGCAGCAGGGCCGGCGGTGGGCACAGCGGCCGGGCGGGGCGGCTCGGGCAGCTGCGGGACCGGCAGGGTCGGCACCGGGAAGGACCACGCGACCGCCCGCGGCCGGCCGTGCCGGGGCCTGCCGGTGGCGGGCCGGTGCCGGATCGTCGCCCGCGGGGGAGCGGTCCCGGGGAGCGCGGCGATGATGCCGGCGCGGACGGGGATCTCGACGCCCCGCCAGAGCAGGAACGCGAGCCCGGCGCTCACGACCAGCACCACCGGGATCGTCACGGGTCCCCGCACGGGGGTCGCCACGAGCACCTTGATGACGAGCTCGTGCAGCAGGTAGAAGGAGAACGACAGCGCCCCGCCGAGCATCACGACCGGGTGCCGCGCCCACCGGTTCCTGCCGGAGATGTCGCCCCACGCGCACCGGGCGGCCAGCGGCGCGAACACGGCGGCGAGCACGGCGGTCAGCACCGTCGGGTGCACCTCGAACCGGGCGGCGCCGAGGATGCCGACCGCGAGCGCGCCGAGCAGCACCGGGGCGGGCAGCCGGGGCCGCCACCCCTCCTGCACGGCCATCGCGGTCACCATGCCGAGCACGAACTCCGGCAGCCGGCTCGGCGGCAGGTGGAACAGGAGCGCGATGGTGCCGGGCCAGAGCAGGCCGATGACCGGCGGGACGGCCAGCGCGACGCCGGCCGCGACAGCGCGGGTGCCCGCGCGCATCCGGCGCAGGCCCCAGAGCAGCAGCGGGAACACCAGGTAGAACGCGATCTCGCACGACAGCGACCACGCGACGCCGTTCACCGCGAACACCACCTCGCCGTCCGGCGACCACGCCTGGACGAGGAAGATCCCGGCCAGGACGGTCGGCACGTCGAGGGCGGTCCCGGCGACGAGCACGGTCACGGCGACGCCGAGCAGGAACGCGACGAGGTGGTTCGGGTAGATGCGCGCGAGCCGGCGGGCGTAGAACGTGCCGATCGTCGTGCCGGGCCGCGCCGTCCAGGTGAGCACGAACCCGGACAGCACGAAGAACAGCCCGACCCCGGTGTAGCCGGCGCTGGACCCCCGGATCACCTGCAGGTTCCAGGAGTTCACGTGGTAGAGCATCACGAGCACGGCGCCCGCGGCCCGCAGGCCGTTGAGGCTCCACAGGACGGGCAGCTGGGGGCCCGAGGGCACCGGCGGCAGGGAGGACGCGGGCGACGACGCGGCGCGGTGCGCGGTGTCGGTCACGTCGCCCCCCGGGGGTGATCGGCAGCGGCCGGGCGGCCGCTCCTGGTCACGGCCGCGCCGCGGGGAGTCCCCGGGGGCGAACCATCTGGGCAAATTAGGACAAACGGTGCAGAACCTGTCAAGAAGGGCGCGGCCGTGCGGGTGAGTGTGTCGGTGGTCGCTCGTACAGTGGTGCTCCCACCCCGGATCCGACGGATCCGGGGTCGCCGTGCTGTGCGCCCCCGTGGCGGAAGGAACCCATGAACGTCGCCGGTCTGCTGCCCGTCCTCCTCGCCGACCCCGCCGTCGCCCGCGCCGCGTCCCTCGTCCGCTCCCGCGGGGAGGTCGACGTGGTCGGTCCCGCCGGGATCCGGCCGCCCCTGCTCGCGGCCCTCGCCGGCGCGCCGGGAGCAGCCCCGTCCGCCACGGACGGGGCCCCCGGCGCGAAGCGTCCCGGTCGCCCGCTGGTCGTCGTGACCGCCACCGGCCGCGACGCGGACGAGCTCGCCGCCGCCCTGCGCTGCTACCTGCCCGACGACGACGTCGCGGTCCTGCCGGCGTGGGAGACGCTCCCGCACGAGCGGCTCTCGCCCCGCAGCGACACCGTCGCCCGGCGCCTCGCCGTGTTCCGCCGCCTCGCGCACCCCACCGCCGAGCACGGTCACGCCGGCCCCATCCGCGTGCTGGTCATGCCGGTGCGCGCGCTGCTGCAGCCCGTGGTCGAGGGGCTCGGCGAGCTGGAGCCGGTGTCGCTGAACGTGCGCGACTCCGCCGACCTCGAGGACGTCGCGCACCGCCTGGTCGCGGCCGCCTACAGCAGGGTCGACATGGTGGAGCGCCGCGGGGAGTTCGCCGTCCGCGGCGGCATCCTCGACGTCTTCCCGCCCACCGAGGACCACCCGCTGCGCATCGAGTTCTGGGGCGAGGACGTCGAGGAGATCCGCTGGTTCTCCGTCGCCGACCAGCGCAGCCTCGAGGTCGCGACGCACGGCCTGTGGGCGCCGCCGTGCCGGGAGATCCTGCTGACCGACGCCGTCCGGGAGCGCGCGGCGTCGCTGGTCGAGCGGCTGCCCGGCGCGGTCGAGATGCTGGACAAGCTCGCCGAGGGCATCGCGGTCGAGGGCATGGAGTCCCTCGCACCCGTGCTGGTGGACCGCATGGTCCCCGTGCTGGACCTGGTGCCGGACGACGCGCTGCTCGTGCTCGCCGACCCGGAGCGCGTGCGCCGCCGGGCGCACGACCTCATCGCGACGACCGAGGAGTTCCTGCAGGCCGCGTGGACGTCCGCCGCCGCCGGCGCCGCGACCCCGCTCGACCTGTCCGCCGCGTCGTTCGCCTCGTTCGCGGAGGTCCGGGCGCTCGCGGCCGTGCGCGGCCTCGGGTGGTGGACGCTCAGCCCGTTCACCCTCGACGCCGACGCGTCGTCCGAGACGACCCCGGACGCCGACGACGTGCGCGTCGGCGAGGGCGTGGAGACCCTGGTGGTCGCCGCCCGGGACGTCGAGCGGTACCGCGGCGAGGTCGACCGCGCCGTGTCCGACGTCCGGCGCCTGCAGCAGGACGGCTGGCGCCTGGTCCTGGCCACCGAGGGCCACGGCCCCGCCCAGCGGATGACGGAGCAGCTGCGCGCCGCCGAGGTGCCCGCCCGCCTGGTCCCCGCCATCGAGGACGACGTCGAGGGCGGCGTCGTGCTGGTGACCCCGGCGCAGCTCGGACCGGGCTTCGTCGCGGAGCCCCTGAAGCTCGCCGTCTTCTCGGAGTCCGACCTGACGGGGCGGCCCGGCTCGTCGACCCGCGACATGCGCAAGATGCCGAGCCGCCGGCGCAACGTCGTCGACCCGCTGCAGCTGCGCCCGGGCGACTTCGTGGTGCACGAGCAGCACGGCGTCGGCCGGTTCGTCGAGCTCGTGTCCCGCACCATCGGCACGGGCGCCGCCGCGGCCACCCGCGAGTACATGGTGATCGAGTACGCGTCGTCCAAGCGGGGCCAGCCGGGCGACCGGCTGTTCGTGCCGACCGACCAGCTCGACCAGGTCACCAAGTACGTCGGCGGCGAGGCGCCCAGCCTGAACAAGATGGGCGGCTCCGACTGGGCCAAGACCAAGGGCCGCGCCCGCAAGGCGGTCAAGGAGATCGCCGGCGAGCTCATCCGCCTGTACAGCGCCCGGATGGCGACGTCCGGCCACGCGTTCAGCCCGGACACCCCGTGGCAGCGGGAGCTGGAGGACGCGTTCGCGTACGTCGAGACGCCCGACCAGCTCGCGACCATCGACGAGGTCAAGCGCGACATGGAGAAGCCGATCCCGATGGACCGGCTGGTCTGCGGCGACGTCGGCTACGGCAAGACGGAGATCGCCGTGCGCGCGGCGTTCAAGGCGGTGCAGGACGGCAAGCAGGTCGCGGTCCTCGTGCCGACGACGCTGCTCGTGCAGCAGCACCTCGACACGTTCATGGAGCGGTACGCGGGCTTCCCGGTCGTGGTGAAGGCCCTGTCCCGGTTCAACACCAAGGCGGAGTCGGAGGCGGTGGTCGACGGGCTGAAGGACGGCAGCGTCGACGTCGTCATCGGCACGCACCGCCTCATCACGGGCGAGATCCGGTTCAAGGACCTCGGCCTGGTGATCATCGACGAGGAGCAGCGGTTCGGCGTCGAGCACAAGGAGACCCTGAAGGCCCTGCGGACCAACGTCGACGTGCTGGCGATGTCCGCGACCCCGATCCCGCGCACGCTCGAGATGGCGGTCACCGGCATCCGCGAGATGTCGACGCTGGCGACCCCGCCGGAGGAGCGGCACCCGGTGCTGACGTTCGTCGGCGCGTGGGAGGAGAAGCAGATCTCCGCCGCCATCCGCCGCGAGCTGCTGCGCGAGGGCCAGGTGTTCTACGTGCACAACAAGGTCGAGTCGATCGAGCGCACCGCGGCCCGGCTGAACGAGCTCGTGCCCGAGGCCCGGATCGCGGTGGCCCACGGCAAGATGAACGAGCACCAGCTGGAGCAGGTGATCGTCGACTTCTGGGAGAAGAGGTTCGACGTCCTCGTCTGCACCACGATCGTCGAGACCGGCCTCGACATCTCCAACGCCAACACGCTGATCCTGGAGCGCGCGGACCGGCTCGGCCTCTCGCAGCTGCACCAGCTGCGCGGGCGCGTGGGCCGCGGCCGGGAGCGGGCGTACGCGTACTTCCTGTACCCGCCGGAGAAGCCGCTCACCGAGACCGCGCACGACCGGCTCGCGACGATCGCCGCCAACACCGACCTCGGGGCCGGTATGGCCGTCGCGATGAAGGACCTGGAGATCCGCGGCGCGGGCAACATGCTCGGCGGCGAGCAGTCGGGGCACATCGAGGGCGTCGGGTTCGACCTGTACATCCGCATGGTCGGCGAGGCCGTCGCGTCCTACCGCGGCGACCAGCCCGAGGAGCTGCCGGACGTCACCGTCGAGCTCCCGGTCGACGCGCACATCCCGCACGACTACATCGCGCACGAGCGGCTGCGCCTCGAGGCGTACCGCAAGCTCGCGGCGGCGGCCGACGAGGCGACGCTGTCGGAGATCTCGGCGGAGCTGGTCGACCGGTACGGCGCGATCCCCGAGCCGGTGACGAACCTGTTCGCGGTCGCCCGGTTCCGGCTGCACGCCCGCGCGGCGGGGCTCACCGACATCACGGCGCAGGGCAAGTTCGTGCGGTTCGCGCCGGTCGAGCTGCCCGAGTCGGCGCAGCTCCGGCTCAAGCGGCTCTACCCGGGCAGCGTGCTCAAGCCGGCGCTGCGCACCGTGCTCGTGCCGTTCCCCACGACCGCGCGGATCGGCGGCAAGCCGCTGCACGGCGAGGCGGTCCTCGCGTGGGCGCGCGAGCTCATCGACGCCGTGGTGCTCGGCGACGTGTCGGCGGCGGCCGGGGTCGGCACGGCCGCACGGTGAGCACCCCTACGATGTCGACGTCGGGCGAGGGTGCGGACCAGGAGAAGGCCAGGTGAGCGTGCGGTGACGCGGAAGACGGACCGACGGGTGCTGACGACGATCGGCGCCGTGGCGCTGGCGGCGACGCTGGCGGCGTGCGGCGGCGGGCAGCCCGGCGCTGCCGCGGTCGTGGGGGACCGGGTGGTCCGCGCCTCGGACGTGGACACCGCCACGCGCGAGCTCGCGGACGTCCTGCAGGGCGTCACCCAGTCCGCGATCGTCGGCGTGCTGGTCCAGGAGCCGGTCATCGCGCGGCACGCCGAGGACGCCGGTGTCGGGGTGTCGACCGAGCAGGCCGAGGAGACCCTCGACGCCCAGGTGGTCGCCGCCGGCGGGCAGGCGGGCCGCGAGTTCTCGGACGCGTCGGTCACCGTGATGCGGTACGTGATGGAGATCCAGGGGCTCCAGGACTCCGACGACGCCGAGCAGGCGCTGACCGACCTCCAGGCGGACCTCGGCGCGCTCGACTTCACGGTCAGCCCCCGGTACGGCACCGCGGGGGAGAACGGGACGATCGGCACGACGACGTACGCGTGGCTGGTCCCCGCGGCCGACGACGCCGCCGCCGTCCCCGCCCCGTGACCCGGACCTCCCGGACCGCCGCGTGACGGACGCCCGGGCGGCCGGCGCGGGCGACGCCGACGCCCTGCGCCGCCTCGTCGCCGTCATGGACCGCCTCCGCTCGCCCGGTGGCTGCCCGTGGGACGCGGAGCAGACGCACGCGTCCCTCGTCCCGTACGTGCTGGAGGAGGCGTACGAGGTCGCGGACGCCGTCGAGCGCGGCGACCGCGAGCACCTGCGCGAGGAGCTCGGCGACCTGCTGCTGCAGGTGGTGTTCCACGCGCGGATCGCCCAGGAGGACCCGGAGCAGCCGTTCGGCATCGACGACGTCGCGGACGGGCTGGTGGAGAAGCTGGTCCGCCGGCACCCGCACGTGTTCGGGGACGCCGAGGTCGCGGACGCGGACGGCGTGAACCGGCAGTGGGACCGGATCAAGCGCGAGGAGAAGCAGCGCGAGTCGGTGCTCGACGGCGTGCCGCTGGCGATGGGGGCGCTCGCCCGGGCGCAGAAGGTGGCGTCGCGGGCGGCGCGCGCGGGGCTGGAGCCCCGGGAGCCGGAGCCGACCGGCGGCTTGGGCGACCGGCTGCTGGCGCTGGTGCTCGACGCCCAGCGCGCGGGCCTGGACGCCGAGGGCGAGCTGCGTCGCGCCACCGCGGCGTGGGAGGACCGGCTGCGGGCGGGGGAGCGCGCCGCGGGCGCCTGACCTGCACCGCCGACCCCGGGGGCTGCTCGTGCACCCGTCCCGGGCCGGAGGTCCCGCACACGGACCGCCGGACCCGGGCAGGATGGTCGCGGTCGCGCCCCCGCACGGCCCGTCGTGCGCGCACCTGCGGGCCTGGCGCGCGCACCGAGAGGAGGAGGGTCGATGAGGATCGGCGTCCCGAAGGAGAGCCGGCCGGGCGAGCGCCTGGTCGCCGCGACACCGGCGACGGTCGCGCAGCTCGCGAAGCTGGGCTACGAGGTCGTCGTGGAGCGCGGCGCCGGAGCGGCGGCGAGCTTCCCGGACGCGGCCTACACCGACGCCGGTGCGGCGCTCGCGGACGCCGCCGAGGTCTGGGCCAGCGACGTCGTCACGGCGGTGAACGCGCCGTCCGACGGCGAGGTCGCCGCGCTGACGCCCGGCGCCACCGTGATCTCGATGCTCGCGCCCGCCGCCCACCCCGAGCTCGTCGAGGCGCTGGCCGCCCGGGGGGTGTCCGCGCTCGCGCTCGACGCCGTCCCGCGCATCTCCCGCGCGCAGGCCCTCGACGTGCTGAGCACGATGTCCAACGTCGCCGGCTACCGCGCGGTCATCGAGGCCGCCGAGGAGTTCGGCGGCATGTTCACCGGTCAGGTCACGGCCGCCGGCAAGACCCCGCCCGCCACGGTCTTCGTCATCGGCGCGGGCGTCGCGGGTCTCGCGGCGATCGGCGCGGCCGGGAGCCTCGGCGCCCAGGTCCGCGCGTACGACGTCCGCCCGGAGGTCGGCGAGCAGATCGAGTCGATGGGCGCGTCGTTCGTGCAGGCGCAGGCCGCGCAGCAGCAGGTCAGCGCGGACGGCTACGCCAGCGCGCTCACCGCCGAGCAGGAGCGGCTCACCGCGCAGATGTACGCCGCGGAGACCGCCAAGGCCGACATCGTCATCACCACCGCGCTGGTCCGCGGCACCGCGCCCCGCACCATCAGCGCCGAGATGGTCGCCGCGATGCGCCCGGGCAGCGTGGTCGTCGACCTGGCCGCGTCGGGCGGCGGCAACTGCGAGCTCACGGTGCCGGGGGAGAAGGTCGTCACCCCGAACGGCGTGACGATCCTCGGCTACACCGACCTGACCAGCCGGATGGCGCGGCACACGTCGCAGCTGTTCGGCACCAACGTGGTGAACCTGCTCAAGCTGCTGACGCCGGGCAAGGACGGTGCGCTCGTCCTCGACCTCGACGACGTCGTGCAGCGCGGCATGACCGTCACGCGCGCCGGCGAGGTGCTGTGGCCGCCGCCGCCCGTGCAGGTCTCGGCCGCACCCGCCGCGGACGCCACGCCGGCCGTCGCGCCGGTCGACCCCGCCGAGCAGGCGCGGCGCGCCCGCGAGGACGCCCGGCGCCGGGGGCGTCGGCAGCTGGTCGGGCTCGCGCTCGGCGCCGTGCTGCTGGCCCTGGCCATCACGTTCTCCCCGGCCGCGTTCCTCGGGCACTTCACGGTCTTCGTGCTCGCGGTGTTCGTCGGCTACTACGTGATCTCGAACGTCAGCCACTCGCTGCACACGCCGCTGATGGCCCAGACCAACGCGATCTCGGGGATCATCCTGGTCGGCGCGCTGCTCCAGATCGGCAGCGACGACTGGGTGGTCTCCGCCCTGGCGTTCGCGGCGGCCGCGGTCGCCTCCATCAACATCTTCGGTGGCTTCCTCGTGGCCTACCGCATGATCGGGATGTTCCGGAAGGAGGAGGCCTGAGATGCTCACCTCCGCAGTGCAGGGCGTCTACCTCGTCGCCGCCGTCCTGTTCGTCCTGAGCCTCGCGGGGCTGTCCCAGCAGGAGACCGCGCGCCGCGGGAACGCCCTCGGCATGGTGGGCATGGGCCTGGCCCTGGCCGCGACGGTCGTGCTCAGCCTCGACCGGTCCGAGCGGGACCCGCTCGTCACCCTGCTGCTCATCGCGCTGGTGCTGGTCATCGGCGTCGGTGTCGGCACGTGGCGGGCGCGCAGCGTCGAGATGACGCAGATGCCCGAGATGATCGCGATGCTGCACTCGTTCGTCGGCATCGCCGCCGTGCTGGTCGGCTTCAACTCCTACCTGACCGAGACGCACGCGGACGCGGTGCACCTGGTCGAGGTCTACCTGGGCGTGCTCATCGGCGCCGTGACGTTCACCGGCTCGATCGTGGCCTACCTCAAGCTGTCCGCGCGGATGCGGTCGGCGCCGCTGACGCTGCCCGGCCGCAACTGGCTGAACCTCGGCGCCCTCGTGGTGTCGGGCGGCCTGCTCGCCTGGTTCCTCGCGAGCCCGTCGCTCGTGCCCCTGGTCCTCATGACCGTCGTGGCGCTCGCCCTGGGCTGGCACCTGGTCGCGGCCATCGGCGGCGGCGACATGCCCGTCGTCGTGTCGATGCTCAACTCGTACTCCGGGTGGGCCGCGGCCGCTGCCGGCTTCATGCTGAGCAACAACCTGCTGATCGTCACCGGCGCCCTCGTCGGCTCCTCCGGTGCGATCCTGTCCTACATCATGTGCCGGGCCATGAACCGGTCGTTCGTCAGCGTGATCCTCGGCGGGTTCGGCGCGGAGGGCGGCACCGTGAGCACGGCGGCCGCCGACCTCGGCGAGCACCGCGAGGTGCAGGCCGCGGAGGTCGCGGAGATGCTGAAGAACGCCGGCAGTGTCGTCATCACCCCCGGGTACGGCATGGCGGTCGCCAAGGCGCAGTACCCGGTCGCGGACCTCGTGCAGCGGCTGCGCGCCGCGGGCGTGGACGTGAAGTTCGGCGTGCACCCCGTCGCGGGCCGGCTGCCCGGGCACATGAACGTGCTGCTCGCCGAGGCCAGGGTGCCGTACGACATCGTCCTGGAGATGGACGAGATCAACGACGACCTGGCCAGCACGGACGTGGTGCTGGTGATCGGCGCGAACGACACCGTGAACCCCGCCGCGCTGGAGGACCCGGGCTCGCCGATCGCGGGCATGCCGGTCCTGGAGGTGTGGCACGCGAAGCAGGTCGTCGTGTTCAAGCGCTCGATGGCCACCGGCTACGCCGGCGTGCAGAACCCGCTGTTCTTCCGCGAGAACACGGCGATGCTGTTCGGCGACGCCAAGGACCAGGTCGAGCGCATCGTGCAGGCCCTCTGACCCGCGTCCACGCGGGGTTCACCGTCCGCTCGCCAAAGGTCCCACCGACGTCGGCGACGGACGGCACTAGGCTGAGGTCGCATACCCCACCCGTACTGTCGAAGGAGCACGCATGGCCAGCATCGAGGCCGTCGGCGCCCGCGAGATCCTTGATTCGCGCGGCAACCCCACTGTCGAGGTCGAGGTCGCTCTCGACGACGGCACGATCGCCCGGGCCGGCGTGCCCTCGGGCGCCTCGACCGGCGCCTTCGAGGCCGTCGAGCGCCGTGACGGCGACAAGAGCCGCTACCTGGGCAAGGGCGTCGAGGACGCGGTCAACGCCGTCATCGACGAGATCGCCCCCGAGCTCATCGGCTTCGAGGCCACCGAGCAGCGCCTGGTCGACCAGGCCCTGATCGAGCTCGACGGCACCCCGAACAAGGGCAAGCTCGGCGCGAACGCCATCCTCGGCGTCTCGCTCGCCGTGGCGAAGGCCGCGGCCGACTCGGCCGACCTGCCGCTGTTCCGCTACGTCGGCGGCCCGAACGCCCACGTCCTGCCGGTCCCGATGATGAACATCCTCAACGGTGGCTCGCACGCGGACTCGAACGTGGACATCCAGGAGTTCATGGTCGCCCCCATCGGCGCCCCGACCTTCCGTGAGGCCCTGCGCACCGGCGCCGAGGTCTACCACTCCCTGAAGTCCGTGCTGAAGAGCAAGGGCCTGTCGACCGGCCTCGGCGACGAGGGCGGCTTCGCGCCGAACCTCGAGTCGAACCGCGCCGCGCTGGACCTGATCCTCGTCGCGATCGAGAAGGCCGGCTTCGTGCCCGGCAAGGACGTCGGTCTCGCGCTCGACGTGGCCGCCACCGAGTTCTTCAAGGACGGCGCCTACCAGTTCGAGGGCAAGGCCCTCGCGCCGGCCGAGATGCTCGCGTTCTACCAGCAGCTCGTCGCCGACTACCCGCTGGTCTCCATCGAGGACCCGCTGTCCGAGGACGAGTGGGGCTCCTGGTCCGAGCTCGTCGGCACCATCGGCGACAAGGTGCAGATCGTCGGCGACGACCTGTTCGTCACCAACCCGGAGCGCCTGGCCAAGGGCATCGAGCTCAAGGCCGCGAACTCCCTGCTGGTCAAGCTGAACCAGATCGGCACCCTGACCGAGACGCTGGACGCCGTGACGCTCGCGCAGCGCAACGGCTTCACCACGATGACCTCGCACCGCTCCGGCGAGACCGAGGACGTCACGATCGCCGACCTGTCCGTCGCGACCAACGCCGGCCAGATCAAGACCGGTGCGCCGGCCCGTGGCGAGCGGATCAACAAGTACAACCAGCTGCTCCGCATCGAGGAGGAGCTGGACGACGCCGGCCGTTACGCCGGCGCGAGCGCCTTCCCGCGCTGGAAGGCCTGAGCCCAGGCTCGACCGGAGGCCGGTGACCCCGCGGGGTCGCCGGCCTTCGGCGCGTCCGGGGGTGGCGGCCCTGACCGGCACGGGCATGTGCGGATCGTGTGTCCGCGCCGGACACGGCCGGGCCTCCTGCCGGGCCCGGCGCCTCCCGCGGGGCACAATCGAGCCATGCCCGCCGCCCGTCGCCCCGCCGCGCCCCGCTCCGGCGCCGCGCCCGAGGACGACGGCCCGCGCGCACCCGCGAGCCCGCGCAAGCCCGCGCCGCCCCGCACGCCGGGCGGCCCCCGCACGTCGAGCGTGCCGCGGTCGCCCGCACCGCGGACCCCGGCCCCCCGCACCGCCCGCCACGGGGCACCGGTGGGCCGCCCCCCCCCGGGGGCGGCGGCGGTGCCGGGCAGCCCGGAGGCCCGGCGCCTGGCCGTCCCGCAGGACGGGGGGCGGGGGGGGGCGGGGGGGGCCCCCCCGCCCCCGCCCCCCCGCCCCCCGCCGACCCCCCGGCCCCGCCACTCCCCGCCGGCCTCCGGCACGACGAACGCGGACTCGATGATCTTGTCCTTGCTCCAGAAGCCGGAGAACGGCGGGACGCCCAGGATCGCGAGCCAGCCGGCCCCGAACGTCACCCAGGT
>NZ_CABEGA010000042.1 GCF_901521055.1 Cellulomonas hominis | reverse complement strand
GGGCGGGGTGGGGCCGGGCTGGGCGCCGCCGGAGGGGTGGCGGTCGGCGGCGAGGCGGGCGGGCGCTGGTCGGTGCTGTCCGCTCGCGAGCCCGATCCGACGCGCCGCGCGCACGCCCTCGCCGCGCAGCTGCTCGACCGGCACGGCGTCCTCACCCGGGCGGTGGCGCCAGCCGAGGGCGTCTCGAACCAGTTCGCGGCCGTGTACCGGGTGCTCGCGGCGCTGGAGCAGGCGGGGCAGGTGCGGCGCGGGTACTTCGTGGAGCACCTCGGCGGCTCCCAGTTCGCCCTGCCCGGGGCGGTGGACCAGCTGCGCGCCGACGCCCGACAGCTCGAGCGGATCGCGGAGCAGTCCGTGCCCGCGGACGCCGACCGCTCGGTGGTGCTGCTCGCCGCGACCGACCCCGCCAACCCGTACGGCGCCGCGCTCGGCTGGCCGGTGCGCGTCGACGCCCCCACCGGTCACCGCCCCGGACGGAAGGCCGGGTCGGTCGTGGTGCTCGTCGACGGCGAGCTCGCGCTCTACCTGGAGCGGGGCGGACGGACCGTGCTCACGTTCAGCGACGACGAGACCGTCCTGCGCCTCGCCGCCGACCGGCTCGCCGACGCGGTGCGGGAGGGGCGGCTCGGGCGCGTGACGCTGGTGCGCGGGGACGGTGAGGAGCTGCTGTCCGGCGGCGTGGAGACGACCGCGCTGGGCCGGGCGCTCACCCTGGTCGGGTTCGCCCCGACACCACGGGGCATGCGGCTGCGGGGTGCTCGGTGACCGCCGGTGCCTGAGGGCGACATCCTGCGGCGCACCGCCACCCGCCTGGACCAGGCGCTCGCCGGCCGGGAGCTGGTCCGCGCGGACCTGCGCTGGCCGACGGCCGCCACCGTCGACCTGGTCGGCCGGACCGTGCTCGGCACGGCGTCCTACGGCAAGCACCTGCTTACCCGGTTCGACGACGGCCGGACGCTGCACACCCACCTGCGGATGGACGGGTCCTGGCGGATCGCCCGCACCGGCTCCCCCGGTGCCCGCGCCGCCAACCCGGCGGTCCGGGCGGTGCTGGCCAACAGCACCTGGACGGCGGTCGGCGAGCTGATCGGGATGCTGGACGTGGTGCCCACCCGGGACGAGCACACGCTCGTCGGGCACCTCGGACCCGACCTGCTCGCGGACGACTTCGAGACCGCCGGGCTGCCGGAGGCGCTGCGCCGGTGGGCCGCCCGCGGCGCGACCCCGGTGTGCGAGGTGCTGCTGGACCAGACGGTCGTCGCGGGCATCGGCACCATCTACATGGCCGACTCGCTGTTCCTGGAGCGGATCTGGCCGTGGACGCCGGCCGACGAGGTCCCCGACCCGGGGCGGCTGCTCCGCGTCGCCCGGGCGATCATGCTCCGGTCGGTGGGCACGTCCACGCCCTCGACCACCGGGGAGACGTACCGCGGCCGCACGACGTGGGTGCACGGGCGGCTGCGCGAGCCGTGCCGCCGGTGCGGCGCGCCGATCCGGCGGGGCCTCGCGGGGACGCCGCCCACGGAACGGCCGGCGTACTTCTGCGGCGTCTGCCAACGGCCGCCGGCGGGCGCTCCCCCCGCCTGACCGGCGTCGGCGCCGGTCGCCGGCGGGCGTGGCCACCGTCCGTCCCCGGGCACGCCGACGCCCGGCCTGCTCCGCCGGCGAGGGCGGGCACGACCGGGCGTGGACGGTGCTCGGGTGGGACCGGCGAGCGGATCAGCCGATCGGGGTGAGCTCCGGGCGACGGCGGTTCCAGGCGCTGTCCGGGCCGGTGAGGGCCGACGCGAGGTCGACCGGGACCGTGTCCGGGATCAGCAGCCCCTCGGCCACCGCGATGCGGTCGCTGACCTCACGGAGGACGAGCGACATCGGCGTGTTCAGCGCGTCGCAGATGCTCGCGAGCAGCTCCGACGACGCCTCCTTCTGACCGCGCTCGACCTCGCTGAGGTAGCCCAGCGACACGCGGGCGGCGGAGGACACCTCGCGCAGGGTGCGACCCTGCCGCTGGCGGGCATCCCGCAGCACGTCACCGATCTCTCGGCGCAATACGACCATCTGGCGTCCCCCTCTCGAGTCCCGATCCTGCTCCTGCCGCACGGCCGGTCCGCCCGCAGGGACGGTCCGGACGAGTGCGGCACCCTTGTGGCCCCGCTCGGGGAGGCTCCCACCGTACATGTCGCTGCCCCGACGGGCAGCGCCTGGACGGGTGGACGGCCTGCTGTTCATCACGATCTTCCCAACGCGCCGGGGTCCCGCCGTGTTCCCGGGGCGCCGCCGTCGTGGTCGCCGCGCACGGCCACCAGCGCCTCGCGCAGCACGGCCGCGCAGGTCGCGGTGCGGATCGCCGCCCGGTCGCCCGTGAGCGCGAGGGTCCGCACGACGGTGCCGGCGGGTGTCGCGACGGCGACGTGCACCGTGCCCGGCGGCCGACCGTCCTGAGGGTCCGGGCCGGCGACCCCGGTGGTCCCCAGGCCGACGTCGGCGCCCATGACGCCGCGCACCCGCTCCGCGAGCTGCCGGGCGACCTCCGGGTGCACCGCGCCGTGCTCGGCGAGCAGCCCCGCGTCGACCCCCAGCACGGAGCCCTTCACGTCGGTGGCGTAGGCGACGACGCCCCCGCGCAGGGAGCGGGACGCCCCGGGGACGTCGACCAGGGTGGCGGCCACGAGCCCGCCGGTGAGCGACTCGGCGGTCGCGACGGTCCAGCCGCGGTCCTCCAGCGCCGTCAGCAGCTCCGCCGCGACGCTCCCCGCACCGGCCTCCGTCACCGCGGCGACGGCACCGGCGCCGCGGTCCCAGCGACGTGCTCGCGGTGCACCCGCACGGCGGTCCGCACGTAGTCCAGGCCCGTCACGAGGGTGACGACCACGGCGGCGCCCATGAGCACGCTCGCCACGACGAGGACGGCCACCGGCAGGTGGTCGAGCGGCAGCAGGAACAGCCCGACGGCGAGGGACTGCAGCACGGTCTTGATCTTGCCGCCGCGCGAGGCCGGCAGGACCAGGTACCGCAACAGGAAGAACCGCATGATCGTGATGCCGATCTCGCGCACCAGGATCGCCCCGGTCACCCACCAGCTGAGGTCGCCGAGCAGCGACAGCCCCACGAGCGCCGTGCCGATCAGGGCCTTGTCGGCGATCGGGTCCAGCAGCTTCCCGAGGTCCGTGACCAGGCCGAGCCGCCGGGCCAGGTAGCCGTCGAGCCGGTCGGTCGCCGCCGCGAGGGCGAAGATGCCCGTCGCGACCAGCCGCCAGGCCACGTCGTCGCCACCCTCGATCAGCAGCGCCCAGGCGAAGAACGGCACCACGGCGATGCGCAGCACCGTCACGAGGTTCGCGACGTTCATCGGCGATGGGCGGCTCACCCCCACAGCCTACGGGCAGGCGGTGCGCGGGACCGCGCCGGCGGGCGTCAGCGCAGGTCGTCGGCGTCGTCGAAGTAGTCGACGGCCTCCGGCGGCTCCCCCGGCATCCGGCCCTCGGGCGCGGCGTACCGGTCGTCCGCGGCAGCCCCGCCGCCGCTGCCCGGGGCCGCGGGCTCCGGCTCGCCGCGGAGCATCGCGAGCGTCCCGGGCAGGTCGTCGGGCGTGATCAGCACCTCGCGGGCCTTCGACCCCTCGGAGGGGCCGACGATCTCGCGGGACTCCAGCAGGTCCATCAGGCGCCCGGCCTTCGCGAACCCGACCCGCAGCTTGCGCTGCAGCATCGACGTGGAGCCGAACTGCGTCGTCACGACGAGCTCCGCGGCCTGCAGCAGCAGGTCCAGGTCGTCGCCGATGTCCTCGTCGACCTGCTTCTTGGCGGCGACGACCGCGACGTCCTCGCGGTAGACCGGCTTGAGCTGCGTCTTGACGTGGGCGACGACCGCGTGGATCTCGCTCTCCGACACCCAGGCGCCCTGCGTGCGCATCGGCTTCGCGGCGCCCATCGGCAGGAACAGCGCGTCGCCCTGGCCGATCAGCTTCTCGGCGCCGGGCTGGTCGAGCACCACGCGGGAGTCGGTGAGCGACGACGTCGCGAAGGCCAGGCGGGACGGCACGTTGGCCTTGATCAGACCGGTGACGACGTCCACGGAGGGCCGCTGCGTGGCGAGCACCAGGTGGATGCCGGCGGCGCGCGCGAGCTGGGTGATGCGCTGGATCGACGCCTCGACGTCGCGCGGGGCGACCATCATGAGGTCCGCGAGCTCGTCGACGATGACCAGCAGGTACGGGTACGGCGCGATCTTCCGCTCCGAGCCGGGCAGCGGCTTCACCTTGCCGGCCTTCACGGCGACGTTGAAGTCGTCGATGTGCTTGAAGCCGAACATCGCGAGGTCGTCGTACCGCGCCTCCATCTCCCGGACCACCCACTCCAGGGCCTCGGCGGCCTTCTTGGGGTTGGTGATGATCGGGGTGATGAGGTGCGGGATGCCCTCGTAGATCGTGAGCTCGACGCGCTTGGGGTCGACGAGCACCATGCGCACCTGGTCCGGCGTGGCGCGCATCAGCACCGAGACGATCATCGAGTTCACGAAGGAGGACTTGCCCGCGCCCGTCGCACCGGCGACCAGGAGGTGCGGCATCTTCGCGAGGTTCGCGGTGACGTACCCGCCCTCGACGTCCTTGCCCACGCCGATGACCATGGGGTGCTCGGTGCGGCGGGCGGCGCTGGACCGCAGCACGTCGCCGAGCGAGACGGTCTCGCGGTCGGTGTTCGGGATCTCGATGCCGATGGCGGACTTGCCGGGGATCGGCGACAGGATGCGGACGTCGGCGCTCGCCACCGCGTAGGCGATGTTCTTCGACAGCGCGGTGACCCGCTCGACCTTGATGCCCTTGCCGAGCTCGACCTCGTACCGCGTGACCGTGGGGCCGCGCGTGAAGCCGGTGACCTGCGCGTCGATCTCGAACTGCTCGAGCACGCTGGTGAGCGCCTCGACCACGCGGTCGTTCGCAGCGGACCGGACTTTGTGCGGCGCGCCCTTGGCCAGGGCGTCCTCCGACGGGAGCGTGTAGAGGACGTCGCCGCCCAGCACCGGCTGCTCGCCGCGCGGGACGCCGGTGGTCGGCGGTGCGACGAGCTCCGGGCGCGCCGCCTCCCCCGCCGCACCGACGGCCGTGACCGCCTGCGTCGGCGCGGTGGGCGGGCGCGGTGCGTCGGCGTCGACGTCGGGGGCCACGTCGTCCGGGTCGAGGACCGCGGTGGCGTCCTCCTCCTCGCGGCGGCGGCGCTCGCGCTCGACGAAGGCGGCGCGCTCGAAGGCCTCGTCACCGGCGTAGCCCTCGAGCCGGTCGGCCTCGAGCTCCTCCTCGGTGCGGTCCTTCTTCCGGCGGCCCAGCAGCGAGCGCCGCGGCTTGGCCGGGGGCTCCTCGACCGCGGTGTGGCCGGCGTTGATGACGAGCGGGGCGTCCTCGTCCTCGGGCTCCTCGTCGCGGTGGTTCCCGGTGAGCCGGTCGTACACGCCGCGCAGGCGCGGGCCGATCTGGTTGACGGGGGTCGCCGTCACGACGAGCAGCCCGAAGAACGCGAGCAGCACCAGCAGCGGGACGGCCGCCCACGCGGTGACCAGGCTGACCAGCGGCGTGCCGACCAGGTACCCGACGATGCCGCCCGCGTCACGGACCGCCTCGAAGCCGTTCGCGGGGGCCGGCAGGTCCTGCTGCACGTGCACCAGCCCGCACGCGGCGAGCGTGATGGCGGTCAGGCCGATGCCGATCCGCGAGTTCGCCTGGTTCTGCTCGGGGTGCCGCATGAGCCGCACGGCCACGGCGACCAGGGCGAGGGGCACCGCGACGGCGACCCGGCCGAACGTCCCGGCGACCACCACGTGCACCGCGTCGCCCGCCATGCCGTCCAGGCCCCACCACTCGCGCGCCGCCACGACGATCGCCAGCGCGAGCAGGAAGAACGCGGCGCCGTCGCGGCGCAGGGCGGGGTCGAGGTCGCGGGCGCCGTGCCCGACCTTGCGGGCGGCACCGCCGATCACGTGCGCGCCGCCCATCCAGATGCCGCGCACGATCCGCAGCGGGAGGGCGTCGCCGCACGGGTGGCGGTGGAGGACGGACGGGCGGCCATGATCCTCACGGTAGTCGCCGAGCCCCCGCGACCCGCGGATCTGCCCCGCCGCGGTCGCGTGTCGGTGCCGGGCGTCACACCGGCCCTGCGCAGGGCGGCGCGGCTCAGGCGGTCAGGAGCCCGACGCCCAGCGTCACCACGCCCGCGGCGACGGCGACCGCCCCGACGGGCAGCAGCACCACCGCGCGGTTCGGCCGGGTGCGGCCCCGGCCCGCGGCGGACAGGAAGAACCCGGCCGGCAGCGCGACCGCCCCGACGAGCACGCCGGTCTGCGCGAGCCAGCGCCACAGGCCCGTGAGGTCCGTCGCCTCCCCGAGCAGCAGGCACACCAGGCCGAGCGTGACGAGCACCCCGGCGTGGGCGTGGCCCGCCCGGTAGAACGAGCGCTGCAGGTCGGTCGCCGGCTCCCGCCCGGTGACGACGCGCAGCAGGAACCAGCCGCCGGACTCCATGGCGACGATCGTCAGGGCGACCACCCCGGCGGTGACGCGTGCGGCGTCCGTGAGCTCGATCATGGCGACCCCCTCGCGTTCGCGAACATTGTTATGGAACATCGTTCGAGAACCACCGTCAAGCCCCTAGACTCCCCCGCATGGCACGTCCACGGCTGCACGACGAGGCGCTGCGCCGGCGCCTGCTCGCGGTCACCTCCACCGCCATCTCCGAGCGGGGGGTCTCCGGCGTCACCGTCCGGGACGTCGCGGCGCGCGCCGGCACGTCGGCCTCCGCGGTGTACTCGCTGTTCGGCGGGCGCGACGCCCTGGTCCACGCGGTCGGCGACGAGGCGTTCGCCCGGTTCGCCGCCCGGCTCGACGCCGCGCCGCGCGGCGGGGACCCCGGTGCCGACCTGCTCGCGCTCGGCCTGGCGTACCGGGAGCACGCGCTCGCCGAGCCGGAGTTCTACCGCGTCATGTTCAGCACGGCGGGCGCGGGCGCCCAGGACCCGGAGCGGGAGGCCGCCGTGGACTCCTTGACGTTCGGCGCGCTGCACGACGCCGTCGCCGCGCTCCTGGCCGGGTCCGGCCGCGCCGGCGACGCCCGCGAGCCCGCGCTCACGCTCTGGGCGCTCGTGCACGGGCTCGTCGAGCTGGAGCTGCACGGCCTCCTGCCCGGCACCCCGGACGAGCGCGCCGCCCGGTACACCTCCGCGCTGCGGGCGGCCGGACCCGCCCTGCTCGGGGCGGCGCCCACGCCGTAGCGCGGTGTCGGTGCGCGGTGGCACGGTGGGCCGCATGGGGAACCCCGTCGTCACCGCGGCCCAGGTCCGCCGGCACCGGCTGCGCGTGCAGCAGCTCGACCGCCCGGTCGACCCGGCCCGCGCCGTCACCGACGCCGCCGTGCTCGACCTCGGGGTGCAGGACACCGGCCCGGACGGCGCGCTGTGGGCGCTCGCGCTGCGCGGGGTGCCCGTCGCCGCGCACGCGTGGGACGACGCGCTCGCGCTCGCCTGGACGGTCCGGGGCGCCCCGCACGCCTACCGCCGGGCGGACCTGCCCGCCGTGCAGCGCGCGGTGCGGCCGTACTCCGACGCCGACGCGGGCAAGCGGATCTACGACGCCGCGAAGCCGCTGCGCGCCGCGGACCTGCGCCCGCTCGACGCCCTGGCGCGCGTGGCACGGACCATGCGTGAGGTCGTCGACGAGCCGCTCGACAAGGGCGGCGTCTCCACCCGGATGACCCGCGAGCTGCCGGACCCGTACCTGCGCTGGTGCCGGTCGTGCGGGGTCACGCACATGTGGGAGATGCCGTTCCGGCTGGCCGCGCTGCACGGCGGGCTCGAGCTGGAGCCCGACACGTCTCCCCCGGTGCTGCGCCGCGCGCCGCGGTTCCCCGCGCGGCAGGTCGGCGTCGTCGAGCGCCCGGCCGACGAGGCACCGGACGCGGACGGGAGGTTCGACCTCGTCCGGGGCGTGCTGCACCTGCTGGGGCCGACCGACCCGAAGCACGCGGCCGCGTTCCTCGACGCCCCGCCCGCGGACGTCCGGCGCAGGTGGCCGGCCGACGCGGTCCCGGTCGAGCTCGACGGCTCCGAGGTCGCGGTGCTCGCCGGCGACCTGCCCGCGCTGCAGGACGCCGCCCGCGGCGGGGACGAGCCGGTCGTCCGGCTGCTCGGCCCGTACGACCTGTTCCTGCAGGCCCGCGACCGGCACGTGCTGGTCACCGACCCGGACCGGCACAAGGCGCTGTGGCCCGTGCTCGGCCGGCCCGGCGCGGTGCTCGCCGACGGGGACGTCGTCGGCACGTGGCGCCCGCGAGCGCGCGGCCGGCGGCTCGCCCTGGAGCTGGACCCGTGGGTCCCGTGGGACGCCGGGCTCCAGGAGGCGGTCGCCGCCGAGCACGCGCGCCTGGCGGCGTTCCGCGGCGCGGAGGTCGCGTGACCGGTCCCCGAGGTCGTCACATCGGCCCGAGGTCGTCCGTCCTGCGTGACGACCTCGTGCGCGAGTGACGACCTCGCGCGCGGCACGGACGACGACGGCCCGGCCGCGCACGCGCCGGGGCGTGCGGGGCCGGGCCGGGGCGCCGGGGTCGCGCGGGGCTCAGGCCTCCACGACCACCGGGATGATCATCGGCCGGCGGCGCAGGCGGTTCGACACCCAGCGGCCGACGACGCGGCGCACGACCTGCTGGAGCTGGTGCGTGTCGACGGCCCCGCCGCGGGTGGCGTCCTCGAGCGCGGCGACGACCTCGGGGAGGATGTCCTCGAACACCGCGGTGTCCTCGGCGAACCCGCGCGCGTGGATCTGCGGGGAGGCCAGGACCTTGCCGTCGGTGCTGCTGACGACCACGAAGATCGAGATGAAGCCCTCGTCGCCGAGGATCCGGCGGTCCTTGAGGTCGGCCTCGGTGATGCCGCCGACGCTGGAGCCGTCGACGAACACGTACCCGCACGGCACGGCGCCGACGACGCTGGCCCGCCCGTCGACCAGGTCGACGACCACGCCGTCCTCGGCGAGCACCACGCGGTCGGCCGGCACGCCGGACTTCACGGCGAGCGCGCCGTTCGCGACGAGGTGCCGGACCTCGCCGTGCACCGGCATGACGTTGCGCGGCTTGAGGATGTTGTAGCAGTACAGGAGCTCGCCGGCGCTGGCGTGGCCGGAGACGTGCACCTTGGCGTTGCCGCCGTGCACGACGCGCGCGCCGAGCCGGGTCAGGCCGTTGATGACGCGGTAGACGGCGTTCTCGTTCCCCGGGATGAGCGACGACGCGAGGATCACGGTGTCGCCCAGGCCGACCGAGATCTTGTGGTCGTTGTTGGCGATCCGGGACAGCGCAGCCATGGGCTCGCCCTGGGAGCCGGTGCACATCAGCACGAGCTCGTCGTCCCGGATGTCCCCCATGCGCTTCTGGTCGACCAGCACGCCCTCGGGCACCTTGAGGTAGCCGAGCTCCGCGGCGATCGTCATGTTGCGCACCATCGACCGGCCGACGAGCGCCACCTTGCGGTCGTGCGCGGCGGCGGCGTCCAGGACCTGCTGCACGCGGTGCACGTGCGAGGAGAACGACGCGACGACGATCTTGCGCGCGGACGTCGCGAACACCCCGTCGAGCACCGGGCCGATGTCCCGCTCCGGGGCGACGAAGCCGGGCACCTCGGCGTTGGTGGAGTCGACCATGAACAGGTCGACGCCCTTCTCGCCCAGGCGGGCGAACGCGCGCAGGTCGGTGATGCGGCCGTCCAGCGGCAGCTGGTCCATCTTGAAGTCGCCGGTGTGCAGCACGGTGCCGGCGGGCGTGGTCACGGCCACGGCCAGGGCGTCCGGGATCGAGTGGTTCACCGCGACGAACTCGCACGAGAAGGCGCCGACCTGCTCGGTCTGCCCCTCCTTCACCGCGAGGGTCAGCGGGGTGATCCGGTGCTCCTTGAGCTTCGCCTCGACGAACGCGAGCGTCAGCTGCGAGCCGATCAGCGGGATGTCCTTGCGCAGGCGAAGCAGGTACGGGACGGCGCCGATGTGGTCCTCGTGCCCGTGGGTGAGCACGATGCCGTCGATGTCGGCCATGCGGTCGGCGATGTAGTCGAAGTCCGGCAGGATCAGGTCGACGCCGGGCTGGTGGTCCTCGGGGAACAGGACGCCGCAGTCGATGATGAGCAGCCGGCCGTCGTACTCGAGGACGGCCATGTTGCGGCCGACCTCGCCGAGGCCACCGAGGGCCACGATCCGCAGACCGCCCTCGGGCAGGGCGGGCGGCAGGGCGAGGTCAGGGTGCGGGTGGGACATTCTTCTCCTGGTCGGTTACGGCGCAGTGGCGAGGACGTCCGCGAGACCGGCCGCACGGAGACCCGCGCGCACCGCCTCGACGTCCTCGTCCGTGGCGGCCACGTTGGGCAGCCGCAGGTGCCGG
The DNA here is from genome assembly GCF_901521055.1 of Cellulomonas hominis. GTDB lineage: Bacteria > Actinomycetota > Actinomycetes > Actinomycetales > Cellulomonadaceae > Cellulomonas > Cellulomonas endometrii. The sequence goes on along the minus strand of NZ_CABEGA010000042.1, from coordinate 26,568 downwards.
GACGGGATCAGACCGAGGGACCAGACGGCGGCCTTGGCCGCGACCGCCTGGAACCCCTGGCCGTTCAGCGCGTCGACCGCCGGTGCGATCGACAGGAAGATCTGCAGGGCGCGGGCGTGGTCCCCCGCGTCGTGCGCCGCGGTGATCGCGGCGAGCTGCGGGCCGGCGACGTGGCCGACCACGCTGACGATGCCCGCCGCGCCGTGCGCGAGGAACGGCAGGTAGAGCGAGTCGTCCCCGCTGTACCACGCCAGCCCCGTGCGGGCGGCGGCGGTCGCGGCCGCGTAGAGGTCGCCGGTGGCGTCCTTCATCGCGACGACGCGCTCGTGCGCGGCCAGCGCGTCGAGCGTCGGCTGCGCGAACCGCACCCCGGTGCGCCCCGGCACGTCGTAGAGCATGACGGGCAGCGGGGTCGAGTCCGCGACTGCCTCGATGTGCCGGACCACGCCGGTCTGCGAGGGCCGCGAGTAGTACGGGCTCACGACGAGCAGCCCGTCCGCGCCGGCGTCGGCGGCCTGCTCGGCCATCCGGACGGCGTGCAGCGTGTCGTTGGAGCCCGCGCCGGCGACCACGGCCGCCCGGTCCCCCACCGCGTCGACGACCGCGCGGATCAGCTCGGCCTTCTCCGGGGCGTGCGTCGCGGGCGACTCCCCGGTGGTGCCGTTCAGCACCAGCCCGTCGTGCCCGTGGTCCACGAGGTGCGTGGCCAGGGAGACGGCGGCGTCCAGGTCGACCGATCCGTCCTCCCGCATCGGCGTCACCATGGCGGTGAGCACCGCGCCGAACGGACGCGACGGGGTGGCGGGGAGCATGCCCCCACGGTACCGCCCCGCCCCCGGCCGCCGCGCACCGCGTCCGAGGTGGGGACGCGGTGCGCGGCGGTCGGACGCTGCTGCGGCTACGCGCGCGCGGCGAGCCAGCCCGCGAGCCGGTCGGGGCGGTCGGTGATCACCGCGTCGACGCCGAGCGCCGTCGCGGCCGCCCAGTGCTCCGGCTCGTTCAGCGTCCACACCATGACCTGGAGGCCGGCGGCGTGCAGCCGCTCGACCAGGTCGGGGTGCTCGACCAGCAGCGGCCCGTAGGGGTTGCAGGTCATGACGCCGAGGTCGGTGCAGAGCCGCACCAGCTCGGCCGGGTCGGCCGGGACCTGGAAGACCAGCAGCCCCCGGCGGAGCTCCGGGTCGGCCTCCGCGAGCGCCTCCACCGACTCGGGCCAGAAGCTCTGCCCGATCACCCGGTCGGCCAGCCCCGCGGCGCGGATCGCGTCGGTGACGGGCCGCACCTGCTCGGCGGTCCAGGGGCCCTTGAGCTCCAGCAGCAGGTCGATGCCGGGGCGGCGGGCCATGAGGTCGAGGACCTCGGCGAACGTCGGCACGCGCTGCCCGGCGTAGGCCGCGGCGAACCACGAGCCCGCGTCGAGGGACCGCAGCGCGTCGAGGCCCAGCTCGGCGACGACGCCCTGGCCGTCGGTGGTCGCGTCGACGGTGTCGTCGTGGATGACCACGACGTGCCCGTCGGCGCTGAGCTGGATGTCGATCTCGATGCTCGCCGCGCCGGCCCGCCAGGCGGCCTCGAACGCGGCGAGGGTGTTCTGCGGCGCGACCGCGGAGTTCCCGCGGTGCGCGACGACCGCGGGGACCCCGAGGCCGGGGCCGCCCGTGCGGGCGACCCCGGTCCCGGTCGTGACGGCGTCGGTCACAGGTACGGCTCCACGTTCTCGCGGTACGCCGTCTCGATCTGCGGCGCGACGGACTCGAACGCCGCGGCCGGGTCGGTGCCCTCCAGCACGATCTGCTCCAGGGCGTCGGTCAGCAGCGCGTCGGCGCCGGGGACGAACACGCGGATGTAGTCCTGCGGGCGGGCCTTCTCGGCGAGCTGGTCCACCGCGGTGCGGAACTGCGGGTACTGCTCGTAGACGGCCTTCATGGTGTCGGACTCGACGGCCGACGTGCGGACCGGCATGTAGCCGGTGGCCTGCGAGAAGGTGGCGGTGTTCTCGGTGTTCGTGAGGAACTCCAGGAACATCGCGGACGCCAGCTGCTCCTCGGGGGTGCTGGAGGAGGAGATCGCCAGGCCGGTGCCGCCGGTGGGCGTGCCGCCGCCCTGGGGGCCGTCGGGCAGGTAGGCCGTGCCGACCTCGAACTGCGCGGCGTCGAGCGCGCCCTTGAGCGAGCCCGTGGAGCCGATGGTCGAGGCGATGAGGCCCGACGCGAAGTCCGTCATCGAGTCGTCCGCGGAGACCGTGGCGATGGCCTGGTCCCCGTGGAACAGGTCGCGCAGGAACTCTCCGCCCGCGAGCGCCTCCTCGGAGTCGAGGGTGACCTCGAACTCGTCGGAGTACTGGCCGCCCTGGCCCCAGATCATGTTCTCGAACCACCAGGCCGACCAGGACGTGCCCAGGCTCAGGCCGAACGGCGAGCCGCCCTCGGGCACCTGGGCCTCGAGCGCGGTGCTCCACTCCTGGAGCTGCTCCCAGGTCTCCGGGCCCTCGTCGGGCAGGCCGGCGGCCTCCCACATCGTCTTGTTGTAGTAGAAGAGCGGCGTCGACCGCGCGTACGGGGCGGCCCAGTGCTGGCCGTCGTACTCGTAGTCGCCGTACAGGCCCGGCTGCAGGTCCTCGGCGTCGGCGTCCAGGTACTCGAAGACGTCGTCGAGCGGCATGATCTGGTCGTTCAGGTGGTAGCGGAACCACCACACGTCGGACGCGATCACCAGGTCCGGCTTCTCGTCGGTCTGCGACGCGGCCTGGAAGCGCTGGGCGACCTCGTCGTAGTTGGCGCCGGCGGTGACCAGGTTGACCTTGATGTCCGGGTTCTCGGCCTCGAACGCGGCGATGAGCTGCTCCTCCACCGCCTGGGACTGGCCGGGGTGGTTGCTCCACCAGGTGATCTCGGAGGCGGGCTCGACCTGCGACCAGTCGGTGGAGTCCGTCGACTCGGACGCCTCCGACCCGCTCGCGGCGGTGCTCGGGCCGCCGCACGCGGTGAGGGCGAGGGTCGTGCCGGCGACGACAGCGGCGAGGGCGGGAAGCCCGCGACGACGCCTCTGGGGGTGGGACACGGTGGTGCTCCTTCGGGGGGTCGTGCACCGCGGTGCGGTGCTCGGCTGACGGGCGCGCGGGGGCGCGGCCGTCTCAGGCGGCCGGCGGACCGGCCACGTCTCGGGGGTGCGGGGGGTGGGGTGCTGAGGGGATGTCAGCCCGTGACGGCCCCCGCGGTGAGGCCGGCGACGAGCCGGCGCTGCAGGACCAGGAAGACGACGAGGATCGGCAGCGTGACGACGACCGTGGCGGCCAGCAGCACGCCCCAGTTGGTGAGGCCGTCGATGTTCTGCAGGAGGGTCAGGCCGATCGGCAGCGTCATCTTGTCGGCGCGGTCGATGACCAGGAACGGCCAGAGGTAGTCGTTCCACTCGGTGACGACGGACACGAGGGTGACCGCCGCGATCGTGGGCGCGCTCATCGGGACGACGAACCGCCAGAGCTTGCGCCAGTGCCCGGCGCCGTCCAGCTCCGCCGCCTCGAGGATCGAGGTGGGCAGCGTGAGGAAGTGCTGGCGGAACAGGAAGGTGCCGAACGCGCTGGCCAGGCCGGGCACGAGGATGCCCTGGTAGGTGTTCAGCCAGCCGAGGTCGGCGACCAGGGTGTAGTTCGGGATGATCGTGACCTGCGGCGGGATCATCAGGGTGGCGATGACCAGGCCGAACACGACCTTCTTGAACGGGAAGTCGAGGAAGACCAGCGCGTACGCGCACGTCAGGCCGAGGACGACCTTGAGGCCCGCGCCGACGACCGTCAGGCCGACGCTGTTGGCGAGCAGCCGGCCGAGCGGCACGGTCTGCGCGGCCTGCGCGTAGTTGTCCAGGCTGGGCGCGCCCGGCAGCCACTGCACGGGGAACTGGTAGAGCTCGGCGGGCGTCTTCAGGCTCGCCAGGAGCAGCCACAGCAGCGGGGCGCCGAGCACGACGGTCGCCAGGATCATCGTCACGTAGCTGGCGACGTGCGGGCGGCGTCTGCGTGGCCGGGCGCCGGGGGGTCAGGACGCTCATGCGTAGTGGACCTTCCGCTGGACGAACCGCATCTGCACCGCGGTGACCGCCAGCAGCACGAGGAACAGGACGGTGGCGACGGCCGAGGCGTACCCGGCGCGGCCGTTGACGAAGCTCTCCTGGTACACGGAGTACATGAGCGTCGTGGTGGAGCCCAGCGGCCCGCCCTGCGTCATCGCCTTGATGATGTCGAAGGACTGCAGCGAGGCCAGCATCATCGTGACCAGCAGGAAGAACGACGTCGGCGTGAGCAGCGGCAGGATGATCGACCGGAGCGTCCGGAAGGACGACGCGCCGTCGAGGGCGGCCGCGTCCTTGAGGTCCTGCGGGACGGACTGCAGGCCCGCCAGGTAGATGAGGGCGACGTACCCGAGGTTCTTCCAGAGGTAGACCACGATCACCATGACCAGCGGCCAGGGGCGCTCGGTGTACCACTGCGGCGAGGTGGCGCCGACCCAGCTCAGCACCTCGCGCATGAGGCCGTACCGCGGGTCGAAGATGAACAGCCAGAGGATCCCGACCGCGAACCCCGAGAGCACGTACGGCGCGAACGCCACGGTCCGGGCGAAGCCCCGCCCCCGCAGCTTCTGGTTGAGCAGCACCGCGAGGCCGAGGCCGAGGAGCATCGCGCCGCCGACCGTCGCGACGGTGAACACCACGGTCGTCCCGACGATCTGACCGAAGCCGCGGGAGCTGAACAGCTCGACGTAGTTGCCGAGGCCGATCTGGCGGGCGACGGGCGAGCCGAGGTTCCACTGGAGCGTGGACAGGTAGAACGACTGCAGCAGGGGCCGGTAGACGAACACCAGCAGCAGGGCCACGTTCGGCCCGGCGAGCAGGAGGAACCACAGCAGGGCCGACCGGCGGCGGCGCTGCTGCAGGGCCCCGCGCCGGCGAGGGCTCGTGCCCGAGGGCACGGCCGCCGGCGGCGGGGCGAGGACGTCAGCAGTGGACACGGGGGAAGATCCGCTTCGTTCAGGGGGCAGGTGGCGGGCGGACCGCTCCGTCGCGGCCCTGCACACTCTGCGCCGCTCCCGCCACCCGGATCGAGCAGATCGGAGCGTTCCGCGGGGACGTTCCGCGAGCCTTCCCGCCGCGTTCACCTGCGGTTCGACCCGTCCACCGGCAGGCCGTGCGGCGGACAGCATCCGGGCACGCCCGCCGGGACGTCGGTCCGTCGTCCTACGCTCGTCGCCGTGTCTCCCCTGCCTCCGCTCCGCACGGGCCGCGCCCCCGACCCGGCCGTCCGCGCGGCGGTCCGGACCGCGCTGTCCGTCTCCGTCGCCACGGGCCTGTACGGGGTCTCGTTCGGTGCGCTGTCGGTCGCCGCGGGCCTGGACCTGCCGCAGACGATGGCGCTGAGCCTGCTGATGTTCAGCGGCGGCTCCCAGTTCGCCGCCGTCGGCGTGATCGGGGCCGGCGGAGCCGTCGGGGCGGTCGTGGCGACCGCCGGCCTGCTCGGTGCCCGCAACGGCCTGTACGGCGTGCAGGTCGCTCCCCTGCTCGGGGCCCACGGCTGGCGGCGGCTGCTGGCGGCGCACCTCACGATCGACGAGTCGACGGCCGTCGCCACCGCGCAGCCCACCCGGGCGGCCACCCGCGCGGGGTTCTGGTGGACCGGGGTCGGGGTGCTCGTGCTGTGGAACGCCTGCACGCTGCTGGGCGCGCTCCTGGGCGACGCGCTGGGCGACCCGCGCCGCTACGGGCTGGACGCCGCGGCCGGCGCGGCGTTCCTCGCGCTGCTGTGGCCGCGGCTCTCCGGGACCGACGCGCGGCAGGTGCGGACCGTGCGGGTGGTCGCGGTCGCCGCCGCGGTCGTCGCGCTGGCGCTCACGCCCGTGGTCCCCGCGGGTGTGCCCGTGCTGGCGGCCGCGGCGCTCGCCGTCGTCGTCGGTGCGCTGGAGCGGCCGGACGGCCCCGGCGCCGGGCGGGACGACGCCCCGGTGGTGACCCCGTGAGCCGGGTCGCGGTGTGGTGGGCGGTGCTCGCGGCGTCGGTCGTCGTGCTCGCGACCAAGGTGCTGGGGCACGTGGTGCCGGAGCGGGTGCTCGCCCGGCCGCGCGTCACCCGCACCGCGGCGCTCGTCACGGCCGCGCTGCTCGCCGCCCTGGTGGCGGTGCAGGCCGGCACGTCGAACGGCGCGCTGGTCCTGGACGCCCGGGTCGTGGCCCTGGTCGTCGCCGCGGTCGCCCTGCTGCTGCGCGCGCCGTTCGTGGTGGTGGTGCTGCTCGCCGCGGCGACCGCCGCGCTGCTGCGCCGGCTCGGGATGCCCTGACGGGTCAGACCGCGACGGGCGCCTTGATCGCCGGGTGGTGCTGGTAGTCCAGCACCACGACGTCCTCGAACGTGTAGTCGAACAGCGAGGCGGCCTTGGCCAGCCGCAGCGTCGGGAACGGGTACGGCTCGCGGGTCAGCTGCTCGCGGACCTGCTCCACGTGGTTGTCGTAGATGTGGCAGTCGCCGCCGGTCCAGATGAAGTCGCCGACCTCGAGGCCGACCTGCTGGGCCACCATGTGCGTGAGCAGGGCGTAGGACGCGATGTTGAACGGCACCCCGAGGAACAGGTCCGCCGACCGCTGGTAGAGCTGGCAGGACAGCTTCCCGTCCGCCACGTAGAACTGGAAGAACGCGTGGCACGGCGCCAGCGCCATGGACGGGATGTCGGCCACGTTCCACGCCGAGACGATGTGCCGGCGGGAGTCCGGGTCGGCGCGCAGCGCGTCCAGGACCTGCGCGAGCTGGTCGATGGTGCCGCCGTCCGGCGTGGGCCAGGACCGCCACTGCACGCCGTACACCGGGCCGAGGTCGCCGTCCTCGTCGGCCCACTCGTCCCAGATCCGCACGCCGTTGGCCTGCAGCCAGCGCACGTTCGACTCGCCGCGCAGGAACCACAGCAGCTCCCCCACGACCGACTTCAGGTGCACGCGCTTGGTCGTGACCAGCGGGAAGCCCTGCGTCAGGTCGAACCGCATCTGGTGGCCGAACACGCTGCGCGTGCCGGTGCCGGTGCGGTCGCCCTTCGGGGTGCCCGTCTCGAGCACGAGGCGCAGCAGCTCCTCGTACGGCGTGGCGGAAGGACGGGTGTCGGGCAGGCCGGACGTCATGCCCCCATCGTAGGCAGCGGACCGTCCCACGCCGGCAGGTCGACCCGGGGTGTCCGCACGCCCTGCGCGCTGCGGATCCCGTCGATCACGGCGAGCTCCAGGGCCCGGGCGGCCGCGGCCTGCACCTGGACCAGGGCACCGACCCGGGCGGCGCGCTCCGCCGGACCCGCCGGCAGCGGCGCGGCGCCCGTCGCGAGGGCGAACACGGTGTCGCCGTCGACGAGTGTGTGGACGGGGTCGAGGGCGCGCGCCAGGCCGGCGTGCGCGGCGGTGGCGGTGCGGGACGTCTCGGCGGGGTCGAGCGCGGCGTTCGTGGCGACCACCGCGACGGTCGTGTTGAGCGGCGCGCCGGTGCTGGTGGTGGGCTCGCCGGTCGTGCCGGGCCGGCCCGGGGCGCCGGGCTGCCCCGGGGGAACCGGCGCGTCGGGCCACGGCGCGCCGACCGGGACCCCGGCGGCGTTCACCACCGCGAGCGCCCCGACGACCACGTGGTCCAGCGGGGCGGGCAGCCGCACCGCGGCGGTCCCCACCCCGCCCTTGCGCCGCTGCATCGCGATGGCCGCCCCGGTGCCCGCCCCGACGGAACCCCGCTCGACGTCCGCGCCCTCCGCGCTCGCCCCCGCGGCCACCGCCGCCTCGTAGCCCAGGGGTTCGTCCGGGTGCGCGTCGAACCGCCCGCCGCGCCCCAGGTCGAACACCGCGGCGGCCGGCACGATCGGCACCACCTCGCCCGGCGCCTCCCCCACGCGGTAGCCGCGGTCGTGCTCCGCGAGCCACCGCTGCACCCCGTGCGCCGTCACCAGCCCGTACGCCGACCCGCCGGTGAGCACGACGGAGTCCGCGGTCGGCACGAGCGTGCGCGGGTCGAGCGCGTCCGTCTCGTGCGTGCCCGGCCCGCCGCCGCGGACGTCCACCCCGGCGACCGTGCCCGGCGGCGGGAGGACCACCGTGACGCCGGTGAGCCACCCGTCGCCGGTGCGCTGCGCGTGCCCGACGCGGACGCCGGGCACGTCGGTGATCCCCGGCAGCCGCTCGGCCCCCGCGCCCGGCGGAGCGGGGTCGGCGCCCGGCAGGACGGACGGCGCCGCGTCGGGCGCGGGCTCGGGTGCGGGCTGGGGTGCGCGGTCGGCCATGGCCCCACCGTGCCACGGCGCCGGGCTCCCGCGGCACGGCGCTGCGGCGCAGGGGGTGCCGCAGCGCCGGGTGAGCGCGACACTGGGCCCATGTCGTCCTCGCCGCTGCCGCCCTACGTCGCCGCGCACACCCCGACGGGGCTGCTGATCGACGGGCACTGGCGGCACGCCTCGGGCGGCGGCACGTTCCCCGTGGCGGACCCGGCGACCACCGAGGTGCTGTTCGAGGTCGCGGACGCGACGCCGGACGACGGCCTCGCCGCCCTGGACGCCGCGCACCGTGCCTTCCCGGTGTGGCGCGACGTGTCCCCGCGGACGCGCTCGGACGTGCTGCGGGCCGTTTTCGACGCCATGACGGCACGGGCCGAGGACCTCGCCGCCCTGGTCACGGCCGAGGGCGGCAAGCCGCTGGCGGAGTCCCGCGCGGAGGTCGCCTACGCCGCGGAGTACGTGCGCTGGTACTCGGAGCAGGCGGTCCGGCTCGACGGCCTGACCCGGCGCGCCCCGGCGGGCACGCACCACCAGCTGGTCCTGCGCCGGCCGGTCGGCCCCGCCCTGCTCATCACGCCGTGGAACTTCCCGATCGCGATGATCACCCGCAAGGTGGCGCCCGCGCTGGCGGCCGGCTGCCCCGTGGTGATCAAGCCGGCGCAGCTCACACCGCTGACCACCGCCTACTTCGCGGAGCTGCTGCGCGAGGAGCTCGACGCGCGGGACCTGCCCGCGGGCGTGGTGAACGCCGTCCCCACGTCCTCGTCCCGCGCCCTGACCGCACCGGTGCTCGCCGACGCGCGGCTGCGCAAGCTGTCGTTCACCGGCTCCACCGAGGTCGGCCGGACCCTGCTGCGGCAGGCCGCCGACGGCATCCTGCGCACGTCGATGGAGCTGGGCGGGAACGCGCCGTTCCTCGTGTTCGACGACGCCGACCTGGACGCGGCCGTCGAGGGCGCCGTCGCCGCGAAGATGCGCAACGCGGGCCAGACCTGCGTGGCGGCGAACCGGTTCCTGGTGCAGGAGTCCGTCGCGGCGGAGTTCACCGACCGGCTCACCGCCGCGTTCGACGCCCTGGTCGTCGGACACGGCACCGAGCCCGGCGTGACCGTGGGCCCGCTGATCGAGCGGTCCGCCGTCGAGCGGGTCTCCGACCTGGTCGCCGAGGCGGCGGACGCGGGCGCCCGCGTGCGGACCGGCGGGGAGCGCCCCGCGGGGCGCGGGCACTTCTACCAGCCGACCGTCCTGGACCGCGTGCCGGAGGACGCGCGCGCCGTCCGGGAGGAGATCTTCGGACCCGTCGCGCCCGTGGTCACGTTCGGCTCCGAGGCGGACGGCGTCCGGCTGGCCAACGCCACCGAGTACGGGCTGGTCGCGTACGCCTACACGCGCGACGTCGGCCGGGTCATGCGCCTGGCCGAGCAGGTCGAGGCCGGCATGCTCGGCGTCAACCGCGGCATGGTGTCGGACGCCAGCGCACCGTTCGGAGGCGTCAAGCACTCGGGCATCGGGCGGGAGGGCGGCGAGGCCGGGATCGAGGAGTACCTCGAGACCCGCTACGTGGCATTGTGACCCGCATGCCCGGACCCCTCCTGCCCTCGACCTCCGACGTCTCGGTGCGGCCCGCCGTCCCCGGTGACGAGCGGGCGATCGCCGCCGTCCAGCTCGCCGCCTGGCGCGCCACCCACGGCGAGACGCTGGGCGCCGGGGTGCTGGACCGGATCGACCCCGCCCGGCTCACCGAGCAGTGGGCGACCGCGATCACCGCCCCGCCGGGCCGCGGCTACCGCGTGCTCGTCGCCGTCCACGGCCCGCGGCTCGTGGGGTTCGCGTCGGTCGTGCCCGTCACCGCGCCCCCCGGGTCGGGCGACGACACCCCCGGCGGGGAGATCCTGGCGCTCGAGGTCGAGCCGGGCGAGCGGCGCCTCGGGCACGGTTCGCGCCTGCTGGCCGCGGTGGTCGACCTGCTCCGCGACGAGGACCGCGCGACGAGCGTGCAGACCTGGGTCGTCGAGGGCGACACGGCGCGCGAGCAGTTCCTCGGCTCCGCGGGGCTCGGCGACGTCGGCGCGCGCCGGGTCCTCGGCGAGGAGGACGACCCCCGCGAGATCACCGAGCACCTCTGGGGCGCCTCGATCTGACCCCGGGCCGGCGCGCTGGTGCGGACGGGTGAGGCCGTCACCCGGCCGTGGTGACCGGCGGGTGCGGCCGGTGAACGGCCGGCGAACACCCGGCGGCGGGGCGCGGCGGAGCCTCAGGTCAGCGCGCCGGAGGGCGATGGTCACGGACGTGGCAGCCCCTCAGACCCGCGCGCCCTGGCGGCGCGCCGACCGTGGCCGGGCGCTCGCCGACCTCGTGTCCACCCCCGTCGTCGTCGCCCCCACCGACTCGTGCGAGGCGGTGGACGTGGGGTTCCGCAGCCGGTGGACCGGCTCCTCCGTGCTGGTCGCGCCCCGGGAGGCGGGCGGCCCGCACGGCATGGTCGCCCGCAAGGACTTCCTGACGACGATGACCGGCCGGTACGGGTTCGGGCGGTCGCTGTGGGCCCGGCGCCCGGTCGCGGACGTCGCGCGGTGGGACGTGCCCTGGGTCGACGTCGGTGCCTCCCTGACGGAGGCGGCCGAGCGGCTCGCGGCGGGCGACAGCTACTCGGACATGGTCGTCACGGGCCCGGGCGGTGCCCCGGTCGGGATCCTCGACCCGACGACGCTGATGGAGGCCCTCGCGGCGGAGCTCGCGCACGAGGCCTCGCACGACCACCTGACCGGCGTGACGTCCCGCGCGCGGTTCGTCGACGGGCTGCGTGACCTGTGCGACGCGGCGCGGTCCGGCCGCGGTGCGGTCGTGCTGGCCTTCCTCGACCTGGACCGGCTGAAGGAGGTCAACGACACGCTGGGCCACTCGTTCGGCGACGCGCTGCTGCACTCGGTGGCGACACGCCTCGGGGCGACGTCCCGGCCCGGGGACGTGGTCGGCCGGCTCGGCGGCGACGAGTTCGCGCTCGCCCGCCTGCTGCCCCCGCAGACGCCGGACGACACCTGGCGGGTCCACGCCCTGGGCCTGGGCGAGCAGCTGCGCGCGGCGATCGCGGCGCACGACCCGGCGCTGCCCGTGCCGGCGCACTCGCGCGTCAGCGTGGGGCTGGCCATCGGCGCCGGGGCGCTGGTCGACAGCGACCGGCTGCTGCGCGAGGCGGACCTGGCGATGTACGGGGCCAAGAAGTCCGGCGGCGACCGCGTCCGGCTCGCGGGTGCCGACACCGGTCCCCCCGAGGTCGAGACCGCGGCGTGGGCGGGTCTCGAGGTGCACTACCAGCCCATCGCGGCGACCGCGGACGGCTCGGTCCGCGAGGTGGAGGCGCTGCTCCGCAGCCGCGCGGACGACGGCACCCTGGGCGGCCCGCTCGAGCCCCTGGGCCGCGCCGCCCGGGCGGGGCGCGCGCTCGACCTGGACCTGTGGGTGCTGGACCGGGCCTGCCGCGACCTGGCCGCGTGGCAGGCGGACCCCGCGGTCCGCGCGCCCGAGGTCGTCAACGTGAACCTGTCCCCCTGGGCGCTGGACGAGCTCCAGCTCGCCGAGCGGGTGCTGGCGGTGCTGGCCGCGACCGGCACCGCGCCCGGCGCCGTCCGCCTGGAGCTGTCCGAGGCGGCGACCGAGGCGCAGATCGTGCGGGCCCACCCGGCCCTGCGGGCGCTGCGAGCGGCCGGCGTCCCGATCGCCCTGGACGACCTCGGCGGCGCGATGTCCGGCCTGCGGCAGGTGACCCGCCTGCCGGTGGACGTCGTGAAGATCGACCGCTCCGTCGTCGCCGGGATGCTCGACGACCCGATGGACGCGCTGCTGGTCGAGCTCGTGCACCGGATGGCGACCGACCGCGGCATGGCGGTCGTCGCGGAGGGCGTGGAGTCCCCCGAGCAGCTCGACGCCCTGCGGGCGGCCGGGATCCCGCTGGTCCAGGGCTACCTCGTCGCGCGCCCGATGCCCGCCGACGCCCTGACCCGCTACCTGACCCCGGCCTGAGGCGACCCCGCGCGGGGGGTCACCGCGCTGGAGGTCACAGCGCGGCGGTCACAGGGCGGGCGGGGCGCCCGTGCCGCGGCCGCGGTGCAGGCGGCTGGCGTGCCGGAGGACCGCGCGGGCCCGCCGGCGGTCCCCCGCGGCGTCGTACGCGAACGCCAGCCGGTACCACGCGCCCCAGTCGTCCGGGTCGGCGGCCTCCGCCTCGGCGCGGGCGCCGTCGAAGGCGGCGGTGGCGGCGGCCCGGTCGATCCGGCCGCCCGGGCTGCGCGGCAGGTCGTCCACCGGGAGCTCGCCCCGGTCGGCGAGCTCGTCGGCCATCCGCTGCACGTCGATCGCCAGCAGCCACTCCCGGGCGACGAGCACGAGCACCAGCAGCGGCAGCACCGCGAACGCGATGCCGAGCGCGATGCCGACGGGCTCCTCGGTCCGGATGAGCGCGAGCGCCCGGCCGGCGACCACCCAGACGTAGAGCGCCAGCAGGGCCGTCAGCGCGAGTGCCGCGACCAGCGACGTCCGTCGGCGGCGCTCCCCGCCCGCGGGCCGCTCGGGCCCGTGGGATGCGCCGGTCCGGTCGGGGTCCGTGGGGCCGGTCACGCGCGTCAGCCCAGGTCCAGGTAGTGCTCGAGCCCGACGGTCAGCCCGGGTCGCCCGCCGACCGTCCGCACCGCGTGCAGCACGCCCGGCATGAACGACACCCGGTCGAACGAGTCGTGCCGGATGGTCAGCTGCTCCCCCGGGTTGCCCAGCAGGATCTCCTCGTGCGCGACCAGCCCGCGCAGGCGCACGGCGTGCACGCGGACCCCGTCGACGTCCGCGCCGCGCGCGCCGTCCAGGGCGGTGGCCGTGGCGTCGGGGACGGGGCCGAGCCCGGCGTCGCGGCGGGCGCGGGCGATCGCCTGCGCGGTGTGCCGCGCGGTGCCGGACGGCGCGTCGACCTTGTCCGGGTGGTGCAGCTCGACCACCTCGACGGACTCGAACCAGCGGGCGGCGCGGGCGGCGAACGCCATCGCGAGCACCGCCCCGAGCGCGAAGTTCGGGGCGACGAGCACCCCGACGCCCGGACGCTGCTCGAGGTCCGCGGCGACCCGGCCGAGCGACTCGGGGGTCCAGCCGGTGGTGCCGACCACGACGTGCACGCCCTGCGCCACGAGCGACCGGACGTTCGCCTCGGTGACCGAGGGGACGGTGAAGTCGACGGCCACCCGTGCGCCCGTCGCGGCGACCGCGCCGACGTCGTCGCCGTGCTCGAGGGCGGCCACCAGCTCCAGGTCCGGCGCCGCCTCGACGGCCGCCACGACCGCGCGGCCCATGCGTCCGGCCGCGCCGAGCACGGCTACCGGTGTCGAGTCGATGCTGCCGTCAGGTGAGGTCACGGGACGTCACCCTAGACGGTCGCCAGCACCTCCTCCATGCCGCGCACGGCCCGGCGCAGCTCCAGCGCGCTCAGACCGGTGAACCGCTCCACCTCCCGCTGCGGGTACCCGGCGTCGCAGTACGCACGCAGCACGGCGACCACGCGCAGGGCGTCCCCGCGGTCGTCGACGCCGAGCTCGCGGACCGCGCACCACATCCGCACCGCGGACAGGAACGCGGCGGGCGTGACGCCGAGGTGCTGGGTCGTCAGGGCGTGCAGCGAGGCGAGCGACCGGTCGACGGAGCGGGCCAGGTCGATCGAGCGGAGCAGGCCGCGCTCGTCGTCCGCGAGCCGCACCACGCGGTCCAGGTCGTCCCGGTCGCCGACGGGCACGGGCCGGCGCACCGCGCCCACCAGGGCCTCCTCCAGCTCCCGCGCCGCGGCCCGCGCACCGGCGTCCTCGTCCCCGCCGGGCGTCGTCGCGGCCGCCCAGGCCGCGGCCAGCCGGTCCTCGAGCACCCCCTCGCCCAGCCCGAGCGCCTCGCCCAGCGGCCGGTGGTCGTCGACCAGGAACCCGCCGGGGTGCAGCGCGGACAGCGCCCACGGGGCGAGCCGGGCGCCGACCTCCCACGACGGGGCGGCGGGGTCGTCGGGGAGCACCACCTGCGGCACGCTCCGCGGCCCGCGCAGCACGCTGCCGATCACCTCGGTCTCGCGGGTGAGCGGGTCCACCCACCGCACCGGCCCGCCCATGCGGACCACGGCCGCCGGGCGCCCGTCGGGCAGCGCCACGCGCGGCGGCGCGCCGTGCGGACCCCGCGCCGCCCACAGCGCCTCCACCAGCCCCGGCGAGCGGGGCGCGACGGCGACGGAGCGGCGGGTGAGCGTGACGGCGGCCATGCGTCCATGATCCGCCCGGGGGTCGCCGCGGGGAACGGGACCTCCGGCCCGGATCGGCCGCGGACGCCAGGAGCCGGGCCCCGCGACGGGGACCCGGCTCCTGGTCGGTCGTGCGGGCCGGTGGACCCGCGGGTGGCTCAGTCCCCGAAGGGGCCGACGCGCACCACCGAGCGCGGCCGCGACGCGAGGTCGGCGGCGAGCTCCTGGACGTCGCGCGCCGTGACCGCGCGGACGCGGTCGAGCGACTCCTGCGTGGACAGCAGCTCCCCGTGCACGAGCTCGGACTTGCCGAGCCGGGACATCCGGGAGCCGGAGTCCTCGAGGCCGAGCACCAGGCTGCCGGACAGCTGCCCGACGGACCGGCGCAGCTCGGCGTCGGTGAGGCCCGAGTCCGCGAGGCGCTCGAGCTCGGCGACGAGCAGGTCCGTGACCTGGTCGACCTTGCCCGGCGCGCAGCCGGCGTACAGCCCGAACACGCCCGTGTCGGCGTGGCCGGACGCGAACGAGTACGTCGAGTACGCCAGGCCCCGCTTCTCGCGGATCTCCTGGAACAGCCGCGACGACATGCCGCCGCCCAGCGCCGCGTTCAGCACCGAGAGCGTGAACCGCCGGGGGTCCGTGGCCGTGAGGCCGGTGCCGCCGACGATGACGTTCGCCTGCTCGGTGGAGCGCCGCACGGTGACCCGCTCGGCCTGCGCCGTCACGGCGACCGCGTCCCGGACGTCCCGGCGGCCGGCGGGCGCGTCGCCCTCGGGCAGCGTCCAGCCGCCGTCGGTCAGCGCGCGGGCCACCTGCGCCGCGAGGGCGTCGTGGTCGACGTTCCCGGCGGCCGTCATGACGAGCGTGGCCGGCCGGTAGTGCTGCCGGTAGTGCTCCCAGACGGCGTCCCGCGGCACGGCCCGGATGGTCTCGGGCGTGCCACCGATCGGGCGGCCGAGCGGGTGGTCGCCCAGGACGACCGTCGCGAACCGCTCGTGCACGACGTCGCTCGGGTCGTCGTCGTTCATCGCGAGCTCTTCGAGGATCACGCCGCGCTCGGTCTCGAGCTCGTCGGCGTCGAGCCGCGCCGAGGTGACCATGTCCGCGATGACGTCGACCGCCATCGGCAGGTCCTCGTCCAGGACCCGGGCGTAGTAGCAGGTGTGCTCCTTGCCCGTGGCGGCGTTGGCCTCGCCGCCGACCTCGTCGAACGCCTCGGCGATGTCCATCGCCGTGCGCCGCGCGGTGCCCTTGAACAGCAGGTGCTCGAGGAAGTGCGTCGAGCCGTGGTGCCCGTCGCTCTCGTCCCGGGAACCCACGCCGACCCACGCCCCCACGGACGCGGACCGCATCCCGGGGACGTGCTCCGTGAGGAGGCGGACCCCGCCGGGCAGGACGGAGCGACGGACGTCGCCGTCGCCCGCCTGCCCGGCGGTCACGTCGCTGCCCGGGTCACCGGGCGCGACGAGAGGGAGGTCCAGCGGCACGTCAGGCGTCGGCCGGCTCAGCGGCGGCCTCGGCCGCACCCTCGCCGCCCTCGGCGTCCTCGGCCACGACCGCGTGCAGCGACAGCTTGCCGCGCGGGTCGATCTCGCCGATCTCGACCTGGACCTTCTGGCCCACGCCGAGGACGTCCTCGACCTTGTCGACGCGCTTGCCGCCGACGAGGCGACGGATCTGCGAGATGTGCAGCAGGCCGTCCTTGCCCGGGGACAGGGAGACGAACGCGCCGAACGTGGTCGTCTTGACGACGGTGCCGACGAAGCGCTCGCCGATCTCCGGCATGTGCGGGTTGGCGATCGCGTTGATCGCGGCCCGCGCCGCCTCGGCCGAGGGGCCGTCGGTCGCGCCGATGTAGACGGTGCCGTCGTCCTCGATGGAGATGTCGGCGCCGGTCTCCTCCTGGATCTGGTTGATCATCTTGCCCTTCGGGCCGATGACCTCGCCGATCTTGTCGACCGGCACCTTCACCGTGATGACGCGCGGGGCGTTCGGCGACATCTCGTCCGGGACGTCGATCGCCTCGTTGAGCACGTCGAGGATCGCCAGGCGGGCCTCCTTGGCCTGGGTCAGCGCGTCGGCCAGCACGGAGGCGGGGATGCCGTCGAGCTTGGTGTCGAGCTGGATGGCCGTGACGAACTCGCGGGTACCGGCGACCTTGAAGTCCATGTCGCCGAACGCGTCCTCGGCGCCCAGGATGTCGGTCAGCGCCGCGTAGCGGGTCTCACCGTTCACCGTGTCGGACACGAGGCCCATCGCGATGCCGGCGACCGGCGCGCGCAGCGGCACACCGGCGTTCAGCAGCGACAGCGTGGCCGCGCAGACCGAGCCCATCGAGGTCGAGCCGTTGGAGCCCAGCGCCTCGGAGACCTGACGGATCGCGTAGGGGAACTCCTCGCGGCTCGGCAGCACCGGCATGAGCGCGCGCTCGGCGAGAGCGCCGTGCCCGATCTCGCGCCGCTTCGGCGAGCCCACCCGGCCGGTCTCGCCGGTCGAGTAGGGCGGGAAGTTGTAGTTGTGCATGTAGCGCTTGCGCGTCTCGGGCGACAGCGAGTCGATCTGCTGCTCCATGCGGAGCATGTTCAGCGTGGTGACACCCAGGATCTGGGTCTCGCCGCGCTCGAACAGCGCCGAGCCGTGCACGCGGGGCAGGACCTCGACCTCGGCCGACAGCGTGCGGATGTCCCGCAGGCCACGGCCGTCGATGCGGAAGCCGTCCGTGAGGATGCGCTGGCGGATGACCTTCTTGGTCACCGCACGCACCGCGGCGGACAGCTCCTTCTCGCGGCCCTCGAAGGACGCGGCGAGCTCGTCGAGCACCTCGGCCTTGATCTCGTCGAGGCGGCCCTCGCGGGTCTGCTTGTCCGCGATCTGCATCGCCTCGTGGATCTTCGCCTGGGCGGCACCCTCGACGGCCTCGTACGCGTCCGGCTGGTAGTCCGGGAACGTCGGGAAGTCGCGGGTCTCCTTGGAGGCCTGCGCGGCGAGCTGCTGCTGCGCCTCGACCAGGGCGCGGATGAACGGCTTGGACGCCTCCAGGCCCTCGGCCACGACGGCCTCGGTCGGGGCGACGCCGCCCTCGTCCTTGATGAGGTTCCAGGACTTCTCCGGGGCCTCGGCCTCGATCATGGCGATCGCCACGTCGTCACCGACGACACGGCCGGCCACGACGATCTCGAACGTGGCGCGCTCGCGCTCGGTGTAGCGCGGGAACGCGACCCACTGGCCGTCGATCAGCGCGATGCGCACGGCACCGACCGGGCCGGAGAACGGCAGGCCGGAGATCTGGGTGCTGATGGACGCCGCGTTGATCGCGAGCACGTCGTACGCGTCGTCCGGGTGGATCGCCAGGACGGTGATGACGACCTGGACCTCGTTGCGCAGGCCCTTGACGAACAGCGGGCGCAGCGGGCGGTCGATCAGGCGGCAGGCCAGGATCGCGTCGGTCGACGGGCGACCCTCGCGGCGGAAGAACGAGCCGGGGATCTTGCCGGCGGCGTACTGCCGCTCCTCGACGTCCACCGTCAGCGGGAAGAAGTCGAACTGGTCCTTGGGGTGCTTGCCCGCCGTCGTCGCGGACAGCAGGGCGGTCTCGCCGTCGAGGTAGGCCATGGCCGAACCGGCGGCCTGCTTGGCCAGGCGGCCGGTCTCGAAGCGGACGGTGCGGGTGCCGAAGCGACCGTTGTCGATCACGGCCTCGGCGAACTGGATCTCGGGACCCTCCACGGGTGCCCTCCTTTGTCTCGAAGGCGCCGGACCGGTCACGGCGGTCTTCGATCGAGGTACCCGGAGCGCCGAGGCGTTCCGAGCGCCACTACCGAGGACCGGACGCGTCGACCGGCGCGGAGTGAGAAGTGGTGCTGGATGGAGCTGGGTGGTGCTGGGGTGGTGCTGGGTCGTGCGGTGGTGCGTGCCGGGACGCGGGGCCCCGACGCAGGACCAGCCCGGACCCCGATCGGGGTCCGGGCTGGTCAGGCGATCAACGGCGCAGGCCGAGCCGCTCGATGAGGCTGCGGTAGCGGTTGATGTCGACCTTCTGCAGGTAGCCGAGCAGCCGGCGGCGCTGGCCGACCAGGAGCAGCAGCCCACGGCGGCTGTGGTGGTCGTGCTTGTGCGTCTTGAGGTGCTCGGTCAGGTCCTTGATGCGCTGCGTGAGCATCGCGATCTGGACCTCGGGGGAACCGGTGTCACCCTCGTGGGTGGCGTACTCGGTCATGATGGACTGCTTGGTGGCACTGTCGAGGGGCACGACTCTCCCGGTTTGTCTCGTTGCGCGGTGCTCCGGGGCAGGTCCACCCGGGCGCTCTCGGTCCGCGGCCGTTCTGACGGCTGTCCGAGTCTAGCAGCCGACCTCAGTCCTGCTGGTCGGCCTGGTCGGCGACCGGGCGCAGCACGCCGCGGACGCCCTCGACGTCCCGGTCCATCTGCTCGACGAGCTCGTCGACCGAGTCGAACCGCAGCGTCGGCCGCAGCCGCTCCACGAAGTCCAGCACGACCTCCTCGCCGTACAGGTCGAGGTCCGTGCGGTCCAGGACGTACGCCTCCACGCGGCGCTGCACCCCGTCGAACGTGGGGTTGGTGCCGACCGACACCGCGGCGGGCAGCACCGCGTCGGGCGCGCCCGGCTCGACCCCGGGGCGGCGGAGCCAGCCCGCGTACACGCCGTCCGCGGGCACCATGCCGGCCGAGTCCGGCGACAGGTTCGCCGTGGGGTAGCCCAGGTCCCGGCCGCGCTTGTCGCCGTGCACGACGGTGCCGCGCATCCGGTGCGGCCGGCCCAGCACCCGCGCTGCCTGCCGGACGTCGCCCGCGGCGAGCAGCTCGCGCACCCACGTCGAGGACCAGCGCCGGCGCAGCGGGTCGGCCAGCGGGTCGGCGGGGCCGGCGCCCGCCGCGCCCTCGTCCCCGCCGTCGGGTGCGACGTCCTCGATGACCTCGACCGCGAAGCCGAACCGCTCCCCCAGCTCGACCATCGTCGCGAGGTCACCGGCGTTGCCCCGGCCGAACCGCACGTCCCGGCCCACCACGACGGTGCGCGCGCGCAGCCCCTCGACCAGGTACCGGCGGACGAACTCCTCGGCCGTCTGCTGCGCGAACTCCAGCGTGTAGGTGAGCAGGAGCACCGCGTCCAGGCCGGTCTGCTCGAGCAGCTCCAGGCGGTCGGTGTCGCCGGTGAGCAGCGGGGGCGCCTGCTCGGGCCGGTGCACCTGCTGGGGGTGCGGCGTGAACGTCACCGCCACCGACCGCGCACCCGCCGCCCGGGCGTCCGCCACCATGCGGGTCAGCACCCCGACGTGACCGCGGTGCACCCCGTCGAAGTTGCCGACCGTCACCACCGACGGCCCGAAGTCCGCGGGGACCTGCGCGAGGTCCGTCCAGCGATGCACTCGCACTCCCGTCGGTCCGGCGCCTCGCGGCGCGCTCCGTGCGCCGCGGTCCCCCGCGGCGCGGGGACAAGCCTGCCACGCCGCGGACGGTGCCCTGCGCGCCCCCGGCCCCGTAGCGGTGACGATCAACGGTCCCAGCACCACCGCCTCAGCACCGCCATCACCGCCGAGTGGAGACTTCTGCCGGACACGCCGAAGCGTGTCGGGCCGAACGCTCCACTCTGCGTGCGGTGCCGGGATGGGTCGGTGGGTGGACGGGTCGGCCGGTGCGGTTGGGGCGCCGGTCAGGCCGACGCGGCGGCGAACACCAGGGCGGGGCGGGCGTGCGGCCCGCGGTCCTCCAGCAGCGCGACCAGCACCCCGTCGGGCGACAGCGCCGCGACCGTCACGCCCGCGGCCGTCCCCGTCGCGGGGATCCGCTGCCCGTAGGACAACGCACGCGTCTCGGCCTCGGTGAGCTCGCGCACCGGGAACGTGGCGCGGGCGGCGTCCGCGAGCGGCAGCGTGTCCAGCGGCACGTCCGCCGGCCAGGCGTCCAGCTGCTCCAGGTCCCGCGCCACGTCCAGGCCGTAGCCGCCGACCCGGGTCCGGCGCAGGGCGGTCAGGTGGCCGCCCACGCCCAGCACCCGGCCGAGGTCCCGCGCGAGGGCGCGGATGTACGTCCCGGACGAGCACACCACCGTGACGTCCACGTCCAGCACCGCCAGGCCGGAACCGTCGGCGTCCGGGACCGGGCGCACGTCGTGCACGTCGAACCGCGCGACCGTCACGGGCCGCGCGGCGAGCTCCACGTCCTCCCCCGCGCGGACCCGGGCGTAGGCGCGCTGCCCGTCGACCTTGATCGCGCTGACGGCGCTCGGCACCTGGCTGATCGGACCCGTGAGGTCCGCGACGCCCGCGTCGAGCGCGGCCCGGGTCACCCCGGAGGCGTCGGCGCGCGCCAGCACCTCGCCCTCGGCGTCGTCCGTGGTCGTGGCGACGCCGAGCCGGACGGTCGCCGTGTACTCCTTGTCCGCGCCCACCACGTAGGTCAGCAGGCGGGTGGCCCGGCCGACACCGAGCACGAGCACGCCGGTCGCCATCGGGTCGAGGGTGCCCGCGTGCCCGACCTTCCGGGTCCCGGCCAGACCGCGCGCCCTCGCGACCACGTCGTGGCTGGTCCACCCCGCGGGCTTGTCGACGACCAGCAGGCCGTCGGGCGCGGTGGGTCGTCGCGGGCGGGCGGGCCGCTCGGCGCGGACGGGCCGCCCGTCGCGGGCGGGCCGGTCGGCGCGGGCACCCTGCGGCGCGTCCTGCGGTGCGCTCACCGTCCGACCTCGGCGCCCGTGACGGCGAGCACCTGCTCGCCCAGGCAGGACAGCAACGCGTCCATGCCCGGTTCCTCGTGCGTGTGACGGAAGGCGTCGGACGCGAGCAGCACGTTGATCAGCATGCCGTCCGCCACGAACCGGCGGGCGGCCTCGTCGGCCGCCGCGTCCGCGTCCGCGTCCGCGTCGGGGCCCTCCGGCACCTCGACCCGCTCGCGGAACAGCGCGAACACCTGCCCGAGCGTGCGGCGGGCGGTCTCCCCGATCGCGGGGTCGGCGGCCGCGGTGAACCCGTGCATCAGGACGCGGAGCAGATGGCGGTCGGCCATCAGGGACACGTATGCGCTCCCCACCCGGGCGGCCGCGTCCGGGCCCGGCTCGACGGCGCCCATCACGTCGAGGATCCGCGCGCACACCCCGCGGTAGAGGTCGAGGAACAGCTGCTGCTTCGACCCGAACAGCCGGATCACGTACGGCTGCGAGACGCCCGCGGCGCGGGCCACCTGGTCGGTGCTGGTCCCGGCGTACCCGCCCTCGGCGAACGCCGTCAGGGCCGCGGCGAGGATCTGCTCCCGCCGCTGCTCCCCCGACATCCGCGGGGCGCGGGGACTCGGTCCGGTGCTGGCGTCGACGGCGGTCATGGTTGACATGTTATCAGCGGATAACTAGCGTCTCTCTCCAAGTTATCAGTCGATGCATACAGGAGCCCGTCATGTCGACGCAGACCCGCACCCCCTTGCCGGCCGGACCGCCGGCCGGCCGTCCCGCGTCCACCCGCCGGGCCGTCCCCGTCGGCGTCGCGCTGCTCGCGGCCTCCCTGCCGATGTTCATGGCCACGCTCGACAACCTGGTCGTCACCAGCGCCCTGCCGGTGCTGCAGGCCGAGCTCGGCGCGACGCTCACCGACCTGCAGTGGGTCGTGAACGCCTACACGCTGGCCTTCGCCACGCTGATGATCACCGCCGCCACGCTCGGCGACCGCTGGGGCCGCCGCCGCACGTTCCTCGGCGGCATCGCGCTGTTCACGCTCGCGTCGATCGGCGCCGCGCTGGCCGACACCCCGGCCCTCCTGATCGCCGCGCGCGCCGTCCAGGGCGTCGGGGCGGCCGCGATCATGCCGCTGTCGCTGACCCTGCTGGCCGGCGCCGTGCCGGTCGCGCGCCGCGCGATGGCCATCGGCATCTGGGGTGGTGTCTCGGGCCTCGGCGTGGCACTCGGCCCGGTGGTCGGCGGCGCGGTGGTCGAGGGCATCTCGTGGCAGGCGATGTTCTGGATCAACGTGCCGGTCGCGCTCGTCGCCGTGCCCCTCGTCCTGCGCGCGCTGCCCGAGTCCCGGGGGCGCGCTCAGCGGCTCGACGTCCTCGGCCTGCTGCTGGCCGGTATCGGCGTGCTCGGGATCGTCTGGGGCGTCGTGCACGGCAACGAGGACGGCTGGACGTCCGCGGGCGTCCTCGGCCCGATCGTGGGCGGCGCGCTCGCCCTCGCGCTGTTCCTCCGGCACGAGGCCCGGACGCTGCACGCGCTCGTCCCCCTGCGGCTGTTCCGGTCCCGCAGCTTCGCGGTCGCCAACGTCTCGGGCTTCGCGTTCTCGCTCGGCGCGTTCGGCGCGGTGTTCCTGCTCGCGCAGTACCTGCAGATCACGCAGGGGTACTCCCCGCTGGAGGCGGGCCTGCGCACGCTGCCCTGGACCGCGGCTCCCATGGTGGTCGCGCCGCTCGCCGGCATGCTCGCCCCGCGCGTCGGAGTGCGGGTGCTGCTGACCGGCGGCCTGGTGCTGCAGTCCGCCGGGCTCGCCTGGCTGGCCGTGGCCGCCGCGGACGGCAGCTACGGCGCGCTGGTGCCGGGCCTGGTGCTCGCGGGGGTCGGCATGGGTCTGACGTTCGCGCCCAGCGCGACCGCTGTGCTCGCGGGCATGGCGCCCGACGACCACGGCACCGCGTCCTCGACCAACTCGACGTTGCGGGAGGTCGGCGTGGCGCTCGGGGTGGCCGTGCTGACGGCGGTGTTCACGGCAACCGGCGGCACGATCTCCCCCGACGGCTTCGACGCCGGGCTCCGGCCGGCCGTGCTGACCGGAGCGGCGGTGATCGCGGTCGCGGCGGTCGCGTCCCTCGCGATGCCCCGCGGCACGGGCCGCGCCGAGGTGGCGACGCCGGTGGCCGCTGCCGCGCCGGCACTGACGCCCGCGAGCTGACCGGACCAGCCGCGGAACGCCACGAGGTCGTCACCCGGGGGTGACGACCTCGTCGTGTCTTCCGGACCGCCGGATCACCGGGCCGTGGGCCCGGCGTCCGTCTCGTCGTCGTCCTGGTCGGCGCCCTCGGACTCGTCCACCGGCTTGCGGTACGGGTCCGCGTCGCCGGCGTACTGCGCCTGCTCCTGGAGCCTCGCGAGCTCCGCGTCCCGGCGCGCCGCCTCGAGCAGCGCGGCGTCCAGGTGCGCGGCGGTCTCCGGCACGGCGTCCAGGTGGAAGTCCAGCGACGGCGTCAGCCGCACGCCGGTCTGCTTGCCGACCTCGGAGCGGATCAGGCCCTTGGCGCTCTCCAGCGCCTTCGCGCTGCCCGCGCGGTCGTCCTCGTCGCCGAGCACCGTGTAGAACACGTCGGCGTGCTGGAGGTCACCCGTGACGCGCACGTCGGTCACGGTCACGAAGCCCAGACGCGGGTCCTTGACGCGGGTGTCGATCATCTGCGCGACGATCTGCTGGATGCGGTCGGCGAGCTTGCGCGCCCGCGGGTGGTCCACCATGTCTGCTCCTCCATGAAGCCCGCACGGACGGCGGGCAGACGGCCGCGGGCCCGCCCCCACGCACACCGGCGTGGGGGCAGACCCGCGGGTCACGCTGCTGGTCAGGCGCGAGGCTTCTCGCGCATCTCCCAGGTCTCGATGACGTCACCCTCGGTGAGGTCGTTGTACGACCCGAGGCCGATACCGCACTCGAAGCCCTCGCGGACCTCCGTGGCGTCGTCCTTGAACCGCTTGAGCGACTCGATGGTGAGGTTGTCGCCGATGACGTTGCCGTTCCGGAGCACCCGCGCCTTGGTGTTGCGACGGATCTCCCCGGACCGGACGATCGAGCCGGCGATGTTGCCGAACTTGGAGGAGCGGAACACCTCGCGCACCTCGGCGGTACCGAGCTGCACCTCCTCGTACTCCGGCTTGAGCATGCCCTTGAGGGCGGCCTCGACGTCGTCGATCGCCTGGTAGATGACCGAGTAGAACCGGACGTCCACGCCCTCGCGCTCGGCGAGGTCCTCCACCCGCTCCGCGTACTTGACGTTGAAGCCGATGATGATGGCGTTGTCGACCGTCGCGAGGTTGACGTCGTTCTGCGTGATGGCACCCACACCGCGGTGGATGACGCGCAGCTCGACCTCCTCGCCGACGTCGATCTTGAGCAGCGCGTCCTCCAGCGCCTCGACGGCACCGGACACGTCGCCCTTGAGGACCAGGTTGAGGGTCTCGACCTTGCCCTGCTGGAGCGCGAGCGTGAAGTCCTCGAGGCTGACGCGCTTGCGGCGCTTGGCCAGGAGGGCGGCGCGCTCGGCGGCCTCACGCTTCTCGGCGATCTGCCGCGCGGTCCGCTCGTCCGGCGCCACCAGGAAGGTGTCGCCGGCGCTCGGCACCGACGCCAGGCCGAGGACCAGCACCGGACGTGCCGGGCCCGCCTCGGTGACGTTCTCGCCGTGCTCGTCGAACATCGCACGGACGCGGCCGTGGGCCGTGCCGGCGACGATCGCGTCACCGACGTGCAGCGTGCCGGACTGGACCAGGACGGTCGCGACGGCGCCGCGGCCCTTGTCCAGGTTCGCCTCGATGGCGACACCGCGGGCGTCCTTGTCGGGGTTGGCCCGCAGGTCGAGCGCGGCGTCCGCGGTCAGCAGGACGGCCTCGAGCAGCTCGTCGATGCCCATCCGCTGCTTGGCGGAGACGTCGACGAACATGGTGTCGCCGCCGTACTCCTCGGCCACCAGGTTGTACTCGGTGAGCTGCTGGCGGATCTTGGCGGGGTTGGCCCCCTCCTTGTCCACCTTGTTGACCGCGACCACGATCGGCACGTTCGCCGCCTGGGCGTGGTTCAGCGCCTCGATGGTCTGGGGCATCACGCCGTCGTCCGCCGCGACCACGAGGATCGCGATGTCCGTCACCTGCGCACCACGGGCACGCATGGCGGTGAACGCCTCGTGACCCGGCGTGTCGATGAACGTGATGGCCCGGTCCTGGCCCTCGTGCTCGGTCCGGACCTGGTACGCACCGATGTGCTGGGTGATCCCGCCGGCCTCGCCCGCGACGACGTCCGTGGACCGGATGGCGTCGAGGAGCTTGGTCTTTCCGTGGTCGACGTGACCCATGACGGTGACGACCGGCGGACGCGGGAAGAGGTCCTCGTCGGACTCGCCCTCCAGCTCGGCGTCCAGGTCGATGTCGAAGGCCCCGAGCAGCTCGCGGTCCTCCTCCTCCGCCGAGACCATCTCCACGACGTAGCCGAGCTCGGTGGCCAGCGTGCCGAAGGTGTCCTCGTCGAGGGACTGCGTCGCCGTGGCCATCTCACCGAGGTGGAACAGCACGGTGACGAGCGAGGCCGGGTTGGCGTCGATCTTGTCCGCGAAGTCGTTCAGCGACGAGCCGTGACGCAGGCGGACGACGGTCGTGCCGTTGCCGCGGGGCACCTGCACGCCGCCGAGCGACGGCGCCTGCATCTGCTCGAACTCCTGGCGCTTCGCCCGCTTCGACTTCCGCCCGCGGACGGGACGGCCACCGGCGCGACCGAACGCGCCCTGCGTCGAGCCACGACCACCGGCACCGGGACGGCCACCGCCGCCGGGACGGCCGGCGAAGCCGCCGCCGCCACCACCGGGGCCACCGGGACGGCCACCGCCGCCGTAGCCGCCGCCACCGCCGCCACCGGGACGACCGCCGCCACCCGGACGGGCCGGGCGCTCGCCCGGACGGCCGACGCCGCTCGCGGAGCGGCCGGGCATCATGCCGGGGTTGGGGCGGGGACCGCCGGGACGCGGCGCTGCGGGACGGGGCCCGCCGGGACGCTCGCCGGCACCCGCACCGGCCGAGGCGGCCGGGGCGTCGGTACGGCGCTCGCCCGGGCGGGGCATGCCCTGCGACGGGGCGAACGGGTTGTTGCCCGGGCGCGGCGGACGCGGCCCGCCGGAGCGGGGCATGCCCTGCGACGGGGCGAACGGGTTGTTGCCCGGGCGCGGGGCGCCGGGACGTGCGCCACCGGGCCGCGGGGCCCGGGAGTCGCCACCCTGGTCGCCCGAGGGACGACCGGAGGACGGGCGCGGGGCCGGAGCCGCGGGACGGGCCGGACCGGGGCTCCGGCCCCGCGCC
>NZ_CABEGA010000041.1 GCF_901521055.1 Cellulomonas hominis | reverse complement strand
CCCGGAAGTACGACCCCCGGCGCATCGTCCGTGACGCCCTGCTCGACGACGACACCCCGGCGCGCGCCGGGGTGTCGTCGTCGAGCAGGGCGTCACGGACGATGCGCCGGGGGTCGTACTTCCGGGGGTCGAGCGCCTCCCAGTCGATGTCCTTGACGTCGTCGCCCAGCTCGTCGTCGACGCGCCGCTTCGCGTCCTGCAGGTAGTGCCGGGCCTGCTTGGTCAGGCGCGCGAGCTGCTCGGCGTACCGGGGCAGCCGCGAGGGTCCGATCACGATCACGGCGACGAGCAGGATCACGAGGAACTCGCCGCCGTTGATGTCGAACACGCGCCCAGGCTACCGCCCGGTGCCCGCGCAGCCCACCGGCTCCCGCGAGGGCCTCAGCCCTGCGCCGACTCGTCCAGGACCACCCGCACGTCGCGCTCCGTCCCGTCGGCCGCGCGGACCCGCAGCAGCACCGCGTCGCCCGGTGTGCGCGCCCGGATCGCGACCACGAGCTCGTCCGACGCGGTGACCGGCCGGCCGTCGATCGACAGGATGACGTCGCCGGCGCGGATGCCGGCGCGGTCCGCCGGGCCGTCCGGGGTGACGGGCTGCTGCGCGCCCTGCGCCTGCGTCGCGACCTGGACGCCCTCGCCGGTGTACTCGCCGTCGAGGAGCACGCCGATGACCGGGTACGTCGCCGTGCCGGTCTCGATGAGCTGCTCCGCGGTGCGTCGCGCCTGGTTGGAGGGGATGGCGAACCCGAGGCCGATGCTGCCGCCGCTCGTGGCCGCCGTGCCGGGCGGCTGCGCGATGGCCGAGTTGATGCCCACGACCTCCCCGGCGGCGTTGACGAGCGGGCCGCCGGAGTTGCCGGGGTTGATCGCCGCGTCGGTCTGCAGCGCGTTGATGAAGGCGGTCGACTCCGTGCCGTCACCGGCCGCGACCGGGCGGTTGCGGGCGCTCACGATGCCGGTGGTGACGGTCCCGGCGAGGCCGAGCGGCGCACCGACCGCGACGACCGGGTCGCCGACCCGGACCTGGTCGGAGTCGCCGAGCACCAGCGGCACCAGCCCCTCGACCTCGATCTTCAGCACGGCGAGGTCGTAGTCCGGGGTGCTGCCGACGACCGTCGCCGGCTCCTGCGAGCCGTCGGCGAGCAGCACCACGACCGTCGCGTCCGCGTCGCCCCCGCCGGCCACGACGTGGTGGTTGGTGAGGATGTACCCGTCCTGGCGCAGCACCATGCCGGAGCCCGTCGAGGAGCCCGCGGCCGACGTGACCTCGATGGACACGACCGACGGCAGCACCTGCTCGGCGATGCCCGCGACGCTGTCCGGGGCGCGGTCGCCCGCGCCGGTACCCACCGCCGCCGGCAGGCCCGCGTCGGCGAGCCGGTCGTCAGCGTTCTCCACCCGGGCGCCGACGAGGCCCCCGAGCACGCCCGCACCGAACGCCGCGACGACGAGGCCCGCGACCACGCCGAGCGGCACCCGGCGCCGGCGGCGCGGACGCAGGGCCGGCCCCACCGGAGCGAACCCCGGCGGCAGCCCGTCGGGGTGCGCGGAGCCGGGCAGGACCGGCAGCACCACGGGCGCCGGAGCGGCACCGGGCTCCGTCGGCAGCGGGGCGGGCGGCAGCAGGGCGGGCGGCTCGGCGGACGTGTCGCGACCGTCGCCGCCGGGGCGCGCGGGCGGCCACACCGGCGCGGGCGCCGTGCCGGGCGCGGACCACGCCGGCGGCGGTGCCCACCCGGCGGGCGGCGCTGCGGGCGGCGGCGCGAACGGGTCCGGCGCGAACGGGTCCGGTGCGGCCGGTCCCGGCGCCGCGAACGGGTTCCGGTTGCGACCGGCGTCCGGCCGGCCCTCGTGCGGCGCCGTCACGGCAGGTGCATCGCGGCGGTGAACGTGTCCCACCCGCGGGTCAGGCGGGCGGGCAGCCCGGAGTCGAACTCCCCGTCCGGGAACTGCGAGACGACCGTCGCGACGTCCGGCCCGGCGTCGGCCGAGACGATCTCGATCACCGTGTCCCCCGACTGCCAGGCGGCGTGCCACGGTGCGCTCGAGAGCAGGTAGACGGTGCGGCCGTCGACGTCGAGCCGGTCGGCGGCCGTGAGCGCGGCGGCGTCCAGGCGCCCGTGCTGCTCGGTGACCACGACGTCCCCCGACGGGCCGGACAGGTCGACCTCGAGGGTCGCGCCGCCGTCCCGCAGCCGCACCGAGGTCACGGACCAGTCGTCCGGCACCTCGGTCGGGCAGGTCCAGCCCTCCGCGCGCATCCACTCCAGGTACTGCTCGGTCGACGCGCCCGCCGCCGGCTCCGCGCCGACGGACACCGGGACGGCGGCCGCGCCGGCGTCGCCGAGCAGCGACAGCGCCTCCGAGGACTCCGTGGCGGGTGCGACCGGCGGCCGGTCCCCCAGCAGGAACAGTCCGACGGCGACCATCCCGAGCCCGGTCAGCGACCCCACGGCCGCGCGGAGCCCGCGTCGTCCGTGCGCGCCGAGCGGGTCGCGCGTCCCGATGAGACCGCGACCGCCGAGCACCCCGCCCCCGAGCACGCCGCCGCCGAGCACGCTGCCCCCGAGCACGCCGCCGCCGAGCAGGCCACGGGAGCCGAGCACGCCGGGCTGCTGGCCGAGCAGCGCGCGGCCGTCGCCGAACGCGGCGGAGGTCCCCCGCGCGCCGGACGGCGGCACGAACGGGTCCATCGGCCGCGACGGCCGCGGGGCGGGTGCGCCGGGTGCGCCGTCGGGGCCGGTCGCGCCGCCCAGGGCGAGCAGCCGCGCGGTGAGGTCGCCGGCCGGCCGGACGTCGTCCACGTCGGACAGCACCCGACGGGCGGCCCGAGCGGCGGCGAGGTCCGAGGCGCACCGCGGGCAGCAGGCGACGTGCGCGAGCGCCCGCTCGGCGGCGGCCGGCGCGAGCTGACCGTCGACGAGGGCGCTGACCCGGTCGCCGAGGTGGCCCGTCATCGGGCACCCGCCGGGGCGGACTGCGCTCTCGGTACGGGGAGGTGGTGCTCCGTGGGCGCACCGGCCTGCGTGGGTGCGCCGGGGTCCGCGGCCGCGCGGACCGCCGCCGGGGCGCGGTGCTCGAGCGCGACGCGCAGCCGTGCGCGGGCCCGGTGGATGCGCGAGCGGACGGTGCCGAGCTTGATGCCCAGGGTGACCGCGATCTCCTCGTAGGACAGGCCCTCGATGTCGCAGAGGACCACGGCGGCGCGGTACTCCGGCGGCAGCTCGTCGAGCGCGCGCTGGATGTCGACGTCGAGGTTGTCGTGCTCGAACGCGCGCTCCGGCCCGGCGCCCGTGGCGGGGTACCGGTCGCCGTCCTCGCCCATCGCGTCCATCCGGATGCGCTGGCGCCGACGGGCCTGGTCGAGGAACAGGTTCGTGGTGATGCGGTGCAGCCAGCCCTCGAACGTGCCCGGCGTGTACGTCGACAGCGAGCGGAACACCCGGACGAAGACCTCCTGCGTGAGGTCCTCGGCGTCGTGCCGGTTGCCCGTCAGCCGGTAGGCCAGTCGGTAGACGCGCGCGGAGTGCTCGCGGACGATCGCCTCCCACGTCGGGGGCTGCCAGTCCGGGTCGGGCAACGGGGTCGCCATCCACGTCCTTCGGGTTCGGGGCCGCGGGTGCGGCACACCAGTCATCCTCCCAGGACGCGGACCGCGGTGCGAACCTGCTCCGCCCCTGTTCACCCAGAACGGACACAGGACCGCTCCGGTTCCCACCCCGCCGGGACGCCGCGGGGTGCGCCCGGGCGCGTCGCGTGCCGCCGCCCGACCGGCGGCCCCGCGCGCACTAGGCTGGCCTGCGCCGACACTCCCGCCCGCACGACGTCCCAGGAGGACACCATCGCCACCGACAAGGCCGCCAGCTGGGTCTACGCGGAGGGCTTCGCCCCCGAGGACGACACCCTGCTGCGCGCGCGCGACCGCGCCGGCGAGCTCGGCTGCACGGCGGTCGCGCCCGGCACCGGTGCGGCGCTGTCGGTCCTGGCCGCCGCGGTGCGCGCCCGCGCCGTGGTCGAGGTCGGCACCGGCGCGGGCGTCAGCGGCCTGCACCTGCTGCGCGGCATGCCGTCCGACGGCGTGCTGACCACCATCGACGTCGAGGTGGAGCACCAGCGCGCGGCCAAGCAGGCGTTCGCCGAGGAGGGCGTGCGGCCCGCGCGCACCCGCACGATCTCCGGCCGCGCCCTCGACGTGCTGCCGCGGCTGACGGACGGCGCGTACGACCTGGTGTTCGTGGACGCGGACATCGAGGGCTACCCGAGCTACGTGGACCAGGCGGTCCGGCTGCTGCGCCCCGGCGGGGTGCTGGCGGTGGACGACGCGCTGTGGCACGACCGGGTCGCGGACCCGGCGCGGCGCGACGAGGCCACGACGATCGTCCGGGAGACGGGCCGCAAGGTCCGCGACGACGACCGGCTGCTCCCGGCGCTCCTCCCGGTCGGCGACGGCCTGCTGGTGGCCGTCCGCCGCTGACCCGGGCGCCGGGGTCGACGGGAGGCCGACGTCGACGGGACGCCGAGGTCGTCACTCGCGCACGAGGTCGTCCCGCAGGACTGACGACCTCGTCCCGTGATGACGACCTCGCGGCACGCGGCGGCACGCGGCGCGTGGCGGCGCCCGGCGCGCGCCGGGCGCCGCCCGACGCGTCAGCGCAGGGCGGTCAGGTAGCGCAGGAGCAGGCGGGCGCCGTAGCCCGTGGCGCCCTCGGTGACCTCGTGCTTGTCCGCCGTCGAGCGCGCGGGACCGGCGATGTCGAGGTGCGCCCACGTGCGGGTGCCCACGAACTCGCGCAGGAACAGCGCGGCGGTGATCGAGCCGCCGCCGTACTTCAGGTCCTGGGGGACGTGCCGGAGGTCGGCGACCGTGGACCGCACCGCGTCGGTGTAGTCCTCGACGAGCGGCATCGTCCAGACCGGCTCCCCCGACTCTGCGGCGGCCGTCTCGATCGCGGCGGCGAGCCGGTCGTCGGTGGCGTACAGCGCAGCGTGCTGCTTGCCGAGCCCGAGGCTCGCGGCGCCGGTGAGCGTCGCGACGTCGAGCAGGACGTCGGGGTCGAGCGTCGCGGCGGCCCACGCGAGGGCGTCCCCGAGCACGAGCCGGCCCTCGGCGTCGGTGTTCGCGATCTCGACGGTCCGGCCGCCCCACATGCGCAGGACGTCGCCGGGCCGGTAGGACGAGGCGCCGAAGTGGTTCTCGGCCAGGGGCAGCACGGCCGTCACCCGGTGCGGCAGCTGCGCGGCGGCCGCACCCAGCACGGTGGCGAGCGCGACGGCGGCGCCCGCCATGTCCGTCTTCATCGGCACCATCGACTCGCGCGGCTTGATGGAGATGCCGCCCGTGTCGTAGGTGATGCCCTTGCCGACGACCACGACGTGCCGCCCGCGGCGCGCACCGGCGCCGGCGTCCGGCTCGTACGACACGGTCACGAGGCGCGGCGGCGACGCGGAGCCCGCGCCGACGGCGAGGATCCCGCCGAAGCCCTGGGCGGCCAGCTCGCGGGGGCCGAGCACGTCGACCCGCACGCCGGCGGCACGCGCGAGGTCTCCCGCGCGGTCCGCCACCCACTCCGGGGTCTTGATGCTGGACGGGGTGTTCGCGAGGTCGCGGACCAGCCACGTGGCGGTCGCCCCGCGGACGGCGTCGTCGAGCGCGGCCTGGACGCGCACGCCCTCGCGCCCGACGACGAGCAGCTGCTCGGCGGGCTGCTCGGCGGCGCCGGGCTGCTGGCCGATGCGCTGCACGCGGTACGCGGCGAGCAGGTAGCCCTCGGCGAGCGCGCGCACCGACCGCGGGCCGTCCGAGCCGGGCTCGGTGGCGACGGTGGTGAGCACGCGACGCAGCCCGCGGGTGGCGCGGGCCAGGGCGGCTCCGGCGCGCCGGAGCTCGTCGGGGGTGCCGCCGCCCACGCCGACCAGCACGAGCCGGCGCGGCAGCCCGGACCAGGGCAGCGGGGTGCCCGCGCTGCCGACCGGCCGGGGCAGCAGCAGCGTCCACGCCTCGCCGGGGGCGCCGGTGAGCCCGGCGCGCTCCGCGAGCTCCGCCAGGTCGATGCCGTACCGCGCGGCGGCGTCGGCGGTCCCGCGGCGGGGCTGCAGGTCGTCGTCCGCCTCGGCCGGCGGGGCGACCGGGACGGCCACCGCGTCGACGTCGGGCTCCAGCAGGAGCGGCGACGACGCGAGCGTGCCGGCGGCCAGGGCGACCGCCGGCACCGGCCGGCCGATACGCACCTCGGGGTGCGTCAGGGAACGAGCCACGTCAGAGCGCGCCGTGCCGCGTCAGGAGACGACGGAGGTGAGGGCCTCGCCCAGCTCCTGCGCCTCGGTCGCGTTGAGCTCGACGACGAGTCGGCCACCGCCCTCGAGCGGGACCCGCATGACGATGCCGCGGCCCTCCTTGGTCACCTCGAGCGGACCGTCACCAGTCCTCGGCTTCATCGCGGCCATGCGGGGCTCTCCTTCGCGTCGTGGCTGGGCGTCCGGGTGCCCGAGCCGCTGGTCCCGCGGGGGGCGGGGCGTGCGCGGGCGGGCGTCCGGGGCCCGGATGTCCGACGCTCAGTCTAGTTCACCCAGGCGACAGGGCGGGCCGTGTCCGGTGGTGAGGCTCACGGCGGCCAGCCCGACGGGGGCACCAGGCGCCAGATCCGCCACACCCACACCACCTGCAGCGCGAGCATGAGCACCACCACCGCGCCGGTCCACGCCCACCGGGCCCACCGCGGCCGGGTCACGACGCCGGCGGTCGCCGCGCCCAGCGGGAACGCCAGGACGAGGAACCGCGCCAGGCTGCTGCCGGGCTCGACCGCCGCGGCGAGGTAGAGCAGGTACGCGGCGGACCACGCGTGCAGCTCGCGGCCCAGCCGCCACGTCGACGGGGCGAGCAGGCACGCCAGCACGAGCACGGCCGCGGCGAGCACCACCAGCGGCGCGGCGTCGCCGAACCAGAACGCCGGCACGTAGGTCCAGCCCGCGAACGGCGCCGTCGTCCGCGCGCCCCGCCAGGCCTCCTGCGTCTGCAGGTACGCGTCCGGGACGCCGGTCACCCAGCCGCAGATCGCGATCCACGCGACCCCGGAGAGCACCGCGGTGACCGCGAGCCCCCCGATCCCGAGGAGGTCCCGGCCCGGCGGCCGCTCCCCCTGCCGCCGCCACTCCCGCAGCCGCACCAGCCCGTGCACGAGCACGACGACCGCCATCGGCAGCGCGACCGCACGCGTGAACCCGAGGGCGAGCACCGCGGCGCAGGCCCAGCCGTACCGGCGCGTGACGATCGCCAGGAGCGAGGCCGCGACGAGCAGCAGCGCGAGCGCCTCGGTGTAGCCGACCTGCAGCACGACCGACGTCGGGAACACGCTGACCAGCAGCACGGTCGCCAGCGGCAGCCCGGGGCGGGCGGCGACCGCGCGGGGCGCGCCGCGCACGACGGTCCGGTGCACCAGCAGCACAGCACCGGCACCGGCCAGCAGCGACACGGTCGGGGCGAGCACCGCCCAGGAGCCGCCGGTGAGCGTCATCAGGCCGCGGACCAGCAGCGGGTACAGCGGGAAGAACGCCCACTCGTTCTGCTGGACGAGGCCGTCGGCCCCGACGGGCAGCGTGGTCGGGTAGCCGCCCTCGGCGATCCGCCGGTACCAGGTGGCGTCCCACATCAGGCCCGTGTAGGCGGCGTACCCGGGGGACGCCCCCGTCCAGCCGTTCGCCTCCTGGTGCCGGGCGACGACGAGCAGCAGCACGGCGGAGAACGCGCGCGCCACGGCGTACACCGCGAGCGCCTGCACCCACCACGGCCACGACCGCGGGTCGAGGGGGCGCCGGCGCGCGTCGAGGCCTTGCCCCGGGGAGGGTGCCGTCACGCCAGCCCTCGCACCGCGCGGGCGGGAGGCAGGTCGCCGCGCAGGGCCGCCACCATGTCCACGGTCCGACGGGTCGCACGCACGTCGTGCGCGCGGAACACCCGGGCGCCGAGCCACGCGGCGACCGACGTCGCCGCCAGGGTGCCCTCCAGGCGGTCCTCGGGCGGCAGGTCCAGGGTCTCGCCGACGAAGTCCTTGCGGGACAGGGCGACCAGCACCGGGTGCCCGAGCGCGGTGAGCGCCGCGGTGCGCCGGACCAGGTGCAGCGAGTGCCAGGTGCTCTTGCCGAAGTCGTGCGTGGGGTCGACGAGCACGCTGGAGGGGTGCACGCCCAGGCCGACCGCGCGCGCGGCGGCAGCCCGGAGGGTCGCGAGCACGTCGTCCAGCACGCCGTCGCGCGGGTCCGTGCCCGCGGGGGCGTCGTCCCGCAGGGGGTACGACACCCGCAGCGGGTCGGTGCGGGGCGGCAGCCCGCCGGTGTGCGAGCAGACCACCCCCAGCCCTCGCTCCGCGGCGACCTCCACCAGCGCCGGGTCGTGCCCGGCCCACGTGTCGTTGAGCAGGTCCGCGCCCGCGTCGGCGGCGGCGCGGGCGACCTCGGCGCGCCACGTGTCGACGCTCACCAGCAGGTCCGGGTGCCGCCGCCGGACGCGCTCGACGAGGGGGACGACGCGCGCGATCTCCTCCGCGACGTCCACGGCCGGCCCGCGGCCGGCGCGCACCCCGCCGAGGTCGACCAGGTCGGCGCCCTCCTCCTCCGCGCGGGCGACCGCCGCGTCGGCGCCGTCGTCGTCGTACCGCGCGGCGGCGTAGAACGAGTCCGGCGTGCGGTTCACCACCGCCATGACCACGGGCCGGTCGGGGCCGACCCAGCGGTCGCGCAGCAGCAGCGGCGCCCCCGCCGACGGCACCTCGGCGGGGGGCGGGCCGCCGGGATCGGCTCCGCTCACCCGCGCCCCTCGGCCGCGGCCTCCGCGTCCACCTCCGCCTCGGACTCCTCCTGGGCGCGCGCCGCCGCCTCGGCCGCGGCCTGCTCGGCGGCGCGGATCTCGGCGCCGCGGTCCTGCACGATCCGGACCGCCTCGTCGGGGTCGTCGACCAGCTGGAGCAGGTCCAGGTCGGCCTCGCGGATCATGCCGCGCTCCAGCACGGGCCCGCGCAGCCAGTCGACCATGCCCTGCCAGTAGTCCGAGCCGACCAGGACGATCGGGAACTCGGTGACCTTGTGCGTCTGCACCAGGGTGAGCGCCTCGAACAGCTCGTCGAACGTCCCGAAGCCGCCGGGCAGCACGATGAACCCCTCGGCGTACTTCACGAACATCGTCTTGCGCGCGAAGAAGTACCGGAAGTTGACGCCGAGGTCGACCCACGGGTTCATGCCCTGCTCGAACGGCAGCTCGATCCCCAGCCCGACGGACAGGCCGCCGGCCTCGGTCGCGCCCTTGTTCGCCGCCGACATGATGCCGGGCCCGCCACCGGTGATCACCGCGTACCCCGCCTCGGCCAGCCGCCGGCCGACGGCCTCGCCCAGCGCGAAGTCCGGGTGCTCGGGCAGCGTGCGCGCGGAGCCGAAGACGCTCACCGCCGGGCCGAGCTCGGCGAGCGCGCCGAAGCCCTCCACGAACTCGCTCTGGATGCGCATGACCCGCCACGGGTCGCCGTGCAGCCAGTCCGCGCCGTCGCCGCCGCGCAGCAGCCGCTGGTCGCTGGTGGTCGCAGGGATCTGCCCGCGCCGCAGCAGGACCGGGCCCTTGCGGTAGCCGGAGCCGGGGGCGGGAACGCCGTCGTCACTCATGGGAGCCGACTCTACGGAGTCCCGGCGCGCGCCGCGCCGGACCGGGAGGACACCGGGCGGACGGCGGGTGAACCGTCGGTGACCGCCGCCCTCAGGCCGTCAGCCACGCCCGGAGGGCGTCGTGGCAGAGCTGGAGCTGCGCGACCGGCAGGTGCTCGTCGTCCTTGTGCGCGAGCAGCGGGTCCCCGGGGCCGAAGTTGACCGCCGGGACGCCGAGCGCCGAGAACCGCGCCACGTCGGTCCAGCCGTACTTCGGGGCCGGCGCGCCGCCGGTGACGCCGAGCACGGCGGCCGCGAACTCGGCCGCGGCGGGGTCGTCCAGGCCCGGACGCGCGCCCGCCGCGGAGTCCGTGACGACGACGTCGTACCCGCCGAGCAGGTCGCGGACGTGCTCGGCGGCCTCCTCGACGCTCCGCGACGGCGCGAACCGGTAGTTGACGGTGACGACGCAGCGGTCGGGGATGACGTTCGTCGCGACGCCGCCCTCGATCAGCACGGCGTTCAGGCCCTCGCGGTAGACCAGGCCGTCGACCTCGACGGACGCCGGCTCGTACGCCGCGAGGCGCGCGAGCACCGGCGCGGCGGCGTGGATCGCGTTGACGCCCGTCCAGGCGCGGGCGGAGTGGGCCGCGACGCCGGGCACCCGGACCTGCGCGCGCAGCGTGCCGTTGCAGCCGCCCTCCAGCCCGGCGTCCGTCGGCTCGCACAGCACCGCGAAGTCGGCGGCCAGCCAGTCCGGGTGCGAACGCGCGATCCGCCCGAGGCCGTTCAGCGAGGCGTCGACCTCCTCGTGGTCGTAGAACACCCAGGTGACGTCACGGGTCGGTTCGGACAGCGCGGCCGCGAGCGCCAGCTGCACCGCCACGCCGCCCTTCATGTCGACCGTGCCGCGGCCCCACAGGATCGCGTCGCCCCCCGTGCCCTCCAGCCGGGTGGGCAGGTTGCCGGCGACCGGCACGGTGTCGATGTGCCCGGCGACGACCACCCGCGAGGCCCGGCCGAGCCGCGTCCGGGCGAC
The DNA here is from genome assembly GCF_901521055.1 of Cellulomonas hominis. Classification (GTDB taxonomy): domain Bacteria; phylum Actinomycetota; class Actinomycetes; order Actinomycetales; family Cellulomonadaceae; genus Cellulomonas; species Cellulomonas endometrii. The sequence continues at coordinate 26,756 of NZ_CABEGA010000041.1, read as the reverse complement.
CACGGCGTCCCCGTCGCGCAGCACCTCCAGGTGCGGGTACGCGCGCAGCGCCTGCTCGATCGCGTCGGCCAGCACACGCTCGTCCCCGCTCACCGACTCGAGGTCGCAGAGGCGCGCCGTGAGCGTCGTCAGGTCGGTGGTCAGGTCGAGCGGGGTGGTGGTCGTCACGCCCGCGACCCTATCGCCGGGCGGTCGCCGGCCCTCCCCGGGCCCCTAGGCTGGACGGCATGAGCGACCGCACCGCCTGGGGCTGGGGCCTGGCCACCGTGACCACCGCAAGCGACTCCGGCACCCCCGGGACCCTGCTGGACGCCTGGTACCCGCAGCCCGCGCTCGGCGCCCCGCCCGCCGACGCCCCCTGCCCGGACGACCTCGCCGCCCTGGCGCGGGCCGACGAGGCGCGGGGAGTGCGCACCGAGGCGGTGCTGACCGTCGTGGACCTGGACGCCGCGCCCGACGGCACCGCGGACGCCTACCTGCGGCTGCACCTGCTGTCGCACCGGCTGGTGCAGCCCAACTCCCTCAACCTGGACGGCATCTTCGCCGCGCTGCCGAACGTCGTGTGGACCGCCCTCGGACCCTGCGCGGTCGAGGGCTTCGAGGCCACCCGCGCACGCCTGCGCGCGGCGACCGGCCGCCCCGTCACCGTGTACGGCGTCGACAAGTTCCCGCGGATGGTGGACTACGTGCTGCCCGAGGGCGTGCGGATCGCCGACGCGGACCGCGTGCGGCTCGGCGCGCACCTCGCGGCCGGCACCACGGTCATGCACGAGGGGTTCGTGAACTTCAACGCCGGCACCCTCGGCGTCTCGATGGTCGAGGGGCGCATCTCCCAGGGCGTCGTGGTCGGCGAGGGCAGCGACATCGGCGGCGGCGCGTCGATCATGGGCACGCTGTCCGGCGGCGGACGCGAGCGCGTGTCGATCGGCCGGCGGTCGCTGCTGGGCGCGAACGCCGGGCTCGGCATCCCGCTCGGCGACGACTGCGTAGTGGAGGCGGGCCTGTACCTGACCGCCGGCACCAAGGTGACGCTGGCGGGCGACACCGGCCCCGACGGCACCCCGCGCGTGGTCAAGGCGCGCGAGCTCGCCGGTGCCGACGGCATCCTGTTCCGGCGCAACTCCCTGACCGGCGGCGTCGAGGCGGTCGGCCGCTCCGGCACCGGCATCACGCTGAACGCGGCGCTGCACGCGAACTGACGCCGTGCCGCGCCCGCCGCGCCCGCCCCGCCGCAGCACCGCCTCCCGGCTGGGGTGCGCCGCGCTGACCGCGGTCGTCGTCCTGGCCGGGGCGGTCGGCGGGGTCGTGTGGTTCCTGGACGGGTCCTCCCCCGCGGCGGCGTCCCGCACCTGCACCGCCAGCGCGGACGGCACCGCGTGGGAGCTGTCCGCCGACCAGGCCGACAACGCCGCGCTGATCGCCGCGACCTCGATGCACCGGGGCCTGCCCGCGCGGGCCGCGACCATCGGGCTGGCGACGGCCCTGCAGGAGTCGCGGCTGATCAACATCGACTACGGGGACCGGGACTCGATCGGGCTGTTCCAGCAGCGCCCGTCGCAGGGCTGGGGCACCGTCGAGCAGATCATGGACCCGCTGTACTCGACCACGCGGTTCTACGACGGACTCGTCCGGGTGCCGGGGTACGCGGACCTGCCCGTCACCGAGGCCGCGCAGGCGGTGCAGCGGTCCGGCTTCCCCGACGCGTACGCGCAGCACGAGGGCCGGTCCCGCGCCTGGGCGTCCGCCCTCACGGGCTGGTCGGCGGCCGCGCTGGACTGCGACCTCGACCCGGCCACCGGCCCGGCCGACGCGGACGCCGTGTCCGCGCGCGTGCAGCGGGACTTCGCCGGCACCGTGACCGCCGCGGTGGACGCGTCGGCCGCGCAGGGCGACGGGCTGGTCGTCGCGCTCGACGCCGCCGCGCTCACCGGTGCGTCCGGCGGCGACCCCGTCCGGTCGGGCTGGGCGGTCGCGCAGTGGGCCGTCGCGGCCGCCGAGGCGCTCGACGTCGTGGCCGTGGACGTCGCGGGCAGCCGCTGGGAGCGCGGCACGCCCGGCTGGCAGGCGGCCGACGCCGCGGGCGCCACCGGCGCCGTGGACACCGTCACCCTCACGCTCGCGCGCTGACCGGCAGCGGCGCGGGGGCGCGAGGGCGCGGGGGCGCAGCGGCGCGGGGGCGCGCCTCAGCGCAGCGCCGCGAACGCCGTGATCTCCTCCCGCAGCAGCTCGGCCATCTCCGCCAGGCCCGCGCCGTCTCCCCCGCCGGCCGCGGCCGCGACCGCGTCGACCTGGGTCGACATGCCCGCGACGATCTCGTCGATCCGCCCGAGCGCCCTGCCGGCCTCGTCGGCGGCCACCTGCGCCGCGACCACCTGCCGCGCGATGTCGTCCGAGCGCGCCGCGGAGTCGTCCGCCAGCGTCCGGACCTCCTCCGCGACGACTGCGAACCCCCGGCCGGCGTCTCCCGCGCGCGCCGCCTCGATGGCCGCGTTGAGGGCGAGCAGGCGCGTGCGGCTGGCGACGGCCTTCACCAGCCCCGTGGCCTCCTCGATCTGCGCGGACGTGTCGGTGAGGCCGCGGACGGTCGCCCGGGACGCCTGCGCGGCGGCCGTGGCGGACTCCGCCGCCGCAGCCAGCGCGGTCGCCGCGGACGCCAGGCCCTGCGCGGAGTCGGCCACGCGCGCGGCGACCCGCACCATCCGCTCGGCGAGGTCCGCCCGCTCGCGCTGGTCCCGCGCCGTCCGGCGGGCGGCGTCCTCCAGCCCCGCGCGGGCCGCGTCGATCTGCACGGCGCCGTCCCGGAACGCGCCCGGCATGCCGCGCCGCAGGAACCGGCGGTGGAACCGGCCCTCGCCGGCCGCCGTCAGGGACGCGCGCGACTCGCGGACGTAGGCGTCGACCAGGTCGGCCACCCGGTTGAGGGCGACGCGGGCGCGCTGGACGGAGTCGCCGCCCGGGAGCGCGGGGAGCCGGTCCTCGAGGTCCCCCGCGGCCAGCCGGTCGCAGAAGGCGGCGATCCGGTCGAGCGCCTGCTCGGTGGCGTGGTCCGCGGCCGGCGCGGCGACGCGCCGGCTCACCGGGCAGCCCCGACGGTCAGGGTGGCCGCGGTCGGCAGGGTCGCCGCCGTCAGCGGGGTCGCGGCCGTCGGCGGGGTGGCCGGGCGGGCCGCGTCCACGGCGTCGTCGGCCCCCGCGAGAGACCAGACCAGCTCGTCGTAGGTCGCGCCCGCCCGCGCCAGCTCCGCCTCCAGCGCCACGGCCCCCGCCGCCAGCGCGTCCGGCGTGCGGGTGTGCGCGTCCTCCGCGGCGCGGACCCGCGCGTACAGCTCGGCGACGGTCCGCCGCGTTCCCGGCGGCACCCAGCGGCGGTTGGAGTGGTAGCCGACGACCCGCCCGCCGGGCCCGAGCGACGCGGTGACGTGCGCCAGCACCCAGTAGTGCCCGCCGTCCGCCGCGAGGTTCAGCACGTACGCGAACAGCTCCCTGCCGGTGGGGATGACGTCCCACATCAGCCGGAACACCGCCCGCGGCATCGCGGGGTGCCGGATCAGGTTGTGCGGCTGCCCCAGGATCTGCTGCTCGTCGTAGCCGCTGACGCGCACGAACACGTCGTTGGCGTACGTGACCAGCCCCCTGGGGTCGGTCTTGGAGACGATGATCTCCTCGGGCCCGAAGGCTCGTTCGACGCCGGTCGGCCGCACCGCGCGTCGCCCACGCACGGGATCGGTCCGCCGGCCGGTGCCGCGCGTGTCCTGCGCGGCCTCAGTGGGCGACATGCCGACCCGATCGGTCCGGAGTGCGGCGATCTGACCGTTTCGCCGGGACCGATCGGCGGGAAGCGATTGCCCGTTCCCGCAGGTCAGGCGAGGTGCGCACGGACTGCGCCCCGTGGACGGGACTGCGCCCGCAGCAGAGGGCGCAGTCCCGGCGATCGGGCGCGGTCTCGGCGCGCGGGCGCGGTCTCGGCCCGCGGGCGCGGGCGCCGGAGCGCCCGGGAGGTCAGCGGGCGTCGGCCGCCACGTAGTCGCGCTCGGTCGCGCCGGAGTAGACCTGCCGCGGGCGGCCGATCTTCGTCTGCGGGTCGGTCATCATCTCGCGCCACTGCGCGATCCAGCCGGGCATGCGCCCCAGCGCGAACAGCGGCGTGAACATGCGCTCCTCGAAGCCCATCGCCTTGTAGATGAGCCCCGTGTAGAAGTCGACGTTCGGGTACAGCTTGCGCGAGATGAAGTACTCGTCGGACAGCGCGATCTCCTCGAGGGTGCGCGCGATGTCCAGCAGCTCGTTGTTGCCGCCGAGGGCCGCCAGCACGGCGTCGGCGCTCTCCTTGACGATGGCCGCGCGCGGGTCGTAGTTCTTGTAGACCCGGTGCCCGAAGCCCATGAGCCGGACGCCCTGCTCCTTGTTCTTCACGCGGCGCATGAAGTCCGAGGCGTCGCCGCCGTTGGCCTGGATCTCCGCGAGCATCTTCAGCACGGCCTCGTTCGCGCCGCCGTGCAGCGGGCCCGACAGGGCGTTGATGCCCGCCGCGACGGACGCGTAGAGGTTCGCGTGGCTGGAGCCGACGATCCGGACGGTCGACGTCGAGCAGTTCTGCTCGTGGTCGGCGTGCAGGATCAGCAGCTTGTCGAGCGCGCGCACCACGGTGGGGTCGACGTCGTACTGCTGGTACGGGACGGCGAAGGTCATCCGCAGGAAGTCCTCGATGTACCCGCGCGAGTAGTCGGGGTACAGCAGCGGCTCGCCGCGGGACGTGCGGTGCAGGTACGACGTGATGGTCCGCGTCTTGGCGAGGATCAGCACCGTGGCCAGCTCGACGGTCTCGGGGTCGAACGGGTCGAGGGACTCCGGGTAGAACGTGGCGAGCGCGTTGATCGCCGACGACATGACGGCCATCGGGTGCGCACCGGACGGGAACGTGCCCATGAAGGTGCGGAAGTTCTCGTGCACGAAGGTGTGCCGGTTGACCCGCTCGACGAAGGCGTCCAGCTGGTCCGGCGTCGGCAGCTCGCCGTTGATCAGCAGGTACGCGACCTCGAGGAACGACGACTTCTCCGCGAGCTGGTCGATCGGGTAGCCGCGGTAGCGCAGGATGCCCGCGTCGCCGTCGATGTAGGTGATCTGCGACTCGCAGGACGCGGTGTTCATGAAGCCGGGGTCGACGGTGACCAGGCCGGTCTCGCGCAGCAGGGACGACACGACGACGCCGTCGTTGCCCTCGGTGGCGCGGACCACCGGCAGGTCGTGCGGGGTGCCGTTGACGACCAGCTGGACGGGCTCGGTGGCGACGTCGGACATGGCGCTCCTCCTCGGGCGGTGTGCGAACGGGACCTCGTCCCTGGTCGCGAGGTCGTGCGATGGCCGGCGGCCGCTGCGGTGCGGGCGCGCCACGGGGGTGGCGTCGGCCTGCCCTGACGGTACTTCCCGTCCGGGGGCTCGACCATCCCGAGGCTCGCGCGTGGCCTGTGACCCCGGTCACAGGGCCTGGCCGGGTGCTGTCAGCCGGCCGGGACCGCCGCGAGGCGCTCCACCGCGGCGGCGACCCGCTCGTCGGTGGCGGTCAGGGCCACGCGCACGTGCCGCGGCGCACCGTAGAACGAGCCCGGCGCCACGAGGACGCCGCGGTCGGCCAGCCGGGCGACCGTGGCCCAGCAGTCGTCGTCGCCGGCAGCCGGGCGCGCCCACAGGTACAGGCCCGCGGCGGACCGGTCGACGACGAGGCCGGCGCCGCCGAGCGCCGCCAGCAGGGCCGTCCGCCGGGTGCGGTACCGCTCGCGCTGCTCGGCCACGTGCGCGTCGTCGCCGAGCGCGACCGTCATGGCCGCCTGCACCGGCGCGGGCACGATCATCCCGGCGTGCTTGCGGGTGGCGAGCAGGTCGGCGACCAGCGCCGGGTCCCCCGCCGCGAACGCCGCCCGGTACCCCGCGAGGTTCGACTGCTTGGACAGCGAGTACAGCGCCAGCAGCCCGGTGACGTCGCCGTCGGTGACCCGCGGGTCGAGCACGCTCGGCACCCCGTCGGTCGCCCACGGCTCGTCCCAGGCGAGCTCGGCGTAGCACTCGTCGGACGCCACGACGACGGGCCGGCCGGTGCGGGCCTGCACGGCGCGCGCCGCCTCGACGACCGCGCGCAGGTCCTGCGCCGCCAGCACGCGGCCGTCCGGGTTGCCCGGCGAGTTCAGCCACACGAGCCGCACCCGGTCGCCGTCCGGACCCGACAGCAGCGCGACGGGGTCGTCCGTAGCCACCGGCTCGGCGCCGGCCAGCCGGGCACCCACGTCGTACGTCGGGTAGGCCGCCGCGGGGTGCGCCACCAGGTCGCCCGCCCCGAGGCCGAGGAGCGCGGGCAGCAGCGCCACGAGCTCCTTCGACCCCACGGTCGGCAGCACGCCGGCCGGGTCCAGGCCCGGCACGCCGCGGCGCCGGGCGAACCACGCGACGACGGCCTCCCGCAGCGCCGGCGTGCCCCACGTCTGCGGGTACCCGGGCGCGTCCGCGGCGTCGGCGAGCGCGCGCCGGACCAGAGCCGGGGTGGGGTCCACCGGGGTGCCGACGGACAGGTCGACGATGCCGCCGGGGTGCGCCCGCGCGCGGTCGCCGTACGGGGTCAGCGTGTCCCAGGGGAAGTCCGGCAGGGCACCGGTCAGCAGGCCCACGCGCTCTACTCGCCGTGCACCTGGAGCGGCAGCGTCGCGATGATCGGGTGGTCCTTCTCGATCATGCCCATCTTCGCCGCGCCGCCCGGGGAGCCCAGGTCGTCGAAGAACTCGACGTTCGCCTTGTAGTACTCGGTCCACTGCTCGGGGACGTCGTCCTCGTAGTAGATGGCCTCGACCGGGCACACCGGCTCGCAGGCGCCGCAGTCCACGCACTCGTCGGGGTGGATGTACAGCGACCGCTTGCCCTCGTAGATGCAGTCGACCGGACACTCCTCGATGCACGCCTTGTCCTTGACGTCCACGCAGGGCTGGGCGATCACATAGGTCACGGTGCGTCCTCCACGCTCGGCTGCCAGGGCGGTCGGGCGGCGGTCCGGTTCGGTCGGGCTGGCGGCTCCTAGTATCGCTCACCTGCGCACCGACGGCGCAGTCACGACCGCAGTCCCTGCCGAGAGGAGCGCCACAGTGACGGACGACCCGGGAGCCCCCGACGCACCGTGGCGCGCGTGGCACGTCGGGCAGCGCGTCGTGGTGCGGCGGCGCCTGCCCCCCGGGGAGCCGCAGCCCTACACGGACGTGCTCGGCGACCTGGTGGCCGTCGACGACGCCGGGGTGACCGTCCGCACCCGCCGGTCGGGCGACGTGCGGGTCCCGGGCGCGGAGATCGCGATCGGCAAGCTCGTCCCGCCCGCGCCGGAACGCCGGCGCCCGCGCCCCTGACCGGTCCGGGGCGCGGCGCGCGCGTCAGCCCGCCGGGGGCGCCGTCGCCGGGTCGGTGCCGCACACCACGCGGTTCTGCGGCTTGTACGTCCAGGTGTACGGCTCCGTGGCGACGACCGCGCCGTTCAGCTTGACCGTCCGGGTCACGGTGATCCGGAACCCGGGGTTGCCGGGCGACTGCGGCTCGCAGGTCGGCGACTGGGAGTACACGGTGGTCGGCTGCACGACGTTGGTCTTCGGGCCGGACTCCGACGTGACCTCCCAGTACGGCGTGCTCCACAGCCGCACCCAGGTCTTGCCGTCCGCCACCCACGCCTGCACGAGCGCGCCGTACGGGGTGTTGTTCTTCCACCTCATGTCGAGCGTGCCGGTGTAGATCGTCGCCTCGCGGCCCGCCGGGTACCGGGTGAACCACTCCGAGTGCGGCTTGTGCTCGACGTCCTCCATGCCGGCCAGGTAGGCGGCGTTGAAGGTCGTGGTCGACAGCTGCGACAGCCCGCCGCCCCACGCGTCGGTGTGCTCGCCGTTGACGATCGCGCCGGCCGTGGTGAACCCGTGGGCGGCGTCGATCGGGCCCAGGGCGTCCGTGAGGCTGAACGTCTCCCCCGGGCGGACCAGCGTGCCGTTGATCGCGGCCGCACCGGCGGCGATGTTCTGCGTGCGGCGCGGCTCGCTGGTCAGCGGCGTGGAGAACTCCGAGACCACCTGCGCGACCCCGAGCGCCTCCAGCGCGGCCGTGGACTGCGCGGGGTCGGACTGCACGAGCTCGACCGTCGCGGTGCGCGCGTCGCCGCTCGCCGCCGTGGCGACCGCCTGCGCGAGGGTCGCGGGGTCGAGCGTCGTCCCGGGCGTGCCGGGGACGATCACCGGGCTGCCGCTGGACAGGTCGAACGTGGCGTCGGAGGACGTCGTCAGCAGGTTCGTCGTGCGCGCGAGCACGGCCTCGACCAGCGCGGCGCCGTCCATCTGCAGCACCAGGTCCGAGTCCTGCGGCACGAACGACGACACGGCGGTCAGCACGTCGGCCGGGAGCTCGACCGCCTGGCCGCCCACGGTCAGCTGCACGGGTGCGGCGGCGACACGGGCCGCGACCTCCTGCAGCGCGGTGTCGGTCTCCTCCTGCGTGATGTCGGGCTCGACCGCCTCGGTCGTCAGCTCGAGCGGCCGCGCCGCGGTCAGCCAGTCCTCGGCGAGCGTCTCCCGCACGGCGTCGGCGTCCAGCGCCCAGCCGTCGACGGCCTCCACCGCGTGCGGCTCCCCGTCGGCGAACACGATCGACCCGTCGACCGGGGCGAGCGCGAGCGTGCCGGTGAGGTTCTCCACCGCGGCGTCGAGGGCGTCCTCGTCGACGTGGGTCACGGGCGCCTCGCTGCCGCCGCCGACCAGGTGCTGCCAGAGCCGCTGCGGCCGCAGGTCCACGCCGGTGAGCCCGTCGACCGTCGCCGGCACGTCCAGCGTCAGGCCCGCGGCCGCCGGGTCGACGGACCCCGTCATCTCCTCCGCCGCAACCGGGACCGGCTCGCCTGCGAGGTCGCCGAGCCCGTCGTTGAGTGCCTGCTCGGCGCGGTCGCTGGTCATCCCGCCGACCTCGACGCCCGCGACGGTCGTCCCGCGGGGCACCCGGTCGGCCAGCGCGTACGCGGCACCGACGTACGCACCGCCGAGCACGACGACCACGCCCGCGACGATCAGGACGGTCCGCAGCCGGCGACGGCGCGGGCGGTCGGGCTCGAACTCGTCGAGCGGGGACCACGAGTCCCCCGGGCCGTCCCCGTCGACGACGGGCTCGGTGCCCTCCGCGCTGCCCTTGGCCATCCAGGTTCCCCCTCGCGAGACGCGGCGCGCAGGTCACCACGCCGCGAGCGATTCTACGGGGGCGGCTCGTCCCGCCGCCGCGCCACCGCCCCGTTTGCCCCGGTCCGGCAGGTCACGACTTCACAACGGCCCGGCCGCCGCCGCGCGGAGCAGGTCAGCGCAGGCCGCGGACCCGGCGCCGCAGGTGCACGAGGCTGCCCGCCTCGGCGTCGCCCTCGCGGGACTCCAGCACCTGCCCGACGACGAGGTCGTGGTCCCCGGCCGCGACGACCTGCGCCGTCCGGCACTCGAACCACGCGGCGGCACCGGTCACCCACGCGGCGCCGGAGCGCGGCGCCGGCTCGTGCGGGACGCGCCCGAGCTGCCCGATCGCCGGGCGCCCCGGCGAGGCCAGCCAGTCGGCGACGGGCGCCTGGTCGTCCGCGAGCACGCTGACCGCCCACGTGTCGACGTCGTCGAGCGCCTCCCGCAGGCGGGCGTCCTGGTGCACGCAGAACAGGAGCATCGGCGGCTCGAGGGACACGGACGTCACCGCGCTGGCGGTCATCGCGTGGTCGAGCCCGCGCCAGCGCACCGCGACCACGGCGACGCCGGCGGGGAGCCGGCTGATCGCGCTCCGGTAGGCGTCCGTGGCCGCCTGACCGGTGACGGCGCCGTCCCCGAAGAGCGGGTCGACGCGGGTCACGGCGCGGCCGGGGTCGCCGGGGTCGCCGGGGTCGCCGAGGGCCCTGCCGCGCGGCGCCGCAGCGGGACGTCCGCAAACCACGCCCGTGGCGCGAGGGCGACCGCCAGGCCGACCGCCAGCGCGCCGAGCGTCCACACCCACCCGATCGGGCCGTCGGCCGGCACCAGCACGTCCCCGCCGGGGCCGCGCCCGGACAGGACCTGCGCGGACACGAACAGCCCGACCAGCAGGGCGAGCGACCCGCGCCAGTCCGATGCGGCGCGCACCGAGACCGCCGCGGCGAGCACGAGCAGCAGGCACACGACCACGCCCCACGGCCGCTCCGAGCGGTGCATCACCGTGCCGACGGCGCCGACGAGCACGCCCAGCAGCAGGGCGCCCAGCAGGCGGAGGACGAGGCGGAGGGTCAGGCGCGGCACGGGCGTCAGGCTACGTCCGGCGCCGGGCGCGCGTCACGCGGGTGCGCCACCCGTGCACCGGGCGGCAGCGGCAGGTCCGCGCGCGGCGCCCGGCGCGGTGCCCACCGATAGCACTCCTCCGGCAGGACGGGCGCGAGCACGAGGTTCGACAGGGCCAGGCACGCGACGGCCCCGGGGTGGTCGAGCGGGCGGACGGCCTGCACCTGGGTGGCGTGCGCGCGCAGGGCCGCGAGCACGCGGTCGCGGACGGGGCGCACGTCGACCACCAGGTCGACCGGGCCCGGCACTGCCACGGACGGCAGCGGGCCCTCCGGGTCGGGGAGCGCGAGAGGGGACTCGCGGGTCGCGCGACGGTCGTCGGCGTGCGCGGCGAGCACGGCGGCCACGCCCGGGTCGTCCGCCAGGGCGGCGTACCCCGCGCGCAGGGCGCCGGCCGGCGCGACGGCCCACGCGACGCCGGGCGACCAGGTCGCGCCGGACCCCCACGCCGGGTCCGCCGCGAGCTCCACGGCGCGCGTCGTCACCTCGTGCGCCCGGACGTGGTCGGGGTGGCCGTAGCCGCCGCCGGGCTCGTACGTGACGACGAGGTCGGGCCGGCGCTCCCGGATCAGCCCGGCCAGCCGCCCGACGGCATCGCCGAGCGGCACCGCGACGAACGCCCCGGACGGCACGTCCCCCGTGCCACCGGCCCGCCCGACCCCCAGCCAGGCCATCCCGGAGTCCTCGTACCGCGGTCCGGGCAGGACCGGTGGGACCGGGGCAGGGAGGGTGTCCAGGAAGCGGTGGTCCCGGACGCCCAGCGCGGCGACCGCCGCCGCGACCTCACGCTCCCGGTGCCGGGCCAGCGCCGGGCCGTCGCCCTCCAGGTGCGCCAGCGCCGCGCCGATCACCTCGCCGCGCTCCCCGCGGGTGCAGGTCACGACGGTCACCGGCAGCCCGGCGGCGGCCCACGTCGCGAGCAGCGCGCCGGACGTCAGCGTCTCGTCGTCCGGGTGCGCGTGCACCGCGAGCACGCCCCCCGTGGGGGACGTGCTCGCGGTCAGGTGCATCGGAGACGCGTCAGGAGCGCTTGCTCCGCGCGGTGGCGCGGGCGCGCTCCGTCTGGTCGAGGATCACCTTGCGGATGCGCACGACCTCGGGGGTCACCTCGACGCACTCGTCCTCGCGGGCGAACTCCAGCGACTCCTCGAGGGTCAGGTGCCGCGGCGGCACCAGGTTCTCGAAGTTGTCGGCCGTGGAGGAGCGCATGTTGGTGAGCTTCTTCTCCTTGGTGATGTTGACGTCCATGTCCTCGGCGCGGGAGTTCTCGCCGACGATCATGCCCTCGTAGACCTCCTGCGTCGGGTCGACGAAGAACGACCCGCGCTCCTGCAGGTTGATCATCGCGAACGGCGTCACGGACCCGGCGCGGTCGGCGACGAGCGAGCCGGCGACGCGGGTCTCGATCGGGCCGGCCCACGGCTCGTAGCCCTCCGCGATGGAGGACGCGATGCCGGTGCCGCGGGTGTCGGTGAGGAACCGGGTGCGGAAGCCGATGAGGCCGCGCGACGGGACCAGGAACTCCATGCGGACCCAGCCGGTGCCGTGGTTCGACATCGTCTCCATGCGGCCCTTGCGCTGCGCGAGCAGCTGGGTGACGGCGCCCAGGTACTCCTCGGGCACGTCGATCGTCATGCGCTCGACGGGCTCGTGCACCTTGCCGTCGATGGTCTTGGTGACCACCTGCGGCTTGCCGACGGTGAGCTCGAAGCCCTCGCGGCGCATCTGCTCGACGAGGATCGCCAGCGCCAGCTCGCCGCGGCCCTGGACCTCCCAGGCGTCCGGGCGGTCGGTCGGGACGACGCGGAGCGACACGTTGCCGATGAGCTCGGCGTCGAGGCGGTCCTTGACCTGCCGGGCCGTGACCTTGTGGTTCTTGCCGCCCTTGCCGGCCAGCGGGGACGTGTTGATGCCGATGGTCATCGAGATCGCCGGGTCGTCGACCGTGATGAGCGGCAGCGGCCGCGGGTCGTCGGGGTCGGTCAGCGTCTCGCCGATGGTGATGTCGGCGATGCCCGCCACGGCCACGATGTCGCCGGGCCCGGCCTTGTCGGTCGGGACGCGGTCGAGCGCCTTGGTCTCGAGCAGCTCGGTGATCCGGACGTTCTGCATGGTGCCGTCGGCACGCGCCCAGGCGACGGTCTGGCCCTTGACCAGCTCGCCGTTGAAGATGCGGAGCAGCGCTAGGCGGCCGAGGAACGGCGACGCGTCGAGGTTGGTGACGTGCGCCTGTAGCGGCGCGCCCTCGGTGTAGGTGGGCGCCGGGATCTTCTCGAGGATCGTCGCGAACAGCGGCTCGAGGTTCTCGGAGTCCGGCAGGCCGCCGTCGGCGGGCTGGGTGAGCGACGCGCGGCCGGCCTTCGCCGCGGCGTACACGACGGGGACGTCGAGGATCGCATCGAGGTCCAGGTCCTCGACCTCGTCGTGCAGGTCGGACGCCAGGCCCAGCAGCAGGTCGGTGGCCTCGGCGACGACCTCGGAGATCCGGGAGTCGGGGCGGTCGACCTTGTTCACCACGAGGATGACGGGGAGCTTCGCGGCCAGGGCCTTGCGGAGCACGAAGCGCGTCTGCGGCAGCGGGCCCTCGGACGCGTCGACGAGCAGCACGACGCCGTCGACCATCGACAGGCCGCGCTCGACCTCGCCGCCGAAGTCGGCGTGACCCGGGGTGTCGATCACGTTGATCGTGATCCCGCCGGGCTGGCCCGCCGCGGCGGCCGCGGGGCCGGCGTAGTGCACCGCGGTGTTCTTCGCGAGGATCGTGATGCCCTTCTCGCGCTCGAGGTCGCCGGAGTCCATGGCGCGCTCGTCGACGTGCGCGTGGGCGCCGAAGGCACCGGACTGGTGGAGCATGGCGTCGACGAGGGTGGTCTTGCCGTGGTCGACGTGGGCGACGATCGCGACGTTGCGCAGATCGCCGCGCACACGGGTTCCCGTGGGCGTCGAGGGCACAGACATATCAGGACTCATTCCGCGAGGGGTGGGGAGGTGGGGCGCGACGACGTCGAGCGCCGATCGATTCTACGCGCACGCACCGCCCGTGCACGAGGAGGCCTCGTGCACGGGCGGTGCGCAGGTGGTACGGGTGGCGCTCAGACGCCCGTCGGCGGCAGGTGCCGCACCTCGACGTCCTCGGCGTGCGGGGCGACCGCGCCGACCACCGACGCGGCCTCCTCGCGCTCGAGCTCGGCACGCTGGGCCTCGAGCATCGCGTCGCGGGTCTCGCGGCGGCGGCGCTGCTCCTCGGGGTCCGGGACCGGCACGGCCGCGAGCAGCCGCTGCGTGTACGGGTGCTGCGGGGCGGTGACGACCTGGGCGGTGTCCCCCGCCTCGACGAGCTTGCCCTTGTGCATGACGGCGATCCGGTCGGACAGGATCTCGACGACCGCGAGGTCGTGGCTGATGAACAGGCACGCGAAGCCGTGCTCGCGCTGCAGCTCCTGGAACAGCTCCAGCACCGTGGCCTGCACCGAGACGTCGAGGGCCGACGTCGGCTCGTCCGCGACCAGCAGCTTCGGCTCCAGGGACAGCGCGCGGGCGATGCCGACGCGCTGGCGCTGGCCGCCGGACAGCTCGTGCGGGTAGCGGTTGCGCATGGCGCGCGGCAGCTGCACCTGGTCGAGCAGCCGCTCGACCTCGCGGCTGAGGTCGGCGCCCTTGATGCCCTTGTGCAGCATGAGCGGCTCGGCGATGGACTCGCCGATCGGGAGCCGCGGGTTCAGGGACGATCCCGGGTCCTGGAACACGATGCCGACCTGGCTGCGCAGCGGGCGCAGCGTCTTGGTGGTGGCGCCGACCATGTCGGTGCCCGCGATCGACAGCGACCCGCCCGTGACGGGCAGCAGGCCGACGATGGCGCGGCCGATCGTGGTCTTGCCGGAGCCGGACTCGCCCACCAGGCCGAGCACCTCGCCCTGCCGGATCGTGAAGCTGACCTCGTCCACCGCGCGGAACGCCGGGACCCGCCCGCGGCCCGGGTACTCCACGACCATGTCGCGGGCCTCGAGCACGGTGGTGGCCTGGGCGGTCGCGGGGATCGCCTGCGACAGCACGGCCTCCCCCTCGACGGGCTCGGCGGTGGTGACGCTGCGGCCGAGGTGCGGGACGGACGCGAGCAGCCGCTGCGTGTACGTGTGCTTCGGCGCCGCGAAGATCTCGGCCGACGTGCCGTGCTCGACGACCTCGCCGTCCTTCATCACCACGATGCTGTCGGCCATGTCGGCCACCACGCCCATGTCGTGGGTGATGAGGATGATGCCGGAGTTGATGCGGTGCCGCAGGTCCCGCATGAGCTTGAGGATCTCGGCCTGGACCGTGACGTCGAGCGCGGTGGTCGGCTCGTCGGCGATCAGCAGCTTGGGGTCGCACGCCAGGGACTGCGCGATCATCGCGCGCTGACGCTGACCGCCCGACAGCTGGTGCGGGTAGGAGTCGAAGCGGCGCTCGGGCTCGGGGATCTCCACGAGGCGCAGCAGCTCGATCGCGCGCTCCTTGGCGGCGACCGGGCCCATCTCGAAGTGCGTGCGGAGCGTCTCGACGATCTGGAAGCCGATCGTGTAGACGGGGTTCAGGGCCGTCATCGGCTCCTGGAAGATCACCGCGATCTCCTTGCCGCGGATGCGGCGGAGCTTGCCGGACGACATGCCGATGAGCTCGCGGTCGCCGATCTTCGCGCTGCCCCGGGCGCGGCCGTTGGGCGGCAGCAGGCCGAGCAGCGCCATCGAGGACTGGGTCTTGCCCGACCCGGACTCGCCGACGATCGCCAGGACCTCGCCGGGCCGCACGTCGTAGCTGACGCCCTTGGCCGCGGGGAACCAGGCGCCGTCGACGTAGAAGTCGACGCCGAGGTCGCGGACGCTCAGCACCGGCTGGGTGCTGGGGGCCGCTGCGGAGGCGTGGGAGGTGTCGATGGCCACGGTTCAGTGTCCTTCCTGCACCGGCTGCGTGCCGGTGCACCATGACGTCGCGGTCGTCGACCGGGCGTCTGGGAGCATGGGGCCATGGGTCCCACGCACGTGTTCTGCTCGACGTACGGCCGCGTTCTCACGGGCGCGAGCGCCGTGGTGGCCGTGATCGTCCTGGTCAGCATGGTGGTGAGCGACGGTGTCCGCTACGCCCTCGCCCACGGCGCCTGGGCGCTGCTGGGCGTGGTGCTGGTCGCCGCGCTGTTCTGGCTGCCGCGCGTCGTGGTGAGCGACGGCGGCGTGGAGGTCCGCAACGTGTGGCGCACGGTGGAGGTGCCGTGGCCCGCGTTCCGCGGCGTCGAGGCCGGCTACTCCCTGGAGGTCCGCACCACCGAGGGCCGCGTGAGCGCCTGGGCGGCTCCCCGCGCCAGCGGCACCGTGGCGCGGCTGCGTCGCGGCTCCGAGGCCGAGGGGCCGCGGTCCGCGCCGGCCGACGCCGTGCTGCGCCACCCGGGCACCGCGGACGGCGCGGCCCGCGCGGTCGCCGACCGCTACCAGCGGCTCCAGGCCGCCGGCCACCTGAGCGACGCGGAGCGCGCCGTCGAGGCGGGCGTCACGCCGCGCAGCACCTGGCACGGCCGCACGATCGCGGTCGTGGCCGTGCTGCTGGTGGCGGGCGTGCTGGGCAGCCTGGTCGGCTGACGCGCGCCGCGGGGCGGGGGCGGTCACTAGCTCGGGCCCAGGCCCGCGTTGCGGCCCTGCACCTGCAGCGGCATCGCGGTCTCGCGCGAGCGCGCCTCCGCCTTCTCCATCTTGCGCTGGGACGGGATGCGCTTCTGCCGCGGGTCGAACGCGTCGCGCAGGCCGTCGCCGATGAAGTTGATGCTCAGCGCGATCGCCACGATGAACAGACCCGGCCACCAGAACAGCCACGGGCGGGTGGCGAACGCGCTCTGGTAGTCGCTGATCAGGCGGCCCAGGGAGACCTCGGGCGGCGTGATGCCGAACCCGATGTACGACAGGGCCGTCTCCAGCAGGATCGCCTGGCTCATCAGCAGCGTGGTGCTGACGATGATCACGCCGATCGCGTTGGGCAGGATGTGCTTGAAGATGATCCGCGAGCTGCTGGCGCCGGCCACGCGGGCCGCGTCGACGAACTCCCGCTCGCGCAGCGACAGGAACTCGCCGCGCACCAGCCGCGCCAGGCTCGTCCACAGGATGAGGCCCAGGGCCACCGCGAACACGAGGCCCGAGACACCGCCGGCGAGCTTCCCGACGACGGCGCCGATCACGAGCGACGGCACCGTGATGACCAGGTCGGTGGTCCGCATGAGGACCGTCTCGAGCCGGCCGCGGAAGAACCCGGCCAGCGAGCCGATCAGCACGCCGACGATGCAGGACACGACGCCGATGATCGCCATGACCATGAGCGACGTCTGGGTGCCGCGCATGACCTGGGCGAACATGTCGCGCCCGATCTCGTCCTGGCCGAGCGGGTGCTCGCCGAGTGCGAAGCCGGTGCCGCCGAGCCACGTCGGCATGCTGAGCGTCGGCGCGCCGCCGGGGTTGGTGATGTTGGCCGGGTCCGGGGCGCCGGTGTACTTCCACCAGCCCGGGACGGGCCCGAAGCCCACCGAGGTGAAGGCCAGGAGGACGACGGCTGCGAGGACGACCAGGCCGGCGATGGCGCCGCGGTGGCGGAAGAACCGCCGCCGGACGATCTGCCCCTGCGACAGACCGGCGACGTCCTGCAGCTCGATCGCGTTCTCGAGGTGCTCGGCGGGCCGCTCGTCGGGGCTCTGGGGAGTGGGTGCCTGGGTGCTCATGCGTCCAACCGGATCCGGGGGTCGACGACCGCGTAGATGATGTCCGCGACGATGCTCGCGATGATGGCCAGCGCCGCGGTGATGAAGAGGTAGGCCATCACGGGCTCGATCTCGGCGCCCTGCAGGGACCGCACGAAGAGCTGACCCATGCCGGGCCGCGCGAACACGGCCTCGGTGATGATCGCGCCGCCGATGAGGGTGATGACGTCGATCGGGACCACGGTGGCCAGCGGGATCAGCGTGTTGCGGAACCCGTGGCGGACCACGACGACCCGCTCCGGCAGGCCCTTGGCGCGCGCGGTGCGGATGTAGTCCTGGTTCATCACCTCGAGCATGCTCGAGCGCGAGTACCGGGTGTACGCCGCGAACGCGATGAGGATCAGCGTCAGCGTCGGCAGGATCAGGTGGGTGAACGAGTCGAGCACCTGCACCCAGTAGTTGCCGCCGAGGTTCGGGGTCCGGTCGCCGAAGGTCGGGATCGGCCGCCCGCGCAGCGCGGTGTAGTAGTCCGGCCAGTACCGCATGACCTGGTCCGCGAAGATCATCGCGCCCATGACGAGGGCCGTGATCGCACCGGCGCGCGCGGAGATGCCGCGGTCGGGGCCGCCGAACAGGATGCCGACGAACCAGCCGACGAGCACCGTGACGACGGCCAGGCCGGCGATCAGCAGGTGCGACTCGTCGATGCTGTCGAACAGGCCCTGCAGCGGGAAGTACAGGACGACGCCGATGACCACGACGGTCAGCGTGGTGAACAGCGCGCGGCGGTTCTGCAGGCCCGCGGACACGGCCGCGACGGCCAGCGCGGTGCCGGCGCCCAGGATGATCAGCAGGACCGGGCCGATCTGCGGCTCGTCCCACCAGCCCGACAGCTGCAGGTACGCCAGCAGCGCCCCGGTGGCCACGGTCGCGGTGACGAACGTCTGCACGCGCCGGCGCACCGAGCCGCCCACGGCGAGCATCCACAGCACGCCCGAGAGCACGGCCAGGCCGATGATCACGGCCCACGACAGCGTGGGGTCGGCGAGGAAGTCGTTGAAGCCGATGGCGCCCCACTGCTTGAGCAGGACGGCCACCCAGAAGGAGGGCAGCGAGTACAGCAGGAACGACACGAAGATGATCAGGTAGTCGAAGCTGCTGTACTGCCGCAGCGCGCTCACGACACCGACGAAGACGCCGAGGATCAGCGCGAGGAACGTCGCGGCGGTGACGAGCTCGAGCGTCGAGCCGATGGCGTGGGAGATCAGCGTCGTGACCTCCTGGCCCGTCCGCCACGCGATGCCCCAGTCACCGGTGAGGAAGTTGCCGATCCACTGGAAGAACCGGACGACCACGTTGGTCTCGAGGTTCAGCTGGTCGATCCGCGCCTCGATGAGCTGCGCCTTGTTGGGCGCCGTGCTCTCGCGGAGGTCGGCGAGGGGGTCGATCGCCGCGTTGACCAGGATGTACATCAAGAAGAGAGCCACGAACAACGTGGCCAGCCCCGCTAGGAAGCGGCGCCACAGGAATCTCAGCACGGAGACGGAACCTCGCTCACGGAAGGGTGCCGCGGACGGGAGGGGATCCTATCCCTTTTGTCCGCTCGTACCCCGCACGAGTCGCGGGGCACGAGGAAGGGCGCCGGGGCGGGGAGCCTCGGCGCCCTTCCTGAAGGTGATGATGTGCCCTGCGGCGGCCGGGACGCCAATCGCGTCCCGGCCGCCGTGGGCGTGCGGAGCCTCGGGTCAGCTCGCCGAAGCGGCGGAGCCGGGGGTCCACTTCCAGAACTGGGCGAACACCGTCGGGTTGATCGAGACCTTCGAGATGTTGTCGATCGTCTCCGGGTTCCAGGCGGTGACGCCGGGGAACTGGAAGATCGTCACGCCGAAGGCGTCGTCCACGAGGTGCTTCTCGATCTGGCCGAGGAGCTCGGTCTGCTCGTCGGGGTCCGTCGCCACCTGGAGCTGGTCGAACAGCGCGTCGACCTCGGTGTTCGAGTAGCCGTAGTAGTTGTTCGTCGCGCCGGTGCGGTAGTTCGCGTCCGACTCGGTCACGGCGGTGGACTCGGACTGCCAGCCGAAGAGCGCCGCGTCGTAGAAGCTCGTCGCGTTGCTCAGGTCGGTGCCCCAGTCGGTCTGGACCTGGTACGGCGTGACCGTGAAGCCGGCCTCGGCCGCGGAGGCCGCGATCAGCTGGTACTCGTTCTGCCGGCGGGTGTTCTCCGGGTCGAAGAGCAGGCGGACGTTGACCGCCGGGACGCCGGCCTCGGCGAGGAGCGCCTTGGCGCCCTCGATGTCGACCTCGCCGTACTGCTCGTCCTGGCCGCTGGCCTCGGACACGGCGTCGTAGTTCGGGGAGCCCGGGACGACGGTGTAGGAGCTACGCACCTCGGCGTCCTCCTGCAGCGGCTTGATCAGGCTGTCGACGATGTCCTGGCGCGGGATCGTCTTGAGGAACGCCTGGCGGACCTTCTTGGCCTTCTCGGCGTCGCCGCCGTAGGCCGCGGGGTCGAACGGGCCGCCGTTGCCCTGCTGCAGGTCGACGTGCTCGTAGGTGCCCTCGGGGCTGGTCTCGACCTCGAGGCCCTCGATGTCCTGGAGCGCCGCGAGGACGTCCGCGGTCGACTGCGGGTTGATGAGGTCGACCTCACCGTTCTGCAGCGCCTGGACCTGACCCATCGGGTCACCGTTCCAGCGGACCGTGACGGTGCCGATGGAGGCGGTGTTCTCACCCTCGTAGGCCTCGTTGGCCTTGAGGGTCATGTACTGCTCCTCGACGAAGTCCGTCATGATGTACGCGCCGTTGGACAGGTACAGGCCCTCGTCGTCCGGCATCGAGGTGTAGTTGAAGTCGGTGCTCCACACCTTCGCGATCTTGGACAGCGCCGCGGAGTCGTTGTTGAGGATCGCGTCGGCCACGGCCGTCGCCGACTCCTCGCCCGCGGCGGTGCCGAGCGCGCGCTCACCGACGACGTGCGCCGGGAGCGTCGGGGCCGTCATGCAGGTCTCCCAGTCCGCGAACGGCTTGGAGTACGTGAAGGTGATGGTCGAGCCGTCGATCTCCGGCGTCTCGATCAGGGCGGCGCACGGGGCGGCGGCGTCGAAGGCGATGCCGGCGTCCAGGGCCTCCTGGTTCGTGACGTTGCCCTCCTCGTCGTACTCCGCCTCGACGGTGTTGTACGTGCCGCTCTGGGCGGCCCACTCGAGGAGGAAGTCCTCCGGGCTGACCTGCACGCCGTCGGACCACTTCGCGGTGTCCGCGAAGGTGTACTCGATGGTCAGCGGGTCGTCCGAGGTCTTCTCGTACGTGCCGAACGACTCGTCCTGGACCAGGTTTAGGTCGGAGTCGTAGTAGTTGAACGCCGACTTCGTCAGGTAGGTGATGACCGAGTTGGCCGTCGCGTTACCGGTGATGCTCTCCTGGTTGTAGGAGAAGAACGGCTGGTTCCAGGCGATGTTCACCGAGGACTCGGTGTTGATCCCGGAGTCGTTGCCGCCCTCGTCGTCGCCGCCGGAGCTCGAGCACGCGGTGAGCGCCAGGGCGCCGGCTGCCGCGATCGAGACCGCCGCTGCGGCCTTTCGTGTGATCCTCAATGTTCCTCCTGAGAAGGTGGCGCTCGGCGTCCGTACCCCCGACGCCGGCTCGGCCGGCACGGGGTGGTGGACGCACGGTCCCGCCATGGATGGAGCCACGGTAGTGAGCGATCCGGGTCACAATCGCCACGGAACGGGCACCGCGGGTGATCGTTACCGGATCGATACTGGGCGGTAGTGTCCAGCAGGCGAGACGGAACCTGCCGGAAACACGGACGAAACATGGCGGAGCAGGGGCGAGGCGCTATGGCACGCCGCGGCGGGGCCCCCACGCCACCGCCGAGGACCCCGCCAGGACGTGGTGTCAGACCGCGGCGCCCACGCGCACGGCCTCGACGTTGAGCACGTTGCCGTCCGGGTCGGCGAACCAGGCCGACCGCATCGCGCCGTCGCGCAGCACGCCGTCCTCCCAGGTGCCCGACGGCATGTCGAACGTCTGGAACTGCACGCCGCGCGAGCGCAGCCCGGCGACCTCGTCGTCGAACGCGGCGTCGTCCACCACGAACGACACCGCGGTGGCACGGTTCGTGCCGGCGTACGAGGACGGGTACACGAGCATCCCGCCCTGCTTGGTCGCGTACACGACGCCCATGACGTCGTCCTCCATGCCGGGCAGCTCCATCTGGTGGAACCCCAGCGTCTCCTCGTAGAACCGGCGGGCCCGGGCCAGGTCGCTCACGGCGAGGCAGGGCATCGCGGGGTGGTCGGAGAGCATCGTCGCCTCCTGTGCGGGTCGGTCGACGGTCGACCGGCCGGCACCCGCGAGCGTACGACCGGCCGTCGCAGGGACGCTCAGCCGGTGGGCTCCGTGCCGGCCGGCTCCGCGGCGCCCCGCTCCGTGCCGGCCCGGCCCCGCCGCCGGTACGCGCGCGCCTTCATCACGTCGCCGCACTCCCCCATCGAGCACCAGCGGCCGGACCGGTTGCGGGAGGCGTCGTGGTAGATCCACCGGCAGTCCGGGTTGGCGCACGCCTTGAGCCGGCCCCAGTCCCCCGAGCCCACCGCCTCGTGGAGGCTCGCGAGCACCCCGGCGACCAGCGCCGCGTCCGCCCCCGACCCCGGGGCCGGGGCGAGCCGGAGCCCGTCCTCCCGGACGTCGACGACCAGCGGGTGCTCCGCCGCGACCGCCCCGAGCGGGGCGCCGTCACCCGTCACGAGGTAGTGGCGCAGCGCGTCGCGGACCTCCACGAGCGCGGACGGGCCGTGCCCCCGCAGCCGGTCGACGCCGTGGAACCGGTCGTCGGTGTTGAGCAGCGCGCGCAGGCGCTCCGTCACCCCGGGCGCGACCCCGGGCTCCGCGCCGCGCGTGACCCAGGCGTCGAGCGGGTCGGCGGCCGGGTCGGCGCGCGGGCCGGCGGGCGGGCCGGCGGGCAGGTCGGCCCGCACCGCGGTCTTGACGTCGGACATGGTCACGAGGATAGTCGTCACCACTGTTCAGCGTTAGCCGGTGACGCAGCCGACCGAGAGCGAGATCGACGATGACCGCCAGCACCGCCCGCAGCGCCAGGGACGCCCCGGGGTGCGACACCTCGGGGCTCGTGCACATCCACCAGCTGTTCCGCCGGGCCTTCGGCGACGCGCCGGCGCTCGTCCGTGGCGCCCCCGCCGGCGACACCGCCCGGATGCGCGTGGTGTCCGCGCACGTCCGGGAGGTCGCCGAGGGCCTGCACCACCACCACGAGGGCGAGGACCTGCTGCTGTGGGACACGCTCGAGCAGCGGGCGCCGGCGTGCGCGCTGCACGTGGGCCTCATGCGCAGCCAGCACGCGGGCGTCGCGGCGCTGCTCCGCGACCTCGACGTGGCACTGACCGCGTGGGAGGCGGACGCCGCGGCGCCGGCCCGCGACGCGGTGGCCGCGCGGCTCGACGACCTGCACCGCCTGCTGGACCTGCACCTCGGTCAGGAGGAGGACGCGATCATGCCGACGGCGTCGAGCGTGATGAGCCAGCGCGAGTGGGACCAGCTGCACGCGCACGGCATGGCCGCCATCCCGCGGAACCGGCTGTTCCTCCAGCTCGGCTGGCTGGTCGACGCGATGCCCGCCTCCGAGCGCAGCGGCTGGCTGCGGACCAACCTGCCCGCACCCGTGCGGCTGCTCTGGCACACGGTGGGGCGGCGGCAGTTCGCCGCGCACCGGGCGCGGGTCTACGGGGCGTGACCGGCCCGGCCGGGCGCGGGCCGGCGACGCCCCTCCGATGCGCGCAGGGGCCGCATCGGCGGCGGCGGCGTCAGAACAGGAAGAGCTTGAAGAACGCGGTGAAGAAGAACCCGGCGACGGAGAGCCCGAGACCCCACGCGGCCTTGGCCCGGCCCACCGGCGCGTAGCCGTACCGCTGCAGCGTGCTCGCCCTGGCCAGACCGATCCCGGACAGCACGATGCCCACGAGGGCCGTGATCGTCAGGGTGTTCACGACCAGCGAGACGATCCCGAGCACCAGCCCCGCGGTCGCCATCGGGTTGCGTGGCTGCACCGGCGGGGCGTAGCCGCCGGCCGGTCGGGTGTACTCCGTCCAGACCCGGCCGTCCCACCAGCGCTGCCCGCCCGCACCCATCGGGTCCGGGTACCAGCCGGCGTCCGCAGCGACGGGGCCGACGGCGGCCCCGCCGGACGCCGCCGCGCTCTCCGCGCCCCCGAGGGGGGCAGGTCCGTAGCCGCTCACGTGGCCTCTCCTCTGCGTGGTCCGGTCAGACGTTGAAGCGGAACTCCACCACGTCGCCGTCGACCATCACGTAGTCCTTGCCCTCGATCCGGGCCTTGCCCGCGGCGCGCGCGGCGGCGACGGACCCGGCCTCGACGAGGTCGTCGAAGCTGATGACCTCCGCCTTGATGAAGCCCTTCTGGAAGTCCGTGTGGATGACCCCGGCCGCCTGCGGCGCGGTCCAGCCCTGGTGGATCGTCCAGGCGCGGGACTCCTTCGGGCCGGCCGTCAGGTACGTCTGCAGGCCGAGCGTGTGGAACCCGACGCGGGCGAGCTGGTCGAGGCCCGACTCGGCCTGGCCGTTCTCCGCGAGCATCTCCTTGGCCTCGTCGGGCTCGAGCTCGACCAGGTCGGACTCGAACTTCGCGTCGAGGAAGATCGCGTCGGCCGGGGCGACGAACGCGCGCAGCTCGTCCTGCATCGCGGTGTCGGCCAGGCCGGCGTCGTCGGTGTTGAACACGTAGATGAACGGCTTGGCCGTCATGAGCTGCAGCGACGCGAGGTCCGCGAGGTCGATCCCGGCGGCCTTCGCGCCCTGGAACAGCGTCTGACCGGACTCGAGCACGGCCTGGGCGGCCTGCGCGGCGGCGAGCTCGGCGGGGTCCGACTTCTTGATCCGGACCTCCTTCTCGAGCCGCGGGACGACCTTCTCGAGGGTCTGCAGGTCGGCCAGCACCAGCTCGGTGTTGATCGTCTCGATGTCGTCCTTCGGCGAGACGCGGCCGTCGACGTGCACGACGTCCGGGTCGGCGAACGCGCGGGTGACCTGGCAGATCGCCTCGGCCTCGCGGATGTTCGCGAGGAACTTGTTGCCGAGCCCCTCGCCCTCGCTCGCGCCCTTGACGATGCCCGCGATGTCCACGAACGACACGGTCGCCGGGAGGATCTTCTCGCTGCCGAAGATCTCGGCCAGCGTGTCGAGCCGGGGGTCGGGCAGCGGCACGACACCCACGTTGGGCTCGATCGTCGCGAACGGGTAGTTCGCCGCGAGGACCTGCGCGCGGGTGAGGGCGTTGAAGAGCGTGGACTTGCCGACGTTGGGCAGGCCGACGATGCCGATGGTGAGTGCCACGGGGCACCATCCTAGGGGGGCGCCGCTCAGGCGAACGAGCGGATCGTCTGCAGCAGCTCCGGTGCCCGGCGGTCGTACACGCGGGCGCCGAGCCGCACCCCGACCACGACGGCGGCCGCGCCGACGCCCAGCCCGACGGCGAGCGTCAGCACGTCCAGCACCGCGTGGCCCGTGACCAGCGCCGCGATCCCGAGGCCGACGGTCGGCAGGCACAGCGCCAGCAGCACGAGCATGCCGACGCTCTGCGTGACCATCACCGCGAACGACGTGCCCTGCGGCGTCGAGAACGGGTTCTCGCCCGGCTTCGGGACCGGGTAGACCACGCGGGCGGAGTACACCGACGACGCGCCGACGCCCGCGCCGAGCACGCCCAGCGACATGCCCAGCACCGGGAGCGTGGCGTCCCAGCGGTCCGCGACGCCCAGCACGAGGACGTCCGTGGCCAGCACGACCACGCCGCCCACGACCAGTCCCGCGACGGCCCGGCCGGCCCGGTCCACCCGGCCGTCGACGGGCGCGGCCACGTGCGTCCAGAACGCCGTGTCGTCGTAGGCGACGTCCGCGGACAGCGACCAGCCCATGACGAACGCGACCAGGACGCCGGCGCCGAGCACGACGTCTCCCCCGCGGCCGAGGAACCACAGCAGCAGCACCAGGACCGGCACCACGGCGACCGCCGCGGCGTACCGGGAGTCGCGCAGCCAGTACGTGAGGCAGCGGGCGACGACCGCGCCCGTCGGCGTGGCGGGCACCCGGTCGAAGAACCCGAGCCCGTGCCCGCGCGCGACCCGGCCCCCGCCCTCGGGCCGCACCAGCGCGGCCGACAGCGCCCGGTCCCACACCGCGACGAGCACCGCCAGGGCGGCGAGGCAGATCGCGGCCTTCCCGGCGGCGGCGAGCCAGGCGCCGTCCGCCACGTCCGCCGCCAGCGCCCACGGCGCGCCCACCGGCGTCCAGCCAGCCACGACGGCCACCCGCGGCAGCACGTCGGCGACTGCGGACAGCCCGGCGGTCACGCCCAGCAGGATCGGCCCGGCGAGCATCAGCGGGACGATGGCGAGCACCGCCGCGACCTCCCGGAACCGGCGCCCGGAGACGAGGGGCGCGAGCAGGGTGGTGACGGCACGCGAGCCGACGACGCACAGCGCGACCCCCAGGACGGCACCCACCAGGGCCGCCACGGCGGCGGCGAGGTCCCACGTCCACGCGAGGGCCGAGCCCGCGCCGAGCAGCGTGGTCGCCAGCCCCGGGACGCCGACCAGCCCCGCGAGGGCCAGGCCTGTGAGCATCGAGCGGCGGCGCATCGGGAACAGCCGGAACCGCTCCGGGTCCAGGGTGCTGTCCACGCCGAACGCCACCAGCGGCAGCAGCCACCACCCCGCGACCAGCAGCGTCCCGGCGAGCACCACCACGGTGCGGGACAGCTCCGGGTCGCGCTGCGCCCCCAGCAGCGCCAGTCCCGCCGTCGCCAGCGCCAGCAGGAACAGCACGTACGCCAGGCCGAGCAGCAGCCCGATCAGCTTCCACACGCTCCGCCGCAGGCCGTTGCGCAGCAGCGTCAGCTTCAGTCGGACGAGGTGCGCAGCCACGCGAGCGCCCCCTCCGTGCGGCGGCCACCCACGAGCTCGACGAACCGGTCCTCCAGCGTCGCGGCGCCCCGCACCTCGTCCACGGTCCCCTGCGCGAGCACGTGCCCGCCGGCGATGACCGCGACGTGGTCACACATGCGCTGCACCAGGTCCATGACGTGGGAGGACACGACCACCGTGCCGCCGCTCGCCACGTAGGACGCGAGGATGTCGCGGATGTTGGCGGCCGAGACGGGGTCGACGGCCTCGAAGGGCTCGTCGAGGACCAGCACCCGCGGGGCGTGCACCAGCGCGCAGGCCAGGGCGATCTTCTTGGTCATGCCCGCCGAGTAGTCGACGACCAGGGTGTCGGCGTCCGCCGTGAGGTCGAAGGTCCGCAGCAGGTCGGCCGTCCGGTCGCGCACGGTGTCCCGGTCCAGCCCGCGCAGCAGCCCGGCGTACGTGACGAGCTGCGCGCCGGTCAGCCGGTCGAACAGCCGCACCCCGTCCGGCAGGACGCCCAGCACCGCCTTGACGTGCAGCGGGTCGGCCCACAGGTCCTGCCCGCGCACGAGGACGCGGCCGAAGTCGGGGCGCAGCAGCCCGGTCGCCATCGACAGGGTCGTCGTCTTCCCCGCGCCGTTGGGGCCGACCAGCCCGTAGAACGAGCCGGAGGGCACCTCCAGGTCGACGCCGGCGACCGCGATCTTCGTGCCGAACCGCTTCCAGAGGCCCTGGATCGACAGGGCGGGGGGCGGGCTGGACGGCCCCAACGGCG
>NZ_CABEGA010000040.1 GCF_901521055.1 Cellulomonas hominis | reverse complement strand
TTCGGGAGGGAACGACGTGCCGGGACGCACCCTACGACCGCGCGCCCGGACCGCGAGGTCGTCACTCGTGCACGAGGTCGTCCCGCAGGACTGACGACTTCGTGCACGAGTGACGACCTCGCGGTCCGGGCGCGCGGTCGTAGGGTGCGTCCCGGCACGTCGTTCCCTCCCGAAAGGACCCCGCATGTCCTCCAGCACGTCCTCCGCGCCCGCGTCCCCCCGGCTCCGCGCCGTCGTCACCGGGGCGTCCAGCGGGATCGGCGCCGCCACGGTCCGCCGCCTGCGCGCCGAGGGGTGGGACGTCGTCGCCGTCGCCCGCCGCGCCGACCGGCTCGAGGCGCTCGCCGCGGAGACCGGCGCCGAGGCGTTCCCCGCCGACCTGACGAGCGACGAGGACGTGGCCCGGCTGGTCGCGCACGTCCAGGAGACCGGCGGGCTCACGTCGCTCGTGAACAACGCGGGCGGCGCGTTCGGGCTCGACCGGGTCGAGGACGCCGACGTCGAGGGCTGGAAGCGGATGTACGACCTCAACGTGCTCGGCACCCTGCGCATCACGAAGGCCCTGCTGCCGGCGCTCAAGGCCAGCGGCCGCGGGGACGTCGTGGTCGTGACGTCCACCGCCGCGATCGCCCCGTACGAGGGGGGTGCCGGCTACACCGGCGTGAAGCACGCGGAGCGGATGCTCACCACCACGCTGCGGCTCGAGCTGATCGGCGAGCCGGTCCGGGTCATCGACATCGCGCCCGGCAACGTCGCGACCGAGGAGTTCTCGCTGGTCCGGTTCGCCGGCGACGCCACCCGCGCCGCGAAGGTCTACGAGGGCTACGAGCCGCTGCTCGCGGACGACGTCGCCGACGTCATCACGTTCGCGCTGACCCGGCCGCACCACGTGAACATCGACACGCTCGTGGTCCGCCCCCGCGCGCAGGTGAGCAACACCCAGATCGCCCGCAACGCCTGACGGCACCGCCGGGCGCCCGCGCGCCCCGCGGAGGGGACTGCGCCCACCGGTGGGGACTGCGCCCACCCGTCGGGACTGCGCCCACCCGTCGGGACTGCGCCCGGTGGTGGGGACTGCGCCCCCAGCAGCGGGCGCGTTCCCGGCTGCGGGGCGCACTCCCGGCTGCGGGGCGGACTCCCGGCGGCCGGCCGGCCTCCCGGGTGCACTCCGGGGGCGCGGCGCGGCGCGGCGCGGTCAGCCGAGCGTCGCCGGCCGCGTGCCGTCGTCGAGCGGCAGGACGCCGTCGACCGTGGCGGTCACCGTGAGCTCCTGGAACGTGACCTCGCCGCGGTACGTCGACAGGAACGCGGTGTCCGTCGCGTCGCGCCCGGTGGCGATCCGCAGGAGCGACTGCCGCGGTGCCAGCCGGGTCGCGTCGACGACGTGCCACGCGCCGTCCACGTACGCCTCGACCACTGCGTGGAAGTCCATCGGGCTCAGCCCCGGCGCGTACACCGCCGCGAGCCGGGCGGGCAGGTCGCGCGCCCGCAGCAGCGCGACGACCAGGTGCGCGAAGTCCCGGCACACCCCGCGCCGCTTGAGCAGGGTGTCGGTCGCGCCGTCGGTCGGCTGGCTCGACCCGGAGAGGTACACGAGGTGCCCGTGCACCCAGTCGACCACCCCCGCCAGCAGCTCGTGGCCCCGCAGCCCGCGGAACTGGTCGCCGGCGAACGCCAGGAGCCTGTCCGAGTCGGCGTACCGGCTCGGGCGCAGGTACTCGATGAGGTCCGCGTCGGTGACCTCCGGCGCGGCGTCCCGGCCGGTGACCGTCGCCCGGTAGTCGACCTCCACGAGCCCCGGCCCGCTGTCCACGCGGTGGAGGCGCGTCCCGTGCGGCCCCTTCACCTCGACCACGTCGGCCGGGGCGCCGTCCCGGGTCACGCGCAGCAGCTCGTCGACGTCGTGCGCGCCCTCGGCGACCGTCACCGCCAGCACCAGCTCGGCGGGGGCGTGCACCTGCATCGACAGGTGGGATGTCACGGTGCGCAGCACGGGGCTCGGGGCTCCTTCGGCGGGGGAGGGACGCGGCGTCGCGGTGCCGGCGCGGAGCCCGGCGAGCACAGTGTGCGGCCTGCGCCGCCGGTGCGCCAGGGACGCACCGCCGTGCGGTGGTGCCATGATCGCCGCGTGTCGAACCTCCTTACGCTCGTGCCCGGTGCGGCGCCGGAGCACGGCGCCTATTTCTGGGAGCCCCTCGTCGACGGCGTACCGGTCCGGCGACTGCTGGGGCTCCAGCCCGACGAGGTCGCGCTCGACACCCGCGGGTTCGGCCCCGTCGGCGACAACGTGCCCGTCCTGGTGCACAGCTGGCCGCGTCCCTCCGTGGACGGCGCTCTGGTCCTGCTCGGTGAGACCGTCGACCCGGAGCTGCCCGACGACCGGGCGGCCCTGTACGTGTGCGCCGCCTGCGCCGACCTCGGCTGCGGTGCGATCGGGATGCGCGTCGAACGCACGCCGACCACGGTCGTCTGGCGCGACTTCCGGTGGGAGACGGGAGGTGCCTGGGACGGCGACGAGGCGCTGATCGTGCCGGGCGGGCCGTTCGTGTTCGACCGCGTGCAGCACGACGCGGAGCTGCAGCGGTTCGTCTCGACGTACGAGGCCGAACGGGCTGCCCTGCCGGACGACGCGGCCGTGCACGTGGGGCAGCGGCGCGACGCTGCCGAGCGGGCCCGCCC
Organism: Cellulomonas hominis; assembly: GCF_901521055.1. Classification (GTDB taxonomy): domain Bacteria; phylum Actinomycetota; class Actinomycetes; order Actinomycetales; family Cellulomonadaceae; genus Cellulomonas; species Cellulomonas endometrii. The sequence continues at coordinate 120,313 of NZ_CABEGA010000040.1, read as the reverse complement.
GTGGTGGCGCCGGGTGTGGGGCTGACCGGCGCCACGACCCGCGCCACCACGGGACCGGATCAGGTCCCCGCGCTGACCGTGCCCTCCATCTCGTCCGCGCGGCGGATGTGCCGCGTGACCCACGGCGACAGCGCGAGCAGCGCCGCTGCGAACACCATCGCCACGGCCCCGATGCCGCCGAAGTACAGGGTGTCCGACGTGCCCTCGGTGGCCTTGATGAGCTGCGCGGTGATCGCCTGCCCGGCCGCGGGGGCCAGGAACCAGATCGCCATGGCCTGCGTGCGGAAGGCGCGCGGGGCGAGCAGGGTCGTCGCGGCGAGACCGACGGGGGACAGGCACAGCTCGCCGAGCGTCTGGATGACGTAGACGAGGACCAGCACCCAGGCGGGGGCCTTGCCGTCGCCGATCGCCGCGGAGGCGAGGGACATCACCAGGAACGACGCCGCCGCGAGCCCGAGCCCCATCGCGAACTTCGTGGCGGTCGGCGGCCGGTCCTGCGTCTTCGTCCAGATCCACGCGAACACCGGCGCCAGGATGATGATCGAGGCGGGGTTCACCGACTGGAAGAACTCCGGGCTGATGGTCAGGCCGAAGAAGCTCAGCTCGGTCCGGTCGGCGGCGAACGCGGCCAGCGTCGTCGCCGCCTGCTCGAAGATCATCCAGAACAGCATCGCCGCGACGAACAGCGGGATGTACGCGATCACGCGCGGCCGCTCGGCGTCCGTGACCTTGGGGGAGCGGTACATCACGATGAAGTACGCCACCGGCGCGATGAACGCCAGGTACGACATCGTGTCGATGAACGTGTCGAGGTTGAACCCGCCGGACACGACGGCCGCGATCGCGCCGACGACGACCACGCCGGCCACGATGACGAGCAGGCCACGCAGCAGCTGCGGGCGCTCCTCGCGGCGCACCGGGTTCGGCGCCGTGCCGCCCGCGCGGCCCAGGTACTTGCCGCCCGCGACGAAGAACGCCAGGGCGACGGCCATGCCGACCGCCGCGACCAGGAAGCCCGCGTGGTACCCGCCCCACGAGCGCGCCGCGCCGACCAGGAACGGGGCGGTGAACGACCCGATGTTGATGCCCATGTAGAAGATCGAGAAGCCGGAGTCGCGTCGCGGGTCGTCCCGGGCGTACAGCTCGCCGACCATGCTCGACACGTTGGGCTTCAGCAGGCCCGTGCCCAGCGCGACGAGGGCGATGCCGAGGTAGGACGTCCCGGCGCTCGGCAGCGCGAGGGCGACGTGGCCGGCGGCGATGATCACGCCGCCGTACAGGGTGGCCCGGCGGGACCCGATCACCCGGTCCGCGAGCCAGCCGCCGACGACCGAGAGCAGGTAGACGCTCGTGCCGTAGATCGACACCAGCGCGAGCCCGGTCCGGTCGTCGATCCCGAGGCCGCCGTCGGCGACGGAGTCCGTCAGGTAGTACAGCAGGATGGCGCGCATCCCGTAGTAGCTGAACCGCTCCCACAGCTCCGTGGTGAACAGCGTCATCAGCCCGCGCGGGTGCCCGAAGAACGCCCGGTCCCCGGCCAGCTCGCCGGCGGGGCGCTCGTCGGGACCGGCGGCCGCCCCCGTCGCGGTCATCGGCCCGCGCCGGTCTGCGAGCAGGGGAGGCCCGCGCGCGGCGTGCGGCGCACAGGGGTCACAGCGGTTCTCATCAGTCTTCTCCAGGCACTCGACTTGCCGAGCGCACGCCCCCCGCTGCGGCGAGGGAGGTGGCCCCAGGGCTCGCGCAGAGCGGCGGGACCCGCGTTCCAGGATGGGACGACCGACGGAGCACCCGCAAGGCGAGCGCCGGCGTTGAGTGGTGCCCGTGCCGGATCTGGGTGCTCGCTGCCGCGCCGCTGGGTGCTGGTCGTGGGACGTGCGTCCCAGGTGAGCGCGCCACCGAGCACGCACCGGCGGGACGGTGCGTAGGTGACGAGGTGGGCCAGGTGGGGCTTGAACCCACGACCGACGGATTATGAGTCCGCTGCTCTGACCGGCTGAGCTACTGGCCCCGACGCGGGTCAGGCTACCGAACGGGCGGCACGGCAGCGCCGGGAGGGCGACTACCGTGGAGCCTCGTGCCGCTCTTCTCCCGCCGCCACGCCCTGCCCGACGACGTGCGCCGCTCGCTGGACCTCCCGCCGGGCGACCGCGTGCTCGCGACCGCCGCGCTCAGCGGCGACCGGTGGCTCGCCGCCACCCGCCGGGCCCTGTACGTCACCGACGGTCCCGACGTGGTCCGGCACCCGTGGACGGACGTCGACCGGGCGTCGTTCGCGCCGGAGCCCGCGGCCATCACGGTGCACTGGGTCACCGGTGCCGTGCAGGAGCTGCCGCTTGCGCCGCCGGTGCCCGTCACCTTCGCCCAGACGTTCCGCGAGCGGGTGCAGTCCTCGGTCGTGCACGTCGAGACGGTGACGGTCCCGGGCGCGGGCCCCGTGCGGGTCGTGCTGCGGCGGGGCGAGAACGGCGACCTGTTCACCCAGGTCATCGGGTCGGGGCGCGTCGACGTGTCGGACCCGGCGGTCGCCGCGGTGCTGGACGAGGCCGAGGCGCGGGTGCGGTCCGCGGCCGGCCTGCGGGGCTGAGCGGGCCTGCACCGGACGTGGCGGAACTACCCCCGGCGGGCTGCTAGAGTTCTTCCCGCGCGATCCCTCGTAGCTCAATTGGCAGAGCATCCGACTGTTAATCGGACGGTTACTGGTTCGAGTCCAGTCGAGGGAGCACCAGGACCCCCGGACAGCCCCGTGCTGCCGGGGGTCCTCTGCGTTCGCGGCCGGTCCCGCGCGCGTGCGGCACCACCCGGTACGGATGAGGCCGCGGGGGTCGGGGACCGCGCAGCATGGGTCCGTGGCCGCCCGCCCACCGCCGGGCGGGCCGCGAGAGGGGGCCCCGATGCCCGCGCGACGTCGTCCCGGCCGCGACTCCGCCGTCGAGGAGGGCTGGGCCGACCAGGACGTCCGGGTCGGCGACCACCACGTCCGGGTGCGCGTCAGCGACCCCGTCCCGGGCGCCACTCCGATCGTGCACGTGCACGGGTTCGCGATCTCCGGCAGGTACCTCATGCCGACCGCCCGCCTGCTCGCTCGCCGCGCGACCAACGTGGTGCCGGACCTGCCGGGGTACGGCAGGTCCGAGGGCTGGGGGACGACGCTCGGCATCCCCGCGCTCGGCGAGGCACTGCTGGGCGTCCTCGACGCCCTGGAGCTCGAGCGGGTGGTCCTGGTCGGCAACTCGATGGGCTGCCCGGTCGGCCTCGAGGTCGCGCACGTGGCCCCGGACCGCGTCGAGCGGATCGTCCTCGCGTCCCCGGCCGGCGGGCTGTACAACCAGCCGCTGTCCCGGGGGCTCGCCCAGCTGGCGAAGGACGGGCCCCGGGAGAGCCCGGCCATGGCGCGCGTCGCCGTGCCGGACTACCTCCGGTTCGGGCCCGCGAACACGCTCCGGCTCTTCGACGAGATGGTGCGCTACCCGTCGCTGGAGCGGCTGCTGCGGCTGTCGGTGCCGGCGCTCGCGGTGGTCGGGAGCCGGGACCCGATGATGCCGCCGCGCTGGCGGGTCATGGAGGTCGCACGGCTCGCCCCGCCGCACGTGACGCTCGTGGTGATCCGTGGCGCGGCGCACGCGATGAACTACTCGCACCCCGGGGAGCTCGCCCACGTCATCGGGTCGTGGCTGGACGGGCGGGAGATCGTCGACGACCCCGACCAACCGGGCCTCGCCGTCGCGGTGCAGGTGCCGCGGGTGTGAGGGCCCCGGGCGCGAGCCCAGCAGGCCCGCGCCCGTCAGCCCCTCACACCACGATGTCCCGGCCGTGGGCCGTGAGCGCCCAGATCACGAAGACGTCCAGGGCGATCACCACGAGGCCCCACACGGGGTAGTACGGCAGCCACGCGAAGTTCACGACGATGCTCAGCCCCGCGACCAGGACGCCGACCGTCCGTGCCCACACGGCGCCGGTGAACACGAACACCCCGGCCAGGGCCACGACGATGCCCAGCAGCAGGTGCGCCCAGCCCCAGGTGGTCACGTCGAACGAGAACACCCACTCCTGCCCGACCACGTAGAAGGTGTCGTTGATCAGGGCGACGAACCCCTGGATCGCGTGGAGCACGCCGATCACGATCATCACCGTCCCGGCGAAGACGGTGAAGCCCACCGCTGCGGTGCTGCGGGTCTCGCTCATGGGGACCTCTCCTCTCGTCGTACCTGCCGGTGGAGCCCGCCTCGACGCTAGGAGCGGGCGCGGACGCGCGGCATCACCCGTTGCGGATGGGTGCGGACGCGGGGCCTGGGCGTCGGCCCTGCGCGGCGGTAGCCTCGCGGGACCAGGCAGTCGGCGGACGGAGCGGTCCCGTGAGCGCATGGCAGAGGTCCCAGCCCGTGGCCGGTCGAGCCCGGGTCGTGCGGGCGGTGGGCGCCGCCGCGCTGGTGGGCGGATTGGTCGGCGCGCTGGCGGCGTGCGGCAGCGACGAGCCCGGGACCTCGGGCACCGAGGCGACCGAGGGCACGACGCCCACCGCCACCGCCGGGGGAGAGCTGGAGCTCACCGCGGGATCCTCCGCACCCGGCCTGCCGCCCGGCGCCGGGGAGCAGCCCGCCGACGCGGTCGCCGGCGCCGCGCGCACCGCCGACGACACGTTGCTGTACGTCGTGACCTTCGGGTCGAGCACCTGCCCGGACGTCGCGGACGCCACCGCAGGGGCAGCGGGGACCGACGCGGTCGAGGTGACGTTCCCCGAGCAGGGCGACGACCCCTGCACCGCCGACTACGTCCCGACGACCACCGTGGTCGCCCTGCCGGAGTCGGTGGACGCGGCGAGCGACCTCGCCGTGACGATCGGGACGTGGGGCGAGGTGACGCTGCCTCCGGGGTCGCAGGACGTGGTGTGGGCGGTGGCGGAGGGCTGAGGCCCGTCGCGCCGGGGGAGTCGTCTGGGCTCGTCGCGGTCGGTTCGCAGCGCCGCGCTGCCGGCTGGGTCATCGGCTTCCATGAGCCATCGCCGCGAAGATCTGTTCGACCGACGGACGCTCGAGCTCGGTGTCGACGATCCCGTCGGCCAGGACGACCACCCGGTCGGCTCGGGCGGCGATCTCCAGGTCGTGCGTGACCATCACCAGCGTCGTACCCGCAGCGACGACCTCACGGAAGAGCTCCATGACCATGATCGTGGCCGCGACGTCGAGCGATCCGGTCGGTTCGTCCGCGAACAGCACGGGCGGCCTCCGCACGAGGGCGCGGGCGATCGCCACTTTCTGCTGCTCACCCCCGGACAGCTCGTGCGGTCGAGCCCGCCGACGACCGCTCAGACCCACGGTGTCCAACGCGGCGTTCACCGACGCCGTGCCGGTACGCACCCCGGCGAGTCGCGCTGGCAGGGCGACGTTCCCCGCGGCCGGTGCGGACTCGATCAGGTTGAGGTGCTGGAACACGAACCCGACGTGCTCCCGACGGAACCGAGCAAGTCGGGAGTGTGACGCACCGTCCAGCGGGACCCCGTCGACGACGATCGACCCGTCGTCCGCGGTCAGGAGGCCCGACAGGCAGTACAGCAGGGTCGACTTCCCGCTCCCGGACCGCCCCACGACGGCGACGAACTCACCGGCGCCGACGTCCAGGTCGACCGCGCGCAGGACGTCCGGGGCATGGCGCCGGGATCGTCCGTGGCGGTACGCCTTGCGGACTCCTCGCGCTCTGACGATCGGGCTCATGTGGTGCTCCTCGCGATGACGGAGACGGGATCCCGGCTGACCGCGTGGCCAGTCAGGGACAGCAGGTTCGTGGCGTTGAGCACGAACGCCACCGCGACGAGGAGCAGGGGCTCTCTCGGGAGCGGTTCGAGAGGAGCGGTGGGCACCGGGCCGTGCGCCAGTGCGGTCGACATCGCCCACTCGTTGAGCCCGATGGCGGCATAGGCGAGCGATGCAGCCATGACCGCGTACAAGGCGGCCTCCGCGACGGCCTGGCCGTAGAGCACGGCAGGACGAGTGCCCATCGCCGACATGAGGGCCACGTCCTTGACCCGCACGTCCACCGAGGCGTACGACACCGACGACGACGCGATGATCGCGATCGCGACCGCCCCACCGATCAGGAGCACCAGCTGGTCTCCGGGGGCCCGCACAGCGCCACTCCCGTCGCCGCCACCGAGGATCGTGGCCAGCTTGCCGGTCCACGCGAGGACGATCCCCGTCACTGCGGTCGACAGCGCGACCGGTACGACCAGCCCGCGCGTGTGGTCCAGTCGACCGGACGCCGCTCGGGTAGCGAGATACCCCGCGAGTGGAGCCCGCCCCAGTGGCGTCGACCACGCGGCCACTCGCGACATCACCGAGATGCACCAGCCGCCGGAGAGGGCCGTCACCATGAGGACGAGGAGCCCCATCCCGGGGTAGACCGTGAGGAAGTCGCCGAGCTCGTCGGTGGCAAGGGCACGGACCGTGCTGATCGCCCAGTAGAGCGCAACCGTCCCGGCCGACACGAGGACCACCAGCACCGCCCGGACCGCGGTCCGAGTTCCGCCGCCCCGCCGGGCGGCGGTGACGCGGGTGTGGTCGAGGCCGTCCAGCACGCCCTGACGCGCCGCCGCGCGGACACCCGGCACGCCACCGAGGGCGCCCACGGACATCGAGGAGACCACGGCCCAGAACGTCGCTCGCGCTGGCATCGACCCGCTGAGGCCAGGCGCCTCGGGAAGGCCGGTGCTGCTGACGAAGGTCGCGAACGGCGTCCAGGCGGCTGGCGCCAGCACGACCGCGAGCAGCCCGCCACCGAGGCAGACCGCGATCACCTGGGCGAGCGTCATGAGGAACGCCTCGCCGGGGAGGATTCCCGCCACGTGCCACAGGGCCACGGCACGCCGCCGCAGCGCGAGCGACACCCGCGCGACGTGCGCGAGGCTCACCACACCCGTCAGCACCGAGAAGACGAGGGCGACGCCGGCGACGGCGACGTAGGCGTCCTGAGCCTCACCGCTGGCTCTCGCGCCGACCAGGAGGAGCGCCAGCGACAGCGCGAACACCACGCCCATGCCGCACACACTCACGAGCAGAGCGAGCCAGGCGCGATACCCATGAACGAGGTCCCGCGCGGCCAGCGTCGCGAGTCGCACGATCATCGGAACGCCCCGATGAGCCGGATCCCCAAGGCCGCCGCGTAACCGACCGCGACCACCACGCTGGCACCTGCGGCGAGGCGGACCATCGGCGGGTTCTGCCGGACCTCGCGGCGTTCCGTCACGCCGCAGGCCGCCAGCAAGACCCTGTACCCGTCGGAGTTCAGCAGCGGCACCGCGTTCATCATCATCGCCACCGCGTACCACGTCACGACGAATGTTCCGACGCCACCGAGGCTGAGCGTCTCGACCAACCAGAACGCGATTGCACCTACCGCCGCATTGATGAGGAGGCCCGCTGTGGACGACCATCCGCTCGAACCTCGGAAAGAGGTGTGTGTCGTTCATCCGCACGTAGAAGGCCGGGAAGACCCAGTAGTTCATCTTGAGTCCCACGCGGTCCGCTCCTCGACCCTGGGAGAGCAGCGACGTGCGGGAGTTGATGAGGGAGGAGCTGGCGCGAGGAGTAAAGAGCAAGCCACGAGGTACCCGCGGGGATGCGGGCATGCACATCCTCACTTTGTCGTGGATCCGGAATACGGTGAAAGGATCGACCGACGTGACAGGCTTCAGGGTGAGTCGGTGCCGCTGTCACGTCGTCATTGAGTCATGGACAGGATGCACCGCGTCCCACCCCGGGTCAAGCGCGATCGCGCGTATCCCGGAGAAGCATGGAGGTGGCGACTAGCACTTGGACCTTCGTCCTGGGTGGTGATCGCCACAAACGAGCCGCGTCCCTTTTGCGGTATTTCCCGGTGCCATTGTTCGTATTCTCGGTGGCACCCGGTGGTGATCGGCACGTGAGACTGCGGGATTCTGCGCGCTGGGTGGCGAGGACCTGGACCGCGTCGCGACGCCACGCCACGTGGCGAGGGCGCTGGGCCGTGCCGGAGACGCACAACGACGACGCGCCAGCGTCGGTCCCCAGGGCACCGAGTGGCGCTCGGCCCGGGCTGAGGTGGCCGCTACAGTCGGCAGCTCAGCCGCGCTCACCAGCCCCCGACCAGGAGCACTATCCATGAGCGCACCCCCCGCCCCTTCCGCCGTGGCGCTGCCCACGCTGCCCGGCGACCTCACGGCCTCCGCTGCCGCATCGGACGCCACCCCTGCCGGCCGGGGGCGGCCGACGCTCCGTGGCCGGCGTTTGACCGGCGCCCTGGTCGCGGTGACGGTCCTCGTCGCCGGGTTCGGGGTGGCCCAGCACCGGTCGGACGCCGCCGCGGAACGCGAGGCGGCCGCGGCGCTCGCCGACCTCGATCGCGCCGGGCGCGAGCTCCGGGCCGCCCGGTACGCCGGGCGTGACGCCCTCGCCGACGCCGCGCAGCGGGTCGCCGACAACGCCGTCCGCGAGGACCTCGCCGGTCTGCTGGTCGCCGTGCCCGCCACGACGGTGCCGGCGCGCGACTCCGCGGCGGCGCGCACCGCGTCCGCCCGCGCGCTCGCTGCGGCCGCGGTGGAACGGACCGGGCTGCTGGCGGCCGCGACCCGGGCCGTACGGCAGGGGCAGGCGGAGTGGGAGCTCGCGCGGGCGACCGCCGATCACGCCGGTGCGCTGGCCGCACTGGACGCCGCCCTGCACGAGGGTGCGGCGGCGCTCGCCGCCTCGGCGGGCCGGGTGCCCGACGACGCCGCCCGGCAGGCGCTCGCCGCGGCGATCGACGCCGCGACGGCTGACCGGGGCGCACCCGCACCGGTCGGCGTCGAGGCGCTCGGGCGCGCCGCCGCGCAGGCGGGAGCCCACAGCGAGGCGCTCGCGGACGCCCGTGCGGCCCTCGCCGCGGCGGAGGCGACCTGGCAGTCGGAGCAGGACCGCCTCGCGGCGGAGGCCGCCGCCTCGAGGCGCAGGAGCGGGCCCGGGTCCTCCGGAGGCTCCAGGCCCGGCGATGACGGCGCGCCACCGAGCGCGCCCGGCTCACGCACCGCCCCCGCCGCGCCCACGGCCCCGAGCGCACCGGGCATCACCTGGACGCCGGGCGACCCGCTGCCGGAGGGCTGGACCGTCGTCACCGAGACCGAGGGCGGCGGCTGGTGCGGCGACGAGCACGGCGACGTGTGGGACTGCTGAGCGTGGCCGCGGCAAGGGGGGCGCCGGTGACCTGATCCCCGCGCAGACCCCGCAGAAGAGGGGCCCGGTGCGCGAACACCGGACCCCTCGTGCCCGCTCGACAGTTCCTCTGGAGACCTGACATGCAAGCACGGCCATCTTGGCACGCCCGCCGAGCGACCTCCGCTCTGCTGGCCGGGACGCTCGCGACCGGGGCGACCGCCGCCCTGCTCCTCGCTCCCGCGCCCCCGCCCGCCGCCGCCGCGATCCCCGCGGCCGGCATCACGATCACCCCCGCCGGCTACGGCCCGGTGCGCCTCGGACCCATCGAGGGAGCGTCCGGTGCCGAGGAGCACGGGTACTGCCTGCAGGCCCGGCTGCCCGCGTCGGGGCCGTCGGACGTCCCGCTGTCGGTGACCGCCGTGGACGACGCCCCGCTCGCCGCGGCGCTCGCCCGGCACCGGTACGCCCCCGACGACCTCACCCAGGCGGCCCTCGGCTACGCGGCGCACCAGCGCCAGGAGCGCCCCGGAAGCATGGCCGGCGGCGTGGTCGAGTCGGTGAAGCTGCTGATCGCCGCCGCGACACCGCAGGCCGTCAAGGACCGCGCCGCAGCGCTGCTCGACCAGGCCGCCGCCGAGGCCGGACCCTACGCCGCGACGGCCGGCACGGTGACCGGCCAGGGCCGCCGGACCGGCGCGATCCGCGGCATCGTGCTGCGGTCGGCCGCCGGGCAGCCGGTCGTCGGAGCGCCGTTCACGGTGACGCTGTCGGGTCCGGCGGTGCTCGACGCCTCCGGTGGCAGCACGTTCCGCGGCACCACGGGCAGCGCGCCGGTGGACCTGACCTGGACCGCCACCGGCAACGGGGACGTGAGCTACCGCGTGGTGTTCGACGACGCGTGGCGCACGACGGTCACGGTGTTCGACGTGAGCGGCAGCCGTCAGGACCAGCTCACCTACGGCAACCGGCCCGGCCACGACCCCAGCCAGATCGTCGGCGACGGTCCCGTGTTCCCCGTCGTGAAGGACTTCCGGCCGCGGGCCACCACGACGGTGCAGGACGTGCGGGTGCAGGACGGTGACGCGCTGGTCGACCGTCTCGAGTTCAGCGCGGCGCCCGGCGACGTCTGGGTGGACCTGGACGGCGACCCCGTGGACGTCCCGGCGGACGTCACCTGGTACGGGCCGTTCCTCCAGCCGCAGGCCCAGGCGGCGGTGCCGCCCGCGGGTGCGCCCGTGGCCGGCGTCGAGCGCGTCGTCGCCGACGGACCGGGCGGCGTCGTGACCCCGGGCACCGTGCGGGCGACCGGGGACGGCTTCTACACGGCCGTCGTCACGATCCGGAAGGCCGACGCCGGGGCGCTCGCGGAGTACGTCCGCGAGGACTTCACCGCGCCGTGGTTCGAGGAGGTCGAGACGGCGGTGAACCGGTCGGACCTGTCGCACTCGTCGCAGACCCGTGAGTTCAACGTCGTGCCCGGTGGCCGGGCGTTCGACCGCATCACGATGGCCGGGTACCCCGAGGACCACGGCGAGTTCACCGGCCTCGGACGCTGGGGCGCGGACCTCGGCCAGGCGGTCGTCACGGTGCACGGACCCCTCGCGCAGCTGCCGACGAGCGCGGAGGTCCCGCCCGGCACCCCGGTGCTCTGGACCGGCACGGTCGACGCCTCGAACGGCGTCCACGAGGTCGGCTACGAGGACCCGGTCGTGGTGCCGGCGACCGCCACCCACCCCGGCGGCGACTACTACGTGTTCGTGTACTCCTTCGCGGGCGACGACCGCGTGGAGCCGTTCGTGAGCAGGTTCGACGACGTGCGGGAGGCGTTCTACGTGCCGGGCGACCCGGTCGTGGTCGTCCCGCCGACGGTCGTCACCCGGGCGCAGGAGCACGCCGCGCCGGGTGAGTCGATCCACGACCTGGCCCTCGTGACGGGCACCACGGCGGAGGGCGACCACCTCGTGTTCGAGGCGTTCGGACCGCAGGACCCCGCTGCCGCGCCGCTGTGCGACGACACGACGTCGTTCTGGGTCTCCGACCCGGTGCCGGTCGCTCGTCCCGGGTTCTACGACTCGGGGACCACGCCGGCGCCCGACCGGCCGGGCGCCGTGTACTGGGTGGAGACGCTCACCGGCGGCGACGGGGCGGTCAAGCACCGCGGGGAGTGCGGGATCCCGTCCGAGACGACGACGATCACCGACGGGTTCACGGTCCGCACCACCGCGATGGCGGCGCAGGACCACCCGGTCGCGGGCGTCGAGCTGTGGGACGTCCTGACCGTCGGCGGGACGCCGCCCGCGGGCGCGGTCACGGTCGTGGACCTGTTCACGGCGCCTCCGGGGGAGCAGCTCGTGTGCGACGAGCCGGTGTGGACGTCCGCGCCCCTGGCGCTCACGGAGGGCGCGGGCGACTACGCGACGGACCGGTACCTCGCGGGCGACGCGGGCACGTACGGGTTCGTCGAGCGCACCAGCACCGCGGACGGCAAGCCGCTGTCCGCGGGGCGCTGCGGAGAGCCGTCCGAGACCCTGACGGTCGCCGCTCCGGAGCCGGTCGCGCCGGCGCCCCCGGACTCCCCGCTCGCCGTCACGGGCGGCGACGTCGGTCGGTGGGTGGCCGTCGCGGTGGTGCTGCTGGTCGCCGGGGCGGTGGTCGTCGGGCACCGGGCACGGGTGCGGCGGGCGCTCGACGCGACCGGCGACCCGGCCGGGGCCGGCTCGTGGGACCGGATCAGCGGTGCGTGACGTGACCGCCGGACGGGCAGGGGTGGCGCCGCGCGTGGTCGCCACCCCGGCCCGGGGCGCCCCGCCCGGGGCGCCCCGCCCGGGGCGCCCCGCCCGGGGCGCCGTGCCCGGAACGCCGTGTCCCAGCTGCTCCCCGGAGCTCCTGCCCAGGTCGGGCACCCCGTCACGACTACGATCGCCGGCAGGCACCTGGGCGCCTGGCGACGCCGGAGCTCGACCTGGCGCCGACGACTCGGAGGGGATGGACGGATGAGCCGGGGTCGGCTGCGCGTGCTGCTGGGTGCCGCCCCCGGAGTGGGCAAGACGTTCGCGATGCTCGAGGCGGGTCGCGACATGGTCCGCGACGGCAAGGACGTGGTGGTCGCGGTCGTGGAGACCCACGGTCGCGCGGCCACGGCGGCGCTGCTCGACGGGCTGGAGCTCGTCCCCCGCGCGGAGGTCGAGCACCGCGGGGTGCGGCTCTCCGAGATGGACCTCGACGCGGTGCTGGCGCGGCGGCCGAAGGTGGCGCTGGTGGACGAGCTCGCGCACACGAACGCGCCGGGGTCCCGGCACGAGAAGCGCTGGCAGGACGTCGCGGAGCTGCTGGACGCGGGGATCCACGTGGTCAGCACGGTCAACATCCAGCACATCGAGTCCCTCAACGACGTGGTGCGGACCATCACGGGCGTGCCCCAGCGCGAGACGGTGCCGGACGGCGTGCTGCGCGCGGCGGACGACGTGGAGCTGGTCGACCTCGCACCGCAGTCGCTGCGGGACCGGCTGGCGGAGGGGAACGTGTACCCGGCCGAGCGGGTGGACGCGGCCCTGTCGAACTACTTCCGGCTGGGGAACCTCACCGCGCTGCGGGAGCTGGCGCTGCTGTGGCTGGCGGACGAGGTGGACTCGGCGTTGCGGACGTACCGGGCCGAGCACGCGATCGACGCCCCCTGGGAGGCCCGCGAGCGGGTCGTGGTCGCGCTGACCGGCGGCCCGGAGGGGGAGACGCTGCTGCGCCGCGGGGCGCGGATCGCCGCGCGGTCGGCCGGCGGGGAGCTGCTGGGCGTGCACGTCAGCGCCCAGAACGGCCTGCGGGACACCGACCCCGGCGCCCTGGCGGCGCAGGCCGCGCTGGTCGAGCAGCTCGGCGGGACCTACCACCAGGTGGTGGGGGACGACGTGCCGCGCACGCTGGTCGAGTTCGCGCGGACCGTCGACGCCACCCAGCTCGTGATCGGGATCAGCCGCCGCAGCCGGCTCGCGGCCGCCCTCAGCGGACCGGGTATCGGCGCGACCGTCATCCGGCAGGCCGGTCCCATCGACGTGCACATCGTCAACCACGCCGCCGCGGGTGGCCGGTTCGCCCTGCCCGGCGTCGGCGGCGCGCTGACGTCCCGGCGCCGCGTGCTCGGCCTCGTGCTGTGCCTGACGCTGGGCCCGCTGCTCACCTGGCTGCTGGAGGCGACGCGGACCGGGACGTCCCTGGTCGGCGACGTGCTCACGTACCAGCTGCTGGTGGTGGTGGTCGCGCTGGTGGGCGGGTTCTGGCCGTCCCTGCTCACCGCCGTGCTGTCCGGGCTGAGCCTCGACTACTTCTTCATCGAGCCGGTGCGCACCGTGACCGTGGCGGAGCCGCGGCACGTCCTCGCCCTGGCGCTGTACGTCGCGAACGCGGTGCTCGTCAGCGCGGTCGTGGACGTCGCGGCGCGCCGGAGCCGGGTGGCGCAGCGGGCGCGCGCCGAGTCCGAGCTCATGCTGGCGGTCGCGGGTGGCGTGCTGCGCGGGCAGGACGCGCTCGCGAGCCTGATCGACCGCGCACGCGAGGCGTTCGGCCTCGCCGGCGTCCGGCTGCGGGCGGGGGACGAGGTGCTCGCGGAGTCGGGCACGGTGCGCCCGGGGGCGACCGTGGTGACCGTCGACGACGACGCCGTGCTGGACCTCGACGCCGGAGAGCCGCGCCCCGACGCCCGCGCGGCCGACCTCGACGGTGCCGGCAACCGGTTGCTGGGCGTGGTCGTCACCCAGGTCGCGGCGGCCCTCGAGCACCAGCGGCTGTCCCGGACGGCCGACGCCATCGGCCCGCTGCTGGAGACCGACCAGGTGCGCAGCGCCCTGCTGTCCGCGGTCAGCCACGACCTGCGCCGGCCGCTCACCGCCGCGACCACCGCCGTCGGCAGCCTCCGCTCGCGGGACGTCGACTGGTCGTCCGCCGACCGGGAGGAGCTGCTGGCCACCGCGGAGGAGAGCCTCGCGACCCTGACCGGCCTGGTCACCGACCTGCTGGACGTCAGCCGGCTGCAGGCCGGGGTGCTGGGCGTGTCGACCCGGGCGACCGACGTGGACGAGGTGATCCTCCCGGCGCTGGACGAGCTCCGGCTCGGGCCGGACGACGTGCACCTCGAGCTGGACCCGGCGCTGCCGCCCGTGCAGGCCGACCCCGCGCTGCTGCGCCGCGTCCTCGTCAACGTGCTGGCCAACGCGGTGCACGCCAGCCCTCACGGGAGGCCAGCACGCGTGCAGACCAGCGCCTTCGGAGACCGGGTCGAGATCCGGGTGGTGGACCACGGCCGGGGCGTGCCGGCGGAGCGCCGGGCCGATCTGTTCGTGCCGTTCCAGCGGCTCGGCGACACGGACAACGCCACCGGGCTCGGGCTGGGCCTGGCGCTGTCCCGCGGGTTCACCGAGGGCATGGGCGGGACGCTCACCCCCGAGGACACGCCCGGCGGGGGACTGACCATGGTGATCGCGCTGCGCACCAGCGCGGCGGCGGCGCGGACGGAGGCGGCGGGCGCGTGAAGATCCTCATCGCCGACGACGACCCGCAGATCCTGCGGGCGCTGCGGATCACCCTGCGCGCCCGCGGCTACGAGGTGCTCACCGCCACCGACGGCACCGCCGCGCTGAACCAGGCGATCGAGCACAAGCCGGACCTGTACCTGCTCGACCTCGGCATGCCGCGCCTCGACGGGGTCGAGGTGATCCACGGCCTGCGCGGCTGGACCGCCGCGCCGATCCTCGTCCTGTCCGGCCGCACCGGCTCGGCCGACAAGGTCGACGCGCTGGACGCCGGGGCCGACGACTACGTGACCAAGCCGTTCGGCGTGGACGAGCTGCTCGCCCGCATCCGTGCGCTGACCCGCCGGGTGCCGGGCCAGGACGCCGAGCCGCTGGTCCGGATCGGCGACGTCACGGTCGACCTCTCCGCGACCACCGTCACCCGCGACGGCCCTCCCCGCGAGGCGGTGCGGCTCACACCGACGGAGTGGCGGATCCTCGAGATCCTGGTGCGGAACGCCGGCCGGCTCGTCACCCGGCAGACGCTGCTGTCCGACATCTGGGGCTCGGAGCACGTCACCGACACGGGGTACCTGCGGCTGTACCTGTCGCAGCTGCGCAAGAAGCTCGAGCCCGACCCCGCCGCCCCGCGGTACCTGCTGACCGAGCCGGGCATGGGGTACCGCTTCGACCCTGCGGGCGCGGGAGAGGGCCCGGGACCGTCGCCCGAGGCGCGCTGACCGGCACCGACGCGGGCGGGCGTCTCCTGACGTGTCCACGATGTGAACGCGCACATCTGTGACCTGCGCATCTGTCCGCTCTCTGGTGGTACTTGCCGTTCTGTCCGATTTCTGTATAGTTCTCGGTGTTGAGCGACAAACGGCAAACCCGCTGCAAGGCGGGGACGCAAAGCCACGGGGCCCTCTGGGCCAGCCGGGCTACCGAACCGACAAGGAGTCATCATGACGTTCCCCCTCCAGGCCCAGCTCCCGACGCAGGCCACCTCCTCCTCGCTGCTCACCCCGGGTGAGGTCGCGGTCATGTTCCGGGTCGACCCGAAGACGGTCACCCGCTGGGCCCAGGCGGGCAAGCTCTCCGCGGTCCGCACCCTCGGCGGCCACCGCCGGTTCCTCGAGTCCGAGGTCATGGAGCTGCTCGGCGCGGTCCCGACGCAGGCCGGCCGCTACTGAGCCACCCGAGACACCCGGAACGGGCCCCCGAGCACACGCTCGGGGGCCCGTTCCGCGTCCGGGACCCGAGCGCGCAGGCCCGCGGCCCCGCAGTCCCGCCGCGCGGCCGACCGGTTCCGTCCGCGGCCCAGGTGCGGACGGTCGATCTCGCCGCGCCCCCTCGACCTCGCCGACCGGACCGGGTCAGAGCGGGTCGAGCACCGTCGCGAGCACCGCGCGGCGGACGTCCGCCACGGCGCGGTCCGGCTGGAACGCGAGCCACTCCAGGCCGGCCACCAGCGTCGCCCCGAACATCGCCGCGGCGGTGAGCGACGGGTCCCGGTGCGGCCAGGACGCCTCGACCACCTCGGCGAACACGGCGAACGCCTCGTCCCGCACCTGGCGGATCGAGTCCTGCCAGTCCCGCCCGGTGCGGAACACCTCCGCGACCAGCACCTTCGCGAAGTCGGGGTGCCCCTGGATCTGCGCGAGCAGCTCGTGCACGAGCGCCCCGACCGCGTCCCGGCCGGTGCGGCCGGCCGCGGCTCCCCGCAGCGCGGTGGTCAGGGCGCGCTGCCCCTCGGTGAGCACCGTCTCGAACAGCGCGCCCTTGGACCCGAAGTTGTAGTAGACGCTGCCCTTGGCGACGCCCGCCCGCTCGGCGATGTCGTCCACCGACGTGGCCGAGAAGCCACGGTCGGCGATGAGGGCCACGGTCGCCTCGATGATGGCGCGGCGGGTGTCGCGGCGTCCGGTGCCCAGCGGTGCGTCCGGGGCGGTGGCGGGGGAGGCGGCCGTCGACATGGGTCCCAGCCTCTCAGATCGACAGGGCGGGGTGCAGACGCGAGAGCGTCCACGTGCGCTGCCGCGCCGCCCGCCAGGACGTGATGGCGAGCGACCCGACGAGGAACGCCAGCAGCGCCGCGACCGACGACCACAGCCGCCCGTCGGTGCCGCCGGTCGTGAGCTCGCGCAGCCCCGTGATCGCGTAGGTCATGGGCAGCGCGGGGTGCAGGGCCTGGAAGAACGACGGGGTCGTCTCGACCGGGTAGGTGCCGCTGGCGGCCGTGAGCTGCAGCATGAGCAGCGCGATGATCGCGACCTTGCCGGCGGCCGAGCCGAGCACCGCGGTGAGCATCTGCTGCACGGCCAGGAACGCCGCGGCGACCAGCACGGTGAACGCGACCGTGCCGAGCGTCGTCGACATGCCGAGCCCGAGGCCGAAGTGCACGACCGCGAGCAGCACCACGACCTGGCCGACCCCGATGAGCAGCGCCGGCAGGTACCCGGCGAGGGCGATCCGCCAGCCGCGCGCCGGGGTCGCCAGCCCGCGCGGCGGCAGGGGTCGCAGCAGCAGCCAGGTGATCAGCCCGCCGACGAAGAGCGCGAGCGGGATGAAGAACGGGGCGAAGCCCTCCCCGTACCCGTTCGCCTCGGCGACGTCGGTGCTGTCCATCCGGACCGGGGTGCTGAGCGCGTCGGCGCGCTGGGTGCGCGTCGCGTCGTCGTCGGCGGGGATCTGATCGGCGCCGTCCGCGAGGGAGCCGGCCAGCTCGTGGCTGCCGTCGCCGAGCTGGTCAGCGCCGTCAGCCACCTGGTTCGCCCCGGAGGCGAGGGTCGACGTGCCGGACGCGAGGGTGCCGGCCCCGTCGGCCAGGGTCTGCGCTCCGTCGTCGAGGGTCGCCGCGCCGGAGGCGAGCGTGCTCGACGCCGAGGCGAGCGAGGCGGCGCCCGACGCGACCTGCGCGGTGCCGGCGGACAGCGTCTGCGCCCCGGTCGCGAGCTCGCCCGACTTCCCGGCCAGCGTGTCGAGCCCGGACGAGAGGGCGGCGGAGCCGTCGCGGACCCGGTGGGCGCCGTCGACGAGCGTCTGCAGCTGCCGGGCCGCCTCCTCCGCGGCCGCGGGCGTGCTCGGCAGACCGGCCCCGGCGATCGACTGGTCGAGCGCGCCGATCAGGCGGTCGAGCGCCGCAGCCGTCGCCGGATCGGCGGTGGTGGACAGCGCGTCGAGCTGCGTCCGCAGCGCGGGCAGGCCCTGCGCGGCGGCGCTCAGCTTGGAGACGGTGCCGGCCAGCTGGTCGACGCCGGTGCTGACCTGGGCGGCGCCGTCGGCCAGCGTCTGCGCGCTGGTGGCGGCAGACCCCGCACCGGTGGCGAGCTGCCCGGCCCCGGTCGCCAGCGTCGCCGCACCCGCAGCCGCCGACCCGGCGCCGGACGACAGCGTGCCGGCGCCCGCCGCCAGCTGCTCGGCCCCCGAGTCGAGCCGGCCCGCGCCGTCGGCGAGGTCGGCGGAGCCCGAGGCGAGCCGCTGCGCGCCGTCGGCCGCCGAGGCGGCACCGTCGGCCACCTGGTGCGCGCCGGTGGACAGGTCGCCGCTCGCCGCCGCCAGCGTGAGGGCGCCGTCGGACGCCTGGGCGAAGCCGTCGCGGGCCGAGCCGAGGCCCACGAGCACCTGGTCGACGGCCTGCTCGCCGATGGTCTCGGACACCGCGGAGCGGATCTGCGTCATGGCGCTGCGGCCGAGCGTCGAGGCGAGGTAGGAGTTCGCGTCGTTGTAGGTGACGTCGAGCTCCGCGGCGGTGGGGTCGTCGCCGCCGGCGGACGCGATGTCGGCGGAGAAGTCCTCCGGGATCGTCACCGCGAAGTAGTAGGTGCCGTCGCGCACGCCGTCCGCGGCGGTGCCCGCGTCGACCTGGCGCCAGTCCAGCGCGCCGGAGTCGAGCAGCTCGGTGACGACGTCGTCCCCGGCGTGCAGGGCGTCGCCGTCCTCGGTGGTGCTGCCCTCGTCCGCGTTGACCAGCGCGACGGCGAGCCGGTCGAGGTTGCCGGTCGGGTCCCAGTAGGCCCACAGGTACAGCGCGCCGTACAGCAGCGGCACGGCGAGCATCGCGACGACGGCGAGCTTCGGCAGCAGGCCGCGGCGGAACCGGCGCAGCTCGGTGCCGGTGGACAGGAAGGAGAGCATCTCGGGGGTCCTCAGGAAGAGCAGGGGGTCAGTCGGCGGGGACGGCGTGCGGGCCGGTGGCGAGGTTCACGTGCTGCGGCGGCATCCACCACCGCATGCGGGTGACCTCGTCGAGCGACGCGACGGACGCGATCACCGTGGTGCCGGCGGCGGCGAGCGCCTCGAGCCGGGTCCAGACGGTCTGCCGGCGGCGCGAGTCGTGGACCTGGTCCAGGTCGTCGACGACGAGCAGGTCCGGGCGCTGCGCAAGGGCGAGCGTGACGCGGAGCAGCATGACGTCGACCTCGTCGAGGTCCCAGATCACCGTGCTCACGCGCGGCAGGGGCCGCTCGCCGAACACGGGCCCGGCCAGGGCGGCGAACCGGTCCTGGTCGACCCGGCCGGTGCGCCGGTACCATGGCGACAGCCACGCCAGCCGCTCGCGGGTCACGTCGGCGACGGTCACGCCGTCGTCCAGCTCGTCGATCCCCGAGAACCCGGCCACGGCGGCGCGGCGCTGCACGGCGGACCGGCGCCGGGGGAGCGGCTCGTCCAGCACGGTGAGGTCGCTGCCGGCGTCGGGCACCATCCGGCCGGCGAGCGTGAGCAGCAGGCTGGACCGGCCGGCGCCCTGCGGGCCCTGCACGACGGTGAGCGTGCCGGCGGGGAGGTCCAGGTCGACGGGCCCGTACACGGGGCCGCGGGAGCCGGTGAGGGCGAGGCCGCGCGCGCGCACGGCGGTGGGGACGGGTGCGGGCGCCGCGTCCTCGGACGCGCCGGCGCCGGTCTGCTGCTGCGGCTCCGCCCGGAGGGGCGTGGGTTCCGGAGATGACACTGTCGCCTCGATCGATTCGCACTGACTGGTCAGTACAAAGATAGGACGATCACGCACGCCTGTCATGCGGTGGTCACGTTCCGCGGATCACACCCGGGTCGTGAAACAATCGCCACCATGGCGATGAGAGAGATCCGCGTGGTGGGCGACCCGGTGCTCCGCACCCCGTGCGAGCCGGTGACCACGATCGACGCCCGGGTCCGTGGCCTGGTGGAGGACCTGCTCGAGACGGTCGACCACGACGGGCGGGCGGGGCTCGCGGCCAACCAGATCGGCGTCGGCCTGCGCGCGTTCTCCTGGAACATCGACGACGAGCTGGGCTACGTGCTGAACCCGACGATCGTCGAGCTGTCCGAGGACTTCCAGGACGGCGACGAGGGCTGCCTGTCCGTGCCGGACCTGTGGTTCCCGACGCGGCGCGCCTGGTACGCGCGGGTGGTCGGCCACGACCTGGACGGCAAGGAGGTCGTCGTCGAGGGCGTCGAGCTGATGGCCCGCTGCCTGCAGCACGAGGTCGACCACCTGGACGGCCACCTCTACATCGACCGGCTGGACCGGACCGTGCGCAAGAAGGCGATGCGGGCGATCCGCGAGACGCTCTGAGAGCCGGGCAAACCGGACCGATTTCCTGGATGGGGGCCGCAGCGCTGGTGCGCAGCGCCCCCCATCAGGCATGCTGTGCCTTGCACGCCGCGAGACCGTGTGTCAGCTCCCGGTAGGGACGAGGTCGTTGGGGAAGACGAACCTCGAGCCGATCCGGGAGGGATGACATGGCAGGTGCGATCACCCGCGGTGTTCTTTTCGTGCACTCTGCGCCGCGCGCGCTCTGCCCGCACCTCGAGTGGGCGGCGGGCAACGTGCTGGGTTCACGCGTGTCGATGGAGTGGACGGAGCAGCCTGCTGCGCCCGGGATGCTGCGGGGCGAGCACTCGTGGCAGGGCACTCAGGGCACCGGTGCGCGCCTGGCGTCCGCCCTGCGCGGGTGGACCCACCTGCGCTACGAGGTGACCGAGGACGCGAGCCACGGCAGCGACGGGGCCCGGTGGAGCCACACCCCGGAGCTCGGCATCTTCCACGCGCAGACCGACGTGCACGGCAACGTCGTGGTCCCCGAGGACCGGATCCGCGCCGCGCTGGAGCAGGGCGACGCCCGTGCCGTCCGCGAGGAGCTCGGGCTGGCGCTCGGGCAGGCGTGGGACGACGAGCTCGAGCCGTTCCGGTACGCCGGCGCCGGCGCTCCCGTGCGCTGGCTGCACCGGGTCGGCTGACCGCCCGGACGGACGCACGCCGCGCTCCTGGGGCGTTCCCAGGTGTTTTGCAGGAAGCGCTCCTAGCGTCGTTGCTGATCACAAAGCGATCGCATTCAACGAGCCCGGCCTCGCGCCGGGATGCTGAGGAGGGCACGACCATGGCGCACTCGATCCGACGCCGCACGCTCGGCCTGCTGTCCGGCCTCTCCGTCGTCGTGGCGCTCGCCGCGTGCGGGAACGCCGACGCCGCCACCGAGGACGACGCACCGGAGTCCTCGGCCGGCCAGGACTCCGGCACCTCCACCGCCGACGAGACCGCCGGCGCCGGCACCGACGGCACCGCCGGCGCGACCGACGGCACCTACACCGACGGCACCTACACCGCCGAGGGCTCGTACAGCACCCCGGGCGGCGAGGAGTCGATCCAGGTCGAGCTCACCGTGGCCGACGACGTCGTGACCGACGTGACGGTCACGCCGCAGGCCACCGGCGGCAACGCCGAGCGGTTCCAGGGCGAGTTCGCGTCCGGGATCGCCGACGAGGTCGTGGGCGCCGAGCTCGCCGGGCTGTCGGTGGACAAGGTGTCCGGGTCGTCCCTGACCGGCGACGGCTTCAACGCGGCGCTCGACTCCATCCGCGCCGATGCCGAGGCCTGACGCCGGCGCGACCTTCGACGCGATCGGCACCCGCTGGCAGATCGACACCCCCGAGCCGCTCCCCGCGGAGGTCCTCGCCGCGGTGCGGGACCGGGTGGACCGGTTCGACCGCGACTGGTCCCGGTTCCGCGCGGACTCCTGGGTGACGGAGGTGGCCCGGTCCGGCGCGGGGACGTACGACCTGCCCGGGGACGCCGGCCCCCTGCTCGACGCGTACGACGTGGCGGCCGCCTGCACGGACGGCGCCGTCGATCCGCTGGTCGGCCGCGCGCTCGAGGGGCTCGGGTACGACGCGGCGTACACGCTCCGGCCCCGCCGGGACGCCGACGGGGACCTCCTCACCGCGCCGGCGCCCCCGTGGCGGACCGTCGCGCACCGCGAGGGCCGGACGCTGACCCTCGACGAGCCCGCCCTGATCGACGTGGGCGCCGGCGGCAAGGGGTACCTGGTGGACCTGGTGTCCGGGGTGCTCGCGTCCCACGGGGTCACCGAGCACGTGGTCGACGCCGGCGGCGACCTCCGGAGCACCACGCGCGCGCCGCTGGGCGTCGCGCTCGAGGACCCCCGGGATCCGGCCCGGGCCGTCGGCGTGCTGCGCCTGACCGACGGCGCGCTCTGCGGGTCCGCGACCAACCGGCGCGCCTGGGGCGAGGGGCTGCACCACGTGGTCGACGCCCGGACCGGCGTGCCGACCTCGGACGTGCTCGCCACCTGGGCGCTCGGCCCGACCGCGCTGGCGGCCGACCTCGCGGCGACCGCGCTGTTCTTCGCCGAGCCCGACCTCGTCGCGTCGCGCTTCGGCATCCGGTACGTCGTCCTGCGCGGCGACGGGAGCATCCGCTGGTCGCTGGACCTGGACGGGGAGGTGTTCGCGTGATGGCGTGGCTCGACGAGCGGCTGGGCCGCGTGACGATGTACCGGCTGCCGACCCTGGGGCTGTCCGCGCTG
The DNA here is from genome assembly GCF_901521055.1 of Cellulomonas hominis. GTDB lineage: Bacteria > Actinomycetota > Actinomycetes > Actinomycetales > Cellulomonadaceae > Cellulomonas > Cellulomonas endometrii. Next base: position 97,855 of record NZ_CABEGA010000040.1, on the reverse strand, counting down.
GCGGTCGTCGCGCTCGTGCTGTCCGCGACCGGGGCGCTCTTCGTCGAGCCGGGGGCGCTCCTGGTCAGCGCGGCCGTGGCCGTCGCGGCCTCGGTGGCGAGCGCGTGGCTGCTGGCCCTGGCGTTCCGCACGCGGGCGCACACCGAGTCGGCGGTCATCACCGGCCTCATCCTGCTGTTCCTGTTCTGGCCGACGCTCGAGGCGCGGTACCTCGGCACGCTCGCGCTCGCGGCGTTCGTGGCGAACCTGGCGAAGTACGTGCTGGCCTGGCGGGGGCGGCACGTGCTGAACCCGGCCGCCGCCGGGGCCTTCGTCGTCGGGCTCACCGGGTGGGACGCGACCACGTGGTGGGTGGCCGACCGGTGGCTCCTCGTCCCGGTCCTGCTGCTCACCGCGCTGATCGTCGTCCGGACCCGGCGGTACGCGCTGGTCGGGACGTTCGTCGTGGTGGCGCTGGTGCTCGTCTCGGTGCGGCTGGTCGTCGAGGGGGCGGGTCCCGGCGACGCGCTGCGGACCGCGCTGGTGTCGTACCCGATCCTGTTCCTCGGCGGCGTGATGCTGACCGAGCCGCTGACCCTCCCGCCGCGGCGGTGGCAGCAGCTGGTCGAGGCGGTCGTCGTCGCGGCGCTGCTCGCGGTGTCGTACCACGTCGGCCCGCTGTACAGCACGCCCGAGGCGGCGCTGATCGTCGGCAACGTGCTCGCGTTCGCGTGGGGCCAGCGCGGTGCCGTGCGGCTCACGCTCACCCGGCAGACGCGGCTCACGCCCCGCACCGTCGAGCTGGCCTTCCGCGCGGACCGGCCCGTGCGGTTCCTGCCCGGCCAGTACCTGGAGCTGACCGTGCCGCACCCCCGGCCCGACGCCCGCGGCACCCGGCGGGTGTTCAGCGTGTCGTCGGCGCCCGCCGCGGACGAGCTCACCGTCGCCCTGACCGTCCCCGAGCGGGCGAGCACGTTCAAGCGGGCTCTCGCCGCGCTGCCGGTCGGGACGCGGCTGCGGGCCACCGGGCTCGGCGGGGACTTCGTGCTGCCCCGCGACCCGGAGCAGCCGCTGCTGCTGGTCGCCGGCGGGATCGGCGTCACCCCGTTCGCGAGCCACCTGGCGGCGATGGCCGCGGCGGGGGAGCGGCGCGACGTGGTGCTGGTGTACGCGGTCACCGACCACGCCGACCTCGCCTACGCCGACACGATCAGCGCCACCGGCGCGCGGGTGCTGGTGCTGTCGCCCACGTCCGAGCAGGACGGTCTGCCCAGCGGCTGGGTGCACCTGGGGGAGCGGCGCCTGGCGGCGGAGACGCTGACGGAGGCGGTACCGGACCTGACGCAGCGCGCGGCGTACGTCTCGGGCCCGCCGGCGATGGTGGACCACACGCGCGCGCTGCTCCGCCGGGCGGGCGTGCGCCGCGTCCGCACGGACGCGTTCAGCGGCTACTGAGGGGCCAGACGCGGAGAGGCCCCCACGCGTGCGACGAGGTCGTCACACGTGCACGAGGTCGTCAGTCCTGCGGGACGACCTCGTGCGGTGGTGACGACCTCGCGCGTGCGGTGATCGGGGCGCGACGGGCGCGTCAGGCGTTCGTGACCACCAGCGCCACGTTGTGGCCGCCGAAGCCGAACGAGTTGTTGATCACCGCGACGTCGCCGGTCGGCAGGGCGCGCGGGGTGTCGCGCACCAGGTCCAGCACCAGCTCGGGGTCCGGGTTCTCGACGTTGATCGTCGGGGGAGCGGTCCGGTCGCGCACCGCCAGCACCGAGAACACCGTCTCCAGCGCGCCGGCGCCCCCGAGCAGGTGCCCGGTCATCGACTTCGTGGCCGACAGCGCCACGCCGTCCGCGTCCGCGCCGAGGGTCTCGCGGACGCCGCGGGCCTCGATGAGGTCGCCGACGACCGTCGACGTCGCGTGCGCGTTGACGTGCTTGACGTCGCCCGTGGCCACGCCGGCGTCCTTGAGGGCCATCCGCATCGCGGCGATCTGCCCGCGGCCGCTCGGCTCGGGGGAGGTGATGTGGTACCCGTCGGAGGACAGGCCGACGCCCGCGATCTCCGCGTACACGCGGGCGCCGCGGGCGGCGGCGTGCGCCTCGGACTCCAGCACGACGATGCCGGAGCCCTCGCCGATCACGAAGCCGTCGCGGCCCAGGTCGTAGGGGCGCGACGCGCGCTGCGGGTCGTCGGTGCGGGTCGACAGGGTGCGCGACGCCGCGAACGCGGCCATCGGCATCGGGTGGATGGTCGCCTCGGTGCCGCCGGCGATCACGATGTCCGCGCGGCCGCTGCGGATCATGTCGACCGCGTAGCCGATGGCCTCGGCGCCGGACGCGCAGGCCGACACCAGGGCGTGCGCCCCGGCGCGGGCGCCGAACTCCAGCTCGACGTAGGCGGACGGCGAGTTCGGCATGAGCATGGGGACCGTCATCGGCAGGACGCGGCGGGCGCCCTTCTCGCGCAGGGTGTCCCACGCGTCGAGGGTCGTCCAGATGCCGCCGATGCCGGAGGACACCACGACGCCGAGCCGGTCCTTGTCGACCTCCGGGGCGCCGGCGTCGGACCACGCCTCGCGGGACGCGATGATCGCGTACTGGGCGGACGGGTCCATCTTCTTGATCTCGGGCCGGGGGAGGACGTCCTCCGGCCGCACCGCGAGGGTCGCGGCGAAGTCGACGGGGAGCCCGTACGTCTCGGCCCAGTCGTTGTCCAGCGTGCGCGCGCCCGACGTCCCCGCCAGGGCGGCCTGCCAGGTGGTGGGCACGTCCCCGCCGAGGGGGGTCGTGGCGCCGAGTCCGGTGACGACGACTCGTGTGCTCATCGGAGTGCTCCTGCGGGTGTGGGTGCGGCTGCTGCGGTCAGTCCCGGGTGTCCGGGACGCGACCGGGGTCCGCGCCGCGGGAGCCTGACGGCTCCCACGATGCCGGCGCGAGCCGGCGTGCGACGCGGACCCCGGTCGGTACGTCTCAGGCCTGGGCGTTCGAGATGAACGACACCGCGTCGCCGACGGTCGCGAGGTTCTTGACCTCGTCGTCCGGGATGCGGACCTCGAACTTCTCCTCGGCCAGGGTCACGATCGTCATCATCGACAGGGAGTCGATGTCGAGGTCGTCCGTGAACGACTTCTCGGGCAGGACCGAGTCGGTCGGCAGGCCGGTCTCCTCGCTGACGATCTCGGCCAGGCCGGCCAGGATCTCCTGCTCGCTGTGCGCCATCGGTGTCTCCTTGGTTGTGTGCTGCGCCGGGCCGTCGGGCCCGGCGACGTCTGTCGGTCGATGAACGGTACTGCGGGTGACCGCCCGGTCAGGGCAGCACGACGACCTGGGCCGCGTAGACGAGGCCGGCGCCGAAGCCGATCTGCAGCGCCAGCGCGCCGCTCGACACCTGGCCCTCGCGCAGCAGCCGCTCGGTGGCGAGCGGGATGGATGCCGCGGAGGTGTTGCCCGTGTCCGCGATGTCCCGGCCGACCGCCACGGTCTCCGGCAGCTTCAGCTGCTTGATCATCTGGTCGATGATCCGCATGTTCGCCTGGTGCGGGATGAACGCGTCGATCTGGTCCGCGGTGACGCCTGCTGCCGCGAGGGCCTTCTCGGCGACCGGGGCCATCTGCCAGACGGCCCACTTGAAGACGCTGGGGCCCTCCTGGCGCAGGGTCGGCCAGCCGGCGCCGTTGTCCCGGACGTCGATCCAGGAGTGCGTCTGGCGGATCGCCTGGGCCTGGCTGCCGTCGGAGCCCCACACGGTCGGGCCGATGCCGGGCGTGTCGGACGGGCCGATCACGACCGCGCCGGCGCCGTCGCCGAGCAGGAACGAGATGCTGCGGTCCGTCGGGTCGACGAAGTCGCTCATCTTCTCCGCGCCGATGACCAGCACGTTGCGCGCGGAGCCGGCCCGGACCAGCGCGTCGGCCTGGCCGATGCCGTAGCAGTAGCCGGCGCACGCGGCGGAGATGTCGAAGGCCGCCGCGGGGGTCGCGCCGAGCCGGTCCGCGAGGATCGCGGCGCCCGACGGGGTCTGGTGGAAGTACGTCACCGTCGCGAGGATGACCGCGTCGATGTCGGAGCCCTGCAGGCCCGCGTTCGCGATCGCCTCGCGGCCGGCGCGCTCCGCGAGGTCCAGCACGTCGGTGTCGGCGCCGGCCCGCGTGCGGGTGACGATGCCGGTGCGCTGCTGGATCCACTCGTCGGAGGAGTCGATCGGGCCGACGAGGTCGTCGTTCGGCACGACGTTCTCGCCGCGGGCGGCGCCCAGGCCGAGGATCCGCGTGTGCGCGGGACCGGTGGCCTGGGTCAGGGTGGGACGGGTCACTGGGCGTTCTCCCGGGAGTCGTCGGTCGGGTCGCCGGACGGGGACGTCGCGTGGCGGGCGACCAGGTCACGGGCGGCGGGCAGGTCGGCCGGCGAGGTGATCGCGACCGTCTCCACCCCGGGCAGGCTACGCCGGGCGAGGCCCTTGAGCACACCACCGGGCGCGAGCTCCAGCAGCCCGGTGACGCCGAGCTCCGCGAGCGTCGTCTGGCACAGGTCCCACCGCACCGGGGCGGCGATCTGCTGCACCAGCCGGGCCACCACGTCGGCGCCGGTCGTGCCGTCGCCGTAGGCGGAGCCGTCGGCGTTGGTCAGCAGCACCGTGCGGGGCGCGGCGCTCGGCCAGTCGGCCGCCACGGCGCCGAACGCGTCCAGCGCGCTGCGCATGTAGGGCGTGTGGAACGCACCGGCGACCTGCAGCGGCACGACGCGGGCGCGGGCCGGCGGGTTCTCGGCGAACCGGGCCAGCGCCTCCTTCGAGCCGGCGACGACGGTCTGGCCGCCGCCGTTGACGTTCGCGGGCCACAGGCCGGCGGCCTCGATCGCCGCGGCGACCTCGTCCGGGTCCCCGCCGAGCACGGCGGTCATGCCGGTCGGCTCGGCCGCGGCGGCCTCCGCCATGAACGCGGCGCGCCGGGCCACGAGGCCCACGGCGCCGGCGTCGTCGAACACGCCCGCGACTGCCGCGGCGGCGAACTCCCCGACCGAGTGGCCGGCGGTCGCGCCGACGGGGACCGGCGCGCCCGACTCGTCCTCCAGCGCGCGCAGGGCGAGCAGGGACGTCGAGACGATCAGCGGCTGGGCCACCGCGGTGTCCCGGATCGTGTCGGCGTCGGAGGTCGTCCCGTGGGCCGTCAGGTCGATGCCCGCGGCCTCCGAGAAGGCCGCCAGGCGGTCGGCGGTGCCGGGCAGCTCGAGCCAGGGGCTGAGCATGCCGGGGGTCTGGGCGCCCTGTCCGGGGCAGACGAGTGCGAGCACCCGACCACTCTGCCCGCCGGGGGGCGCCGCGCCCGCTCACGACGCACACCAAGCTCCGATGCCCGACTTGTACCCCTCCCACAACGCCGAGGGCGGCTTCTCCGCGGGACCGGCTCGTGAGGTCGTCACACCCGGACGAGGTCGCCGGTCCTGCGGGACGACCTCGTGCGGATGTGACGACCTCGCCGACCGGCGGGCGTAGGGCGGTCCGGGGTCAGGCGGGGTGGTCGAGGCGGCCGACCGCGAGGGCCTGCTGCAGCACGTACGCCTCGCGGGGGTCGAGCGGGTCCCAGCCGGTGACCTCCGCGACGCGGCGCAGGCGGTACCGCACGGTGTTCGGGTGCACGTACAGGGTGCGCGCGGCGGCCTCGAGCGACCGGCCCGCCGCCAGGTACGCGGTCAGGGTCTCCAGCAGGGACCCGGTGCTGGCCAGCAGCGGGAGGTACGCCTGCGCGATCAGCGCGGCGCGGGCGGTCGCGTCCCCGACCAGCACGCGCTCGGGCAGCAGGTCGTCGGCGAGCACGGGCCGCGGCGCCTGCGGCCACGCGGAGATCGCGACCAGCCCGGCGAGCGCGGCCCGGGCGGACCGTGCGGCGTCGGCGAGGTCGGTGCCCGTCGGCCCCAGCACCACCGGACCGGGCCCGAACCGCGGGAGCAGCGACGCCGCCGCCTCCCGCAGGTCACCGGTCCCGCCCAGGAACACGACCAGCCGGTCGCCCTGGATGCCGACGAGCGCGTCGTCGGCCGCCCGGCGGGTCGCCCGGCGCAGGTCCGAGGTGCGGACGTCGTCCAGCGGCGAGGCCGTCGTGCCCACGACGACGAGCGTCCTGCCGCGCCCGCTCCAGCCGAGCGCCGCGACGCGGGACCGCAGGGAGTCGTCCACGTCCCCGCGCAGCAGCGCGTCGACCACCAGGGCCTCGAGCCGGGCGTCCCACGCGCCGCGGACCTCGGCCGCGCGGGCGTAGACCTCGGCGGCCGAGAACGCCACCTCGCGGGAGTAGCGGAGCACGGCCTCGAGCAGGTCCCGCTCGCCGCCGGGCGCCGCGAGCCGGTCGCTGTGCGCCTCCACCACGTCGACGACCACCCGGACCAGCTGCAGCGTGTGCTGCAGGGAGATGGACCGCGTGAGCTCGGGAGGGGCGGTCGCGAAGATCTCCCCGACGCCGTGCGGCGGCTTGGAGGGATCGGCGAACCACGTGACGAACGCGGTGATGCCCGCCTGGGCGACCAGCCCCACCCACGAGCGGTCGTCGGCGGGCAGCGCGCGGTACCAGTCGAGGTCCTCGTCGAGCCGGCGCATCGCCGCGGCGGCCAGCACCCCGCTGCCCTCGCGCACCCGGCGGAGCGTCTCGCCGTTGCTCGCGTCCGGCGCGGTGGCGATCCGGCCGGCCCGCGTCCGGGTGCGGGCGGGGGAGACGCCCTCGGCGGCGCCCGGCGCGGGCACCGGCGCGGCGGGTACGGGGGCGGGTGCGGGCGAGGGCGGTGCGGCCGGCGTCGGGGCTGCCGGGGGTGCCGCGGGCTCGCGGCGAGGCTGAGGCATGCGCCGAGCATAGGGGCCCCGTTGTGGGGAGTCGACAAAGGCGGAGGCCCCCGAGCAGCAGCGCAGGGCCTGTTCGGGGAGTGCGCGCGGGTGTCACCGGATAGTGTCGTTCCATGGCTCTGCTGCACCGACTGCGCCGTCTCCTGGGCCGACCCGTGCCCGCGGCCCGTGTGGGCGCGCGACGCCCCACGGGTGCGTCCCGGCACGGCGACCTCCCGCAGGAGGACGCCCTGAGGTCCCGGCTCGGCGACGACCCCAACGACGAGCAGGCCTTCGCGGCGCTCGCCGAGATCGTCCGCCGGCACGCCGTGACGGGCTCCGACGACGACCCCCTGACCGCGGAGGCCGACGACGCCGAGCGCCAGCGGGCCGCCGACCTGGCCGTCTGGTCGCTGGGCGAGGAGCTCGCGGGCAACCCGCGGGCCTGGTACCCGCTGGTCGAGGTGGCGCGGCTGTCCGTGCGCGACGACCTCGAGGGCACCGTCCGCCGGCTGACCACCGCCGCCGAGCGGGACCCGTCCGGCAAGGCTCTCGTCGCCGGCCTGCGGCTGCTGCGGGAGGCCGGGCTGCCGGTCGACGCGCTGTCGCTGGGCACCGGCCACTGGCACCCCCGTGACCACGACCCGGAGGCCGGGCGCGAGCTGGTGCTCGCCGCCGTCGAGGCCGGCCGGCCGATGGACGCCAAGCAGCATCTGGCCTCGCTCGACCTCTACCCCCACCAGGACGAGATCGCGCAGATGCGCCGGGAGCTGTCCCGCCTGGTCGAGCAGTCGGAGCGCCACGCCGGCGCCTGACCTGGCACGCCGGATCGGCCGCCGAGGTCGTCAGACCGGCACGAGGTCGTCCCGCAGGGCTGACGACCTCGTGCAGGAGTGACGACGTCGCCCGGTTCTGCGGCGCGCGCCGCCCCCGGACACGCCACGGGCCCCGCACCAGCAGGTGCGGGGCCCGTCGCGTGTCAGCGGGTCAGCGGGTCAGGACTCGCCGCCCGCGTTGCCGGAGGTGCCGGCGGTGACGTCGTGCAGCCGATACCGCTCGATGGCCTGCGCCGGGGCCTCCGGCGCGACCTTGCCCTCGCGGGCGAGCTGCTGCAGGACGCGGACCACCGTCGACGGGCCGTCGATCTTGAAGTGCCGGCGGGCGGCGGCGCGGGTGTCGGAGAAGCCGAACCCGTCGGCGCCGAGCGTGGCGTACCGGCCCGGGATCCACTCGCGCACCTGGTCGGCCACGAGGTGGTCGTAGTCGGTGGTGGCGACGAACGGACCCTCGGCGCCCTGGAGCTTGGCGGTCAGGTACGGGACCCGAGCCTCCTCGCCGGGGTTGAGGAACGCGTGCTGGTCGGCGGCCAGCGCCTCGCGGCGCAGCTCGTTCCAGCTCGTCACCGACCACACCGCGGCGCGGACGCCCCAGTCGTCGGCGAGCAGCTGCTGCGCCTCGAGCGCCCACGGCACCGCCACGCCGGAGGCGAGGATCTGGGCGCGCGGCCCGTCGCCCTCGGCCGGCGCGATCAGGTGGATGCCCTTGAGGATGCCCTCGACGTCGACGTCCTCCGGCTCGGCCGGCTGGACCGTCGGCTCGTTGTACACCGTGAGGTAGTACATGACGTTCGGGTCGCGGTCGTCGTCGCCGAACATCCGCTGGATGCCGTCGCGGACGATGTGCCGGATCTCGTAGCCGTACGCCGGGTCGTAGTGCACGACGTGCGGCATGGTGCCCGCGATGAGCGGGGAGTGGCCGTCGGCATGCTGCAGGCCCTCACCGGTCAGGGTGGTGCGGCCGGCGGTCGCGCCGATCAGGAACCCGCGGGTCATCTGGTCGCCGGCCGCCCAGAACTGGTCGCCCGTCCGCTGGAACCCGAACATCGAGTAGTAGAAGTAGAACGGGATCAGCGGCTCGCCGTGCGTGGCGTAGGACGTGCCGACCGCCTGGAACGCGGCGGCCGACCCGGCCTCGTTGATGCCGGTGTGCATGATCTGACCGGACTCGGACTCCTTGTAGGAGAGCATGAGGTCGCGGTCGACGGCGAGGTAGTTCTGGCCGTTCGTGTTGAAGATCTTCGCGCTCGGGAAGATCGAGTCCAGGCCGAACGTGCGGGCCTCGTCGGGGATGATCGGCACCAGGCGGTGGCCGAACTCCTTGTCCTTCACGAGGTCCTTGAACAGCCGCACCAGCGCCATCGTGGTGGCGACCTCCTGGTGGCCCGAGCCCTTCTTCAGCAGCTCGTACACCTTGTCACCGGGGAGGGTGAGCGGCTTGTGCGTGCTGCGGCGCTCCGGCACGTACCCGCCGAGCGCACGGCGACGCTCCTGGAGGTACTGGATCGCGGGGTCGTCCTGGCCGGGGTGGAAGTACGGCGGCAGGTACGGGTTCTCGTCGATCTGCTCGTCCGTGACCGGGATGTGCAGCGAGTCGCGCAGCGTCTTCAGCTCGTCGGCCTTGAGCTTCTTCATCTGGTGCGTGGCGTTGCGGCCGGCGAAGCCGGAGCCCAGCCCGTAGCCCTTGATGGTGTGCGCAAGGATGACGGTCGGCTGCCCGGTGTGCTCCCGCGCCGCCTTGTAGGCCGCGTAGATCTTCCGGTAGTCGTGGCCGCCGCGCTTGAGCGCCCAGATGTCGTCGTCGGACATCTTCTCGACGAGCTGCTTGGTGCGCGGGTCGCGCCCGAAGAAGTTCTCCCGGATGAACGCGCCGTTCTCGGCGCGGTACGTCTGGAAGTCGCCATCGGGCGTGGTGTTCATCAGGTGCACCAGGGCGCGGTCCTTGTCCGCGTTGAGCAGGGCGTCCCACTCGCGGCCCCAGATCACCTTGATGACGTTCCAGCCGGCGCCGCGGAACTGCGCCTCGAGCTCCTGGATGATCTTGCCGTTGCCGCGGACCGGGCCGTCGAGGCGCTGCAGGTTGCAGTTCACCACGAAGGTCAGGTTGTCGAGGCCCTGCTGGGCGGCGTGCTGGAGCATGCCGCGCGACTCGGGCTCGTCCATCTCGCCGTCGCCGAGGAACGCCCAGACGTCCTGCTGGCTGGTGTCCTTGATGCCGCGCAGGCCGAGGTACTTGTTGGTCCACGCCTGGTAGATCGCCGACGCCGGGCCGAGGCCCATCGAGACGGTCGGGAACTCCCAGAAGTCGGGCATGAGCCGCGGGTGCGGGTACGACGGCAGGCCGCCGCCCGGGTGCGAGACCTCCTGGCGGAACCCGTCGAGCTGGTGCTCGTCCAGGCGGCCCTCGAGGTAGGCGCGGGCGTAGACGCCGGGGGAGGCGTGGCCCTGGAAGTAGACCTGGTCGCCGCCGCCCGGGTGGTCCTTGCCGCGGAAGAAGTGGTTGAGGCCCACCTCGTACAGCGTCGCCACCGACGCGTAGGAGGAGATGTGCCCGCCGACGCCGACGCCCGGGCGCTGGGCGCGGGTGACCATGACGGCCGCGTTCCACCGGTTCCAGGACCGGAAGCGCCGCTCCAGGACCTCGTCGCCGGGGAAGTACGGCTCCTCGTGCACGCCGATCGTGTTGACGTACGGCGTGTTCAGGTCGGCCGGGATCGCGACGTTCCGCTCCCGGGCACGCTTGAGCATGTTCAGCAGGACGTACCGCGCACGGGGGCCGCCCTTGTCGTCGATCAGCCCCTCGAGGGACTCGACCCACTCGGAGGTCTCCTCCGGGTCCACGTCCGGTACCTGGCTCAGCAGGCCGTTGATGAGCGGCCCGCGCTCGTCCTTGGAAGCCACCAGTGCTCCTCGCCTCTCCACGCGGGGGCCGATCGGCCCCGGTGCGCATCTCGGCCCGCCGGCGTGCGCGCCACGTTCGGTGCGCCACGCCGCCCAGCGGGTAGTAGGACCATTGTCCGCCGTCCGGACCGCGAAAGTCTCCCAGTCCGGCACCTGGGATGCGTGACGTCCGTGACAATCACGGCCGCGTCGGGTGTCCCGGGTCACGTCGCGGCACGTCACCGGCGGTTTCCGCCCCGGCGCTCGACCGCATCGTGGGCCCGGGCGTCCGCATGTCGGCACGCCTGCGTCGTCGGCCGGACGGGCGCCCCGCGGGTCGTGGGCGCGCGCCGAGCACCCTGGTGAACGCCACGCCGCACTTGCCACGCGCACCCGGTGTGCGGTGGGCTACCGTTCGGTGATCACAGGCCGTCGCGACCTCGGACGGCCGGGACGGAAGGAACAGGTCAGGACGTGGCATCCAGCACGGGCGACGCCCCCCAGGGGGCGGGCCGTCTCGGGTTCACCTCGGGGCAGGTGGTCCAGGAGTTCGGCTACGACGACGACGTCGACGAGGACCTGCGCTCCGGCCTGGCGGAGGTCACCGGCTCCGAGCTGGTCGACGAGGATTACGACGACGTCGTGGACGGCGTGGTCATCTGGTTCCGGGAGGACGACGGCGACCTCGCCGACACCCTCATGGACGCGATGACCGTGCTGGACGACGGCGGGCAGATGTGGGTGTTCACCCCGAAGCCCGGCCGCGACGGGCACGTCGGCCACGACGACATCGAGGAGGCCGCCACCACGGCCGGCCTGCACGCCACCAGCACCTTCTCGATCGCGGGGGACTGGTCGGCGACGCGCCTCGGCAGCCGCGGCCGCGGTCGCTGACCCCTCGGCCATGACGTCCGGCCCGGGCGCTCCGCTCCCGGTCGGGGCGACGGCACCCGTCCTCGGGCTGCCGGACACCCACGGCGCGTCCGTCACCGTCGGCGGACCCGTCGGCGGTGCGACGCTGCTCGTGTTCGTGCCGTTCGCCTTCTCCCGCACCTGCACCGCCGAGCTCGGCGAGCTGCAGGCGGGCCTGCCGGAGCTCGACGCCGCGGGCGTGCGCGCGCTGGCGGTCTCCTGCGACCCGATGTTCGCGCTCCGGGCGTGGGCCGAGCACGACGGGTACACGTTCGCGCTGCTGTCGGACTTCTGGCCGCACGGCGCCGCGGCCCGCGCGTACGGGGTGTTCGACGACGCGCAGGGGTTCGCCCGCCGCGGGTCGTTCCTGCTCGACGACCGCGGGGTGGTGCGCTGGTCGCTGGTGCACCCCGGCGGGCAGGCGCGGCCGTTCGCGGCGTACCGGGAGGCCGTCGCCGCGCTGTGACGCCGGGCGGGCGCGCGGCGCCGGCGGGGGGACGTGCACCGGTAGGCTGGCGCACCGCATCACGGGCCTGTAGCTCAGTTGGTCAGAGCGCCGCGCTTACACCGCGGAGGTCGCCGGTTCGAGACCGGCCGGGCCCACCCACCCACCACCCGGCGGTGCGCACCGCTCGACCGGGAGCAGCCGGGCGTCAGACCTCGGGCCGCTCGGCGCGGAACCGCGCGATCGAGGTCCGCCCCGCGGCGACCGCGTCGGCGATGTCCCGCTCCGGCACGTGCACGAGCCGCAGGCAGCCCCGCACGACGGCGTCCGCGTACGCCGCCCGGGTCCCGTCGTCGCCCCACTGCCGCTGCGAGATGATGCCCTCGACGAGGCCGAAGACCAGCTCGAGGTCGGCGTCGGCGAGCTGCGTCACGTCGACGCCCCGCTGGGTGAGCACGGCCGCGGACAGCTCGCGGTAGTGGCGGCGCAGCGCGAGCTGGCTCTCGCGGGTCTCGGTGAACTCGGTCTCGGCGATGTCGAGCAGCCGGTAGACGACGTGCAGGTTCCACCGGTCGCGCAGCAGGCCGTCCAGGTCGTAGCGCGCGAGCGCGGCGAGCGCGGCGGACGCGTCCACGTCCCCGGCCTGGCCGCTGCGGAGCCAGTCGGCGAACTGGACCGAGGGCGCGACGGTGCCCTTGAGCAGGGAGCGCAGGATCTGGCTCTTGTCGGCGAAGTGGTAGTACAGCGACGCCTGCTTGATGCCGACCGCGTCGGCGATCTGCCGTGTCGTGGTCTCGGTGTACCCCTGCGAGCCGAACAGGGCGGCGGCGGCGGCCAGGATCTCGTCACGGGTGCTGAGCGAGCCGTCCTTGGGTGGGGCGGAGCGGGGGCGTCCGCGTCGTCGCGGGGCGGCGTCGAGCTGCTCAGCCACGGCGGGCCCCCGTCCTGTCGCACGCAGCGTCGAGCGTGTCCTTCACGATGCGCCCATCCTGCACCACGAGCCGGACGTGCCGTGGGTCGGCGAGCGTGTCGATGCTGGTCAGCGGGTCGACGTCGACGGCCACCAGGTCCGCGCGGCGGCCCGGGGCGACGGTGCCGACCTGGTCGTGGAGCCCGAGCAGCCGCGCGGCGCCGGAGGTGCCGGCGACGAGGGCGGCGGCGGGGGACAGGCCGTGCTCGACGAGGAGGGCGAGCTCGGTGAGGTTGGTGCCGTGCGGCGCGATGCCGGCGTCGGTGCCGAGCGCGACCGGGACGCCGGCGGTGATCGCCGTGTGCAGCCGCTCCCGCGCCGTGTCGTGCAGCGCGCGGCGCTTGGCGGCGACCCACGGGGCGAGTCCGTCGGCGAGGGGCCGTGTCAGGGTCGACAGCGTCGGCACCAGGTACGTGCCCCGCTCGCCCATGAGGTCGATCGTGGCATCGTCGACGAGGTAGCCGTGCTCGATGCTGCGCACGCCGGCCCGGACGGCGGCGGCGATGCCGGCGGTTCCCTGGGCGTGGGCCGCGACACCGACGCCGCCGTGCCGGTCCGCCTCCTCCACGACCGCGCGCAGCTCGGTCTCGGACAGGCCGCCGGACTCCGGGTGGCTGCGGGGGCTGCCCATGCCGCCGGTCGCGGCGACCTTCACCCAGTCGGCGCCCTGCCGCAGCACCTCGCGCACCGCGCGGACGAACTCCGCGGGGGAGTCGGCGACCGCGCCGGCACCGGGGCCGGTGTCGAGCGGCACGCCCTCGATGGTGCGCCAGTCCCCGTGCCCGCCGGTGATCGACAGGATCCGGATCGCGACCTGCAACCTCGGGCCGCGGACCAGCCCCTGCTCCAGGGCGTCCCGGAAGCCGGAGTCGGCGCCGGCCAGGTCGCGCGCGGTCGTGATGCCGGCGTCGAGCGTGCGGGCCAGGTGCGGGACCGACCGCAGCGTGAGCAGCGACTCCGGCGCGAGCACCGAGGACAGCGCGTCGCCGCCGGGCTGGGTGCTGACGTGCACGTGGCAGTCCAGGAACCCGGGCAGCAGGGTGAGCCCGTCGCCCTCGACCACCGCGAGCCGCTCGGTCCCGGCAGCGGCGTCGGCCAGCGTGCCGGTCGGGGCGACCGCGGCGATCAGGCCGTCGGCGACCAGCACGTCGACGTGGGGGCGGGGGTCCGCTCCCGTGCCGTCGATCAGGCGCACGTCGCGCAGCAGGAGGTCGGTCACCTCGGGCTCCTCACGGGTCGGGAGCGGTCAGGCTAGCGCATTACCTGTCGCAGATAGATTTTACGTCCGCGCAACACGCGGCAACCCGTCCGCAACGCCGCGTCGCTAGTTTTCGGTCACCGACAGGAAATCAGTCGGCCGCTCCACTCCCGCGGATCCCCGCCGCGGAACCGCACCTCCTCGACGTCGCCGCCCCCTCAGCGAGCGCGACGCACGGCCCCCGACCGAGAGGCACCGAGCATGAGCCCGAGCACCGCCCGCCGCACGACGCGGTCCGCCCGCCGCCCCCGCGTCGCCGCCACCGCGACCACCGCACTCGCCGGGCTCCTCGCCCTGACCGCCTGCGGTCAGAGCGGGACGGTGGCCGGCGACGGGGCGGCTGACGACACGTTCACCGCCGTGATGCTCACCGGCTACACCACGCCGCCGGACCCCGACGTCAACTACGACGGACCGGGGCTGAACGTCATCGAGAACACGTACGAGGGCCTGGTGGCCTACGAGGACGGCACCGAGACGCCGACGATCGTCCCCGAGCTGGCGGAGGAGTGGACCGTCTCCGAGGACGGCCTCACGTACACGTTCACGCTGCGCCCGGACGTCACGTTCCACGACGGCACCGAGCTCACCTCCGCGGCGGTGGCCGCGTCGTTCGAGCGCCGCACGCAGGTCGACGCCGGCCCGGCGTACATGGTCGGCGACGTGGTCTCGGTCGAGACCCCCGACGACCTCACCGCCGTCGTGACGCTGGCGGCGCCGAACGCCGCCTTCCTGGACTACCTGGCCTCGCCGTTCGGCGTGAAGCTCATCAGCCCGACGGTCCTCGAGGAGCAGGCGGGCGACGACTTCGCCCAGACCTACCTGACCACGCACGACGCCGGCACCGGCCCCTACGAGCTGACCGCGGTGGAGACGGGCGAGCGGTACGAGCTCACCGCGTACGACGGCTACTGGGGCGACGCCCCGGAGCTCACGTCCGTCGAGCTCCAGGTCGCCGAGAACGCGTCGTCCGCGCAGCTCCAGCTGGAGCGCGGCGAGATCGACGCGATCCTGGGCAACCTCAACAAGACGTCGTTCGAGTCGTTCGCGGACAGCGAGGAGGTCACGACCAGCACCTTCGCGAACTTCACGACGCAGATGATCTACGTGAACCCGGGTTCGTCCTGGCTCGCGGACGTCGAGGACCGCGAGGCCCTGTTCGCGGGGATCGACAAGGAGTCGATCATCGAGGAGGCCATGGGCAGCCTCGAGGTGCCGACCGACCAGCTCTTCCCGCAGGGCATGGTCGACCCGAGCATCGACGACCAGGGCATCACCTACGACGAGGCCGCGTGGGACGACCTGGGCGCGCCGGACTCCGGCACGGTCCGGATCGCGTACGCCGGCTCCAGCGCCGACGGCAAGGCGGTCGCAGAGGAGCTCGGCTCGCGGCTGAGCACGGCCGGCATCCCCGCCGAGGCCGTCGCGTACTCCGCCGGCACCATCTACGGCATCGCGGACGAGGGCGCCGACGGCCCCGACCTGGCCGTGTTCTCGGTCTTCCCCGACGCCGGCCACCCCGACGCCTGGGCCAGCATCATCTACACGCCCTCCGGCGGCCTCGACCTGTTCGGCGCCGAGGTGCCGGGCCTGCCCGAGCTGCTCGACTCCGCCCGTGCCAGCGAGGACGTGTCCGCCTACGCCGCGGCCGCCGAGGCGATCAACGCGACGCGGTACTGGTACTCGATCGGCTCGCTCAACACCACGCTGCTGACGACGCCGGACGTCACGGGCACCCAGGACGCGCAGAACGTCCTCGAGTACGACGTGCTGCACTTCGCCGCCCTCGGCCGGGGCTGACCCGGCCCCACCCGACCCCGGGGCGGGGTCGCTCCCTGACGACCTCGCCCCGGGCCACCCTCCACCCTCTTCAGCGAAGGAGACCGCCATGGGCGACGCCCCCACGGACCCGGTGCTGCGCGTCGACGCCCTGGACGTGCGCCTGACCCGCGACGGGAAAGAGGTGCACGCCGTCCGGGGTGTCGACCTCACCGTCGGGCGGGGCGAGGTCGTCGGCCTGGTCGGCGGCTCCGGCTCGGGCAAGAGCGTGCTCGGGCTGTCGGTCATGGGCCTGCTGCCCGCGACCGCGCGCCCCGTGGTCTCCGGCGCGATCGACCTGGCCGGGGTGGACATGGTGCACGCCCCGGACCCGGTGCGCCGCGCCGCCCGCCGTGCCCACGTCGGTGCGGTCTTCCAGGACCCGATGACCTCGCTCGACCCGACGATGCCGATCGGCCGCCAGCTGGGTGAGGTCACCCGGGACCGGGCGCACGCGCTGTCGCTGCTGGAGGACGTCGGCATCCCGCGGGCGGCGGACCGGCTCAGGGCGTACCCGCACCAGCTGTCGGGCGGGTTGCGCCAGCGCGTCATGATCGCCCTGGCGGTGGCGCGCCGCCCGTCGCTGATCCTCGCGGACGAGCCGACCACGGCGCTGGACGTCACGGTCCAGGCGCAGATCCTCGACCTGCTGCTGACGCTCCGCGAGGAGATCGGCTGCTCGATCGTGTTCGTCACCCACGACCTCGGGGTCGCCGCGCAGGTCTGCGACCGGATCGCCGTCATGCAGCACGGCCGGATCGTCGAGACGGCAGGCGTGGACGAGGTCTTCAGCAACCCCACGCACTCGTACACGAAGAACCTGCTGCGCTCGCGGATCGACCTGTCGACCCCGCGCGACCGTCCGCTCGCCGCGATGCCGGTGGACCCGGAGGTCGAGCCGGCCGAGCCGGCCGTGCCCGGCGACGGGCTCGCGGTCGGCGCCGACGGCGTGCTCGACCTCGCACCCGGCGCCGCCGCGCCACGCCTCCCCGACGTCTGGCCCCCGGTGGTCCTGCGCGACGGCGTCGCCGTCTCGGTCCGGGACGTGCACCGCGAGTTCCGCAGCGGGCCGCCGTGGCGCCGTCGGGTGCTGCCGGCGCTGCGCGGCGTCGACCTCGAGGTCCGGGCCGGCGAGTCCGTCGCGCTGGTGGGGGAGAGCGGCTGCGGGAAGTCCACGCTGCTGCGCGTCGTCGCCGGGCTGGAGACCACCACGTCCGGCGAGGTGGGCCTCGCCGAGGGCGCGCGGCCCCAGATGGTGTTCCAGGACGCCGGGTCCTCGCTGACGCCGTGGCTGCGGGTCGGCACGATGCTCGACGAGCGGCTGCGTGCGCACGTCACCGGCATGTCCCGGGCGGAGCGGCACGACCGCGTGCTCGACGCGCTGCGGACGGTCGGGCTGCCGCCGGAGACCGCGCGTGCCCGCGGGGACCAGCTGTCGGGCGGCCAGCGGCAGCGGGTCGCCCTGGCACGCGCGGTGATCGTGCCGCCGACCGTCCTGCTCTGCGACGAGCCGACCAGCGCGCTCGACGTGTCGCTCGCCGCGACCGTCCTCAACCTCATCGGGCGGCTGCGCCGCGAGCTCGGGATGTCGGTGCTGTTCGTCACGCACGACCTCGCGGCCGCACGCATCGTCGCGGACCGCGTCGCCGTCATGCGCGAGGGGCGGATCGTCGAGCTCGGCGCGACCGACGACGTCTGCTCCCGCCCGCAGCACGAGTACACCCGGACGCTGCTCAGCGCGATCCCCGGCCCCCAGCACCGCCGTGACCGGGGCGCCGCCGTCTCGTCGATCGGAGCCGTGAAGTGACCACCGCCGATCTCACCGTCACCGCGGGTGGCGGCACCGGCCGGGCCGCGCGCCGCTGGGCGCGGGTGACCGCCGTCCGGCACCGCGCCCTGGGGGTGGACCTGCTCGCCGTCGGCCTCCTGGCCGTCATCGTGCTCGTCGCGCTCGCCGCCCCGGTGCTGGCGCCCCACTCCCCGGTGCTGCGCAGCGGGGAGGCGTTCCTGGCCCCGGGAAGCCCCGGCCACCTGCTCGGGACGGACGCGCTGGGCTACGACGTCCTGTCGCGGCTGCTCTACGGGATGCGCTCCAGCCTGCTCGCCGCGGTGGTCGTCATCGCCTCGGGAGTGCTGGTCGGCGGCCTGGTGGGACTGCTCGCCGGCGCCCTGCCGGGCTGGGTCGACTCGCTGCTGATGCGGACGACCGACCTGTTCCTGGCCCTGCCGGGGCTGGTGATCGCGATGGCGGTGGCCGCTGCGCTGGGTGCGAGCTTCACCAGTGCCCTGATCGGCGTCGCGGTCGTCTGGTGGCCCCTGTACGCGCGCCTCGTGCGCGGCGAGGTCCGCGCCCTGGCCGCCCGGCCGCACCTCGAGGCGGCGCGCCTGGCCGGCACGCCGTGGGGTCAGCGCGTCACCCGGCACCTGCTCCCCGGCGTGCGGTCGACGATCGTCGTCGCCGCGAGCCTCGACGTCGGCGGACTGGTCGTCGCCCTCTCGGGGCTGTCGTTCATCGGCCTGTCGTCGCCCGCGCCGGCGCCCGAGCTCGGGGCGATGGCCGCGCAGGGCATGGCGTACCTGCTGCAGGCCTGGTGGGTGCCGATCTTCCCCGGGCTCACGGTCCTGGTCATCGCCCTGGCGGCCAACCTCGCCGGCGACGGCGTCCGCGACCTGCTCCGGGGGCGTGGATGACCGCCCCGCTGACGCAGCCTGCCCGTGCTCTGCCCTGGACGGAGGTCCCGACGTGGTGATGTTCGTGGTGAAGCGGGTCGCCGCCACCCTCGCGGTCCTGCTCGCGCTGACGATGGCCCTGTTCGGCCTGCAGGAGGTCAGCGGTGTGGACCCCGCCAAGGCGTACGTCGGTGCGAACGCCTCGGCAGACGCCGTCGCCTCCGCCCGTGAGCGCCTCGGCCTGGACGAGCCGCTCGTGCAGCGCTACCTCACGTACCTGGACGGGCTGCTGCACGGCGACCTGCAGAACTCGTTGCGCAGCCGGACGCCGGTCGCCGACAACCTCGCCCAGGTGCTGCCGGCGAGCCTGGAGCTCGCCGCGTGGGTGCTCGGCATCGCGCTGGTGCTGGGCGTCGCGTTCGCCGCGCTCACCACGCTCGCGTGGCGGGGCGCCGGCGTCGTGCGGGTCGTCCTGCTCAGCGGTGCCGCCGCCCCGACCTTCCTGCTCGGGATGGTCGCCCTGCTGGTCTTCTACGGGAACCTCGGCTGGATGCCGTCGGGCGGTCGCACCGGCCTGCGCGACGCGCCCGCCGGGCCGACCGGGTTCCTCGTCCTCGACGGACTGCTGGCCGGCCGGCTCGACGTGGCCGGGGACGCGGTCACGCACCTCGCGCTCCCGGCCCTGTGCGCGGCCGTGTCCCCGGCCGTGGCCATCGGGCGCGTGCTGGTCGACGGGCTCAAGGCCAACATGAGCGCGGACCACGCCCGCACCGCCCGGGCCGCGGGCATGAGCGAGCGGCAGATCCTCGTCCGGCACGCCGTGCGCAACTCCCTGGGCCCGACCCTCTCGATGGTGGGCATCCAGGCCGGGATGCTCCTGGCCGGCCTGGTGGTCGTCGAGAAGATCTTCGACTGGCCGGGCGTCGGCTCCTACCTCGACAAGTCCGTCGCGGCCTCCGACTTCCCCGCCATCGCGGGCGTCGCGCTGCTGCTCGGCGTCGTCTACATCCTGCTCAACACGGTCGTCGACTGCCTCCAGGCCGCCGCCGACCGGCGCATCGCCCTCGCCTGAGCGGCGCCGCCCTCGTCCCGCACCACCGGAAGGAACCACTCGCATGAACGTCACCGGCAACGCCGTGCTCATCGTCGTCGACATCCAGGGCGGCGACGTCGAACGCGCCGAGTCCCGCACCGAGATCCCCTACATGCCCGGCCGCACCGAGCGGGCACCGCGGGTGCGCGCGCTCATCGCGACGTGCCGCGAGCGGGGCATCCCGGTCGTGTGGATCCAGGAGGTGCACAAGCCTTCGCTGATCGACATCGGCCGTGAGCTGGACGGCGCCGAGGGGCCGCACTGCGTGGAGGGCTGGGCCGAGACCGAGCTCGCGCCGGGCCTGGTCCCGCAGCCGGAGGAGTTCCTCATCCGCAAGCGCCGGTACTCCGCGTTCTTCGGCACGGAGCTGGAGATCGTGCTCAAGGCGTACCAGGCCGGGACCGTCATCCTCGTCGGCGGTCTGACCGACGTGTGCATCCACTACACCGCGGTCGACGCCCACCAGCACGACTACCGGGTGCGGGTCGTCACCGACGGGGTCGGCGGCTCGACGCAGGAGGCGCACGACGCCGCGCTGCGCGCCATCCACTACCTGCAGCGCGACGCGCTGGTCACGGCGGACGAGGTGCAGGAGTGGCTGACCACCGCCACCCCGAACCCCGAGGTGCAGCGCGCGCTCGCCACCACCGCCCAGGCCGTCTGAGGAGGACCCGATGTCGAGCATCTCCACCGCCTCGCCGCTGGGAGCCCGCGACCACGCGCGCGCCCAGGGCGGCACGGTCGTCGACACCATGCCGATCGTGCCGGCCGCCGGCGCGCCGGACTGGCCCGCCGACGTCGCGACCGCCGACCGGCTGCACGCCGAGACCGTCGCAGGAGGGAACTACACGACCGTGACGCTCGCCCGCGGCTCCGTGCTCGAGCTGACCGACCTCGAGGGCGACGCGTGCGCGCACCTGGTGCTGGTCAACGCCGCGCAGGCCGACGAGCGGCTGAACGTCGCCGACACGGTCAAGATCCAGTGGCAGGCGTACCTCGGCGCCGGGTCGATGCTGCTGTCCGACCGTGGCCGCGTGCTGGCCACGGTGGTCGAGGACACCTCGGGTCGCCACGACACCTTCGCCGGCACGTCCTCGAAGGCCGCGAACGAGGCCCGGTACGGCGACGGCTCGCCGCAGGGCGGGACCCCCGCGGGGCGGGAGCTGCTGCTGCTCGCCGCGCTGAAGAACGGGCTCGACGCGCGCGACGTGCCGCCGAGCCTGTCGTTCTTCCAGGGGGTGCGCATCGCCGGCGACGGCACCACGGAGTTCACCGGGTCCGTCGGCGCGGGCGCGCGGGTGCGGCTGCGGCTGGAGCTGCCCTGCGTGGTGCTGCTCGCGAACGTTCCGCACCCGGTCGACCCCCGCGCGGAGTACGTGTCGACGCCCCTGCGGCTGCGGGCCTGGCGCGGGGCCCCGGCCGGTCCCGACGCCCCCGAGGCCACCGCCACGCCGGAGGCGGCGCGCGCCTTCGCCAACACCACCGACTACGCCCGCGCGAGGGGACTGTGACCATGACCATCGCTCCCACCAGCCCCACCCCGGCCGCCGAGCCGCTGCCCGCGCGGCTCGCCGGCGCCGCCGTCGTGCTCGACCAGGTCGTCCCGCGCCGGTCGCCGTGGTCCGCGGTGGTCCGCGCGGGCCAGGAGCTGACGATCGTCGACCTGGAGGGCAACCAGGCGGTCGACTGCCTGGTGTACGACGCGCACGACACGTCCGTCCGGTACTCCGCACCGGACACGATCGCGGCGCAGCGCAACGTCTACCTCGTCCAGGGCTCCGTCCTGCGGGCCGGCACCGGGGACGCCCTCATGACGCTCGTGCACGACGAGGTCGGCCGCCACGACACCATCGGCGGCGCGTGCAGCAAGGAGTCGAACTCGCTGCGGTACGGGCACCACACCGTGCACCAGCACGCCTGCGTCGAGAACTTCCTCGCCGAGGGCGCCCGCTGGGGCCTCGGGAAGCGGGACCTGGTCAGCAACATCAACTGGTACATGAACGTCCCGGTGGAGGCCGACGGCTCGCTCGGCATCGTCGACGGCATCTCCTCTCCGGGGCTCTCCCTGACGCTCCGGGCCGAGCGCGACGTGCTGGTGCTGGTGTCGAACTGCCCGCAGGTCAACAACCCGTGCAACGGGTTCGACCCGACGCCCGTGCGGATGGTCGTCACCGAGCCCGCGGCGGCCGCCGGGGGAGCGGCGTGAGCGTGCTCGCCGCAGGACTGGCCGCCGTGGAGCGCGCCTACGCGCGGATCGACGAGGTCGACCGGCCCGAGGTGTGGATCCACCTGCGCCCCCGGGCGGACGTCGAGGCGGACGTCCGGGCGCAGGCGGCACGGGCGGCGGCGGGCGAGGACCTGCCGCTGGCCGGCCGGCTGCTCGCCGTCAAGGACAACATCGACGTCGCCGGCCTGCCCACCACCGCGGCGTGCCCGGGCGTCGCCTGGACAGCGGACGCCGACGCGACCGCCGTCGCCCGCCTCCGCGACGCCGGCGCGGTGGTGCTGGGCAAGACGAACCTCGACCAGTTCGCGACCGGCCTGGTCGGCACGCGCAGCCCGTACGGACCGGTCCGGTCGGCCGACCACCTCGACCGGATCTCGGGCGGCTCGTCGTCCGGGTCCGCCGTCGCGGTCGCGCTCGGGATCGTCGACCTGGCCCTCGGCACCGACACCGCGGGCTCCGGCCGGGTGCCCGCCGCCCTCCAGGGCGTCGTCGGTGTGAAGCCCACCCCCGGCCTGGTGCCGACCACCGGCGTGCTGCCGGCGTGCCGGTCGCTGGACTGCGTGAGCGTCCTCGCCCGCGACCTCACGCTGGCGGCGCGAGCGGTCGCGCTGATGTCCGGGCCGGACGGCCTCGACGCCCTGGCCCGCCCGGTGCCGGACGACGCGCCCCGCGCCGCCCCGGAGCACGCGGTCCTCGCGGTCCCGCGCGCCGCCGACCTCGCCGCGCTGAGCCCGCTGTGGCGCGAGGCGTTCGACGCACACGTCCTGGCGCTGCGCGCTGCCGGGCACGCGATCCGGGAGATCGACCTGACGCCGTTCCTCGCCGCCGCGCGCCTGCTGTACGACGGCGCGTTCGTCGCCGAGCGGTACGCCGCCGTCGGGCACCTCGTCGACGCAGGACCCACGGGGCTCGACCCCGTCGTCGCCGGCATCATCCGGGCGGCCGGTACCCTGCCCGCCCACCGGTACGCCGCCGACCTCGTCCGGCTCGCCGAGCTCCGGGCCGAGGCGGAGCGCGCGCTCGCCGACGTCGACGCCCTGCTGCTGCCCACCACGACCCACCACCCGACGCTCGCCGAGGTCGCAGCCGAGCCGGTCGCGGTCAACGCGCGGCTCGGGACCTTCACCAACTTCTGCAACCTGTTCGGGTACGCGACCGTCGCCGTCCCCGTCGACCCCGGCGTCCCGGGCGAGCGCGTCGGCGTCACCGTGCTGACCCGGCCGTCCGCCGACGCCGTCGCGATCGACGTGGCGGCGCGCGTGCTCACGGTCGCCGGCGTCGGCGCGTGGACAGCGCTCGACGGTCCGCCGCCCACCGGCGCCGCTGCTGCGGCCGCGCTGACGGGCACCGGGCTGCGGACCCGCACGCCGGTGCCCGCGTGACCGCCGGCGTCGCGGACCCCGCCGTCGCGGTCGTCGGCCCGGCGCCGCGCGCCCGGCTCTGGCCGCTCGCCACCGGCACGTTCGCCATCGGGTTCGGGTCGTACGTGATGGCCGGCCTCGTCCCCACCGTGTCGGCCGACCTCGGCATCTCGGTCAGCCAGGTCGGGACGCTGGTGAGCGTCTACGGGTTCACCTACGCGATCTCGACGCCCCTGCTCACCCTCCTCGTGCGGCGCGTCCCTCGCCAGGTGCTGATGGGCACCGCGCTCGCGCTGTTCGCGCTCGCGGCCGTCGGCACGGCGCTCGCCACCACCCCCACGGCCGTCGCCGTCCTGCGCGCCCTGTCGGCGGTCGCCGCCGGCGGGTTCACCCCGACCGCGACGGTGCTCGCCGCGAGGCTCGCCCCACCGGGCGGCAGCGGTCGCGCGGTCGCGACCGTCTTCGGCGGGCTGACCACCGCGACGGTCCTGGGTGCCCCGGCGGGCAACCTGCTCGGCCCGCTGCTCGGGTACCGCGGGGTCTACGCGCTCGTCGCCGGCCTCGCCGTGGTCGCGCTGGTGAGCGTGCTGACGCTCGTTCGCGCGGGCGCGGACGCACGGGCGCGGGGCGCCGACCCGCACGGCGGATCCGGCGCGTCCGGGCCCGGACCGGGGCGCGCCGCCGTCGGCCTCGTCGCGATCGCCCTGGCCGTCTCGTCGCTCGAGACCGCGGGCGCCATGATGGTGCAGACGTACGCGTCGCCCCTGCTCACGGAGACCGCCGGGATCGCGGGCGTGCTGCTCAGCGGGGTGCTCCTCGCCTACGGCGTCGCCGGCGTCGCCGGGAACGTCGCGGGCGGGTGGCTGGCCGACCGCTACGGCCCGGGACGCAGCATCACGATCGCGCTGACGGCGTCCACGCTGGCCCTCGTGCTGCTCGCCCCCGCCGCCGCCAGCCCGGTCACGGTCATCGCCGTGTTCTCCCTCTGGGGCTTCGCGGCGTGGGCGATGAACTCGCCGCTGCAGAACGTGCTCCTGTCCCTCAGCGGGCGGCACGGGCAGCTGGTGGTCGCGCTGAACTCCTCGGTCATCTCCCTCGGCACCGGGCTCGGCGCCCTGCTCGGCGGCTGGGTGATCGGCGGCCCGGGCTACGGCACCCTCGGGATCGTCGCCGCCGGAGTCACCTTCGCCGCCGTGCTGCTGACGCTGGTCCTGGGGCGCCGGGACCCGATCACGCGGACGGCGGCGAGCTGATCAGGGACGCCGCCCGCGGCTGCCCCGGACCCGGCCCCGCTCACGGCGACGCGGTGCCGAAGGCCAGCACCGTGAACAGCCCGACGAGGGCGACCCCCGCGAGCGTGACGACCGAACCGACCACGATCCCCGCGACGGCGAGGCCGCGCCCGCGCGCACCGCTGCGACCGATGCGCCGCAGCGCCGCGACACCCAGGCCGAGGCCGACGGGCGCCGCGAGGCCGGACGTCAACGGCGAGCACAGGCTCACGGCCAGTGACGCGATCGCGAGGCCGTCGACCCCGCGCGAGGTCGCTCGCTCGGTGACCGGCCGCGGCTCCGGGAACGCGAGGTCGCTCGTCACGTCCGGGTCCTCGGGGGAGTGCTCATGGGCAGAACGTATCCGTCGCGGCGAACCTTGTGACCCGGTTCACGAGAAACGGTGTCAGCTCTCCCCGAGCAGCACCCGGGCGACCTCCGGGCGAAGGGCGGCGCGCACCGCCTCGCGAGCCGAGCGCGCGTCAGGGGCGCCGACCGCCGCCTCCGCCATGGCGCGGCACTCCTCGAGGGTGTGGGCGCGCAGCGCGTACCGCACGGCGGGGACCCGGCCCGCGGCCATGGACAGGCTGGTGATGCCGAGCCCGGCGAGCACCAGGGCCATGAGCGGGTCGTTCGCGGACTCCCCGCACACCCCGACCGGCTTGCCGGTCGCGGCACCGGCCCGCGCCGTGGCGCGCACCAGGGTGAGCACCGCCGGCTGCCACGGGTCGAGCAGGTCGGCGAGCTCCCCGCGGAGCCGGTCGGCCGCCATTGTGTACTGGGCGAGGTCGTTGGTGCCGAGAGAAACGAAGTCGACCTCCGCCAGGATCGCCTCGGCACGGAGCGCGGCGGCGGGGACCTCGACCATCACGCCGACCTTCCGGATCCCGGCGGCGCGTGCGGCCGCCGCGAAGTCGCGGGCCTCCGCGGCGGTGGCGATCATCGGGGCCATCACCCAGACGTCGTCGCGTCGCGCGTCCGGCAGCGCCGCGACGGCAGCGCCGAGGGCCTGCAGCTGCCGCTCGACGATCCCCGGGAGCGACCGGACCAGGCGATAGCCGCGGACCCCGAGGGCCGGGTTCTCCTCGACCGTCTGGTGGGCGAACGCCAGCGGCTTGTCGGCACCGGCGTCGAGCGTGCGGACGACGACCTTGCGACCGGCGTAGGCGTCGATGACCTCGGCGTAGGCGGCGGTCTGCTCGTCGAGCGTCGGCTCGGTGCGCGCGTCGAGGAACAGCACCTCCGTGCGGAACAGCCCGACACCTTCGGTGCCGTCGGCGGCCGCCCGCGCGTCGGTGGGGGTGCCGACGTTCGCGAGCAGCGGGACGCGGTGGTCGTCGGCCGTGCTCCCCGGCCCGGTCGACCCGGCGATCACGCGCTCGTTCTCGGCACGCCGGACGACGCGATCGACCGCCGACGAGGGCGGGTCGACCTCGACGGTGCCCGCCGCGGCGTCGACGAGCACCGGTGTCCCGGCGGCCAGCGTGGTCGCGCCCGTGACGCGGACGACGCACGGGAGCCCGAGCTGCCCGGCGACGATCGCGGTGTGGCTGGTCGGCCCGCCACGCTCGGTGACGATCGCGGCGACGCGCGTCAGGTCGAGGGCGGCGGTGTCGGCGGGGGACAGGTCGTCCGCCACCACGACGGCGGGGCCGTCCAGCGGCGCGAGGCCCGGCTCAGGGACACCGAGCAGGCGTGCGACGGCGCGGTGCCGGACGCTGCGCAGGTCCGTCGCCCGCTCGGCCAGGTCACCGCCGGCGGCCGCGAACACGGCGGCAAAGCCCTCCACGGCCCGGTCGACGGCACCCGCCGGGCCGACGCCGGAGTGCACCAGGCGCGCCGCCTCCGCCGCGAGGGCGGGATCGCACGCCATCGTCGCCGCGGCGTCCAGCATCTGCCGCAGGTCCGGGTTCTCCGTGGCCGCCGACCGGGTCCGCAGGTCGGCGCCGACGTCGGCGAGCACCGCACGGACCCGGGCCTCGGCCGCGACCGGGTCGAGCGGCGCCGGCTCGTCCGCCGGCACGTCGGGCGGGGGTGCGACCAGCGCGACCG
This sequence comes from Cellulomonas hominis, assembly GCF_901521055.1. Taxonomy (GTDB): domain Bacteria; phylum Actinomycetota; class Actinomycetes; order Actinomycetales; family Cellulomonadaceae; genus Cellulomonas; species Cellulomonas endometrii. The sequence goes on along the minus strand of NZ_CABEGA010000040.1, from coordinate 71,273 downwards.
GAGCGAGCGCGACTCCGCGACCGACCCCGATCCCGCGCAGCACCGCGTCCGCCGTCGTCTCGACCGCGAGGCTCATGCCAGCTCCACCGCGTCGAGATCGGTCGCGAGGAGCTCCGCCAGCTCGTCCAGCAGCGGTCCGGCGTCCGGTGCGTCGCACGTCAGCTCGACCGCCTCGCCGTGCTGCAGGCGCAGGCCCATCACCATGAGGATGCTGCTCGCGTCCACGCCCGGCTGGCCCTCGCGGGCGAGGTGCACGAGGTGGCCGCCGTCGGCCACGCGCCGGGTCAGGAGTGCGGCGGGGCGGGCGTGCAGACCTGAGGTGGTCGCCAGAACTGCTCGTCGCTGAGGCATGGGGAAGTCCCTTCTCGTCACGCCGCCCGGCACGGGTCGGCGCCGCCAGGGCAACAAAAAAGACCTGAGACATCCGACTCCGGCCGGTGCCTCAGGTCTTGCCTGATCCGCTCAGTAACAACCCTGGTGCGCCAGTTGTACGGCGTGAGAACGGGCGGGGTCAAACGCGGCCGGGACGTCGGTCGGAACGCGATGAAAGGCAGCCGATGCCTAGGACTCTGGTCCCGGATGGGCGCGGGAAAGCGGGTGCTAGCGTCCTTCCACGAACCTGAGTTCCCAGGGTTGTTACCCGCCGTCGTCGCGGGGCAAGACCTGAGCCGCAGCCATGCGACTCAGGTCTTTTTTGTGCCCGGACGACGACTCTCGACGAGGAGTGCACATGACGTCCGCGACGACGCGCGACAGGGCCGAGGAGATCATCAGGGCGGTCGGAGGGCCGTCGAACGTCCTCAGCCTCACCCACTGCGCGACCCGCCTGCGCTTCGAGCTCCGTGACGCCTCGGTCGTCGACCAGCGAGCCGTGGAGTCCATCCCCGGCGTGATCGGCGCCGTCCCGCAGTCCGGCGAGCGCTTCCAGGTGGTGATCGGCGGGGCCGTGCAGACGGTGTACACGCAGATCATGCACCTGCCCACGATGGCCGGGGTGGTGGCCGGCCAGCAGTCGGACGCCGACGTGAAGGCGGCCGCCCGGGCGAAGGCGCGGGGCAAGGTGGCCTGGCTCGACGCCGTGTTCGAGTACCTGTCGGACTCGTTCCGGCCGCTGCTCGGCGTGCTGCTCGGCGCGTCCCTGATCATCGCGTTCGCCGCGGTGCTCGACGCGATCGGGGTCGTCGACTTCCGCGCGGACGACAAGCCCGCGACGTGGGTGTTCGTCGACGCGATGTGGCGGGCGGTGTTCTACTTCCTGCCGATCATGGTCGCGTACAACGCGGCGAAGAAGCTGCAGGTCGACCCGTGGCTGGGCGCCACGGTGATGGCGGCCGTGATGACGCCGAACTTCCTGTCGCTGACGGACGCGGCGAGGACCGCGTGCACCACCAACGCGACCCTGGGCACCACGGCGTGCGTCGCGGACGTGTTCGGCCTGCCGATGCAGCTCAACGACTACGGCGGCCAGGTGTTCGTGCCGCTGATCATGGTCGCGGCGCTCGCGCCGGTGTACCGGCTGCTCAAGCGGGTGTTCCCGGAGAACATCCAGATGGTCTTCGTGCCGTTCCTGTCGATGGTCGTGATGATCCCGGTGACGGCGTTCCTGCTCGGCCCGCTGGGGATCTGGCTCGGCTCGGGTCTCGGCGACGGCCTCGCGTGGCTCAACGGCAACGCGCCCATCGTGTTCGCGATCGTCATCCCGCTGATCTACCCGTTCCTGGTCCCGCTCGGCCTGCACTGGCCCCTGAACGCGCTGATGCTGGTGAACCTCAACACCCTCGGCTACGACTTCATCCAGGGCCCCATGGGCGCGTGGAACTTCGCCTGCTTCGGCGCCACCGCCGGCGTGCTCGTCCTCGCCGTGCGGGACAAGGACGTGCAGATGCGCCAGACGGCGACCGGGGCGCTGGCCGCCGGCCTGCTCGGTGGCATCTCCGAGCCGTCGCTCTACGGCATCCACCTCCGCTTCAAGCGCATCTACCCGCGGATGCTCGTCGGCTGCCTCGTCGGTGGCGTCATCATCGGCGTCCTCGGCGGCGTGGACACCAACGCCTTCGCGTTCACCTCGCTGCTGACCATCCCGGTGTTCAGCCCGATCCCCGTGTACCTCATCGCCGTCGCGGCGGCGTTCGCCGTGTCGATGGTCCTGGTGATCGTGTCGGACTACCGCACGCCGGAGCAGCGCGCCGCGGCCCTGGCGGAGCGCGCTCAGGCCGAGGCCGACCTCGCGCGGGAGGCGGCCTCGGGACCCGGTGCCCCCCGGACCCCGGACGCCGTGCCGACCAGCGCGGTCCTCGCGCCCGTCGCCGGGTCGATCGTCCCGCTCGACCAGGTCGACGACGCGGTGTTCGCCTCGAAGGCGCTCGGGGACGGCGTCGGTGTGGTTCCCACCGACGGGGTCGTCGTGGCGCCCGTCTCCGGCGAGCTCGTCACCGTCGCGGACACCGGGCACGCGTTCGGCCTCATGACGGCCGACGGCGTGGAGGTCCTGGTCCACGTCGGCATCGACACCGTCAAGATGGCCGGCACGGGGTTCGACCTCGCCGTCGCCAAGGGGCAGCGCGTCTCGGCGGGCGACCGGCTCGTGACCGTGGACCTCGACGCGGTCCGCGCGGCCGGTTTCGACACGACCACCGTCGTCACGGTGATCAACGCGCGCACCCTGGCGAGCGTCACGCCCCGGCCCGCGGGTACCGTCGTGCCCGGCGCCGTCGTGATCGACGTCGAGCCCTGACCGCCCCGCGTGGGCCGTGCCTGCGGGTGCGGCCCACGCGCGACCGCCCGGACCCCGGCCTCCACCCGGTTCCGAGGCTGAGGAGCGACGTGGACATCCTCCGCGTGTTCAACAACAACCTCGTCCTCGCGCGCGACGAGTCCGGCACCGAGGTGATCCTCACGGGCCGCGGTCTGGGGTTCCAGAGCAGACCGGGGGACCAGGTCGACCGCGACCGGGTCGTCCGGGTCTTCCGGCCCGACCCCGGCCGGGACCCGGACCACCTGGCGGGGCTGCTGGCGAGCATCCCGCCCGAGCACGTCCAGCTCGTCGGTGACGCGCTCGTCGAGGTCGGCCTGGGGGCGCTCGCAGGCCGCCCGGCCGTGATCGTCGCGATGGCCGACCACGTGAGCTTCGCGCTGCGCCGCGCGGAGGTCGGCCAGGCCGTGGAGTACCCCCTGCTCGCCGAGGTCACCAACCTGTACGCGCAGGAGCACGCGCAGGCCACGGCACTGGTCGCCGCCATCAACGCCCGGGTGCCGACCCCGCTGCCCGCGGCCGAGGCGGTGGGGCTGGCCCTGCATCTCGTCAACGCCGGCGTCTCGACCGGCGACCTCGCGTTCAGCTACACGATGACCGGGCTCATCCAGCAGTTCCTCGACGTCGTCGCCAGCGCGCACGACGTCACGCTCGACGCCGGCGGGGTCAGCGTCGGCCGCTTCATCACCCACCTGCGCTACCTGTTCGTCCGGATCGAGCAGCGCCGCCAGCTCGCCGACGCGCGGCACTCCTCCGTCGGCGAGGCGATCCGTCAGACCTACCCCGAGGCGGTCGACACCGCCGAGCGGCTCGCCCAGCTGGTGGAGCTCCGGCTGCGTGCACCGTTGACACCCGACGAGGTGTCGTACCTCGCTCTGCACATCGCGCGCGTGGTGCAGGACGGGCACCGCGCCTGACGTCGCCGGGCGCGTCAGCGCGGTGAGGCGTGCCTCGTCGAGCGTCTCGACGGGCTGCCGGGACCGGGAGCTCAGTCCTCCGCGGTGAGAGCAGCCAGCGCCTGCATCAGGCTGCTTCGTCGATCCTCGTCGAGCGGTGCGAAGAGGTCCTCGAGCACGCCGGCCGCGATCTCGTGGCCACCGTCGAGTGCTGCGCGACCGGTGTCCGTGAGGGTGTGCACCAGCCGGCGCCCGCGCCCAGCCGATCGCACGATGAACCCGCGTTCCACGAGCCGTGCCGCGAGTGTCCCGAACGCCTGGTCGCTCTGGAAGGTCGCGATGGCGAGGTCGTGGCCGGATGCGTCCGGCATCCGCTCGATGGCGCGGAGGGCGTCCCACTGCACGAGGGTGATGCCCAGGTCACGGAGGGCGGCGTCCATGGTGCGGTGGTTGCGGTACTGCGCCCGTTTCAGCGCCTGCCCGAGCGCTTCGAGGTCCGTCGTCATGGTGCTACGGTATCAACACGTTTAGATCAACATATTGAGACAGGTGCACCGTGACCAGCGTCCTTCCCGCAGATCTGCCCGTCATCATCGCCGGCGACCCCACCGCCCGAACGGCCCTCGTGCTCCACGGCGGCGGCGGGCCCCAGACCGTCGCGCCGGTCGTCGGACACCTCGCGGCCACCACGCACGTCCTGGCACCCACGCACCCCGGCTGGGACGGGACGGCCCGGCCGGAGTCCATCGCCTCCGTCGCCGACCTCGCGCACGCCTACCTCGAGCAGCTCGTCGACGACGGGCAGCACGACGTCATCGTGGTCGGTTCGTCGATCGGCGGCTGGATCGCCCTCGAGATGGCTGTGCAGGCTGCATCTGACGAGCGGTACGCCGGCCGCGTCGGCGCGGTCGTGGTGCTCGACAGCGTCGGGGTCGTGGTCGACGGTGAGCCGATCGCCGACTTCTTCGCCCTCGATGCGCGTGGTCTGGCGGAGGTGGCATGGCACGACCCGGAGCGCGGCTTCATGGATCCGGCACGGTTCACGGACGAGCAGCGGTCGATGCAGCAGGCGAACGGGCGCACGATGGCCGCTGTCGCGGGCGCGAGCATGAGCGACCCGACCTTGCTCGACCGTCTCGGGGTGGTGGACGTCCCGACTCTCGCGGTCTGGGGTGCCAGCGACCGGGTCGTCACCCCGGCCTACGGGCGGGCGGTCGCGGCTGCCGTGCCCGGGGCGGAGTTCGTCGAGATCCCGGCGGCGGGGCACCTCCCGCACCTGGAGGCACCCGAAGCGACCTGGGCAGCGATCGACTCCTTCCTGGGCTGACGTCCCGTCCCGCGCTTCTCAGCTGGCGACCCTCTGACCTGCGCCGTCGGGGCGGATGCCATGATCGCGCGATGATCACGATCCACCTCCGCTACCAGATCGACCCCGAGCAGATCGACGTCTTCACCGACTACGCCGAGCGCTGGATCCGGCTGGTGAACCGCCTCGGCGGAGACCACCACGGCTACTTCCTCCCGGCGGAGGGGGACAACGACGAGGCGTTCGCCCTGTTCACGTTCCCGTCGCTAGCGGACTACGAGCGCTACCGGACCGCAGCGGAGACGGACGCGGAGTGCATCGAGGCGTACGAGCTGGCGCGGAGCACCGGGTGCATCCGCCGGTACGAGCGGCGGTTCCAGCGGCCGGTGTTCGCCGAGCCCAGCTGAGCAGCTCCTCGCGGGGCGGGTCGCCCGTCGCGGCGGCTCGGGCCACGCCGGATCGACAAGGACAGGCCGGGTGTGACGGGCCCGCACCGACCCGGTGACGGACGCGGAGCGGCGCGCGGGGACGGACCGAGCGGGCATGATCGCGTCGTGAACCGGACCGACCGCCTGTACGCCCTCGTCGAGGAGCTGCGTGCCGCGTCGCCGCGTCGCCGGAGCGCGCGCTGGCTCGCCGGGCGGTTCGAGGTCTCCGTCCGGACGGTCGAGCGGGACCTGTCCGCGCTGCAGCAGGCGGGCGTGCCGATCTGGGCGGACACCGGCCGCACCGGTGGGTACACGCTCGACCCGGCCGCGACGCTCGGTCCGATGTCGTTCACGCCCGACGAGGCCCTGGCCGTGGTCGTCGGCCTCGGCGCGCTGGGACGGGGACCGTTCCGGCAGCCGGCCGGGTCGGCGCTCCGCAAGCTCCTGGCGGTGATGCCGGCCGGCGACGCCGGGCGTGCGACCGCTGTGGCCGGGCGCGTGCGCCTGCTCGAACCGGAGGACGGCACCCCGGTCCCCGCGGCGTTCGGGGTCGCGCTCCGAGGCGACCGGGTCGTCCGTCTGGTGTACCGGGACCGGGACGGCGCCGAGACGCTGCGCGAGGTGGAACCGCTCGGGTCGATCGGCAAGGGTGGCGACTGGTATCTCGTCGCCTGGTGCCGGCTCCGTGACGGCGTCCGGGCGTTCCGTGGCGACCGGATGGTGTCGGTCGAGCTGACCGACGAGCACCCGCAGCCGCGTGAGCTCCGGTGGGAGGACCTCGACATCCCCTCCGGGACGCTCCGGCCCGTCGTCGACGACGCCTCCTGATCAGGTCCCGCGCAAACACCGACAGGACGGTGTCGCGGCGCGGGTCGAGGCTGGTGGGGTCGATCCCGCACCAGCACCCGGAGGCACCTGTGTCGTTCGCATCCATCCGCATCATCACCGACGACGTCGACCGGCTCGCCGCGTTCTACGAGCGCGTCACGGGGCAGGTCGCCACGCGCCCGGCACCTGTCTTCGCGCAGCTCACCGGCCCCGGGCGACTCTCGCGATCGCCGCCCCGGCGACGGTCGCGATGCTCGGCGGCGCGGTCTCCCCGGCGGCGAACCGCTCCGTCGTCGTCGAGTTCGAGGTCGCCGACGTCGACGCGGAGTTCGCGCGGCTCGAGCCGGAGCTCCACGACGTCGTCCTGCCGCCGTCGACCATGCCGTGGGGGAACCGGTCCGCGCTGTTCCTCGACCCGGACGGGAACGTGGTGAACCTGTTCAGCAGGTCCGCGTCGTAGTCCGCTCGCCGCGGGTCGGGGCAGGCGCCGGCCCCACCTGGCGTCACCTCCCGCGGCCTGGGACGCTGCCGGGGTGGCCACCCCCGACGGGGCGCGCAGGCAGGTCGAGCTCACCCCGCGGTGGAGCTGCTGAGCCGCTCCGCCGCGGGACCGGTGTGCGGGAGGGAGCGTCGCGTGAGGAGGACCGGTCCCGCCGCCGCGCTGGTGGCCGTCGTCGTCGCGACCGTGCTGGCCGCGTGCACCGGCCCCGGGCCGACGCCGTCCCCGGGTGTCGCGACCAGGTCGTCCGGCCCCGCGCCCCGGACCGTCGCCTCCGGCCTCGACGTCCCGTGGTCGGTGGTCTTCGTCGGCGGCACGCCCCTGGTCGCCGAGCGGGACAGCGCGCGCATCCTCGAGCTGACCGCGGACGGCTCCACCCGCGAGGTCGGGGTCGTCGAGGGTGTGCGCCCCGGGGGCGAGGCGGGTCTGCTGGGCATGGCCGTCGACGGGCGCGACCGCCTCTACGTGTACTCCACCGCCGAGGACGGCAACCGCGTCCAGCGCTACGACGTGTCAGGGGGTGCGGGCGCCCTTGCGCTGGGGGAGCCGACCACGGTGATCGGGGGCATGCCCGCCGCGCGTCACCACGACGGCGGGCGCCTGGCGTTCGGGCCCGACGGCATGCTGTACGTCACCGTCGGCGACGCGGGCAGGCGCGAGCAGGCGCAGGACCTCGAGTCGCTGGCCGGCAAGATCCTGCGGCTGACACCCGACGGGGACGTCCCCGCCGACAACCCGTTCCGGGCGTCGCCGGTCTGGAGCTACGGGCACCGCAACCCGCAGGGGCTGGCGTGGGACGACCGCGGCACCATGTACGCCACCGAGTTCGGCCAGGACACCTGGGACGAGCTGAACGTCATCACCCCCGGCGGCAACTACGGGTGGCCGGTCGTGGAGGGCGTCGCCGGCCGGGACGGCTTCACCGACCCGGTGCAGCAGTGGACCCCGGACGAGGCGAGCCCGTCGGGGATGACCCACCTCGACGGCACGCTGTACATCGCGAACCTCCGGGGGAGCCGGCTGCGGGCGGTGCCCGTCGCCGATCTCGGCGCGTCGACGGATCGGTACCCGGGGGAGTACGGGCGGCTCCGGGACGTGACCGTCGCACCCGACGGGCGGCTGTGGTTCGTCACGAGCAACACCGACGGGCGCGGGACGCCCGGGCCGCAGGACGACCGCGTGCTGTCAGTCGACGTCACGCCCTGACGAGCCCCGGTGGGCGGCGGCCACCCCCGCGGCCCACCCCGGCGCACGGCACCCCGCCGGCGGCCCGCACGGCGCGGGGTCGATCCCGGCGCGTGCGAGCAGCCACGCGACCACCGAGTTCGAGGTCCACATGTCGCCCACCGCCTCGGCGTCACGGCCCCAGGTGTGCCGGGGGAGAGCGGGCGCCGCGTCGAGCAGCCGCAGGGCCGTCGGGGCGTCGTCGGCGACGACCGAGCGCTCGACGGCCCACGCCGCGTCCGGGATGGTGCCGCCCGCCCAGCAGCGCACCTCGTAGCGGAAGAACCGCGACCGTCCCAGCACCGGCGCACCGACCGGGCCGGTGGTGACGACGCCGCGCGGCCCGGCCGGCTGCCCCCACACGGGGGTGACCTCGACGGTCACCGCGGGCCCCCCGGGCCGCACCTCCAGGGCCGCGTGCACGAGCCCGCACCGTGGTCGCCGTCCGCGGCGCGCGGCGAGGCCCTCGTAGAGCCGGCCGCTGAGGCGCACGAGCGGCGACCCGCCCGCGCCGAGCGGGATCCAGAGCAGGTCGACGCCGGTCATGCGTCCATCCCCTCACGCCGCGGAGCGCTCCGACCCGGACCGACGTCCCGAGGAGATCCTGCGCGCAACCTGTGCATGTGCGTGTTCACCCCGCACGCGAACCTACGGCACCGTAGGGTGGGGTCATCTGCACGGCGAGCGTCCGCTCACACCCCCGGCTGGGAAGTCGACGTCGACGCCCCGGAGCGTGCCAGTGACCAGTACCACCTCGACCGTCGCCCCCGCCGCGCGCCCGCGCCGGCAGGAGGCCGCGACCGGCTCCTACCACGCGCTGTCGGCCAGCATCCGTGAGGCCGGCCTCCTGGAGCGCACGCCCACGTTCTACATCGGGCTGCTCGTCGCCCTCGGGGTCGCGCTCGGTGGGCTGGTCGCCGGGTTCGTCCTGCTGGGCGACTCGTGGTTCCAGCTGCTGATCGCGGGAGCGCTCGGGGTGGTGCTGACCCAGTTCGCGTTCGTCGCGCACGAGGCGTCGCACCGGCAGGTGTTCCGGTCCGGCCCGGCGAACGACCGGCTCGGCCGCGTGCTCGCGAACGGCGTGGTGGGCATCAGCCACTCGTGGTGGATGACGAAGCACAGCCGGCACCACGCCAACCCGAACAAGGTCGGCAAGGACCCGGACATCGAGATGGACACCATCTCGTTCCTGCCGGAGTCCGCCGCGACCCGCACGGGGTTCCTCGCGGCGCTGACGCGCGTGCAGGGCTGGGCGTTCTTCCCGCTGCTGACGCTCGAGGGTCTCAACCTGCACGCCACGTCGATCCGGTCGCTGCTGGAGCGGGAGCCCGGCAGCCGGCGGATCAGCCGCGCGAACGTGATCGAGCTCGTGGTACTGGCCGTGCGGCTGTCGGTGTACGTCGCCGTGGTGGTGTGGTTCCTGCCGCTGGGGCTCGCGGCGGCGTTCCTCGGGGTGCAGCTCGCGGTGTTCGGCGTGTACATGGGCGCGTCGTTCGCCCCGAACCACAAGGGCATGGCGATCATCCCGGCCGACAGCCGGCTGGACTTCCTGTCCAAGCAGGTCCTGACGTCGCGCAACATCTCCGGCGGGACGTGGATGAGCATGCTCATGGGCGGGCTCAACTACCAGATCGAGCACCACCTGTTCCCGTCGATGCCGCGCCCGCACCTGCTGCGCGCCCGCCGGCTGGTCCGCGCGCACTGCGCGGAGAACGGCGTCCCCTACACGGAGACGACCCTCCTGCACTCGTACCGGATCGTCGTGCGGTACCTGAACGAGGTCGGCCTCGCGGCTCGCGACCCGTTCGACTGCCCGATGGTCCGTCAGTACCGCAACGTCTGACCGGCTGGGTCCGGGGCAGCGCCCCGGACCCAGTGCCGCCGGACACGCACGCAGCATCCGGACACGCAGCATCCGGACACGCAAGAGCCCCCCGCGACCAGGTCGCGGGGGGCTCTTGTCGGTACGGCGCTCAGATCAGAGCGGCGTGATCTCCGACGCCTGCGGACCCTTGGGGCCCTGCGTCACCTCGAACTGGACCTTCTGGCCCTCGTCGAGGGAGCGGTAGCCGCTGGTCGTGATCGCCGAGTAGTGGGCGAAGACGTCCGGGCCGTCGCCGTCGGGCGCGATGAAGCCGAAGCCCTTCTCGGCGTTGAACCACTTCACAGTTCCGGTGGCCATGTGTACTCCTTCAGGTTGGTGCGACCCCAGACGACCCAGGACCGGTATTCACGGTGGGTCGTGGTCCGCCGCTCCTGAGAGCGCCGCGCGGGCGAACCCGCGGGAGAGACCACAGCGAAACACTGCGACTACGAGGAACAGCGTAGCAAGTGCAGCGCGAGGATGGGAGCCCGAGTTCACGTGACGCACCACGCGCCGCCACGCGCGCGCCCGCACGCGCGTGGAACAGGCGGCCGTCGTACTGTGTCGGCGTCCGCACGTCGAGCGTCCGCTCGCCCGTCCTCGGCTGGCCCGGCCGACACCCGACACCCGGAGCGCCTGTGAGCACCACACCCCTGACCACCCGGACACGTCGCGGCCAGGAGGCCGCGACCGGCAGCTACCAGACGCTGTCGGCCCAGATCAGGGAGGCGGGGCTGCTGGAGCGCACCCGCGGCTTCTACGTGACGCTGCTCGCGGTGCTCGGCGTGCTGCTCGTCGGGCTCGGGGTCGCGTTCGTGCTGCTGGGCGACTCGTGGTCCCAGCTGCTGGTCGCCGCGGGGCTCGGCGTGCTGCTGACCCAGTTCGCGTTCGTCGCGCACGAGGCCTCGCACCGGCAGGTGTTCCGCTCCGGTCCCGCGAACGACCGGCTCGGTCGCGTCCTGGCGAACGGCGTCGTCGGCGTCAGCCACACCTGGTGGGTGTCGAAGCACAACAAGCACCACGCCAACCCGAACAAGGTCGGCAAGGACCCGGACATCGACATGGAGGCCCTGGCGTTCCACCCGGACGCCGCCGCGACCCGCACCGGCTGGCGCGCCGCGTTCGCCCGGGTGCAGGGCTGGGCGTTCTTCCCGCTGCTGCTGCTCGAGGGCCTGAACCTGCACGTGACCTCGATCAGGTCGTCGATCGCCCGCACCGACGACCGCAACCCGCGCGAGCGCGTCACCGAGCTCGTGGTGCTGGCGCTGCGGCTCACCGCGAACGTCGCCGTGGTCGTGTGGTTCCTGCCCCTGGGGCTCGCGGCGGCGTTCCTCGGGGTGCAGCTCGCCGTGTTCGGCGTCTACATGGGCGCGTCGTTCGCCCCCAACCACAAGGGCATGCCCATCATCCCGGCCGACAGCAAGCTCGACTTCCTGTCCAAGCAGGTGCTGACCTCGCGGAACATCTCCGGCGGGACGCCCATGAGCATGCTGCTCGGCGGGCTCAGCTACCAGATCGAGCACCACCTGTTCCCGAGCATGCCGCGCCCGCACCTCGCGCGGGCCCGGGAGATCGTCCGGGAGCACTGCGCGACGCACGGGGTCCCGTACACGGAGACGACGCTGCTGGAGTCGTACCGGATCGTCGTGCGGTACCTCAACGAGGTCGGCCTCGCGGCACGGGACCCGTTCGACTGCCCGATGGTGAGCCGCTACCGCAGCTGAGGCGGCGCTCCGGGCGACCCGCTCAAGCGGTCGGCTCCGGCGCGACCGGCTCGACGAGCTCCGGGCCGTCGTTGGCGACGTTGCCGACGGCGCGGCCCACCTCGCGCGGGGTGAGGTGCGGCTCCGGGACGTTCACCAGCATCGCGCCGACCTCGTCCGCCGCCGTGATCGCCGGGTCGAGCCACTCGTCCCACAGCGGGCGGGGGAGCAGCACCGGGCAGCGGTCGTGGATGTGGCCGAGCGCGTCGGTCGCCGGGCGGGTGATGATCGTGACGGTCCACAGCCAGCGCGCGGGGTCGTCGTCGGCGCGGCTGTGGTCCCGCCAGAGCTCGTACAGCCCCGCGGCGGCCAGCGGCTCCGAGCCGTGCAGGAAGTACGGCGTCTTCGGGCCCCGCTCGTTGGCCTGCCACTCGTAGTACCCGTCCATCGGCACGAGGGCCCGCCGCTTGGCGGCCGCCTTCCGGAACGCCGGCTTGTCGAGCACCGTCTCGGAGCGGGCGTTGATCATCCGCGAGCCGATCGAGACGTCCTTGGCCCACGACGGGACCAGGCCCCACCGGGCGGTGCGGAGCTGGCGCTGCGGGCCGTCGTCCTCGACGCGCTCCAGCACCACCGGCACGTCCTGCGTCGGGGCGACGTTCCACGACGGTCCCCGGTGCTCGCCGAGGATCCGGTCGACGGCGAGGTCCCGCTCGATCTGGTCGGCGGCGCGGGTCTGGGCGTATCGGCCACACATGCGCCCCAGTCTGCGGGTCGGCCGCGGCCGTGACCAGGGCAGCGGCCGGCCGGGTCGCGCCCCCTGACCTGCGTCGTAGGCTGCCCCCGTGCGAGCGACCCTCATCCACGGCCCCCACGACGTCCGCCTCGAGGAGGTCCCGGACCCCACGATCCAGCGCCCGACCGACGCCGTCGTCCGGGTCGTCGCGTCGTGCGTCTGCGGCTCCGACCTGTGGCCCTACCGCGGCGTGCGGCCGACGCAGGAGCCCCGCCGCATCGGGCACGAGTTCGTCGGCGTCGTCGAGGAGGTCGGCTCCGACGTGCGCACCGTGCGACCGGGCCAGTTCGTCGTCGCGCCGTTCACCGTGCAGGACAACACGTGCCGGCACTGCCGCAACGGCGTGCACACCTCGTGCGAGCGGGGCAGCGGCTGGGGCGGGGACGACGCCGAGGGCGTCTTCACCGACGCGGGTCAGGGCGAGTACGTCCGCGTCCCGCTGGCCGACGGCACGCTCGTCGCCATGCCGGACACCCCGGACGAGGACCTGCTGCCGGGCGTCCTCACCCTGACCGACGTCATGGGGACCGGGCACCACGCGGCGCTGTCCGCCGGGGTGCGGCCCGGGTCGACGGTCGCGGTCGTCGGGGACGGCGCGGTCGGGCTGTGCGCCGTGATCGCCGCGCACCGGCTCGGCGCCGAGCGCGTCGTCGCCATGTCCCGGCACGCGTCCCGCCAGGCCCTCGCCCGCGAGTTCGGCGCGACCGACGTCGTCGCCGAGCGGGGCGACGAGGGCGCCGCCGCCGTGCGGGACCTGCTCGGCGGCATCGGCCCGGACCACGTGCTCGAGTGCGTCGGGACGAAGGAGTCGATGCAGCAGGCCCTCGACACGGCACGCCCCGGCGGCCGGGTCGGGTTCGTCGGCGTCCCCGCCGGCGGGCCGGAGCTGCCGGTGCGGCAGATGTTCGGCACCAACGTCGGCGTCGTGGGCGGCGTCGCGCCGGTACGGGCGTACATCGAGGAGCTCGCGCCCGAGGTGTGGTCCGGGGCGATCCGGCCGGGCCGGGTGTTCGACCTGGTGCTGCCGCTGAGCGAGGTCGCCGAGGCCTACGCCGCGATGGACGAGCGCCGGGCGATCAAGTCGATGCTCCTGCCGTGAGGCGGCGCGTCGGCGCGCGCGGGTAGGTTCGTCCGCGTGAGCCACCCGACGTCCGACCCGGTCGCGACCCTCGCCGACGTGGTGCGGCTGCTCGACCGCCGCTACCCGCCCCGCACCGCCGAGTCCTGGGACCGGGTCGGCCTGGTCACCGGCGACCCGGCGCAGCCCGTGCGGCGCGTCCTGCTCGCCGTCGACCCGGTGACCGCCGTCGCCGAGGAGGCCGTCGCCTGGGGCGCGGACCTCGTCGTGGTGCACCACCCGCTGCTGCTGCGCGGCGTGCACTCCGTGGCCGCGACCGACGCGAAGGGCGCGCTCCTGCACCGGCTCGTCCGGGCCGGGGTCGCCCTGTACACCGCGCACACCAACGCCGACGCGGCCGAGGGCGGCGTGGCCGAGGAGCTGGCCCGCCTGGTCGGCCTGCAGGACCTGCGCCCCCTGGTGCCCGCTCCGGCCGAGGCCCTCGACAAGCACGTGGTGTTCGTCCCGGCCGGCGACGCGGAGCGGCTCGTCGACGCGCTCGCCGCGGCCGGCGCCGGGGCGGTCGGCGAGTACAGCCGGTGCGCCTGGACCAGCACGGGCGAGGGCACGTTCACGCCGTCGGAGGCGGCGGATCCCGCGATCGGGCGTGCGGGCGAGGCCGCGCACGTGGTGGAGGCCCGCGTCGAGATGGTCGCGCCCCGGCGGCTGCGCGCCGCCGTCGTCGCCGCGATGCGGTCGGCGCACCCGTACGAGGAGCCCGCGTTCGACGTCCTCGAGCTCGCGCGCTGGGACGGCCCCACGGGGACCGGGCGCGTCGGGCACCTGGCGGGGCCCGCGACGCTCCACGCGTTCGCCGAGCGGGTCGCCGCCGCCCTGCCGCCGACCGTGCAGGGCATCCGGTACGCCGGGCCGCCGGACGCGACCGTCCGGACCGTCGCGGTCGTCGGTGGCGCCGGCGACTCCCTGTTCGACGCCGTCCGGTCCTCCGGCGCGGACGTCTACCTCACCGCCGACCTGCGGCACCACCCCGCCTCCGAGCTGCGCGAGCGCGCCGAGTTCGAGGCCCGCGGAGCCGCCGCCAGCCCGCCCTACCTGGTCGACGCGGCGCACTTCGCGTCCGAGTGGCCGTGGCTGGCCGGGGCGGAGCGGGACCTGCGCGCCGACCTCGCCGCGCACGGCACTACGGTGGAGACCCGCGTCAGCACCCTGCGCACCGATCCGTGGACCGGCCGCATCGCGGCGCCCTCCGACCCCGAAGGACACCACCCGTGACCAAGGCGACCCCGCAGGACCAGAAGCGGCTGCTCGACCTGCAGGCCCTCGACACCAAGCTGGACCAGCTCGCGCACAAGCGGACCTCGCTGCCGCAGCACGCGCGGATCGCCGAGCTCGACGGCCGGATCGCCGACCTGGACACCGCGATCGCCGCGTCCCGGACCGCCGTCGGGGACATCCGGCGCGAGGTCACCAAGGCCGAGGCGGACGTCCAGCAGGTCCGCGACCGCGCCGCCCGTGACCAGACGCGGCTCGACTCCGGCACCGGGTCCGCGAAGGACCTGCAGGCGCTCCAGAGCGAGCTCGCCTCGCTGGCGCGCCGCCAGGCCGACCTCGAGGACGTCGAGCTCGAGGCCATGGAGCGGCTGGAGGCGCACGAGGGGGCGCTCGGCGAGCTGACGACCGCGCACGCCGCGCTGCTGAACGACCGCGCCGCGATCATCGCCGAGCGGGACGCCGAGCTCGCGGTCATCGAGAAGCAGGCCGAGCAGGTGCGGGCCGAGCGCGAGGCGATGGCCGCGCCGCTCGAGGACCGGCTGATCCAGCTCTACGACCGGCTGCGCGGCCGGCTCGGCGGGGTCGCGATCGCGGCGCTCCGGCACGGGCGCTCCGAGGGCAGCGGCCTGCCCGTCCCGGCCACCGAGCTGGCGAAGATCAAGGCCACCCCCGAGGATGAGATCGTCTACTGCGAGGACTCCGGGCGGATTCTGGTCCGGGGAGAGGACGCCTACTGATGGTCGCCGACGGTCCGGGCCCGGACAGCACGTCAGCTCCGCTGGAGCCCGAGGCCGGGACGCCAGCACCCCCCGCGCGCAGGCCGCGGCCGTCCGGGGCGGGCGTCCGGTTCGACGACCAGCAGCCCGTGACCGTGATCCTCGTCCGCCACGGCGAGACCGAGATGACCGTCTCGCGCGGCTACTCCGGCTCCTCCGAGCCCGGCCCGTCGCTCAACCAGCGGGGTCGCGAGCAGGCCGCCGCCGCCGGGGAGCTCGTCCGCCGGGTCGGGCACGACCTGTGGGGCGACATCGACTACCCCACCGAGCTGATCGCGTCCCCGATGGTCCGCACGCGGGAGACCGCGGCGATCATCGGCGAGCGCCTCGGCCTGACGCCCCGCGTCGAGGAGGCGTTCAAGGAGGCCGACTTCGGTGCCTGGCAGGGCCTGACCGCCGAGGAGATCGAGCAGCGCTGGCCCGGCGAGCTCGAGCCCTGGCACACGCGCGCCGACGTCCGGCCCGAGGGCGGCGGCGAGTCGATCGCCGACGTGGGGGAGCGGATCGGTGCCGCCCTCGACGGGCTGCTCGCCGCGGGCACCGGCCGCACCGTCGTGGTCGTCTCGCACGCCGTGTCGATCCGCGCGGCGCTCGGCCGCACGATGGGCGCCCAGCCCGGCTCGTGGAGCCAGCTGCGCGTCGCACCGGCGTCGGTGAGCATCATCCGGCTGTTCGAGGACAAGCGCGACGAGGTCGCCGTCGCCGGGGCGCCGAGCGAGGGCTGGACCGGGCGGGGCTGAGTCGCCTCAGTCGGCGGCGAACACCGCGTCCAGGTCCAGGCCCCGCTCGCCCACCAGCAGCGGCAGGTACGCGCGCCACATGTCCTGCAGGCGTTCCGGCAGGCGGTCGAGGGTGTCCAGGTCCCGGACGAGCTGCTGGTTGCCCGACCACGTGCACACGATCTGGTACGCCACCGGCTCGACGTCGAGCCCGGGTGCGAGCTCACCCGCCTCGGCCGCGGCGCCGAGCAGCTCGGCCGTCACGGCGACCCAGCCGGCATGCGGCGTCGGCAGCACCTCGGCCCGGAGCGCCCGCTCACGCACCAGGCGGACGGCGGCGCGGACGTGGACGTCGTCGACGTAGGCCTCCGCCGCGCGTCCGGTCAGCCACACGAGCGCGTGCAGGCGCGGCCCCGGCCGGGTCCGGGCCGCGTCGACGAGCGACGTCCAGCGCACCTGCGACTCGCGCAGGACAGCGCGCCCGAGGTCGTCCTTGGCGGGGAAGTGGAAGAAGATCGCGCCGACCGTGAGGTCGAGCGCCCGGGCGACGTCCCGGATGGACGTGCCGAGGTAGCCGCGGTCGTCGATCATCGCGGCCGCGGTCTGCACGATCGCGGCGCGGGTGCGCGCGCGTTGCGCCTCACGCTGCGTCATGGGTCGCCCGTCTGAATTGTCCTGGTAGCGACGCCGAGCATAGGGCGGACGTGCCTCGTTCCCGCGACGACACCCTTGTGGCGCTCACCGGACGGGCGTATGGTCGGTGGACGGTCGCACATCCGTTCGACCGCGTGTCCAAGCAGGGGAGAGAACCATGACGACGACGACGAAGAGCAGGACGCTCCGGGCGGTCGTGGCCGGGGCGCTGGCGGTCGGGCTCGGCGTGCTCGCGGCCGGTCCGGCAGCAGCGGCCGGCTCGTACACGCTGTACGCGGGCACCGACTACGCCAAGGCCACCACCAGCACGTGGAGCGGCACGCAGGGGCGGTCGTACGCGAAGCACGGCGCCCTGTCGGCCCAGTCGGCGTGGACGACCACGAGCTCGTCGGCCAAGGCGGACGCCGGTAACAGCAGCACCTCGATCGCCCGGGCCGAGTTCCGGTAGACCGCACGCGTCGCCGGGGTGCCGCAGCGCACCCCGGCGACGGCCGTTCCCGCCTCCGCCCCGCCCGCACCCCCCCGGAGCCCGCATGCGTACCCGTCCTCGCCCGTTCCGCGCTGCTCGTCATCTTGCCGTCGCGTCGCTGCTCGTCCTCGTGGCGGCCTGCTCGCCTGCCGCGGAACCGGATCCGCCCGCGGACACCGGTGGCGAGCGCCTCGCGACCAGCCTGACGGCGCTGTTCGAGCAGGAGCTGGAGGACGCCGAGCTGTCGGAGTTCGAGCGGGACGTCTTCGAGCGCGCCGTGGCCACCGGGGAGATCAGCGACGCGGACTACGAGGAGGCGTTCGCCCGGTTCGACCGGTGCGTGCGCGACCTCGGGTACGAGCAGGTCGCGGAGAAGGCCAGCAACGGGATCTACCGGATCACGCCGCCCGACCTCGCCGACGAGGCGGCGGTCGAGGAGTACCTGGAGCGCACGGGCGACTGCGCCGAGCACACGACGATGCGGATCGAGGCCCTGTACGCGCAGCAGCAGGTCAACCCGGACCTGCTCGCCGACCCGGCCGCCGTCGCCGCCGGCTGCCTCGTAGATCTCGGTGCGGTCCCGGCCGACTACGACGCCGAGGCGTTCGAGCGCGACTTCGACGGTGACCTCGACGCGGCGTCGTTCGACGCGCAGGACCCGGAGGTGCAGGCCTGCCTGCACGGAGCCGGCTATGCGGTCGCGGCCGGCTGACGAGCAGCCCGGCGACGGGGACGCGGGCCGGGTACGAGGGGACCGCACGCGCCGGTACGTCCGCCACGCTCCCGCCCTCGCGCTCGTCGGGCTGCTCCTCGCGACCGCGGGCGTCGGTGCCGGGTACGCGCTCTCTCCCCAGGAACCGCCCGCGCACCTGCGTGAGCCCGCGAGCGTCCGCCGAGTTCCCGTCACCGTCCAGTCGTTCGCGGACGAGCGGTCCGTACCCGTGTCGCTCGAGGTGACCGAGGAGCAGGACCTCCGAACCTCTGCTGCGGGCACCGTCACGGCGTCGGGGGGCGGCGCGGGGACGCCGCTGATGTCCGGCACGGTCGCCCTGCGCGTCGACGACCAGCCTGTGATCGCCCTGCGCACGACGGTGCCCCTGTACCGCGACCTCCGCGTCGGGGACCAGGGGAACGACGTGGCGGCGGTGCAGGAGGAGCTCGCTCGCCTCGGCTTCGACGTCCGCGCCCCGGCCGCACGCGAGTCGACCGCCGGGCCGTCGACCGCGCGGTTCGGCGCGACCACAGCGGCGGCCGTCCGGGAGCTGCAGCGGCGGTCCGGCATCGCGCGGCCCTCCGGGGAGCTGCTGCAGGCCGGTGTGCTCTGGATCCCTGAGGACGGCATCACCCCCGCGACCTGGGACGCCGTGCCCGGGGCCGCGGTGCCGGAGGGCGGCGTCGTCGGCAGCGTCGCCGGTCGGCTGCGTGCGGTCCGCGTGACCCAGTCGCCCGCGGACCTGGCCCCGGGCCCGCGCACGCTCGAGCTCTTCGGGCACCGCGCGCCTCTGGACGCCGAGGGAGCCGTGACCGAGCCGGGCTTCCTCTCCGCGGTCGCGGCGACCGAGGAGTATGCCGCCACCAGGGCGTCGGACAGCCCCACCTCCGCCACCGCGGAGCTCGCGCTCAGCGAGCCCGTCAGCGCGCTGCGCGTGCCGGCGAGCGCCGTGCTGGGGCTGGACGGTACCGCCGCGTGCGTGCGGTCGGACGGTCAGGTGCTGCCCGTGACCCTCGTCGGCTCGGCGCTCGGTGCCAGTCTCGTCGTCCCGGCGGACGGCACGCCGGCTCCCGAGAGCGTGGACGTCGGTCCGGACGCCCTCGGCGCCGGGTGCGCATGAGCCCCGGCGCGCGTGAGGTCGCGGTCGTCGGAACCGGGCTCGGCCACCGGTTCCGAGGCACCGACTGGTTGTTCCGCGGGCTGGAGCTCGCGCTCCGCCCGGGCGAGCTGACCGGGGTGGTGGGGCCGTCCGGCTGCGGGAAGTCGACCCTGCTGGGCATCCTCGCGGGGTGGGAGCGGCCCACCGAGGGCGTCCTCACCCTGCGGGGGGTCGCTCGTACCGGGTGGGTGTTCCAGAACCCGCACGGTGTCGCACGGCGCACCGCGCTCGACCACGTGGTGCTTCCCCTGCTCGCGCGCGGTGCCACCCGGCGAGCGGCAGGACACCGGGCGCGCGAGGTCATGGACGCGTTCCGCCTCGCGGACCTCGCCGACCGGCCGTTCGCAGCGCTGTCGGGCGGTGAGGCGCAGCGGCTCATGCTCGCGCGGGCGGTGTGCGCCGCGCCCGACCTGCTGCTCGTGGACGAGCCGACCGCGCAGCTCGACGTCCGTACCGCGGCCACCGTGAACGAGACGCTCGCCGGTGTCGCCGCGAGCGGTGCCGTCGTGGTCATCGCGACGCACGACCCTGGCACGCGCGACGCCTGCGACCACGTCATCGACATGCGCGCGCAGTCGGACTCCGAGGAGTCCGGCCGGTGAGACTGCGCTCGATCCTCGGTGAGGCCGCTCGGGACGTCGGCTCCGGCACCGCCCGGGCGGCCACGCTCGCGTTGCTGCTCGCCCTCGGGTGCGGGCTGCTCGCGGGGATCGACGCCCTGGCGGTCGTCCAGCTCGAGGCGCGGGCAGAGACCTACCGCGGTTCTGCTGCGGACACGCTGGCGCTGAGCGCCCCCGGGCGGATCGACGCCCGCGCCTGTGACGGGCTCGAGGGGGTCGGCGGCATCGAGGCGGCGGGGGCGTTGCGCGCCGCGGACCCGGTCCGCGCACGGGCACTGCCGGGGCGCGACCTCGCGGCGTTCACGGTCTCGCCGGCGCTCGCCGGGCTGGTCGGTGCGCACGGCGCGGAGACGGGCGGGGTCTGGGTGTCGGAGGAGCTGGCGCGGATGCTCGACATCCGTCCGGGAGAGGAGCTGCTGTCGGTCGACGGCCCCGTGCGCGTCGCCGCGACCTTCCCCTGGCCGGACGACGGCCGGGACGTCCGGCTCCGGCTGGCCGTGCTGATGCCCGACGCGGGCGCGGCTCCGTACGACGAGTGCTGGGCCCGTGCGTGGCCGCCGACCGCCGCGGACCAGGACTGGCTGCGCACCGCGGCCAGCGTCGACCCCGCGGCCGCCGAACCCGCGACGGTGGCGCAGGTGAACAAGGTCCACGGCGCGACGTTCGAGGGTGCCGCTCTGTTCGCCGAGCGTCCCACCCGGCGGGCGGTGGACGCCTGCGCCCTGGTCGGGCTGCTGATGGGCGTGGCCGCCGTGCGGCGTCGGCGCCTCGAGCACGCCGCTGCGCTGCACGTGGGGCAGTCCCGCTCGGCCCTGATCGCCGTCGCGCTCGTCGAGGCAGCGGTCTGGGCGGTGACCGGGGCCGGTGTCTGCCTGGTCGCGCTGCTCGTGGTGGTCGGCCGCGCGGGGGTGCAGGACCTCGACGCGGTGCTGACGCTCGCCGCGCGCGGCCCGACGCTCGGCGCAGCCGGGGCACTCGTCGGGACAGCCCTCGGGGCGCTCGCCGTGCGTGAGCGCCACCTGTTCCGCTACTTCAAGAACCGCTGACAGGGCCGCGTCAGGCAACGACCAGAGACAGGGTCGCGCCGCGGCCCGTCGGTGCGTCGAGCTCGACGGCGAGCAGCTCCGTCCCGACGAGCTCGGCCGCGACGCGTGCCAGCTCCTGCGCTGTGCGCGGCTCCTTGCCGCGGCGTGACAGCAGGTGCCGGGTGAGCACGCCGCGGGTGTGCTTGGCGTGGTGCGACACGACCGACCGGGCGCCGTCGAGCTCCCGCAGCACCCGGACCTGCACCCACGTCCCGTGCGCGGCGCGGGGCGGTCGCCACGCGGCCAGGTAGGTCGCGGACCGGCAGTCCACGATCAGGTCGCCGGCGAGCGCGCGGGGATCCAGCTCCGCGGCGAGGGCGTCGCGCCACGCCGTCGCGAGCGGGCCGAGGCCGGGCAGGTCGACGCCCATCGACAGGCGGTACGCCGGGATGCGGTCCTCCGGCGCGACCAGACCCCACAGCCCGGACACGACGCGCACCGACTCCGCGGCCCTCCGCCGACCGGCCGGGGTCAGCCGGTCGAGCCCGGCCGCGGCGTACAGCACGCCCGAGTACACGCGGCGGGCCTCGGCTGCCGGGGCGGCGCGGAGGTCGACGTTGCGGGCGACCTCCTCGGCGATGCCCGCCCCGACCCCCAGCACCTCCACCGCGTCCGGCCGGGCGCTCGCCGCGACCAGCGCGTCGAGCACCTTCTCGCGCATCGGCGTCAGGTCCGGCGCGGACAGCGCGGCGAGGTCCAGGGCCGCGCCGCGTGACGGCGCGGTCTTGCCCTCGGAGGGCGGCAGCAGGATGAGCACGGCGTGCATCGTAGGCGTCGCGGCGGTGCGGCCCCGAACCCCGGGGGCCCGCACACGGTGCTCCGTCCGGCTGACCAGCGGCCCGACCGGCGCGCCGCGGGCGACCCGGGACCGGGAGCCGGTGCACCATCGGGGCGTGACGGCGAGGTGGACGGACGAGGCGACACGCCTGTGGGTGCGGTGGACCGGGCGGCGCGTGGACCTGCGCCGCGAGGAGTGGTTGCAGGGACCCGTCGGAGAGACCGGCCCGATCGCGGGGACGTGGCTCGACGCGGAGGCGCGACGACTCGGCGCCGAGCGGGTCCGGGACGCCGACGCCCAGGACCGGGGGCTGCTGGGGTCGATGGCCGAGCTCGACGCCCCCGGGTTCACGGCGGCGTCCCTGACCGGTCCCGTCCGGCGGTTCTACGAGCAGACGAGCCGGTGGCGGCTCGACGCGTGGATCGGGTGGTCACCGTGGGCCTGGCCGTTCGGGTGGGCCGTCACCGCGGTCTTCGCCCGGCGGCTGGAGCAGCTCGCCCTCCCGCTGCGGTCGCTCGACCTCGCGCGGGGCATGACGAGCACGGTCACGCCGTTCGTGCGGGAGGGCCGGCAGGTCGGTGCGGTGTGGCTGCGGCGGCTCCGGGCCACAGGACACGTGGTGTTCAGCGGCGTGTACGGCGTCGTGCGGCTGCCCGGGTCCGGGTCGCCGGTCGTCCGGGTGGCGTTCCCGCTGCCCGGCGGCCGGCTCGTCGTGCTGCTGCGCCCCACCGCGACGGCAGACGGCGGGCTCGTGCTCACCTCCGGCCCGGGCGGCTGGGGTGACCCGGGCGCCTACCTCGTCGTCGAGCGCGCGCGGGGCACGTGGGCGCGCCGGGTCCCCGTCCACGAGGAGTTCCACGTCCGCGTCGACGAGGAGGACGTCCTGCGCACCGACCACCGCCTTGACCTGGGGCGGTTGCCCGTGCTGCGGCTGCACTACCGCCTGACGGAGTCCGGCGGCCCGGTCGAGACGGGCGCGGGCGGGCGGTAGGCTCACGGGTGCGGATGAGCTGGCCAGGCGGCCGCGTCGAGCCCTCGGGCTCGCCGAGGAACGTCCGGGCTCCGTAGGGCAGGGTGGTGGGTAACACCCACCCGGGGTGACCCGCGGGACAGTGCCACAGAAAGCAGACCGCCCTCACCGGCCTCCGGGCCGGCGAGGGTAAGGGTGAAACGGTGGTGTAAGAGACCACCAGCGTGCCGGGCGACCGGTGCGGCTCGGTAAACCCCACCCGGAGCAAGGCCAGACAGGGAGCGTTCGAGGGCTGCCCGCCCGAGCTCCCGGGTAGGCCGCTGGAGGCGTGCGGCAACGTACGTCGTAGATGGATGGCCGCCACCCGCGCGGGGGCAACCGCGCGCGGGGACAGAACCCGGCGTACCGGCCAGCTCATCCGCACCTGAGCCGGAACGGACGCCGCACCCCCGGTGTACCGGGCGTTCGCTGCGACCCTGCGCGTCATCATGGACGCCTGGGCGGCGTCGGCGCCGCCGTCCAGCACTGCTGCCGCCGCCGGGTGGTGACCATGGATCTCGTGAGCATCTGCGAGGGGCACTCGCTCGCGGCTGCTCCCGCGGCGTCGTTCCTGCGGGCGGTCGACGCGGGCTGCCCGGTCGCGATCGCCTCCTCGTTCCGGGACCGCGTCGAGCAGCAGCGCCTGCGCGCGCTCTACCTCGCGGGCAAGTTCGACGCGTACGTCGCGCCCGTCGAGAAGTCCGAGCACGTCGTCGGCAACGCGCTCGACCTGAAGGACCCCGCCATCGAGTGGATGCGCGCGCACCCCGAGTACGGCTGGACGTACACCGACCCGACGGAGCGGTGGCACGCCGCCTACCGCCTCGTCCTGGACCACAGCGCCGCCGCGCCCCGGCCGCCCGCCCCGATCGAGGAGGATGACATGATCGCCATCGCGCGGCTGAAGGACCAGTACCGGGACGGTCGGGTCTGGGTGGGCAACGGCATCCAGCGGACCCACGTCACCAACCCCGCGGCGCTCGCCGACCTGCAGTCGCAGATCCGCAACGGGTTCTTCCGCGCCAAGACGGCCGAGGTCCAGGTGGTCGACAGCCTCGAGTGGCTCGGCAAAGTCGTCTGAGCCGCGACCCCCGGTGGGATGCTCGCGTGAGCCGGCGAACCCGTGCGCACCAGGGGAGGTCGCGTGATGTCCGACACCGTCGCGTCAGGAGGGGCGGCCGTCGCCGCTGCGTCGAACGGCCGGCCGCGGCACGTGCTGCTCGTCTCGGAGGCGGGGACGTCGGTGGTGGCGGCCGCAGCCGGCCCGCGCGGTCGTGAGGCACCCGGTGACCGGCCGGGAGCGGCGTCACCGGCGCGGCGTGCGGACGCGCCGTCGATCCCGCCGCGTGTCCGCACGGTGGCGTACTTCACGCTGCTGATCACGTCGTGGACGGTGCTCCTGGTCAGCGGGCTCGCGCCGATCTGGCTGGAGACGACGGACCTGCAGCGGATCCTCGCGACCTGCGGAGTCGTGTCGTCGCTGCTCGGGGCGATCGCCGGCGGCCTGGGTGTCGCCTACCGCCCGACGGCCGACCCGGACAGGCGCCGCTAGCCGCGCCGACGCCCCTGCGGTCAGTCGTCGCGGGTGCGGCGGCGCACGTCCGACGCCGGCACCCACACCGCGCCGGTCATCACCCGCAGGTCCATGATCCGCACCCGGACGAGGGTCGCCGTCCACTCCACGGCGACGGTGTCCACCCGCTCCGTGCCGGAGGCCCAGCGCAGGGTCACG
The DNA here is from genome assembly GCF_901521055.1 of Cellulomonas hominis. Classification (GTDB taxonomy): domain Bacteria; phylum Actinomycetota; class Actinomycetes; order Actinomycetales; family Cellulomonadaceae; genus Cellulomonas; species Cellulomonas endometrii. The sequence goes on along the minus strand of NZ_CABEGA010000040.1, from coordinate 46,914 downwards.
GTGACGGGGACCGGGTGGTCGACGTCGTGGTGCACGCCCGGCGGGACGGCGTGCGCATTCAGCAGCGGGACGGCGGCGCGCAACCGGGACATGCCACCCGGGACGGTCTGCGCGAGGTTCACGGCGGCAGTGTGCGACGCCGGCTCGCGACACGCTCAGCGGGACCGGGGGTGAAGTCGGCCACGGCGGAGGACGGTACAGCGATGCGTGTACTGTCGCCGTCATGGAGACGGTCACGCTCACGCACACCGCGGCGCTCGCGCGGCTCGGGCACGCGCTGTCCGACGGCACCCGCTCTCGCATCCTGCTGGCCCTGCGCGAGGCCCCCGCGTGCCCGTCCGACCTCGCCGACGCGTTGGGCGTCTCGCGGCAGGTGATGTCGAACCAGCTCGCCTGCCTGCGCGGGTGCGGGCTCGTCGACGCGGTGCCCGAGGGGCGCCGCACCTGGTACCGGCTCGCCGACCCGCACCTGGGCCCGGCGCTGGGGGACCTGCTGACGCTCGTGCTGGCGGTCGACCCCGCCTGCTGCGGCCCGGACTGCGCCTGCTGATGGGCACCCGTCCGGAGGCCGCGCGCCGCACGGTGCTGCAGCGGCGCATCCGCCTGGTCGTGGCCGCGACCATCGCCTACAACGTCGTCGAGGCGGTCGTGGCGCTCGTCGCCGGGCGGATCAGCTCGTCGGGCGCGCTGATCGCGTTCGGGCTCGACTCGGTGGTGGAGGTGCTGTCCGCGGCGGCCGTCGCGTGGCAGTTCGCCGGCCGCGACCCGGAGGCCCGGGAGCGGGCAGCCGTGCGGGTGATCGCGGTGTCGTTCCTGGGGCTGGCGACGTTCGTGACGGTCGACGCGGTGCGGACGCTGGCAGACCGGACGGTGCCCGAGGCGTCGACGGTCGGCATCGTGCTGGCCGCCGTGAGCCTGGTGGTCATGCCCGTGCTGTCCTGGGTCGAGCGGCGCACCGGCCGGGAGCTGGGCTCCGCGTCGGCCGTCGCGGACTCGCGGCAGACGCTGCTGTGCGCGTGGCTCTCCGGCGTGCTCCTCCTCGGGCTCGTGCTGAACGGGGCCCTCGGCTGGTGGTGGGCCGACCCGGTCGCCGCGCTCGCCATCGCCGGGTTCGCGGTGCGCGAGGGACTGGAGGCGTGGCGCGGCGACACGTGCGCGGCCCCGCTGTCCGAGCTGGTGGGTGACGCGGAGCCGCACGACCGGTGACCGCAGGCCGCTCCCGCCCGGCCGCTCTCGCCCGCGCCCGCCCGGTGCGCCAGGATGGCCGCATGTCGACCGAACGCGCCCGGGCATGACGACGACCGCGCGAACGGTGCGCGTGGTCCCGATGTCCGCCGGGCACGCGAGCGACGTCCTGGCGGTGTACGCCGCGGGCATCGCCACGGGGCACGCGACGTTCGAGAGCGAGGCGCCCACCTGGGAGCGGTTCGACACCGGACACCTGCGCGCGCACCGGCTCGTCGCGCTGGACGACGACGGCACGCTGCTCGGCTGGGCCGCGGTGTCGCCCGTCTCGGCGCGCGCGGTGTACGCGGGGGTCGTCGAGGCGTCGCTGTACGTGTCCTCCGGCGCTCGCGGTCGCGGCGTCGGCCGGGTCCTCATGGACGCGCTGCTGGCCTCCGCGGTCCGCGGCGGCATCTGGACCGTCCAGTCGGTGGTGTTCCCCGAGAACGGTCCGAGCCTCGCCCTGCACGCCGCCGCGGGGTTCCGGGTCGTCGGGACCCGGGAACGGCTCGCCCGCATGACGCACGGGCCGCTCGCCGGCCGCTGGCGCGACGTGGTGCTGCTCGAGAAGCGGCTGGAGCCCGACGCGCCCGCCTGAGGCGCGCCCTGCTGCCTGATCGGCCCACTAGCCTGATCGGCCTATCCGCGAGGGACGAACGTCCTGAGTGACGCCGCGGAGCACCGACGACGCTGGTCGGGGCCGGAGCAGACGGCCCGGGGGACGCACAGGGGGCAGGTGGATGACGCGCCGACGGCTTCCTCGGATCGCCGCGCTGAGCGGCGCGGAGGCGGCACGCGCCCGCTTCGTGGTGGTGCACTCGCCCGTCGCCGCCGGGCCCGGGGCCGTCACCTGGACGCTCACGCTGCTCGGGGTCCACGGCGCGCCGCTGGCGGAGAGCCGCACGACGGCCCCGGACTTCCCGCTCCCGCTCGCGGACATCGCGCAGGTGCACCTGGACGTCGTCGGCCTGGCGCAGTCGGGGGAGTGGAAGGCGGTCCCGACCGCCCACGGCGAGCCGCAGTTCCAGGCCCCGGTGCGGGCCCTCCCACCGCCGGACTAGCGCTCCCCGTCGGCGTCGTCCGGCAGGTCCTCCAGCGACCCCCGCTGGCGCGGGAGCTGCCGGCGGGCGACCTCCGGCGGGTCGGCGTGCTCCAGCCCGGCGTGCTCCAGCCCGGCGCGCTCCGGCCGGGCGGGGGGCACCGCCTGGTCCTCCGTCGGGTCCTCGCACATCGATGAGCTCCTTCGCACCTCGGGTCCCGCCACGCTACGACGGTCCGGTGCGTTCGCGCAGGTCCGCGTGCACCCGATCGGGGGACCCGGGCGCTGCGCGGTCCCGGCCGGGACAGCACGACGCCCTGCCCCGGAGTGCCCGGGGCAGGGCGTGCGCGGTGGTCGGACGTCAGTGCTTGAACGCGTCCTTGATCTTCTCGCCGGCGTCCTTGAGGTCGGCCTTCGACTGGTCGCCGCGGCCCTCGGCCTCGAGGCGCTCGTCGTCCGTCGCGCGGCCGGCGCCCTCCTTGGCCTTGCCGGACAGCTTCTCGGTCGCGTTCTCGATCTTGTCGTCGAGTCCCATGCGTCCTCCTTCTCGAACGGGTCGCTCCCGACGCTATGCCCGCGGGTGCGGCGCCGCATCCGCAGCGCAGGTCACGCGGTCGCGCCGTCCTGCTCCGCCGCCAGGAAGGCCGCCAGCTGCGACGGCGTGCTGCGCAGCAGGCAGAACTCGTTGCCCTCGGGGTCGGCCAGGACGTGCCACGTGACCTCCGGGCCCTGGCCGACGTCGACCGGCACCGCGCCGAGCTCGCGCAGCCTCGACAGCTCGGTCGCCTGGTCCGACCCGTCCGGCGGCCGCAGGTCGAGGTGCAGGCGGTTCTTGACCTGCTTGCGCTCCGGCACCTCGACGAACAGCAACGACAGGCCCGACCCGTCCGGCGGTTCGACGGCCAGCTCGTCGTCGTCCTCGACCACCGGCCAGCCCAGGACCTGCGACCACCACTGCGCGAGCGCGCGGGGGTCCTGGGCGTCGACGCACAGCTGGCTCATCACGAGTCCCATGCCCCGACGCTAGGGCCGGCGGACCCCCACCGCCAGCGAGATCAGGCCGGCTTGACCCCCGCGACGGGCTCGCCCTGCCGGGCCGCCAGCGCGGCGGCGCCGACGATGCCCGCGGCGTTGCGCAGCTGCGCGGGGACGATCGGGGCGCGCAGGTGCAGCAGCGGCAGGAACTTCTCGTGGTGCTTGCTGACGCCACCGCCCACGACGATGAGGTCCGGCCAGAACAGGTCCTCGATGACGCCGAAGTATCGCTGCAGCCGGGCGGACCACTGCTCGAAGTCCAGGTCCTCGCGCTCGCGGGCCGAGTCCGCGGCGCGCGTCTCGGCGTCGTGCCCGTCGATCTCCAGGTGCCCGAGCTCGAGGTTCGGGACGAGGACGCCGTCGACGACGATCGCCGTCCCGATGCCGGTGCCGAGCGTGCAGATGAACGTGACCCCGGACGTCGACCGCGCCGCGCCGTACAGCGTCTCCGCGTACCCGGCCGCGTCGGCGTCGTTCACCGCGAGGACGCGGCGCCCGACGGCGTCACCGATGACGTGCTCGATGTTGGTGCCGATCCACGACACGTCGACGTTCGCGGCGGACCGCGCGACGCCGTGCTGCACGACGGCGGGGAACGTGACTCCGATCGGGGTGTCGTCCGGCAGGTCGAACGACCGGACCAGCTCGGCCACGGTCGCCGCCACCGCCGCGGGGGTCGCGGGCTGCGGGGTCGGGATGCGGACGCGGTCGGCGGCGAACTCGCCGGTGGCCAGGTCGACCGGCGCGCCCTTGATGCCGGATCCGCCGATGTCGATGCCGAACGCGCGGGGGGCGTCGGTGGAGGTGTGGTGGCTCATGGCAGGGTCAGGATCTCCGCTCCGGTGTCGGTGACGAGCAAGGTGTGCTCGAACTGGGCGCTGCGGCGCAGGTCGGCGGTGACAACCGTCCACCCGTCGTCCCAGGTCGTCCAGTCGGCGGTGCCGAGGTTGAGCATCGGCTCGATGGTGAACACCATGCCGGGCTCGATCACCCGGTCGTACTGGGGGGCGGCGTCGTAGTGCGGGACGACCAGGCCGGAGTGGAACGCCTCACCGACGCCGTGCCCGGTGTAGTCCCGCACGACGCCGTAGCCGAACCGCGCGGCGTACTTCTCGATGACCCGGCCGATGACGTTGATCTCCCGGCCCGGGGCGACGACCTTGATCGCCCGGTGCAGCGCCTCACGCGTCCGCTCGACGAGCAGCCGGGACTCCTCGTCGACGTCGCCGACGAGGAACGTCGCGTTGTTGTCGCCGTGCACCCCGCCGATGAACGCCGTGATGTCGACGTTCACGATGTCGCCGTCCTCCAGGACGGTCGAGTCGGGGATGCCGTGGCAGACCACCTCGTTGACGGAGGTGCAGACGGACTTGGGGAAGCCCCGGTAGCCCAGCGTCGAGGGGTAGGCGCGGTGGTCGAGCAGGAACTCGTGCCCGGCACGAGCGCCGGCCTCGGCGCGTGGACGGACGTCATACCTGGCAGTCTACGAACCAGGAGCCCCGCGCGATGACCCGCGGGGCGGAGCACCGCACCGGGAGGGCGTCGTGGCCGAGGAGTTCTTCTACAACACCCGGACCGGCCAGGTCGAGCAGGGCAAGCAGTCGTCGTGGACGCACCTGATGGGGCCCTACCCGACGCGGGAGGCGGCGCAGCACGCTCTGGATCGGGCCCGCGCCCGCAGCGAGGCGTGGGACGAGGAGGACCGCCAGGACCGCTGAGGGGTCAGCCGGCCGCCGGCTCCCCGCGCAGCCGGCGCGCGACCTCCGCCACGGCCTCGGCGTCCCCGACGATCTCGAAGTGCATCTCGTCCGCCCGGCCGCCGAAGTCCCCGCCCCACGCGACCACCGGCGCCACCTCGGCCAGGATCGCCCGTACGGCCGCGACCTGGTCGTCGGTGAACGTGCCGGTGGCGCCCAGCGGGTGCTCGGTGGCGTTCAGGTCGATCGAGGTGCCGGACGCGTGGTTGGACAGCTCGGCGCCGCCGGCGACCTCCGCGCTGCCGTCGGCACCCTCGCCGTCGGTGCCGTCGGTGCCGTCAGCGCCGTCAGCGCCGTCGCTGCCGCCCTCGCCGCGGACCGAGCGGTAGGCCCACCCCCACGAGCTGTCGACGTCGACGGGCTCCACCTCTGCGTCGAAGCGTGCGGCGACGTGGTCGAGCACCGTGCGCACGTCACCGGCGAGGAGCCGCCCCGTCACCCACGGGGAGACCTCGAGCCGCGGGTCCGTGCCCTCCGTGATGGCGGGCCAGCAGTTCTGCGTGGTCGTCGCGTCCGGGACGCAGGTGACGGCGGGGGGCGGCAAGACCGGGTCGGCCGCGGGCGCCGGCCCGCCGAGCAGGCGGACGACCAGGACCACGAGGGCGACGACCACGCCGAGCAGCACGGCCGCAGCCGTCCCGAGGACGACGAGACCCCGCCGCGTCAGGCGCAGGGGTGTGGTCCTCGCGGGAGGGCGGCGGGCCGGGCGCGGGGCCCCGGGGTCAGCCGGTCCGGCGCGCCGGGCGGACGCGGACGCCGGGCCGTCGCCGGGGTGCGCCGCCCGCGGCTGGTCGGCGGCGGGGAGTCGGCGCATGGGGTCGAGGGTAGGGGAGCAGGGGCGCCGGACGGCGCGATCCGGGTGCGTGGCGCGCGCGGGTCTGCTGGGGCGGGTCGGTCGGCAGGGGGTCAGCGGCGAGTCGGTCGGTGGGTCAGCGGCGGGCGAGGTGGGCGACCACGGGCCGGTGGTCGCTGCCGCCGACCGCCTGCAGCACGGCGAACCCCGTGACCCGCCACGCGCGGCCGTCGACGAGCACGTGGTCGATCGGCGCTCCGAGCACCGTCGGCACCTGCGCGGGCCAGGTGCCCAGGCCCGCGGCCCCCGCCTGCTCTGCGGCGTCCACGCACGGACCGAGCTCGCGCAGGCCGGGGTGGTCCAGCGTGGCGTTGAGGTCGCCGGCGACCACGACCCCCGGGGTGGCCCGGCAGACGGCGGCGATCGCAGCGGTGTGCGCGCGCCACTCGGGCATCGACGCCCGCGCCGAGGGAGCGCGCAGGTGCGTCGCCACCAGCGTCGGCGGCGGGGAGCCCGCGGTCGAGTCCTCGATGTCTACCGGGTCCGCGGTGACCCCGGTGTCTCGCGGCAGGGAGACCCCACTCCTCGGAACCGTGTCCCCCGTGTACGCGGCGGTCGCGCCGTCGGGAAGGGGGGTGCCGCCGGCAGGGGACACGGTGTACGCGGTGGTCGCGTCGTCGGGAAGGGGGGTGCCGCCGGCAGGGGACACGGTGTACGTGGTGGACACGCCCGTACCCGTGCCTGCGGTGCTGGCGATCCCTCTGGTGCCTGCGGTGCTGGCCGTGGCGGGGACGGCGGCGAACGTGCCCAGGTCCGTGGCCGGGAGGCCCTCGGTGACCTGGTCGAACGGCCCGAGGTCGGCACGGACCAGCAGCGCGGTGCCCTCGACGCGGGTGCCGGCGGCGTCGGAGGCGAGCGCCGTTGTGGGACGGCCGTCCCGCGTCAGGGCCCGGGCGGCGGCGCGCGCGGTGTCGCCGCTCGTCTCCGGCAGGACGGCCACGTCGGCGTCCTGGGCGGCGACCAGCTCGGCGATCTCGGCAGCGGTCACCGCGTCGAAGGTGTTGAACGACAGGACGACGAGGCCGGCCTCCGCCCGCTCGCCCGGGCCGGAGCCGTCGACCCCCCGCGCGGCCAGGACCGTCACGTGGCCGGCGGCGCCCAGCCCGAGCACCGCGGCGCACGTGAGCACGACCGTCGCACCCCGGCGACGCCGTGCCCGTGTCGGGCCGTCGGTCCGGCGGCCGGCCCGCAGCAGCACCCCGCCGACGGCCGCGAGCACGACCGCCCCGACCGCCAGCGCCACCGCCTGCACGCCCCGCAGGGCCACGAGCTGTGCGACCGGCTCGACCCCCGCGAGCCCGACCACGTCGGGTCGGACCAGGACCAGCAGCACCCCGGCTCCCAGGGCGAGCAGCACCGCGGCGAGCACCCGCACGCCGGCCACCCCGGCTGCCCGACGCCGGCCGGTCAGCTGAGGAACGAGTGGTCGGCGTCCGGGAACTGCCCGCCGCGGACCTCGGCCGCGTAGGACCGCGCGGCCTCGCCGAGCAGCGCGCCGACGGCCGCGAACTGCTTCGCGAACCGCGGGGACCAGTCGCTCATCCCCGCCATGTCGGTCCACACGAGCACCTGGCCGTCGCAGTCCGCGCCGGCGCCGATGCCGATGGTCGGGATGTGCAGGATCTCGGTGACCCGGGCGGCGACGGGCGCCGGCACCATCTCGAGGACGACCGCGACCGCGCCCGCCTCCTGCACGGCGACGGCGTCGGCCGCCAGGCGCTCGGCGGCCTCGTCGCCGCGGCCCTGGACGCGGTGCCCGCCGAGGGCGTTCTCCGACTGGGGCGTGAACCCGAGGTGGGCGACGACGGGGATGCCCGCGTCGGTCAGGGCCCGGATCTGCGGGGCGACGCGGACGCCGCCCTCGAACTTCACGGCGTGGGCGCCGGCCTCCTTGAGGTACCGCACCGCGGTGGCCAGCGCCTGCCCGGGGCCCGACTCGTACGAGCCGAACGGCAGGTCCGCGACGACGAGCGCCCGCCGGGTGGCCCGGACCACGGCGCGGGTCGGCGGGATCATCTCGTCCACCGTCACCGGGATGGGCGAGGTGTGGCCGAGCATGGTGTTGCCGATGGAGTCGCCGACGAGCAGCAGGTCGATGCCGGCCTCGTCGAAGATGCGGGCCGTCACGAAGTCGTACGCGGTCAGCATCGTCAGCTTCTCGCCGCGCTGCTTGGCCTCGGCGAGGTGGTGCACGCGGACCCGCCGGACGGGGGCGGGGGTCTGCTCGGACATCAGTGCTGCTCCACGGGGTCGGTGGTCGTGCCGGTCGCGCGCTCGGTGGCCTCCGCCGAGGCGGTGGTGTCGACCGGCTCGCGCCAGCGCGTGGTGATCGGCAGCCTACGGTCCCGCCCGAACGCCAGGGCCGTGACCTTCGGGCCGAGGGGGTACTGCCGGCGCTTCCACTCGGCACGGTCCACGAGCGAGAGCACCTTGTCGACGATCTCCGGGTCGAACCCGCGGGCCAACAGCTCGGCGCGGCCCTCCGCGTGCTCGACGTAGGCGTCGAGCACCTGGTCCAGCAGGTCGTACGGCGGCAGCGAGTCCTGGTCGACCTGACCGGGCCGGAGCTCGGCCGACGGCGGCTTGGTGATCGAGTTCTCCGGGATCGGGGGGACCTCGCCGGCGTCCACCGCGTGGTTGTTCCGCCAGCGCGCGAGCGCCCACACGCGGGACTTGTCGACGTCCTTGAGCGGTGCGTACCCGCCGACCGCGTCGCCGTAGATCGTCGAGTACCCGACGGCCAGCTCGGTCTTGTTGCCGGTCGCCAGGACCAGGTGGCCCTCGGCGTTGGACAGGGCCATGAGGATGACGCCGCGGACCCGCGCCTGCAGGTTCTCCGCGGCCACGCCCTCGAGCGCCATCTCGCCCTCGAACGCGTCGACCATCGGCTTGATGGCCTGCACCCGGTAGTCGGCGCCCACGCGCCGGGCGAGGTCCGCCGCGTCGTCCTTGCTGTGGTCGGAGGACCAGCGCGACGGCATCGAGACGCCCACGACCTTGTCCCCGCCGATGGCGTCCGCCGCGACGGCCGCGACGAGCGCGGAGTCGATGCCGCCGGACATGCCGAGCACGACGGACCGGAAGCCGTTCTTGCGGACGTACCCCGCCAGGCCGGTGACCAGCGCCCGGTAGATCTCCTCGTCCCGGTCCAGCGGCGGGCTGAGCCGCCCGCGCTCCAGGGCGGCGCCGCGCACGGGGACGTCCCACACCAGCAGGTGCTCGACGAACTGCGGCGCGGACGCCAGCACGGTCCCGTCCGGCCCGATGACGAACGAGCCGCCGTCGAACACCAGGTCGTCCTGGCCGCCGACCATGTTGACGTAGGCGACGGGGGCGGCGACCTCGGCGGACCGGCGGGCGGCCAGCTCCGTGCGGATGTGCCCCTTGCCCTCCTCGAAGGGGGAGCCGTTGATGACGAGCAGCAGGTCGAGGTCGTCGTCGGACAGCTCCGCGACCGGGCCGTCCTGCCAGATGTCCTCGCAGATGAGGATGCCGACGCGGCGTCCGGCGACGTCGACGACCGTGGGCTCCCCGCCGGGCGCGAAGATGCGGAACTCGTCGAACACGCCGTAGTTCGGCAGGTGGTGCTTGTCGTACCGCTGCTGCACGAGCCCGCCGCGGAGCACGACGGCCTGGTTGGTCGGCCGGGCGGGCGCACCGTCGTGCTCGCGGGTGGTCCGCTCGCCGACGGTGCCGACCACGACGGTCAGCCCCCCGAGGCCCGCCTCGTCCAGCGCCGCGGCCAGGTCGGCCAGCCCGCGCTCGGCGCCCCGGCGGAACGACGCCCGCAGCGCGAGGTCCTCGATCGGGTAGCCGGTGACGGTCATCTCGGGGAACGCCACGAGGTCGGCGCCGGCGTCGGCGGCCCGGCGGGCCCAGTCGAGGACCGCCGCCGTGTTGCCGGCGATGTCGCCGACGCAGGTGTCGATCTGGGCGAGGGCGACGCGCAGCGGGCCGGCCTGGTCGGCGGGCGCGGCAGGGGAGTCGTGCTGGTCGGACATGCCCGCGAGCCTATTCGTGCCGGAAGAGCCCGGCGAGCGGCGCGTGCCGTGCCACCGCGCGCCCGGCGATCAGGCAGGATGTACCGCATGGACAGGCAGCAGGAGTTCGTCCTCCGCACGGTGGAGGAGCGCGACATCCGTTTCATCCGGCTCTGGTTCACCGACGTGCTCGGGACCCTCAAGTCGGTGGCCGTCGCGCCTGCCGAGCTGGAGTCCGCGTTCGCGGAGGGGATCGGGTTCGACGGGTCGTCGATCGAGGGCCTCACCCGGGTGTACGAGGCGGACATGATCGCCAAGCCCGACCCGACGACGTTCCAGGTGCTGCCGTGGCGCGGGGAGCGGCACGGCACGGCCCGGATGTTCTGCGACATCCTCACGCCCGAGGGCGAGCCGTCGCTGGCGGACTCGCGCAACGTGCTCAAGCGCGCGCTGGCCCGCGCGAGCGACGCGGGGTTCACCTTCTACACGCACCCCGAGGTCGAGTTCTACCTGTTCGAGGCCCCGGCCGACCCGTCGCAGCCGCTGGTGCCCGTCGACCAGGGCGGCTACTTCGACCACGTGCCGCGCGGCACGGCGCACGACTTCCGGCGCGCGGCCATCACGATGCTGGAGTCGATGGGCATCTCGGTGGAGTTCTCGCACCACGAGGCCGGCCCGGGCCAGAACGAGATCGACCTGCGGTACGCCGACGCGCTGACCACGGCCGACAACATCATGACCTTCCGCACGGTGGTGAAGGAGGTCGCGCTCGAGCAGGGCGTGTTCGCCTCGTTCATGCCGAAGCCGCTGGCCGACCAGCCCGGCTCGGGCATGCATACCCACCTGTCGCTGTTCGAGGGCGACCGCAACGCGTTCCACGAGCCGGGCGGCCACCTGGACCTGTCGAAGACGGCGCGCTCGTTCATCGCGGGCCTGCTGCGGCACGCCGCCGAGATCACCGCGGTGACGAACCAGTTCACCAACTCCTACAAGCGGCTGTGGGGCGGCTCCGAGGCGCCGAGCTACATCTGCTGGGGCCACAACAACCGGTCCGCCCTCGTGCGGGTGCCGATGTACAAGCCCGGGAAGTCGAACTCGTCGCGCATCGAGTACCGGGGCGTCGACTCGGCCACCAACCCGTACCTGGCGTTCGCGGTGCTGCTGGCCGCGGGCCTCAAGGGCGTCGAGGAGGGCTACGAGCTGCCCGAGGGCGCCGACGACGACGTGTGGGAGCTGACCGACGCCGAGCGCCGCGCGCTGGGCATCGAGCCGCTGCCGGCCACGCTGGAGAACGCCATCGCCGTGATGGAGCGCTCGGAGCTCGTCGCGGAGACCCTCGGCGAGCACGTCTTCGACTTCGTGCTGAAGAACAAGCGCAAGGAGTGGGAGGAGTACCGGGCGCAGGTGACGCCGTACGAGCTGCGCCGGTTCCTCCCGATGCTCTGAGGCGCCGCGCCATGAGCACGTCGGTCGGTCGGGGCGGGACGCTCGCGGGTCGGCTGACCCGCGCCGGGTTCGCGGACGTCGCGCGCGCGGAGCGGATGCTGGCCGACGGGGCGCTCGTCGCGCTGGTCGGGGACCGGGACGGCGCGGGCACGGAGGCGCTGCTGCCGGCGCTCGCCGATTCCGCCGATCCCGACCAGGCGCTGCTGTCGCTGGCGAAGATCGCCGGCTCGGTGGACCGGGACCCGGCGCGCGCGCGGCGGCTGGCGGCGACGCTCGCCGAGGACGGGCCCGCGCGGCACCGGCTGCTCGCGGTGCTGGGCGCCTCCGTGGCGCTCGGCGACGACCTGTGCGCGCACCCCGAGCACCTCGACACCGTCCTGGACGACGCCCCGGGCACGGGGGTGCCGGTCGAGGCCGTGCGCGCCGAGCTGCTGACCGCGGTCGGCGCCGACCCCACGTCCCCCGCACCGGTCGCGACGGTGACCGGCACGGACGGGATCGACGCGATGCGCCGCGCGTACCGCCGTCGGCTGCTGCGGATCGCGGCGACCGACCTGACGTCCGGCGAGCCGCTGACCCGCCTGCCGGGGGTCGCGGCCGCGCTCGCCGACCTGGCGTCGGCGGCCCTGGAGTCGGGCCTCGCCCTGGCCCGCGCCGACCTGGACGACCACGGGGCGTCGGTGCGCCTGGCGGTCATCGGCATGGGCAAGACCGGCGGGCGGGAGCTCAACTACGTCAGCGACGTCGACGTCGTCTACGTCGCCGAACCGGCCGAGGGGGTCGACGAGGCCGAGGCGCTCGCCGCGGGCACCCGGCTGGCGACGGCGCTCGCCCGCGCGTGCGGCGGGCCGTCCGGGGAGCCCGCGCTCTGGCCGGTGGACGCCGCGCTGCGCCCGGAGGGCAAGGACGGCCCGCTCGTCCGGACGCTCGACTCCCACCGGTCGTACTACGAGCGGTGGGCCAAGACCTGGGAGTTCCAGGCGCTGCTCAAGGCCCGCCCGCTCGCCGGCGACCGCGAGCTCGGCCGCGCGTACGTCGAGCTGACGAACCCGATGGTGTGGCAGGCGGTGCGCCGCGACAACTTCGTCGAGGACTCGCAGGCGATGCGCCGCCGGGTCGAGAAGAACGTCCCGCCGGCCGAGGCCGACCGGCAGATCAAGCTCGGCGTCGGGGGGCTGCGGGACGTGGAGTTCACCGTCCAGCTGCTGCAGCTCGTGCACGGCCGGTCGGACCCGGAGATCCGCAGCGGCAACACGCTCACGGCCCTCGCGGCCCTGTCGGCGGGCGGGTACGTCGGGCGGGAGCACGCCGCGCAGCTCGCCGTCTGCTACCGGTTCCTGCGGGCGCTGGAGCACCGCATCCAGCTGTACCGGCTGCGGCGCACGCACCTCATGCCGACCGCGGAGGCGGACCTGCGGCGGCTCGCCCGGTCGGTCGGGATGCGGTCCGAGGGCGCCGAGGGGCTGCTGGAGCGCTGGCGGCAGGTGCGGCGCGACGTGCGGCACCTGCACGAGGAGCTGTTCTACCGGCCGCTGCTGCCGGCCACCGCGCAGCTCTCGGCCGCCGAGGTGAGCCTCGCGCCGGAGGAGGCACGCAACCGGCTGGCCGCCATCGGCTACCGCGACCCCGCGGGCGCCGTGCGGCACATCGCCGCGCTGACCGAGGGCGTGTCCCGGCGGGCGGCGATCCAGCGGCAGCTCCTGCCGGTCATGCTCGGCTGGTTCGCCGACGGGCCGGACCCGGACGGCGGGCTGCTCGCGTTCCGGCGGCTGTCCGAGACGCTGGGCGGCACGCACTGGTACCTCAAGATGCTGCGGGACTCCGGCACGGCGGCGGAGCGGCTCGCCCGCGCGCTGTCGACCTCGCGGTACGTGGCCGACCAGCTCGCCCGGTCACCGGAGTCCGTCGTCTGGCTGGACGACGACGCGGAGCTCGAGCCGCGCAGCCAGCAGCGGCTCGCCGCCGAGGCGGACGCGATCCTCACCCGGGCGACCGAGCCGGTCCCGGCGGTCACCGCGCTGCGGGCGATGCGCCGCCGGGAGCTGGCCCGCACCGCCGTCGCCGACGTGCTGGGCGTGGTCACCGGCACCCGGGCGTCGCGCAGCCTGACGGCGACGGCCGACGTGCTGCTCGCGGGCGCGCTGCGGGTCGCGGTGTGGGAGGAGCGGGTCGCGCGGCGGCTGGACGCGGACCCGACGGCGGTGCTCGTCGTCGCGATGGGCCGCCTGGGCGGGCGGGAGATGGGCTACACCTCCGACGCCGACGTGCTGTTCGTGCACGACCCGCTGCCCGGCGTCCCGCACGTGCTCGCGCAGGACTTCGCCACCGGGGTCGCCACCCGGCTCCGGTCGCTGCTCGGCTCGGTGGGGCCCGAGCCGGCGCTCGAGGTCGACGCCGACCTGCGGCCCGAGGGGCGCAGCGGCCCGCTGGTGCGGTCGTTCGACGCGTACGCCGAGTACTACGCCCGCTGGTCGCTCGTGTGGGAGAGCCAGGCGCTGCTGCGGGCCCGGCCGGTGGCGGGCGACGAGGCGCTCGGGGAGCGGTTCGTGGAGCTGGTCGACCCGCTGCGGTACCCCGCGGGCGGCCTGGACGCCGCCGGCGTGCGGGAGGTCCGGCGGATCAAGGCGCGCGTGGAGTCCGAGCGGCTGCCGCGCGGCGTCGACCCGACCCGCCACCTCAAGCTCGGGCGCGGGGGGATCGCCGACGTCGAGTGGACGGCCCAGCTGCTGCAGCTGCAGCACGCGCACGCCGTCCCCGCGCTGCGCACCACCTCGACGCTCGACGCCCTGGCCGCGGCACGGGAGGCGGGGCTGCTCGCCGGGGACGACGCGGACGTCCTGGTCGAGGCGTGGGACCTGGCGTCGCGGCTGCGTGATGCGCTGGTGCTCTGGACCGGCCGGACCGGGGGAGCCGACGTGCTCCCGCACGACCGCCGGCTCGTCGCAGGGCTGGCCGCGGTCGTGGGTTACCCGTCCGGCTCCGGTCAGGACCTGGAGGACGCCTGGCTGCGCGCGTCCCGCCGCGCCCGCGCGGTCGTCGAGGACGTCTTCTACCGCTGACGCCCGGGCCGGCCCGCGCGCGGCGGTCCGGCCCGGGCGACGGTGGGTGAGGGCGAGGGAGTCAGTCCGGGGGCTCGACCGGGTCCGGGTCCTGGGTGAGGGCGCCGGGCTCGAGGTTCTCCTGGAGGTCCTGCGCCACGTCGTCGCCGCGGTCCACGCCGCCCAGGCGCAGCTCGGGCTCCGCGTCGGGGACGTCCGGGTCGTCGCCGGGGGAGTCGGGGATCCAGTCGCTGGTCGAGTCGGTCATGCGGCCTCCCATCGGGTTCCGGCGCCCGGGTGCGGCGCCGCTCCCGTCGACGCTAGGCGGGCTCGGCGGGCGGCGCGACCGGGGGACGCAGCTCGCCCTGCCCGTGATCCGCCGGGTGGCCGGAGTCCCCGTTCTTGCGGCGCCCGGTCTCCTCCTCCTGCAGCAGCGTGGAGTCGACCAGCTCGTGCCGCCGCAGGTACGTCGACATGACGGCCTGGATCGTCGCGGCGACCGGCAGCGACAGGAACGCCCCCAACGCGCCGAACACCGCACCGAACGCGAGCACGGACAGGAACGCCACGGCGGGGTTCAGCGCGAGCGACCGCTGCGAGACCTTCGGCGTGAGGAACAGGTTCTCGACCTGCTGGTACGCGATGATGAACGCGAGGACGGCCAGCGCGCGCAGCGGGGACACCGACAGCGCGACCAGCACGGGCAGCGCGCCGCCGATGTAGGTGCCGACGGTCGGGATGAACTGGGAGACCAGCCCGGTGAACGTGGCGAGCGGCAGGGCGTACGGGATGCCGAGCAGCTGCAGGAACAGCCACGTGGTCGCGGTGGAGATCGCGGCGAGCACGATGCGGGAGGTGATGAACCCCGCGACCTTGTCCTGCGAGACCTCCCACAGCCGCAGCACCTCGCGCTGCCGGTGCGGGGCGAGGTAGCGGCACACGGCGGCGCGGAACTTCGGGCCCGCGCTGGCCATGTAGTAGACCACCAGGAGGACGGCGGTGGCGGTGAACAGCCCGCCCGCGATGGACGTGCCGACGCCGACGATGCCGGGGGCGATGTCCCCGACGTAGTCCCCGGCGTTGCTCAGCAGCTCGTCGGTGCGGGGCAGCTCGATGTCGAACCGGTCGCCGAGGAACGCCCGCAGGTCGGCGTAGTACCCGGGGATCGACTGCACGAGCTCCACGAGCTGGTTGACGAACAGCCCGCCCAGCAGGGCGAGGATGCCGATGCCGATGACGAGCGAGCCGAGCATGGTGAGGCCGGTGGCGAGGGTGCGGCGCATCCCGCGGCGGCCGAGCCACAGGATCATCGGCTCCATCGCGAGGGCGACGAACCACGAGATCACGATGATCGTCAGCACGTTGCCGAGCATCGACGCGGCGCGCCAGACCAGGACGCCGGCGAACACGGCGACCACCCCCATGACCAGCGCACGGGGCAGCCAGCGCGGCGGGATGCGGGAGTCGCGGGCGCCGGGTGCCCAGCGGCCGCCGGGTGCGGGTGCGGGCGCCGGCACGGCGGGCTCGTCGGGGGCGACGGGGACGGGCATCGTGCGGCTCCGGAGCGGGTCGGCGGTCGTGCGAGGTCGCTGGTGAGGTTACCGGCGCCGGCGCGCTCTGGGTCGCTCACCGCGCCGCTCACCGCGCCGCCCACCGCACGGCTCTCGCGCCGACCCCGCTCCCGCGGCGGGCGGGGGACCTGCGTCCCGGCGGGCGCCTCCGCGGCGGGGGTTACGCTGTGTGAGCGTTAACATACAACGATGAAGAAGCGTCCCGGGCGTGCCCGGGTCTCGACGAGGAGAGAACAGTGACGGACAGCGTCGACGTCAACCCGATCGTGCTGCAGCGGGCCGACCCGTGCGTGCTGCGCCACGACGGGCAGTACTACTTCACGGGCTCGCACCCCCTGTACGACCGGGTGGTCCTGCGGCGTGCGGAGCGGCTCGAGGACCTGCAGGCGGCGCCCGAGGTGACCATCTGGGAGCGGCACGCCGAGGGCCCCATGTCGCACCTGATCTGGGCCCCGGAGATCCACCGCGTCGACGGGAAGTGGTACGTCTACTTCGCCGCCGCGCCGAACGACCACGGCACCGTCGACGTGCCCGGGACGGCCGAGACGTTCAACCACCGCGTCTTCGTGCTGGAGAACGACGCCGACGACCCGTTCGAGGGGGAGTGGGTCGAGCGCGGGCAGGTCGACACCGGCTGGGAGTCGTTCGCGCTGGACGCCACCAGCGTCGTCGTCGACGGCGAGCAGTACCTCGTGTGGGCGCAGCAGGCGTTCGATGTCCGCGGGCACTCGAACCTGTACATCGCCCGCATGGCGAACCCCTGGACCCTCGCGACCCCGGCGGTGCTGCTGTCCCGCCCGGAGTTCGACTGGGAGGTCAAGGGTTTCTGGGTCAACGAGGGCCCCTCGGTGCTGGTGCGCGACGGGCGGGTGTACCTGACCTACTCGGGCGCGGCGACCGGCATCGACTACGCGATGGGCGTGCTCACCGCCGACCTCGGCAGCGACCTGCTCGACCCGGCGTCGTGGACCAAGAGCCCCGACCCCGTGTTCGTGTCCGACCCGTCCGCGGGCCAGTACGGGCCGGGCCACAACTCGTTCACCGAGCTGCCCGACGGCACCCCGGTGCTCGTCTACCACGCGCGGACCTACACCGAGATCACCGGCGACCCGCTGTGGGACCCCAACCGGCACGCCCGTGCGCAGGTCCTGCCGTTCGACGCCGACGGCCGCCCCGTCTGGGGCACCCCCGTGCCCGACACCCGCCCCACCCCGACCTCGACCGAGGTCCTCAGCCCGTCCGGAGACGCACGATGAGCAGCACGACCGCACCCGTCCAGCAGCGCCGCGCGCTGGAGCAGCTCAAGCGGGGGGTGTTCTGGAACTACGGCGGCCTGTACTTCTTCTACTTCGCCATCTGGCAGCTCGCGTTCACGTTCCTGCCGCTGTGGCTGAAGAACGAGGCGGGCATGGGTACCACCGCCATCGGCCTCGTCAGCACCGTCTCCGCGATCACGGCGCTGGTGCTGCAGCCCGTCTACGGCTACCTGCAGGACCGCCTCGGGTTCAAGAAGTACCTGTTCTTCTTCGTGGTGCTCTGCGCGGCGTTCATGGGGCCGTTCTTCACCTTCGTGTTCCTGCCGCTGAGCGGCGTCAACGAGTTCCTCGCCGCCGTGGTGGGCGGCATCTTCCTCAGCCTGTGCCTGAACTCCGGCGTGGGCGTCGTGGAGGCCTTCAACGAGCGCGCCAGCCGCGCCAACCGGTTCGAGTACGGCCACGCCCGCCTGTTCGGCTCGCTGGCCGGCGGCACCGCCGCGCTCGTGGGCGGGTTCCTGTGGGCCGCGAACCCGAGCAGCATCTGGTGGGCCGGCTCGGTCTCCGCCATCGTGCTCGGCACGCTGCTGTTCGTCGCGCGGGTGCCCCACGAGGGCGAGCGCGCCGGCGCGGAGGCCGACGGCGGCGCGGACGCGCAGGGCGGCACCAAGGTGTCACGGGCCACCGTCGTGGCGCTGCTGCGGGACCGGAACTTCCTCGGCTTCGTCGTCCTGATGTTCGGGACCGCCGCCCTCTACGACGTGTTCGACCAGCAGTTCCCGAACTACTTCGCGACCTTCGTGACGAGCGGCGACGCCGAGGTGCTGTTCTCCCGCGTGGTCGCGGTGCAGATCTTCGCCGAGGCCGCGTTCATGGTGGCGGCGCCGTTCATCGTCAACAAGATCGGCGCCCGCAAGGGCCTCATGGTCTTCGCGGCGGTCCTGCTGGTGCGCGTCCTGGGTTCCGCGTTCTTCACGCACGAGTGGCTGCTCATCGCCTGGCGCCTGCTCGCCGCGATCGAGATGCCGTTCCTGCTGGTGTCGGTCATGAAGTACATCACCCGGATGTTCGACGTCCGGATCTCCGCGACCGCGTACATGCTCGGCTTCAACTTCGCCAAGCAGATCGGCGTCGCGATCTTCGCCTCGGTGTTCGGGTTCGCGTACGAGGGCATCGGCTTCTCCAGCGCCTACGTCGTGATGGCCGTGGTGATCGTCGTCGTCACGGTGGTCGCCCGGATGCTCATGGCCGACGACCGGACCCGGCTCGCGCCCGGGGAGCCGGCGGCGGGTCCGGGCGAGACGGGCCCGGACGAGGCCCGTCGGCCCGAGCCCGCCGGGGTGTGACGCAACCGGGCACCCGGCGCGGCCGAACGCGCCGGGTGCCCGGTCCGCGCTCGCCTATGCTTCGCTGACAGGTCGCGTCGGAATGGGAGGGGACCGTTGCCGGACGACCCCTCGGAGGGCCCCGCGATGTCGCTGACCCCGGACGACCAGCGTGCTGCGGCGGTGCAGCGCCTGCTGTCGTCGGTCGGCAACCCGGCCCTCGAGCGGCTCGCGCAGCTCGCGTCCCGGCTGCTGGCCGCCCCCGCCTCGCAGGTGTCGCTGCTCAGCGACGTCCAGACCGTCGGCGCGGCCGCCGGGTCGGTGACCGGGTCCACCGGCACCCGGAGCCCCCTGTCCGACTCGGTGTGCACCGTGACCGCCGAGCTCGGCTCGCCGCTGGTGGTGGCGGACGCCACCGCCGACGACCGGCTGCGCGACCTCGGCGCCGTCAGCGACGGGCGGGTCCGCGCGTACCTGGGCGTGCCGCTGGTCGGCAAGGACGGGCACGTCGTCGGGGCGCTGTGCGTGTTCGACGAGCAGGTCCGCGCGTGGTCGACGGACGACGTCCTCGTCCTGACCGACCTCGCCGCGTCGGCGGTCGCCGAGCTCGAGCTGTCCGCGCTGTCGGTGGAGTACGAGGCCGACCGCGTGCGGTGGCAGCTCGCGATCACCGCCGGCGGCGTCGGCAGCTTCGACTGGGACCTGCAGACCGGGCTGCTGGAGTGGGACGACCAGCTGCACGCCCTGTTCGGGGTGGCGCCGGGGGAGTTCGCGCGCAGCATCGAGGCGTTCGACGCGCTGGTGCACCCCGACGACCGCGGCCGCGTCCACGAGGCCCTCGAGGACGCGATCGCCGCGTGCTCCGAGTACACCGCCGAGTACCGCGTGGTGCACCCCGACGGGGCGACCCGCTGGGTGAAGGCCCGGGGCATGGCGCTGCCCGGCCCGGACGGCACGGCGGTGCGCGTCCTGGGCGCGGCCTACGACACGACGGCCGAGCGCGAGGCGGACGCCCGGATCTCCCGCGTGCTCGAGACGATGACCACGGCGTTCTTCCTGCTCGACGACGCGTGGCGGTTCACCTACGTCAATGCGGAGGCCGAGCGCGTCCTGGGCAGCACGCGCGCCGAGATGCTCGGCGGGGTCATCTGGGAGCTGTTCCCGCTGTCGTTGGGCTCCCTGTTCGAGGAGCACTACCGCGGCGCCGCGGAGTCCGGGGAGCCGCGCGCGTTCGAGGCGTACTACCCGCCGCCGCTCGACGGCTGGTACGAGGTGCGGGCCTTCCCCGGCGCCGACGGCCTGTCCGTGTACTTCCACGACATCTCCGCGCGACGGCGGGCCGAGGAGCAGCGCGAGGCGGCCCGCGAGGCGGCGGAGGTGGCTTCCGAGCGCCTGGCGCTGCTCGCCACCGTCAGCGAGGACCTGAGCGCGACGCTCGACACCGAGTACGCGGTCGGGCGGCTGGCCCGGCACCTCGTGCGCGGGTTCGGGTCGTGGAGCGTGGTGACGCTGTGGGACGACCAGCGGCACCTGCGGGACATCGCGGGGTGGCACGCCGAGCCGCGGCTGCGTCCGACGGTCGCGCGCTACGCGCAGCTGCGGCTCGGGGCGCTCGCGCCGACGTCGTTCCTGCACCGCGCGCTGCGCACCGGCGAGCTCGTCGTCATCCCCGACGCGACCGAGAAGATCTCCGCCGTGCTGACGGGCGAGGCCCGCGATCTGCTGCGCGGCCTCGCGCCGCGGACCGGGTACGCGGTGCCGATGCGCGCCCGCGGGCGCACCGTCGGGGCGATCACCCTGTTCCTGGACGACGGGCACGCCGACCTCGGGCCGGAGGACCTGGCGCTGCTGATGCAGGTCGCCGACCGGGCGGGCGTCGCGCTCGACAACGCGCGGCTGTACGAGAGCCAGCGGCGCATGGCCGAGACCCTGCAACGGGCGCTGCTGTCCGCGCCGGCCGAGCCCGACGACCTCGACGTGGTGGTCCGGTACGTCCCGGCCGCCGAGGCCGCGCAGGTCGGCGGCGACTGGTACGACGCCTTCCTGCAGCCCGACGGCTCGACGCTGCTGGTCATCGGCGACGTCATGGGCCACGACCGGCACGCGGCCGCCGCGATGAGCCAGGTGCGCACGCTGCTGCGCGGGATCGCCGTCACGACCTCCGGGACGCCCGCGGAGGTGCTGGCGGGCCTCGACACGACGCTGGAGACGCTGCGCGTCGACGCCATGGCGACCGCGCTGGTCATGCGCCTGGAGCAGTCGGACGAGCAGCGGGCCGCCGGCGTGACCACGCTCCGCTGGACGAACGCCGGTCACCTGCCGCCGCTGCTGGTCGAGCCGGACGGGACGGTGCGCGAGCTGCGCGGCGGGACGCCGGAGCTGGTGCTGGGCGTCACGTCGGGCAGCCCGCGGTCGGACGCCGAGGTGGTGGTGCCGCGCGGCTCGACGGTGCTGCTGTACACGGACGGCCTGGTCGAGCGTCGCGGGGAGCACCTGCAGGAGAGCATCGACCGGCTCGCCGGGATGGTGGCGGAGGCGGTGCCCGCCGCGCAGGCCCGTGCGACGGCGCCCGCGACGCTCGACGCCCGGCACCTGGCCGACGCCGTCCTCGCCCGGGCGACCGCCGGCGAGGCGCCGGAGGACGACATCGCGCTGCTGGCGGTGCACCTGAGCGCGCAGACGGGCTGACGCGCGCCCGGCGCGGATGACGCGCGCCGGAAACACATCGGTCGTACGATCCCGACAATTGCCGCAAATCGGTCGGGCTCCTGGCCGAGACGCCGCGCCTGTGCAGTGCCGCGCACCAGGAGGACCGTCATGCCGCAGCCGCGCGCCCGCGCGCCCCGTGTCTCCGTCGGCGTGCCCGTGTATAACGGCGCGCTCTACCTGGTGGAGGCCCTGACCGCCCTGCGCGACCAGGACCTCGAGGACATCGAGGTGATCATCTCCGACAACGCGTCCACCGACGCGACGCCGAAGATCGCGCAGTCGTTCGCCGACGCCGACCCGCGGTTCCGCTACTACCGCTCGGACGTCAACCGCGGCGTGCCGCGCAACTTCAACCGCACCCTGCAGCTCGCGCGCGCCCCGCTGTTCATGTGGAACGCGGCCGACGACGTCGTCGGCCCCGGCCACCTCACCGCCTGCGCGGCCGCCCTCGACGCCCACCCGCAGGCCGACATCGCCTTCCCGCGCGTCACGCTGATCGACGCGGCCGGCGAGGTCGTCGGCCACATGGACGACGAGGACCTCACGTTCGAGGGTCTGGCGCCGGCCGAGCGGGTGGACCTGCTGCTGCGCCGGTCGGTGTACCAGGCGATCGCGTGGGGCGGGGTCCAGCGCACCGTGCCGCTGCGGGCCATGGGCGGGCACCCCCGGTACTTCGGCGGGGACATCGCGCTCGGCATCCGGTCGGCCCTGCGCAGCGAGTGGGTCGTCGTCCCGGAGCGGCACTTCTTCTGCCGGCGGCACGACAACCAGAACAGCAAGGCCGTCGGCGCGGACCCGATCGTGCAGGTGCGCAGCTACGACCCCGCGTTCCGGCGGCGGGTCGCGTTCCCGCAGTGGTACCTCGCGTACCGGATGCTCGCGGAGACGGCCGTCGCGGCGGTGCCCCCTGCCGAGCGGGCGCGCGCCGCCGCGGCCGTGCTGCGCCGGTGGACCGTGCCGGAGTGGCGGCTGCTCGCCTACGACCTGAAGCGCAACGTCATCCACCTGCGCCACGGGACGTACCAGGGGGCGTACTCGTCGTCCTCGGGCTACTGGGTCTGAGGGGAGCGAGCGGCCCGAGGGCCGCGAGCGACCCGTCAGCCGGGGATGCTCCGGGGGTCGTGCCCGTAGCTGTTCTTCTCGGCGATCGTCCCGTCGAGGTTGTGCACGTGGTGCTCGACCCCGCGGGAGATCGCCTCCTCACGCCCGGCCGCCACCGCCGCGTCCTTGTGGTCGTCGGTCCCGCCGACCTGCTGCCCGCCGACCTCGTTGCGCCACGCGCCGTCGCGGTGCACCGTGTGCACGCCGTTCCCGTCGCTCACCTGCATCTCCTCTCTCTCGAGTGGTCAGCAGTCTCGCGGGGGCGGAGCGGGTCGGCACGTCGAACGCCGGCGCGTGCGCGGGTCAGACGGGATCGGCGGCGTGCCGGCGCGGGGTGCCGTCCGAGGCGGCCCGGTCGTCGTGCGGGCCGTCCTGCGCGGTGTCGGCCGCGTGGGCGCCGCGGGGCGGGGTGGCCGGCGTGCCGTCCGTGCCGTCCGCCGCTGCGCGGGCCAGGCGCCTCCGCTCGCCGCGGCGCTCCGTCAGCGTGTAGAGCACCGGCACCAGCACCAGCGTCAGCACCGTGGAGGACAGCAGCCCGCCGATCACGACGATGGCCAGCGGCCGCGAGATGAACACCCCGCCGCCCGTCAGGCCGAACGCCATCGGTGCCAGCGCGAAGATCGTCGCCAGCGCGGTCATGACGATCGGCCGGAGCCGCTTGCGGGCGCCTTCCACGACGGCCTCGTCGAGCGGCCGGCCCTGGCGCCGGTACTGGTTCACCAGGTCGATCAGCACGATCGCGTTGGTGACGACGATGCCGATCAGCATGAGGACGCCGATCAGCGCGGGGACGCCGAGGGCGGTGGACGTCACCAGCAGGCCGAGCAGCGCGCCCGTCGCCGCGAACGGCACGGACACCAGCAGGACGACCGGCTGCCGCAGCGACCGGAACGTCGCCACCATGACCACGTAGACGATGGCGATGGCGATGAGCAGCGCGAGCCCGAGGTCCGCGAACGCGTCCTGCTGGTCGGACGACACGCCGCCGATCGTGACCGACGCGCCCGAGGGGACGTCCACGCCGTCGACCGCGGCCTGCAGGTCGGCCGTGAGCGTGCCGAGGTCCTGCCCGGCCGGGGTGGCCGAGACGGTCGCGGCGCGCTGCCCGTCGATGCGGGTCACCGACGTGGGCACGTCGACGACGTCGACCGACGCGACCGACGTGAGCGGCACGAGGCCCGTGGCGGTCGGCAGCACGACGGCGCTCAGCTCGTCGACGGTGGTCGGCGCGGCGCCGGTGCGGACCACCACGTCGACCGGGCCGTCGCCGAGGTCGAGCTGCCCGACGGGCTGCGGGCTGAGCAGCTGCGCCAGGGTCCCGGCGACCTGCGTCTCGGAGAGCCCCGCCGCGGCGACGGCCTCGCGGTCCACCGCGACCCGCACGGTGGGCTGGGCCGCGGCCAGGTTGTTCGTGACGTCGGTGGTGCCCTCGGTGTCCCGGACAGCCTGCTCGACCTCGGTGGTGAGGGCCGCGAGCGTCTCGCTGTCGGACGCCTGCACGATCACGTCGACCGTGGAGCTGCCGTACGCCGCGTCGCCGCCGGACACGGCGAGGGTGCTGTCACCGGTGGCGGCGACGTCGTCCCGGACCGCGTCCTGGACGGCGGCCGCGTCGGCGTCGGCGTCGAGCGTGAGGGCGAAGGTCGCGGTCGGGGTGCCCCCGCCGCCGAAGAACGCGGCCATGCCGTCGCCCGAGCCGACCGTCGTCTGCACGGTGGTCACGCCGGAGACGTCGGCGAGCTGCTGCTCGACCTCGCGTGCACCCGCGTCCTGGGCGTCGAGCGACGTGCCCGCGGGGAACGTCTGGGTGACCGTGACGGTGTCCTGCCCCGTCGAGTCGAGGAAGTTGGTCTCGAGCCGCGGGGTGAGCGCCAGGGTGCCGCCGAGCACGCCGACGGCGAGCAGGATCGTCCAGACCGGGTGCGCCAGCGCCGTCCGCAGGGTGGCCAGGTAGCCGCGCTGCATGCGCCCACCACGCTCGGCCTCCTCCGCCTGCTCGCGGGACGCGCCGCCCTCGGCGGTCGTCCTCGGCGCACGGATGAACCACGTCGCGAGCACGGGGACGATCGTCAGGGCCACCACCAGCGACGCGGTCATCGCGATGGCCACGGTGAACGCGAACGGCCGGAACAGCTCGCCGACCATGCCGCCCACGAGCCCGATCGGCAGGAACACCGCGACGGTCGTGACCGTGGAGGCCGTGATGGCCCCGGCGACCTCCCGGACGGCGGTGAGGACCGCCTGGGACTTCCGCTCGCCGTACGACAGGTGCCGCTTGATGTTCTCGATGACGACGATCGAGTCGTCGACGACCCGGCCGATCGCGACGGTCATCGCGCCGAGCGTGAGGATGTTGAGCGAGTACCCGCTGACCTGCAGCCCGATGAACGTCACCAGCAGCGACAGCGGGATCGACACGGCCGACACCAGCGTCGCCGAGACGGACGCCAGGAACACCAGGATCACGACGACCGCGAACAGCAGCCCGAGCCCGCCCTCGGTCGCGAGCCCCTCGATGGACTCCTCGATGAACGGCGCCTGGTCGAAGACCACGGCGACCTGCCCGCCGCCGAGCGTGCCGGACAGGTCGTCCAGCGCCTCGGTGACGCCGTGCGAGACGTCGACGGTGTTGCCGTCCGGGGTCTTGGTGATCGCGATGCCGAGGGCCGGCTCGCCGTCCAGCCGCGAGAACGACGTCGGGTCCTGCGGCGCCTGCGTGACCTCCGCGACGTCGCCGAGCATGACCGTGCCGCCCGAGGCGGTGACGAGCGGCAGCGCGCGCAGGTCGTCCACGGAGGTGAGCGGGGCGCCGACCTGCACGGACAGCGTCGTGTCGCCGTCCTCGACGGTGCCGGCGGGCAGCGCCACCCCGTAGTCCTGCAGCAGCCCGGTCACTTCGGCGGGGGAGACGCCGGCGGCCGTGGCGGCGGCGAGGTCCAGGTCGACCGTCACCAGGTCGTCCTGCGTGCCGGTGAGCGTGACGTCGCGGACGCCCTCGATCTCCTGCAGGCGCGGGAGCACCTCGTCGTTCAGGGTGGCGACGAACGCGGGGTCGACCGCGGCGCCGTCCGACGCGTCGCCGGTGACCGCGAGCTGCACCACGGGGAGGTCGTCCAGCGACCCGGTGATCACGGTCGGCTCCACGTCGGCGGGCAGCGTCGACGCCGCCCGGTCGAGCGCCCGCTGGACCGCCTGCGCGGCCTCGTCGGTGTCCGTGCCGTACTCGAGCATGATCGTGGTGCTCGACAGCCCGGACGACGCGGTGGACTCGACGGACTCGACGCCCGACACCCCCGACAGCGCGTCCTCGACCGGCTGCGTCACCTGCTGCTCCACCAGGTCCGGCGACGACCCCGGGGACGCGGCGACCACCGCGACCGTCGGGATCTGGAGCGACGGGATGAGCTCCTGCTTCAGCGAGCCGAGGCTCAGCACCCCGAACACGGCGATCGCCGCGGTCACGAGGGCGATCACGGCACGGTTCGCGAGCGAGAGCCGGGTCAGACGGAACATGCGGAGCTCCACGGTGGTGCGGGCACAGGTCGACCGCGCACCCGGCCGTCGTGGCCGGTGACGCGGTCGACTGCTGAACGGCCCGTGCGGCCGCGGAGTTCCAGGTGGCGCTCAGCCGACGCCGTGCTCCTGCAGCCACAGCTCCAGCACGCCGACCTGCCACAACGGGTTCACGCCCGTGCGGGTGCGGAACCCGTCGGGGTCGGCGAGCAGCCGGTCGACCGCCTCCGCGCGCAGCAGGCCGCGGTCGCGCGCGACGCGGGACGTCAGGGCGTCCCGGACCAGGTCGAGCACCGGCCCGTCGAGGTGCGTCACGGCCGGCACGGGGAAGTAGCCCTTGGGCCGGTCGATGACGTCCGCCGGCACCAGCCGCCGCGCCACCGCGCGGAGCACGCCCTTGCCGCCGCCCCCCGCCTTGAGCTCGGGCGGGCAGGCGGCGGCGAGCTCCACCAGCTCGTGGTCGAGGAACGGCTCCCGCGCCTCCAGCCCCCACGCCATGGACATGCTGTCGACCCGCATGAGGGGGTCGTCCACGAGCATGACCTCGGTGTCCAGCCGCAGCGCCGCGTCCAGGGCCGTCGGGGCGCCCGGGCGGGCCATGTGGGCCGCGACGACCGCGCGGGACGGGTCGGCCTCGGGCAGCCAGCCGGGCTCGAGCAGGGCCTTGAGGTCGGAGGCGTCGCGGTCCAGGTAGTGCTCGACGTACGTCTCGGCGGCGTCCGCCCGGTCGACGTCGAGCAGCGGCGCGTGCCAGCGGTAGCCGCCGAACACCTCGTCCGCGCCCTGGCCGGACTGCACCACGCGCACGTGCGAGGCGACGGCGCGGGACAGCAGGTCGAACGCGACCGCGTCGTGGCTGACCATGGGCTCGGACATCGCGGCGACGGTGTGGGGCAGCGCGTCGACGACGTCCTGCGCGGTCGCCCGGATGCGGTGGTGGTCGGTGCCGAACCGGTCGGCGATCACGTCGGAGTACGCGAACTCGTCGCCCGCGGTGCCCCCGACGTCCTCGAAGCCGACGGAGAAGGTCTGCAGCCCCGTCTGGCCCTGCGCGGACAGCAGCGCCACGACCAGGGAGGAGTCGAGCCCGCCGGACAGCAGCACGCCGACGCCGACGTCGGCGACCATCCGGCGGCGCACCGCGCGGGACAGCGCCTCCTGCACGGCGTCGGTCCAGTCGTCGGGCGTCCACGCCGCGTGCTCCGGCCGGCGCTCGTAGGCGGGCGACCAGTACACGCGGTCGCGGCTGCGGCCGTCGGGCTCCACGACGCGGACGGTGGCCGGCGGCAGCTTCTCGACGCCCGCGAGGATCGTCGTCGGGGGTCCGACGGCGCGCCAGCTGAGGAAGTGGTGCAGGCCCACGGGGTCCAGCGCGGTGTCCACGCCGCCGGCCCGGACCAGCGCGGGCAGCGTCGAGGCGAACCGCAGCCGCCCGGGCGTGCGCGACAGGTAGAGGGGCTTCACCCCGAGCCGGTCGCGGGCGAGCACCACGCGGCCGGACGCGCGCTCCACGACGACGACCGCGAACATGCCGAGCAGGTGCTCCGCGAACTCCTCGCCCCAGCGGTGGTACGCCGCGAGCACGACCTCGGTGTCGGACGTCGACCGGAACCGGTAGCCCGCGCCGGTCAGCTCGTCGCGCAGCTCGCGGTAGTTGTAGATCATCCCGTTGTAGACCGCGGCGAGGCCCAGGGCGTCGTCGACGAACGGCTGCGCGCCCGAGTCGCTCCGGTCGACGATCGCCAGCCGCCGGTGCCCGAGCGCCACCCGACCGTCGGCCCACGCGCCCGTGCCGTCCGGTCCGCGGGGCGCCAGGGCCTCGCGCATCCGGTCCACGGCCGCGTGGTCGGCGCGTGCTCCGTCGAAGGTGATCTCGCCGCAGATCCCGCACATGCGGACGAGCCTGACACGACGTCGACCGCCCCGCAGGTTCAGCCGGGGGGCTCCAGGGCGGCGTCCCGGAGCTCCGCGAGGAGGGCCGCATCGACCGCGCCGGGGAGCGTGAGGTGGCCGAGGTTGCGCCGCACGGCCCACACCGCCAGGCGCAGCTCCAGGTCGGGCCCGGTCACCGGCCGGGGGACGCCGCGGGCGTCGCGGACGGCCTGCACCAGCACCGGGTCCGGCGCCGCCTCCCCGTCGAGCAGGCGCAGCACCTGGGCGACCTCCGCGGCCGTCTCGCCGGTCAGCGGCAGCGCGCTCGCCGGGTCGGGCTCCGCGACGAGGAGGTCGTGCCGGCGGACCAGCCGCGCCAGCTCCTGGACGGGGTCGGGGTGGTCGTCGACGCGCAGGTCGACCCGCGCGGGCGTGCGCAGGTGCACCGTGCCGGGGCCGGACGCCACCACCAGGGCGGCGCTCTGCCGGCCCCGCCGGTCCCCGCCGGCGGCGTCCCCGGCGGCCAGCGCGGCGAGCAGCCGGTGGGCGAGGTCGCCCGTGGCGCCCTCGAAGGCGTCGAGCACAGCCGGAAGCACCTGCGGCCCGGCCAGGAGGTTGCCCACCGCGGCGCAGTCGTCCCGTACGACCTGCCCCGCCCAGGGGACGCAGTCCGGCCCGGTCCAGGCGGCCGGCGGGCCGTCGAGGGACACCACGGCCAGCTGGCGGCGGTCGCGGTCGAGGTCGTCGCCGACGAGGGCCTCGACGACGCGCCGGGGCGCCTCGCCCGCTCTCAGGGCGCGCAGCCCGCGCTCGCGGTACATCACGTTGGTGCTCGCCTGGGTCGCGAGCGCGCCCACACCGGCGGCCACGCCGGGCACGGTCGAGCCGACGGCCAGGTACCGGGAGGCCGAGGCGACGCCCACGGTGCGGCCGTCGCGGTCCCGGGCCACGAGCGAGTAGGTCACGCGCATCTCCCGTCGCGAGGGTCCCGCGGCGGTGCCGCCGCAGGTCAGCAGCTCCGAGCGTGCCACGCCCCGGCGCAGGGCGCGACGACCCCGGGTGCGGGCCCTGCTGCTGCGCGCGCGACCGTGCCATGATCGTGTGACGCTGTCCGCCGACGGTGCAGTGTCGGCGCCGCTGGAGGAGGCCGCGCCGACGCGGTCCCCGCTCGCGAGGAGCACCCATGGACCTGCTGCCCGTCACGTCGCCCACCGTCCGACTGGCCGACCCGTGCCTCGACGGCGTCCCGGGCGTGCTGCCCGTGCCGACGACCCCGGACGCCGGCGCGGCGTCGTCGTCGGCCGCCACGGCCCCGCCGCCCGCGCTGCGCACCGTCGGCGTGGAGGAGGAGCTCCTGCTCGTCGACCCCCGGACCGGACGCGCCGCCCCGGTCGCCGGCGCGGTGCTCGCCGCGGCGGGGGAGTCGGACGGCGGCATCCCGGTGCTCACCTCCGAGCTGCAGCAGGAGCAGGTGGAGACGGCCACCCCGCCGCGCACGGCGATGGCCGACATCGAGGAGGACCTGATCGACCTGCGGGCCCGCGCCGCCTCCGCCGCGGCGCAGGCCGGCGCGCTCGTGGCCGCCCTGGCCACCTCGCCGCTGCCGGTGCACCCGTCGCTGACGCCCACGGAGCGGTACGTCGCGATCCAGGACCGGTTCGGCGTCACCTGCGCGCAGCAGCTGACCTGCGGCTGCCACGTGCACGTCGCGGTGGAGTCGCCCGACGAGGGCGTGGCCGTGCTCGACCGCATCCGGCCGTGGCTGCCCGTGCTGTCGGCGCTCGCGGTCAACTCGCCGTTCTTCGACGGGCAGGACACCGGGTACGCCGGGTACCGGACGCAGGCGTGGGGCCGCTGGCCCACCACCGGGCCGGCCGACCTGTACGGGTCCGTCGACGGCTACCGCGCGCGGCTGCGGAGGTTCCTCGACACCGGGGTGCTCCTCGACGAGGGCATGTTCTACGGCGACGCGCGGCTCTCGCACCGGTACCCGACCATCGAGGTGCGGGTCGCCGACGTCTGCCTCGACCCGGCCGACACGGTGCTCGTCGCCGCGCTCACCCGGGCGCTGGTCGACACCGCCGCGCGCGAGTGGCGCGCCGGGATCCCGGCCGCCGACGTCGACACCTCCGTGCTGCGGCTCGCGGCGTGGCGGGCCAGCCGCTCCGGCGTGGAGGGCGAGCTCCTGCACCCCCGCGACGGCCGCCCGGTACCCGCGGCGGTGGCCGTCGAGACGCTGCTCGAGCACGTGGCGACCGCGCTGGCGTGGTCCGGCGACGAGGCGCCCGTCGAGCGCCGGCTCGAGCGCGTCCTCGCGCGCGGCACCGGCGCGACGTGGCAGCGCGCCGAGGCCGCCCGCACGGGGGACCTCGCCGAGATGGTGCGCCGCGCCGCGGAGTGACCGCCGCCGTGCCGCACCCGGCCGGTGGCGGCGTCCCGGGCGCGGGGCGAGCCTGGAGGCATGACGAAACCGCTCTCGCCCACCCTGCACTCCGCGCTGGACTACGGCATCGGCGCGACGCTCCTGACCGCCCCGCACCTGCTCGGCCTCAGCCGGGGCGCGAAGGCGTTCTTCGGCGGCTTCGGCGCCGTCGCCACGGTCGTCAACGCCCTGACGGACAGCCCGCTCGGGGTGCGCCGCGTGATCCCGTGGCGCACGCACCGCGTCATCGACCTCGCCTCCGACCCGCTGTACCTGGCGCTGCCGCTCGTCACGGGCATCGCGAAGGACCCGCGGGCCCGCGCGCTGTGGCTCGCGACCTCCGCGGCGCTCGCGGCGGCCGTGGTGCTGACCGACTGGGACGCCGCGGAGCAGTGACGCCCCCGGATGCGCGCCGCCGCCGCGGTTCGCATCATGGGTGAGCGGCTCGAGCGCACGGACCGCGACGACGACGTCGCCCGAGGAGCCCACCATGACCTTCCTCCGCCGTACCGCCGTGCTGCTCGCCTCCGCCGTGGGTGCCCTCGCGCTCGCGGCCGGCCCGGCCGCTGCCGCACCGTCCGAGCAGGACCAGGCGTGGCTCGTCGCCGCGCACCAGAGCAACCTCGCGGAGATCGCCGCCGGCCAGGCCGCCGTGCAGCAGGCGACGACCGAGGACGTCCGCATGCACGGCCAGATGCTGATCGACGACCACACCCGGCTGGACGCCGCCCTGACGCCCGTCGCGCAGCAGCTGGGCGTGACGCTCCCGACCACCCCGAGCCCCGAGCAGCAGCAGGCGCTCGCCGCCGTCACCGCGCAGTCCGGCGAGGCGTTCGACCGCGCGTGGGTGCAGTCGCAGATCGCCGGCCACCGGGCGACGCTCGCCGCCGGCCAGCAGGAGCTCGCGCAGGGCACCGAGCAGGCGGTCAAGGACCTCGCCGCCGCGTCGGCGCCGGTCGTGCAGGGCCACCTCGACGGGCTGCTCGCCACGGCGCAGGAGCTCGGCGTGCCGACGTCGGTCCCGGCGGGTACCGGCGGGCAGGCGGCCTCGTCCTCGCAGGCGGCCGGAGCGGCGCTCGTGGGTGCCGGCGTGCTGCTGGTCGCCGTCGCCGGGGCCGTGGTGCTGCGGCGGCGCGTGCGCGCGTGACCGCACGGGAGCGCGTGCGGCGGCTGGTCCCGGCGGTGCTCGGCGCCGCGGGGCTGGTCGCCGCGACCGCCGGGGTGGTGCTGCTGCAGCAGCCGCCGGTGCTGGACGTGGCTGACGTGGGCGGCACGGTGGCGGCCCCGCCGCCCGACGGGAGCGTCGCCGCCGCGCCGGCCCCCGCCACGCCTGGCCCCGCCGCACCTGCCGCCGCCACGCCTGCCGCGGCGCCCGCCGGCGTGCCGTCGCCGCCCGCGCCACCGTCGGCGCCACCACCGGCGACGGCCGTGGCCGCCCCGGTCCACCTGGCGGTCCCTGACGCCGACGTCACCGCCGACGTCGTCCCCGTCGGGGTCGAGGCGTCCGGCGCCCTGGAGGTGCCGGCCGACCCCCGGGTGGCCGGGTGGTGGTCCAGCGGCGCGGTCCCCGGCGCGACGCAGGGGTCCACCGTGCTCGCCGCGCACGTCGACGCCGCCGGCACCGGGGCCGGGCCGATGTCCCGCGTCCTCCGCGTCCCGCCGGGCACGGTCGTCGAGGTGACCACCGCCGACGGGTCCACCCTGCGGTACGCCGTGGCCGAGCGGCGGTCGTACGACAAGTCCGCGGGGCTGCCGGCCGACCTGTTCCGCGTCGACGGGCCGCCCCGGCTGGTGCTCGTCACCTGCGGCGGCGCGTTCGACGCCGCGACCGGGCGCTACGCCGAGAACGTCGTGGTGGTCGCGGTCCCCGCCTGACCGTCTCGTCCGGCCCCGCCCGCGCGGCTCAGGCGTGCAGGTCGAACTGCGGGACGTACTCAGGGTCGACGACCGCCGACCGCGCCAGCCCGAACGCCGCGATGTCGTGCGGCGTGGACCCGGCCGTCAGCAGGTCTGCCAGCACCGAGCCGACCAGGCTCGCGAACTTGCCCGCGTGGCCGGCGCCGTTGAACACCGCGACGTGCGGGTGGCCGGGCACCGTGTCGAGGACGAACTCGCGGTCCGGCGGCATGTCGTACACGCACGTCCGCGCGACGAGCGGCGGCCCGGCCGCGTCCGGCAGGTGCGCCTCGAGGAACCGCAGGGAGCGCGCGGTCTCGTCCGCGACGGGCTCGTGGCGGCGGCCGTCGCTCGTGATGAGCTCGCCGCGCATGTCGCGGGCCACCTTCACGGCGGCCTCGCCGTACACGGGGAAGCCGTACATGACGTCAGCGCCGTGCCACACCCAGATCGGGAACCGGTCCGGCGCGAACGCCCCGAGCCGGCGGGAGGCGACGTAGTCGACCTGCTCCTGCGACAGGGTGAGCCGGTACGTCAGCCCGAGGTCCGGCATGAGGTCGCCCAGCCAGGACGCCGCGGCGACGACGAGCCCGCCGGCCTCGAACGTCCCGGCGGTCGTGCGGACGGCGACCGAGCCGTCCCGGACGTCGACCCCGGTGACGCGGGTGTGCGGCAGGAAGTCCACGCCGGCGGCCATCGCGAGCGCCGTGTGCGCGGACACCGAGCGGCGGATGTCGATGATGCCGCCGTCCTCCTGGTAGAGGGCCGCGGTGCCGTCCGGGACGACCCACTGGGGGTACCGGGCGCGCAGCTCGGCGGTCGTGAGGTCCTCGTACCCGATGCCGGCCGCGTCCATCGCCGTGCGGAACGGGTCGAGGCGCGCGGACCCGCCGTCCGCCGGCGGCGCGAGGTCCAGCCCGCCGGTGCGGGTGTACACCCGGAGCCCGGAGTCGCGCTCGACCTGGGCCCAGGCCTCGAACATGGCGTCGGTCAGCCGCGCGTACTCGGCGCGGTGGTACGACCGGCGGATGATCCGGGAGTGGTCGCCGGACGACCCGAGCGCGTTCACCAGGTCGAACTGCTCCAGCACGAGCACCCGGGCGGCCCCGCGCCGCGCCAGCCAGTGCGCCGCGGCGGACCCGACGGCGCCGGCGCCGATCACGATGTGCGAGTAGGTGCGGGTCACGGGTCCTCCGGGGCGGAGCGTCGGTGGGGCGAGACGCGCCCACCCTGCCACGCGCGGGACCGGCGGCCGCGGGGGCGTCCGCGGACCGGCCGGAGGAAACCGGGCCGCGTCGTGCGGCGGGCCGCCGGGGCAAACCGCGCGCGGCGGCACATACTGGCGCGGTGCCCCCCGCCACCACCCCGCCGACGCCCCGCCCGCGGGGACGCGCGTGGATCGACCCCGCGCAGCCGGACGTGCTCCGGCTCGCCGGCGACGCCGACGTGGTGACGGTCGCGGAGCTCGCGGGGCAGCTCGGCGTCGCGGAGGAGTCCCTCGGCGGCGCCCTGGCGACCGCCGGCGTGCGGGAGGTCGACATGAGCGAGGCGACGTTCATGGACTCGTCGGTGCTCGCCCTCGTCGTCGCCCTCGCGCCGCGGCTGCGCCCCGACCGGCTGCG
Source organism: Cellulomonas hominis (assembly GCF_901521055.1). Taxonomy (GTDB): domain Bacteria; phylum Actinomycetota; class Actinomycetes; order Actinomycetales; family Cellulomonadaceae; genus Cellulomonas; species Cellulomonas endometrii. Next base: position 13,258 of record NZ_CABEGA010000040.1, on the reverse strand, counting down.
CGTGCGGGGTGCGCACGGCTCGCCGCTGTCCGTGTTCCGCCTGACCGGGGTCGACAGCGTGCTCGACCTGCGGGACACGGGCGAGGACTGAGCGCCCTCCGGCGTCCGGGCCGGGCGGCGTCTATCGTGCGGTGGTGACCACTCGCGGCGGCGGCCTGACGCGACGATTCGTCGCCGCGCCGTCGTCGGTCGGGCCCGCCCGGGCCTGGGTGCTCGCCCGCGCACGGGCCGCCGGCGTGACCGGTGAGCTGCTGGAGCACCTGGAGCTGATGACCAGCGAGGTCGTCACGAACGCGGTGCGGCACGCCGGGAGCACGCCCCACGTGACGGTCGGCGTGACCGCGCGCGGCGGCCGCCTGGTCGTCGAGGTCGCCGACGGCGACGTGCGCCCGCCGCAGGTCCGCGCGGACCGTGCCGGGCTGCCCGGGGGGCACGGCATGCGCATCGTCGAGTCGCTGAGCCACGCCTGGGGCTGGCGGCCCGACCGGGCGGGCGGCAAGGTCGTGTGGTTCTCGATCAGCCCGTGACCGCCCGATGTGTACGCTCGTCCGCATGACCGACGACGCTCCCGCGACCACCTCAGCGACCACCCCCGCGACCACCCCCGCCGACTACTTCGCCGGCGACCCCCGCACCAGCTACGAGCGCATGCTCGCCGGGGACCTCTACATCTCCGACGACCCGGCGATCGCCGAGGCGCAGAAGCGGGCGGTGCGGCTGGCCGCGCGGTTCCGCGCCGCCTACGACGAGGACCCGGAGGCCGGCCAGCAGGCCGCGCGCGAGCTGTTCGGCAGCATGGACCCGACGGCGTTCGTGCGGGCGCCGGTGCACGTCGACTACGGCGACCGCATCACGATCGGCCCCCGCACGTTCGTCAACATGGGGCTGACGGCGCTCGACGTCGCCCCCATCAGCATCGGCGCGGACTGCCAGATCGGCCCGCACGTCCAGCTGCTCACGCCCACCCACCCCGTGGAGCCGCAGCCCCGGCGCGACAAGCTCGAGGCCGCGAAGCCGATCGTGATCGAGGACAACGTGTGGCTCGGTGGCGGCGTCGTCGTGTGCCCGGGCGTGACCATCGGCGAGAACAGCGTGGTGGGGGCCGGCGCGGTCGTCACCCGGGACGTCCCGCCGAACAGCGTCGCGGTGGGCAACCCCGCCCGCGTCGTCCGCAGCGTCTGACCGGTGCGCGCGCGCCGCACCGACCCCGGCCGCCGGGACCGGCTGGTGGACGTCACGCTCGACCTGGTCGCCGAGGTCGGCGTCGCCGGGATCTCGCACCGCAGGATCGCCGAGCGGGCCGACGTCCCGCTGGGGTCGATGACGTACCACTTCGCCGGCATGGACGAGCTGCTGCAGGAGGCCTTCACCCGGTTCGCGGAGCGGGTCGCCGCGACGTTCGAGGCGCGGCTCGGCGCTGCCCGGGACGCCGACGGGGCCGTCGAGGCCGTGGTGGACCTGGTGCACGCGCTCTCGGACCCGGCGCAGCAGCGGGACCTCGTCCTCACCGTCGAGCTGTACGTGCTCGCCGCGCGGGACCCGCGGTACCGGGCCCTGACGACGGCCTGGATGGAGCGCAGCCGGCGCGAGCTGGAGCGGCACCTCCCGGCGCGGACCGCCCGGCAGGTCGACGCGCTGATCGAGGGCCTCGTCCTGCACCGCGCCCTCGACCGGGAGCCGTCGGACCGGGAGCTGACCCGGGAGGCGGTGCGCGCGCTCGTCGCGGCCGGCTCGGCGGCGTCTTGACGTGCGGGGTGACCGGCGCCGGGACATGGACAGGCACGACGAAGGGCGGCGGAATCGCTCCCGCCGCCCTTCGGTGCCGCCACCGGCAGACGCCTCACGGCGCGAGTCCGCTCGGAGCGGATGGAGGTTGAGCCCGGGGGTCATGAACCGGCGCGGCACCCTCCTCAATGCACGGCGCCGCCCGGTTGTTCCCGCTCGGACCCGCTACGGCTCCCGGTGCGGCCCGCGCGCCCGGACGGCCTCCGCGATCTCCTGGGCGTAGCCGTCCATCGTGACCAGGACCGCGCCGTCCCACGGGTCGACGTCGGGGGAGTACAGGTTCAGCGCGAGCGTCACGGTGTCGTCCACCATCGCCGGCAGGGCGGCCGACGACAGGAAGCCGTTGCGCGTCGCCGCCTCCCGCCACGCGGGCCAGCGCTCCTCGGAGCGCGTGTCGGGCACGAGCTCGCCCCGCAGCTGCTCGATCGCCAGCACGCACGGGCCCTCACCCGTGGCGACCTCCACCCGGTCGCACGTCCCGGCGGCGGGCGCGGAGCTCGCCGCGTACCGCAGGACCGAGGTCTCCCGCACGATGATGCTGCACTCGGTGGGGGCATCCACGCGTGCGGCGGCCGCGCGGGCGTAGTCGTCGAGGAAGGCGTACGCCTCGTCCCGCTCCGGCATGTCCGACACGTGACCGACCTCCCGCGCAGCGCCCCGTGGACGGCCCGAGTCTCGCAGCGGCGCGCCCGGGTCGCCACCGGGCCCGAGCGGCGCGCTCACTCGTACACGCGCAGCTCGGCGACGCTCCACCACGGCGCGGCGTCCTGCGTCAGGCGGACGCGGAGGTGCCGGACGGGCGCTCCGTCCAGCGAGGCGGCCGCGACCGCACCCGCGCCGCTGCGGACCGCTGCCTCGGACCACGTGGAGCCCTCGGCGCTGACCTCGACCTCGTAGCCGCGGGGCCAGTCGCCGCCCCCTGCGTCCAGCACCACGGTGCGCACCGCGACCGCGCGCCCGAGGTCCACGTCCAGCCGGTCGCCCGGCCGCTGCGGCCGGCCCGAGCTCCAGCGCGTCGCCGGGTCGCCGTCGGTCGCGCGCGCCGCGACGTCCTGGGTGCAGCACGGGTCGAGCGGCGCCGCGGGCTCCGCCGTCGTCACGGCACCGGGCAGGTCGACCTCGGCGAGGAGGGCGCCCGCGGGTGCGGTCGGCGTCGCACCGGGGTCGTCGTCCAGCACCACCGTGGTGAGCGACCGCCCGGGGAGCGTCACGGGGAACCGGTCGCCGGCGTCCGCGACCACGACGTCCCGGTCGCGGTCGCCGTCGTGCTGCAGCAGGACGACGACCGCGCCGTCGGGCGTCCGGAAGGCGACCTGGGCGACGGAGCCGTCGCCCTCCGTGGCCGGGCCGAGGGTGTCCGGACCGGCACCCGCCGGACCGGCGCGCACCGAGCCGGCGGGCAGGAACCGCGACGCGTGCGCGAGGACGTCGAGCTCGGCGTTCCGCGTGACCGCGTCGCCGTCGAGCATGACCACCCCGGTGCACGTCCCGCAGCCGCCGACGTGCGGGCCGCCGCCCGGGTCCAGCGCCAGGTTCCAGGTGAGCACGGTGGACGCGCCGTACCCGAGCCCCTCGACGAGCAGGTGCCGGCCCTGCCAGCCGAGCGTGTCCGCGAACACCTGCTCGGGCGGGGTGCCGGGGGCGTGGGACCCGGAGCACTCCGTGATCCAGATGTCGGTGCCCGGGAGCTCGTCGAGGACCGCGGCCTGCGCGGACGCGTCCCCGGAGTAGCAGTGGAACGCGACCCCGCCGACCCACGGTGCGGCGTCGCTGCGCAGCACCTCCAGGGCGTAGTCGGCCTCGGGGTCGCGGCCGTCCGGCGTCGACGCGGCGTCGGCGGGGTGCAGCGCCCAGTTGTGGTCGAAGGCGAGGATCTCGGGGTCCAGCCCCGCGGCGTCGAGCGCCGGCCCGAGCTCCCGCATCAGCCGCACCTGGTCCTCGACCGGCATGTCCGTCCCCGGGTACCCGTCGGGGTGGCGGGCCTGCGGCTCGTTCTGGACGGTCAGGGCGTCGACCGGGACCCCGGCCGCCGCGTACTGCTCCAGCGCCCGGACCAGGTAGGCGGCGTAGGTGCGGTACGCCTCGTCGTCGTCGAGCAGCCGGCCGCCGGCCAGGGCGCCGGAGTCCTTGAGCCACGCGGGCGGGCTCCACGGCGACGCGACGACCACGAGGTCCGGCGCGAGCCCGCGGATCTCGCGGAGCAGCGACCGCACCGGCTCGTCCGGCGCGGTGCTGAACCGCTCGAGGTCCGGGTCCGTCGCACCCGCCGGCAGGTCGTCGTAGGTGCGCGCGGCCTCCACCACGAAGTCGGAGCCCCCGAGCGGGACGCGCAGCACGGAGAGCCGCACCGGCCCGGCCGGGTCGAACAGCTCGGTGAGCAGCGCGCGACGGGCGTCGTCGCCCATCGCCAGGAGCAGGGCGGCGGAGGACTCCGTCAGGGCGGCGCCGAAGCCGCGGACCTCCTGCCCCGTGGTGTCCCCGGCGGCCGGGACCTGCACGACGTCCGCGGCCGCGCCGGGGTCGTCGGTCGCGGCGGGTGCCGGTGCCGGTGCGACCGTGGCGGTCCGCTCGAGGCGGAGCCGGCCGTCGGCCGTCGTCGTCCAGACCTCCGCGCGGCGCTGCGGGTCCCGGTCGGGGGCCCGGCGGTCGCCGTCCGGAGCGGCCCGCAGCCACAGCGCGACCCCCACCGCCGCGAGCAGCAGCACCACGCCCGCGAGCAGCAGCCGCGGGCGCCGGCGCACGGCCGCGCGCCCGGCGGGGGGTGGTGGACCCGCCATGTCCCCTCCTCGTGATGGTCCTCGCCACGCTCCACCGGTTCCGGTGGCCCGGCAATCCCGGCGGGCTTGACGGCCGCGCCCGCCCGGGGGACGGTGGCCGCATCCCGGCGACGAGAGGCGCACCATGCACGGACGGACGCTCGGTCAGGGGCTGCGGGTCTCCGCCGTCGGCCTCGGCGCGATGGGCATGTCGCAGAGCTACGGCCCCAACCCCGGCTCCCGCGAGGACATGATCGGGGTGCTGCGCGCCGCGGTGGACCGCGGGGTGACGTTCGTCGACACCGCGGAGGTCTACGGGCCCTACGTCAACGAGGAGCTGGTGGGGGAGGCGCTGGAGCCCGTCCGGGACCAGGTCGTCGTCGCCACCAAGTTCGGCTGGGACATCCAGGACGGGCGGACGGTCGGGCTCGACAGCCGCCCGGAGCAGATCCGGCGGGTCGCGGAGGCCTCGCTGCGACGGCTGCGCACCGACGTCATCGACCTCTTCTACCAGCACCGCGTGGACCCGGACTTGCCGGTCGAGGACGTCGCCGGCACCGTCGGCGAGCTCGTCGCCGAGGGCAAGGTGCGGCACCTCGGGCTGTCGGAGGCGTCGGCCGGGACCATCCGGCGGGCGCACGCGGTGCACCCCGTCACGGCCGTGCAGAGCGAGTACTCCCTGTGGACGCGGGACCCGGAGGCGGAGGTGCTCCCCACGCTCGCGGAGCTGGGGATCGGGTTCGTGCCGTTCAGCCCGCTCGGCAAGGGGTTCCTGACGGGCACGGTCGGCACCACCACGGAGCTCGCCCCCGGTGACATCCGCGCGACGATCCCACGGTTCGCCGCCGAGAACCGGGCTGCCAACCAGGCGCTCGTCGACCACGTGGCCCACCTCGCGCGGGCGAAGGGCGTGACGCCCGCCCAGGTGGCGCTCGCGTGGCTGCTCGCCCAGCAGCCGTGGATCGTCCCGATCCCCGGCACCCGCCGGATCGAGCGCGTCGAGGAGAACGCCGGTGCGACGGCCGTCCCGCTGTCGGCCGACGAGGTCGCCGACCTCGACGCGGTCGCCGCGCGCCTGGGCGTGCACGGCGAGCGGTACGGCGAGCAGCACCTCGGCTACCTGGACCGGTAGCCGCCCGGCTGCAGGTCCGGCTGAGGGGCACCGCCAGGGCCTCCCACCCGGCTGGCGCCCGGAGCGTCGTTCTGGGCACCATCGGGGGCATGCCCACCACCGTGAACGCCTACGCCGCGACCGCCGCCGACCAGCCGCTGGAGCGCACCACGATCGAGCGCCGCGACGTCGGCCCGCTCGACGTGCGGATCGACATCAAGTTCGCCGGCATCTGCCACTCCGACATCCACACCGCCCGCGGCGAGTGGGGCCCGGTGCCCTACCCGCTGGTCGTCGGGCACGAGATCGCGGGCGTCGTCGCCGAGGTCGGCTCCGAGGTCACGAAGTTCGCGGTCGGCGACCGCGTCGGCGTCGGCTGCATGGTCAACTCCTGCGGCGAGTGCGTCCAGTGCGAGCAGGGCCAGGAGCAGTACTGCCTGCGCGGCAACACCGGCACCTACGCGAGCACCGACCGCGACGGCAGCGTCACCCAGGGCGGCTACGCGCAGCAGGTCGTCGTGACCGAGGGCTTCGTCGTCCGCATCCCCGACTCCCTCGACCTCGACGTGGCCGCGCCGCTGCTGTGCGCGGGCATCACCACGTACTCCCCGCTGCGCCACTGGAACGCCGGCCCCGGCATGAAGGTCGCCGTCGTGGGCATGGGCGGGCTGGGCCACATGGGCGTCAAGATCGCGCACGCCATGGGCGCGGACGTCACCGTGCTGTCGCAGTCGCTGAAGAAGCAGGAGGACGGCCTGCGCCTCGGTGCCCGCCGCTACTTCGCCACCAGCGACCCCGACACGTTCGAGCAGCTCGCGGGGGAGTTCGACCTGATCGTCAACACCGTCAGCGCCGAGATCGACCCGAACGCGTACCTGTCGCTGCTCGCGGTCGACGGCACGATGGTCATGGTCGGCGCCCCGCCGCAGCCCCTGCCCGTGCAGGCGTTCTCCCTGATCCCGGCGCGCCGGTCCTTCGCCGGCTCGACCATCGGGTCCATCGCCGAGACCCAGGAGATGCTCGACTTCTGCGCCGAGCACGGCTTCGGCGCCGAGATCGAGGTCATCGCCGCGGACCAGGTCAACGAGGCCTGGGAGCGGGTCCTGGCGTCCGACGTGCGCTACCGCTTCGTGATCGACACCGCGACGCTCGCCTGAGCCCCGTCACCGCCGCGCGGGCGTCCCGCGCGGCGGTGACGTGCTCCTACACTCCGACCATGCCGCCGAGCGTGACGCCCCTGCGCACCCGCATGACCGGCCGGGACCCGCGCGAGGGCGGCCGGGCCGCCACGCCGCTCGAGCTGCTGTTCGACCTCACCTTCGTCATCGCGTTCGGCCGGACCGCCGAGGAGCTCGCCCACCTGCTCGCGGACGGGCACGTGGGTCCCGCGGTCGCCGGGTTCTGCTTCGCGACGTTCGCGGTGTCGTGGGCGTGGATCAACTTCACCTGGTTCGCGTCCGCCTACGACACCGACGACTGGCTGTTCCGGCTCACCACGATGGTGCAGATGGTCGGCGTCCTGATCCTCGCGCTCGGGCTGACGCCGATGTTCGAGTCGCTGGCCGAGGGCGACCACATCGACAACCGGGTGATGGTGCTCGGCTACGTCGTCATGCGCGTGCCGATGGTGCTGCAGTGGAGCCGCGCCGCCCTGGCCGACCCCGCGCGGCGGCAGAGCGTCGCGGTGTTCATCGCCACGCTGCTCGCCGCGCAGGTCGGCTGGATCGCGCTGGCCCTCACGGACCTGCCCACCGGGACGACGTTCGCCCTGATGGTGCCGCTCGTGCTGCTCGAGCTCGTGGGGCCGGTCGTCGCCGAGCGCGTGCACGGCGGCACGCCGTGGCACCCGCACCACATCGCCGAGCGCTACGGGCTGCTCGTGATCATCGCGCTGGGCGAGGGGCTGATGGGCACGACGTTCGCCCTGTCCGCCGTGATCGAGGAGCAGGGCTGGACCGCCGAGACGGCCCTGCTCGGCCTCGCGGGGACGTCGCTGACGTTCGGGCTGTGGTGGGCGTACTTCGTGATGCCGAGCGGTGACCTGCTGGCCGCGCGGCGGCGGCGCTCGTTCTCGTGGGGGTACGGGCACATCGTGCTGTTCGGGGCGATCGTCGCCGTCGGCGGCGGGCTGCACGCCGCCGCGTTCTTCCTCCAGGAGCACAGCGAGCTCTCGCTCACCGGGACCGTCCTGACCGTCGCGGTCCCCGTCGCCGTGTACCTGCTGGGCGTCTACGCGCTGTACGCCGCGCTCACCCGCAGCCTCGACCCGTTCCACCTCGTGCTCGTCGCGGTGTCGGGGGCGGTCGTGGTGGCCGGGGTGCTGCTGGCGGTGGCCGGCGCGCCCCTGGTCTGGTCCCTCGTGGTCGTCTCGCTCACGCCGTGGGTGACCGTGGTCGGGTACGAGCTGGCCGGGCACCGGCACGAGGAGCGGGTGCTCGCCTCCCTCTGAGGTCGCGCGGCGATCTCACCTCCGGCGGATGAGGAAGCCGCTGCCCGACGTCGTGAGACTGGCGGCACACCCAGCGGAGGAGGGCGTCATGCCGGACGGGAAGCCGAACATCCTGGTGATCTGGGGTGACGACATCGGGATCACGAACCTCAGCTGCTACAGCGACGGCCTGATGGGGTACCGCACGCCGAACATCGACCGCCTGGCCGACGAGGGGATGCGGTTCACCGACTCCTACGGCGAGCAGAGCTGCACCGCGGGGCGCGCCTCGTTCATCACCGGGCAGAGCGTCTACCGGACGGGCATGAGCAAGGTCGGCGTGCCGGGCGCCGACGTCGGGCTGTCCGCCGAGGACCCGACGATCGCGGAGCTGCTGAAGCCGCTCGGGTACGCGACCGGGCAGTTCGGCAAGAACCACCTGGGCGACCTCAACGGGTACCTGCCGACGGTGCACGGGTTCGACGAGTTCTACGGGAACCTCTACCACCTGAACGCCGAGGAGGACCCGGAGCAGCCGGACTTCCCGAAGAAGGAGGACTTCCCGAAGCTGCACGCCATCTACGAGCCCCGCGGGGTGCTGCACGCGTGGGCGACGGACGAGCACGACGCGACCGAGGACCCGAAGTACGGCGTCGTCGGGAAGCAGCGGATCGAGGACACCGGTCCGCTCACCCGCAAGCGGATGGAGACCATCGACGACGACACGACCGCCGCGGCGATCGACTTCATGCGGCGGCAGGTCGAGGCCGACACCCCGTTCTTCGTGTGGATGAACACCACGCACATGCACCTGCGGACGCACACCAAGCCGGAGAGTGTGGGGCAGGCGGGCCGGTGGCAGTCGACGTACCACGACACGATGATCGACCACGACGGGCACGTCGGGCTGCTGCTCGACGCGGTGGACGAGCTCGGCATCGCCGAGGACACGATCGTCATCTACAGCACCGACAACGGCCCGCACGCCAACACCTGGCCGGACGGCGCCACCACCCCGTTCCGCAGCGAGAAGAACACGAACTGGGAGGGCGCGTTCCGCGTCCCGGAGCTGATCCGGTGGCCCGGTCACATCCCGGCCGGCGTCGTGTCGAACGAGATCGTGCAGCACCACGACTGGCTGCCGACGTTCCTGTCGGCGGCGGGCGAGCCGGACATCGTCGAGAAGCTCAAGCAGGGGCACGTCGCGGGCGCCAAGACGTTCCGGGCGCACATCGACGGGTGGGACCTGCTGCCCTACCTGACGGGCGAGGTCGAGGAGAGCCCGCGCCGGGGGCTGATCTACTTCTCCGACGACTGCGACGTGCTCGGCATCCGGTTCGACAACTGGAAGATCGTGTTCATGGAGCAGCGGTCCCCGGGGACGATGGCGCTCTGGGGCGAGCCGTTCACGCCGTTGCGGGTCCCGAAGCTGTTCAACCTGCGCACGGACCCGTTCGAGCGGGCGGACGTCACGTCGAACACCTACTGGGACTGGTTCCTCGACCACGACTTCTTCGCGCTCTACGGCACCGCGATCACCACGGCGTTCCTGCAGACGTTCCTGGAGTTCCCGCCGCGGCAGGCGGCGGCCTCGTTCACGATCGACCAGGCCGTGGCCAAGCTGCACGCCGCCCTCGCCAAGGACTGAGGCGACGGGCGTGGGGGAGCTGGGGTCCTGGACGGACGGGCCGGCGCGGTCCGCCGTCGTCGGCTTCGTCGAGCGGGTCACCCGGGAGGGCGGCCCGGACTACGTGCCGCCGCCCGCCCGGGTCGCCGTGGTCGACAACGACGGCACGCTGTGGTGCGAGAAGCCGATGCCGATCCAGCTGGACTTCACCGTCCGGCGGCTCGCGCAGATGGCGGAGGCCGACCCGGCGCTGCGCGAGCGGCAGCCGTGGCAGGCGGCGTACACGCAGGACCTGCGCTGGCTGGGCGCGGCGATGGTCAAGCACTACCACGGCGACGACGCCGACCTGGGGCTGCTGATGACGGCCGTCACGCAGGCGTTCGAGGACGTCACGGTCGACGAGTACGACGAGCGGGTGCGGGCGTTCTTCGCCGCCGCGGAGCACCCGACGCTCGGCGTGCCGTACCAGGGGTGCGTGTTCGGCCCGATGGTCGAGCTGCTCGGCTACCTGGAGGCGCACGGTTTCGCCGTCTACATCGCCTCCGGCGGGGACCGCGACTTCATGCGCCCCGTCGCGGGCGACCTGTACGGCGTGCCGCCGGAGCGGGTCATCGGCAGCGCGCTCGGCCTGACCTACCGGCCGGGCGACGAGCGGGACGAGCTGCTCTACAAGAGCGCGATGGACTTCTTCGACGACGGGCCCGAGAAGCCGGTGCGCATCTGGAGCCGCATCGGGCGGCGGCCGATCCTGTCGGTCGGCAACTCCAACGGCGACCTGCCGATGCTCACGTTCTCCGGGACGGGCACGGGTCCGGCGCTGCGGATGGTCGTCCTGCACGACGACGACGAGCGCGAGTTCGCCTACGTCGCGGGCGCCGAGGACCTGCTCGGCGTGGCGGCGGAGCGGGGCTGGGTGGTGGTCAGCATGAAGGACGACTGGACGACCGTCTTCCCGGAGGGCGTGCGGTGACCGGCGAGCTGGTGCTGGACGCCCCGCCGTCCGACCTGCGGGCCGTGCCCGCCCAGACGTTCCTCATGGGCTCCGACGCGCACTACCCGGAGGAGGCGCCCGCGCACCGGGTGCGGCTCGACGCGTTCGCGATCGAGACGCACCAGGTGACCAACGCGCGGTTCGCGGCGTTCGTCCGGGAGACCGGCTACGTCACGGTCGCCGAGCGGCCGCTCGACCCCGCCGACTACCCCGGGGCCCCGCCGGAGAACCTGCAGCCGGGCTCCCTGGTGTTCACCGGCACGCCCGGCCCCGTCGACCTCCGGCACCTCAGCCAGTGGTGGACCTGGACCCCCGGCGCGTCGTGGCGCCGCCCCGAGGGCCCCGGCTCGTCCGTCGCCCGCCGGCAGGCGCACCCGGTCGTGCACGTCGCGTACGAGGACGCCGAGGCCTACGCGACGTGGGCGGGCCGGTCGCTGCCCACCGAGGCCGAGTGGGAGGCGGCAGCGCGCGGGGGCCTGCCGGGGGAGCCGTTCACCTGGGGTGGCGCTCCCGAGCAGCCCGGCCAGCGGTTCGCCAACTACTGGCACGGCGCCTTCCCCTGGCGCGCCGACCCCGGCTACGGCACGACCGCCCCGGTCGGCAGCTTCCCCGCCAACGGCTACGGCCTGCACGACATGGCCGGCAACGTCTGGGAGTGGACGACCGACTGGTACGCCCGCCGCCACCCCGACGACGCGCCCGACGAGTGCTGCATCCCGCACAACCCGCGCGGCGCCGACGAGCAGGACAGCCACGACCCCCGCCAGCCGCAGTTCCCCGTGCCGCGCAAGGTGATCAAGGGCGGGTCGTTCCTCTGCGCCGACAGCTACTGCCGCCGGTACCGGCCCGCCGCGCGGCGGCCGCAGATGGTCGACACGGGCACCAGCCACATCGGGTTCCGCTGCGTCCTGCGGGCCTAGCGGCGCGTCACGCCTCCGCCAGCGCCTGCTCGGCCCGCTCCGGGCTGCCCTCGGCCAGCCCGCGGTCGACGGCGCGGCGCGTCGCCAGCCACAGCCCGGCGCCCGCGAGCAGCACGGCGACCTCCGTGACGGTCAGGGCCCAGATGATCCCGGGCAGCCCGAACCACCGGTTGCCGAGCAGCACCACCGGCACGAACAGCACCCCCTGGGTGACCGACATGACGTTCGCCGCGACCGCCTGGCCCGTGGCCTGGAACAGGGAGGTGAGCAGGCCCGTGAAGCCGTTCGCGACCATCGCCACGAGCTGCGCCGTGAGGACCGTGACACCGATCCCCACGACCGCCCGGTCCGTGAGGAACGCGGCGAGCACCTGCTCGCGCAGCACCAGGACGGTCACCGAGAACAGGAGGGCGACGCCCCCGACCGCGACGGCGGCGGTGCGCACCGCCGAGGCGAGGCGGCGGGCGTCTCCCTTGCCGTAGGCGTACGCGAGCAGCGGCAGCACCCCGAGGGTCACGCCCATGACCAGGAACTCCGGGACCTGCGCGATCCGGACCGCGACGCCCATCGCCGCGAGGGGGCCGTCGCCGTACCCGCCGGCGAGGTTGTTCAGCACCAGCGACGTGACGATGAGGAACGCCGACTGCAGCAGCGTGCTGACCCCGACGCCGAGGACCGGCCGCAGCACCGCGGGTGCGAGCGTGAACCACCGCGGCGCGAGGCTGACGTGCTCGCTGCGGCGCGCGAGCCAGGTCGCGAAGTAGGCGACGGTGACCACGTTCGCGAGGCCGATGGCCAGCGCCGCGCCGGCCACCCCGCGGTGCAGCACGAGGATGAACAGCACGTCGAGGAGGACGTTGGCGACCGTGGAGGCGATCAGCCCCGTCATCACCTGGCGCGCGGCACCCTCCGCCCGCACGAGCTGCTCGAGGCACACCGCGGCGGCGAGCACGGGGACGAACGCGAGCAGGATCCCGACGAACGCGCTCGTCGCCTGCGTCGTGCCGGCGTCGGCGCCCAGGACCCGGACCAGCGGGCGCAGCACCAGCAGACCGGCGCCGCCCAGCACGGCGCCCACGACGACGGTGCCCCACAGCGCGAACGACGAGACGTTCCTGATCGTCGCGGCCCGGGCGGGGTCGTGCTCCGCCGCGCCGAGCAGCCGGGAGATCAGCGCGCCGCCGCCGACGCCGAACACGTTGCCGACCGCCATGACGAGGCCGAGGACCGGCGCGCCGATCGTGACCGCCGCCAGCAGGGACGTGTCGTGCAGCGCGCCGATGAATCCGGCGTTGATGACGTTGTAGACGGCGCCGACGATCATCGCGGCGGCCATCGGCACGCACAGGTGCACGAGGGCGCGCACCACCGGGGCGGAGGACAGGTACCAGCGGTCGGTGCCGACCGTGTCGGCGGTGGGGTTCGTGGTGCTCATGACTGCTCCTTCGCGGGCAGGCTCGAGCGCGCGCCGGCGGATGCCGGCACGGCGGAGGGGGGGGGGGGGGGCTCTTTTACACATCTCCGAGCCCACGAGACGCTACGCTATCTCGTATTCCGTCTTCTGCTTGAAAAAAAAAAAAAACCCGTAGTACATTCGATCTTATGGTCGTTACAACTGTGGTCACTACGTGTTAGTGGTA
>NZ_CABEGA010000039.1 GCF_901521055.1 Cellulomonas hominis | reverse complement strand
CCCTCGGGTACCCGGCGTTCCTCGGGGTGCAGATCGCGACCGCCACCAGCCCGGGGGCCGCCACCACGTCCGGCGCGGTGTCCGCGGGCGGGAGCAGGTCCGGCCAGCCCTCGGGGCGCAGGAGCACGGCGCCCACCGCGAGGGCGAGCCGGTCGGCGGCGCTCGCGTCGGCGGGGGCGGCCGGCGCGTCGGCGGGGGCGGCCGGCGCGTCGGCGAGCAGCTCCGCGGCCTGCGCCGGGTGCGCGTGGGACCAGGCGCGCGCGACCCTCGCCCGGAAGGCGTCGTCCTGCTCGAGCGCCGCCCACAGCGGCCCGGCCCCGGAGGTGGCCCGCCGGCGCGGCGCGAACCGGCGCACCGCGGCGAGCGACGCGGGGACCGCCGCGGGCTCGAGCGCCCCCAGCACCTCTGCCGCCAGCGCCGACGCGGCCGCGCGCACGGCGGCGGGGACGACGACGGACATGCGCGTCACCCTACGGGCCCGCAGGTCGCGCGGGCAGGGCCGGTCGGCGGCGGCAGCCGTGTCGGACCCGGCGGATAGCGTGCCGGGCATGGTCCACCGGTCCCCCGTCCCGCCTCGCCTCGACCTCGTGCAGCAGCCCGTCGGCCGGCCGGTGCAGGTGACCCTGGACGACATCGGGACCCCGCTGTCCGACGTGACGTTCGTGGTGGTCGACCTCGAGACGACGGGCGCGGCGCCCGGGGCGTCGGCGATCACCGAGATCGGTGCGGTGCGGGTGCGCGGCGGCGAGGTGCTGGGCGAGTTCCAGACCCTGGTCGACCCGGGCGGCCCGGTGCCCGCGCAGATCCAGGTCCTCACCGGCATCACGACCGCGATGGTGATCGGCGCGCCGCGGATCGAGGAGGTCCTGCCGTCGTTCCTCGAGTTCGCGCGCGGGGCGGTGCTGGTGGCGCACAACGCGCCCTTCGACGTCGGGTTCCTCAAGGCCGCCGCCGCCGCGACCGGCCACGCCTGGCCCGGGTTCCCAGTGGTGGACACCGTGCGGCTCGCGCGCCGGGTGGTCACGCGCGACGAGGCGCCGAACCACAAGCTGAGCACGCTCGCCGCGCTGTTCCACGCGACCACCGTCCCGGAGCACCGCGCCCTGGCCGACGCCCGCGCGACCGTGGACGTGCTGCACGCCCTGCTGAGCCGGCTCGCGCCCCTGGGGATCACCCACCTCGAGGACCTGGCGACCGCCGCCGACCCCGTGCCCGCGGACGTGCGGCGCAAGCGCACCCTCGCGGACGGGCTGCCGGACGCCCCCGGCGTCTACCTGTTCCGCGGCCCGAAGGACGAGGTCCTGTACGTCGGGACGTCCACCTCGCTGCGCAAGCGCGTGCGGTCCTACTTCACCGCCGCCGAGAAGCGGTCCCGGATGCGCGAGATGGTGCGGATCGCCCAGGCGGTGACGCCGGTCGTGTGCGCCACGCCGCTGGAGGCCCAGGTGCGCGAGCTCCGGCTCATCGCGGAGCACACCCCCCGGTACAACCGCCGGTCCCGCTCCCCCGAACGCATGCCGTGGGTGCGGCTCACGGACGAGGCGTTCCCGCGCCTCTCCGTCGTCCGCGAGGTCCGCGACGACGCCACCCACATCGGGCCGTTCGCGTCCCGGGCCGCCGCGCAGTCCGCCGTCGAGGCGCTGCACGACGCCTTCGCGATCCGCCGGTGCACCGCCCGCCTGCCCCTCGTGCCCGCCCCCGGCGCCAGCGCCTGCCACCTCGCGGAGATCGGGCGCTGCCCCGCGCCGTGCGTCCGCCCCGAGGCCGCCGCCGAGTACGCCGCGACGGTCGACCGCGTCCGCGAGTCCATGACCGGCGACCCCGCCGACGTCGTGGACGCGCACGGCGACCGGATCGGGGCGCTCGCGCGGCAGGAGCGGTACGAGGAGGCCGCGACCGTCCGCGACCGGCTCGCGGCGTTCCTGCGGGGCGCGGCCCGTGCGCAGCGGCTGGCCCCGCTGGCGGCGTGCGCCGAGCTCGTCGCCGCCCGGCGGACGGACGCCGGCGGCTGGGAGGTCGTGCTCGTGCGGCACGGCCGGCTCGCCGGGACGGCGCTCGTGCCGCCGCGCACCGACCCGTCGCCGGCCATCGAGTCCCTGCGCGTGACCGGCGAGCACGTGCCCGCCCCGGTGCCGCCCGCGCCCGCGGGTCACCCCGAGGAGGCCGACCTCGTGCTCGCCTGGCTCGGGCGGCCGGGGGTGCGGATCGTCAGCGTCAGCACCCCGTGGTCGTACCCGGTGCGGTCGGCCCAGGCGCGCACCGACCCCGCGGAGGCCGTCGCAGCCGGGCGGCCCGCCGGGTGGGCGGGTGCGGACGAGTGCGAGGACACCCAGGACACCCAGGTCGCCCAGGACACCGCGGCTGCACCGCACGCCCCGCACGCCGGGGCAGGGCCGGCCGACGGCGACGGCCCGCTCCCCGACCCCCGGTCCGAGCGCGACCGACGGTTCGAGCGCGCGGAGGCGGCTCTCCACCGGGCGCTGCAGGGTCGAGGGCAGCAGGACGGCTCCGCGGGGTCCGCCGGCGCGGCATGATGGCGTCATGCTGACCGCCATCGTGCACATCGACACCGACGCCGCCCGCATCCCCGAGGCCGCCGCCGCGATCGCCGAGATCCCCGGCGTGAGCGAGGTCTACTCCGTCACCGGCGGCGTCGACCTGATCGCGATGGTCCGCGTCCGGGAGCACGAGGAGCTCGCGGACATCATCGCGGACCGGGTGAGCAAGGTGGAGGGCGTCGTCAGCACGCAGACGTTCATCGCGTTCCGCACCTACTCGCAGCACGACCTCGAGCAGGCGTTCGCCCTCGGCATCGACTGACGACCACCCGCGCAGCACTTCGCAGCACCGCGCTACGCGGTCGCCGAGATGGCAGAGCGCGCCTGCGGACGCCGCCCCGGACGCAGGCCGGAACTGTCACCTCGGCGGCACGGGCGGCACGGGCGGCACGCAGGCACGAGCGTCACGCACACGCGGCGGGTGCGTGCGCGCGGGGCGCGCACTCCCGAAGAGGCGGGTGCAGCGCACGCCCCGGCGTGCAGCGCGGGTCAGGCCGCCGCGCGCCAGCGGGCGAGGACGTCCGACGCCGCGCCGTCGTCGACCGACCGGCGGGCGTGCTCCAGCGCCGCCCGCAGCCGCTCGACCAGGTCGCCGCCGTCCGCGCCGGTCCCGGGCAGGCTGCCGTCGGCGACGAGGGCCGCGGCGGCGTTGAGCAGCACGGTCTCGCGGGACGCGACGTCCTCGCCGGCGAGCACGGCCCGTGCGACGCCGGCGTTGAACTCCGCGTCGGCGCCGCGCAGGTCGGCGACGGTCAGCCGGGTCAGCCCGAGGTCGGCGACGGGGTCGAGCACGTGCTCGGCGACCTGGCCCCCGGTGACGTGCCAGACGTGCGACGTCCCGGTGGGCGCGAGCTCGTCGAGGCCGTCGTCCCCGCGGAACACCAGCGCCTCGGTGCCGCGGCGCGCGAGCACCCCGGCGACCAGCCCGGCCATCCGGGCGTCGGCGACGCCGATCGCGGCAGCGGCGGGCTGGGCGGGGTTGGTGAGCGGCCCGAGGAAGTTGAACACCGTCCCGATGCCGAGCTCGCGCCGGGCGACGGCCACGTGGCGCATCGCGGGGTGGAACGTCAGGGCGAAGCAGAACGTGATGCCGACCTCGTGCGCCAGCTGCGCGACGCGCTCGGGCGTGCGGTCGAGCCGGATGCCGAGGGCCTCGAGCACGTCCGCGGACCCGGAGGACGACGACGCGGCCCGGTTGCCGTGCTTGACGACGCGCACCCCCGTGCCCGCGACCACCAGGGACGCCATGGTGGAGACGTTGACGGTGTGCGCGCGGTCCCCGCCGGTGCCGACGATGTCGACGGCGCGGCCGGGGACCTCGAACCGGACGGCGTGCGCGAGCATCGTGTCGGCGAGGGCGGTCAGCTCGGTGACCGTCTCCCCCTTCGCGCGCAGCCCGACCAGGAAGCCGGCGATCCGCGCGGGCGACGCCTCGCCGGACATGATCTGGTCCATCGCCCAGGCGGTCTGCGCCTCGCTGAGGTCCTCGCGCGCGACGAGCGCGGCCAGGAGGTCGGACCAGGTGACCGCCTCGGTCATGCCGCGGGGGTCCGGGACAGCAGCCCGGCGACGGCGTCGTGCAGCTCGACCGGGTCGAGCGGCTGGGAGACGACCGCGTCGGCGTCGGACCACGCGGCGAGCCAGGCGTCCTGCGGGCGGCCGGTGAGCACGAGGACGGGCGGGCACCGGAAGACCTCGTCCTTGACCTGCCGCGCGAGCGCCATGCCGCCGACCTTCCCGGCCTCGCCGTCGAGGACGAGCAGGTCGTACTCACCGGTCTCCGCCTGCTGCAGGGCGGCCTGCGGCGTGGCCACCTCGCTCCACCGGATGTCCGGCGCCCCGCGACCGAGGCGGCGGCCGACGCCGAGGCGCACCTGCGCGCGCGTGTCGGAGTCGTCGCTGTACAGGAGGATGCGCGGTCCCGGCACGACGGCGTCGTGCTCGGCGTCGAGGCGGTCAGCGGCCATGGTGGTCCTCCACTCGTGCGGACGGGACGCGAGCGGTGGCGCGTCCCTCCCCGCATCTTGGCACGCCGATCTGCCACCCGGCCGCGGACGCCCCGGCGGGCCGCTGATCACCGAGAACGAGGTGACGGTGTGACAGAAACCTCCCCGACGCTCTGGGACTTGTGACCCATGTGCGGAGGTTTTCGGCCATACTGACGTGCGTGACGACCGCAACGGCTGCCCCCGCCT
The DNA here is from genome assembly GCF_901521055.1 of Cellulomonas hominis. Lineage (GTDB taxonomy): Bacteria > Actinomycetota > Actinomycetes > Actinomycetales > Cellulomonadaceae > Cellulomonas > Cellulomonas endometrii. The sequence goes on along the minus strand of NZ_CABEGA010000039.1, from coordinate 33,512 downwards.
CCGCTCCCCATGTGAGCGTCAACCGACCGAACCCCGTGTCGGTCGGGACGATCGTGTGGCTGGCCTCGGAGCTCATGTTCTTCGCGGGCCTCTTCGCCATGTACTTCACGCTCCGCGCCACGGTCACCGAGGAGTGGGCGGTCCAGACGGACAAGCTCAACATCACCTTCGCGGCGATCAACACCACGGTGCTGGTGCTGTCGTCGGTGACGTGCCAGATGGGCGTGTGGGCGGCGGAGCGGTTCCAGCCGGTGCGCTCCGGCGGCCTGCTGAACGTCAAGGGCTGGGGCATGAACGAGTGGATGACGCTGACGTACGTCATGGGCGCCTTCTTCATCGGCGGGCAGATCTTCGAGTACGCCGAGCTGGTGCACGAGGGCCTGACGATCTCGTCCAGCCCGTACGGCTCGGTGTTCTACCTCACGACGGGCTTCCACGGCCTGCACGTGGTCGGCGGCCTGATCGCGTTCCTGTTCCTGATGGGCCGCTCGTTCACCTCCCGGCGGTTCGGCCACCACGAGGCCACGACCGCCATCGTCACGTCCTACTACTGGCACTTCGTCGACGTGGTCTGGATCGCGCTGTTCGCGACGATCTACCTGATCAAGTGACGACGCGCACCCCCCGCACCGACGCCCCCCGCACGCCCGAGACGAGGATCCATCCGTGAAGGCACTCGCCGCCCGCAGGCACCACCGGTTCGCCCCGGTGGTGCTGCTCCTGCTGGCGCTGCTGCTGACCGGTGCCGTGTACGCCATCGCCCAGCCCGCCAGCGCCGACGCGGCGCAGGCAGCGGCGGGCGAGGACGACATCGCCGCCGGCCAGAAGCTGTTCCAGGCCAACTGCGCCACCTGCCACGGCCCGTCCGCGGAGGGCCGTGAGGCCACCGACGGCGGCGCCGGCGGCCCCTCCCTGATCGGGGTGGGCGCCGCGGCCGTCGACTTCCAGGTCGGCACCGGTCGCATGCCCGCGCAGATGAACGGCGCGCAGATCCAGGCCAAGCCGGTCCAGTTCGACCAGGACCAGATCGACCAGCTCGCGGCGTACGTCGCCTCCCTCGGCGCGGGCCCCTCGGTGCCCACCGCGGAGCAGGTCGACCCCGAGCTCGGCGACGCCGCGAACGGCATGGCCCTGTTCCGCACGAACTGCGCCATGTGCCACAACGCGGTCGGCGCCGGCGGCGCCCTGTCCCAGGGCAAGTGGGCCCCGGCGCTGGACGACACCACCCCCACGCACATCTACGAGGCGATGCTCACCGGCCCGCAGTCGATGCCGGTGTTCAACGACGCGAACATCACCCCCGACGAGAAGCGCGACATCATCGCGTACCTCGACGACCAGCGGGAGGGCTCGCCCGGCGGCCTCACGCTCGGCTCGCTCGGCCCCGTCAGCGAGGGCCTGTGGGCCTGGGTGGTCGGCATCGGTCTGCTGATCGCCGCCTCGGTCTGGATCGGAGCCAAGTCCTCGTGAACTCACCCCACAGCATCGTTCGCTCCGCTCACGATCCCGCGGGGGCCCCGGCATGAGCACGCACCACGACCCCTCGACCGACCTCACGGCCCGGTCCGGCACCTCCGCGGTGCCGGAGCGGTTCGAGGACCCGGGCCTCGAGGGCCACCGCGCCCGCGTGGGCGACTCCGACCCGAAGGCGAACAAGCGCGCCGAGCGGCAGGTCGTCGCCCTCTTCACCCTGTCGATCCTCGGCGCCGTCGGTGCCGTCGTCGCCTACGCCCTGGTCCCCCCGGGCGAGACGGTCGGCAGCATGCGGCTGTCCAACCTGCTGCTCGGCCTCGGGCTGTTCCTGTCGCTCGCCGGCATCGGCGCGGCGGCCGTGCACTGGGCCAAGGCGCTCATGAGCGACCACGAGCGGTCCGAGGACCGGCACCCGACCCGGACGTCCGACGCCACGCGCGTCAAGGCCGTCGAGGCCCTGCGCGAGGGCGTCAAGGACTCGTCGATCGGCCGCCGCGGCGTGCTCAAGGGCGCGATGGTCACCTCGCTGGCCCTGTTCCCGCTGGGCATCGCCGTGCCGCTCGTCGGCAACCTCGGCGGCGACTGGGACGTCTCCCGTTCCAAGCGCACCATGTGGCGCAAGGGCACCAAGCTCACGATCGACCCGAGCGGCCGGCCCATCAAGGCCGCCGACGTGACGATCGGCTCGGTGTTCCACGTCATCCCCGAGGGCCTCGAGGAGACGCCGCACCCGCTGGACGAGAAGGCCAAGGCCGTCGTCCTGCTGGTCCGGATGGACCCGCGTGACCTCAAGTCCGAGCAGGGCGAGGGCTGGTCGTACGACGGCATCGTCGCCTTCTCGAAGATCTGCACGCACGTCGGCTGCCCCGTGGCGCTGTACGAGCAGCAGACGCACCACATCCTCTGCCCGTGCCACCAGTCCACCTTCGACGCCGCCGACGGCGCCAAGGTCGTCTTCGGCCCGGCGAAGCGGCCGCTGCCCCAGCTGCCCATCACCGTCGACGACGAGGGCTACCTCGTCGCCCAGGACGGCTTCAACCAGCCGATCGGCCCGTCCTTCTGGGAGCGCCTCACGTGAGCACCGTCGACTCCCCCAGCGCACCCCCCACGGGTGTCGCGCGCGCGGCGGCAGGGACCGCCGACTACCTGGACCAGCGCACCGGCATCGGAGGCGCGGTCAAGGAGTTCGCCCGCAAGATCTTCCCCGACCACTGGTCGTTCCTCCTGGGTGAGATCGCGCTGTACTCCTTCATCGTGCTGCTGATCTCGGGCACGTTCCTCACGATGTTCTTCGTGCCCTCCATGACCGAGGTGCACTACGAGGGCCCCTGGGCCGCGATGAACGGCGTGCAGATGTCCGAGGCGTTCGCCTCGACGCTGCGCCTGTCGTTCGAGGTCCGCGGCGGTCTGCTCATGCGGCAGATCCACCACTGGGCGGCCCTGATCTTCATGGCGTCGATCGTCACGCACATGATGCGGGTGTTCTTCACCGGGGCGTTCCGCAAGCCGCGCGAGCTCAACTGGCTCGTCGGCTTCACGCTGATGATCCTCGGCCTGCTGGCCGGCTTCTCCGGCTACTCGCTCCCCGACGACGTGCTGTCCGGCAACGGCCTGCGCATCGCCGACGGCGTGGCCCGCGCGATCCCGATCGCCGGCTCGTACATCTCGTTCGGCCTGTTCGGCGGCGAGTTCCCGGGCACGGAGCTGATCCCCCGTCTGTTCACGGTGCACATCCTGCTGATCCCCGCCGTCATCCTGGCGCTGATCGCCCTGCACCTGCTGTTCGTCGTGCTGCACAAGCACACGCAGTACCCGGGCTCGGGCCGGACCGACAAGAACGTCGTCGGCTACCCGCTGTTCCCGGTGTACGTGGCCAAGGCCGGCGGCTTCTTCTTCGTCGTGTTCGCCGTCATCGCCCTGATGGCCGCGACCATGACGATCAACCCCGTGTGGAACTACGGGCCCTTCGACCCGGGCGTCGTGTCGGCGGGCGCCCAGCCCGACTGGTACATGCTGTTCCTCGAGGGCGGCCTGCGGCTCATGCCGGGCTGGGAGTTCGTGATCGGCGAGTACACGGTCTCGATGAACATCCTGGTGCCGGGCGTGATCATCCCCGGGATCCTGTTCACGACGCTGGCGCTCTGGCCGTTCATCGAGGCGTTCGCCACCGGTGACGACCGCGAGCACCACGTGCTGGACCGCCCGCGCAACGCGCCGTTCCGCACGGCGTTCGGCGTCGCGTTCCTGACGGCGTTCATGGTCCTGGTGCTGGCGGGGTCGAACGACCTCATCGCCACGCACTTCCACCTGTCGATCAACGACATCACGTGGACGTTCCGGGTCCTGCTGTTCGTCGGCCCCGCGATCGCGTTCTGGCTCACGAAGCGCATCTGCTTCGCGCTGCAGCGCAAGGACCGCGAGCTGGTGCTCCACGGCCACGAGACCGGGCGCATCGTCCGGTTCGCGTCCGGCGAGTACATCGAGGTGCACAAGCCCCTCGACGCGCACGAGCGCTGGCTCCGCGTGCAGCACGAGCCGCGCCGCCCGCTGGAGATCGAGCCGGCGGAGGACGCGCGCGGCGTGCGTCGCAAGGGCTACCGCAAGGACGCCCTGCGCCAGCGCCTGTCCCGCGTGTTCTACGAGGACCGGGTCGAGCCCGTCACCCCCGCGGAGCTCGTCGCGGCGCAGTCGCACGGCGGGCACGACGCCCTCCCGGCCGCGCACGAGGAGCGCCACGAGGCGATCGGCGCCGGCGCAGGCAGCGCCCGCCACCTCGCCCCCGAGCAGGAGGACACCGAGGGCACGTCACGTCCCTGATCTGCGGAATCATCCGATCCACCCGGTCGTTGCACCGGGTGGGCGCGGACCGGAGAGCACCGACCACGCCCGGGTCACCGGCGGCCACGGCCGTCGGAGGCCCGGGCGTCGTCGTCCCTGCTCCCCCCGTGCCCGACGCACCACGTCCCCGCAGCACCGGGAGGCCGGCAGACCGGCACCCGGGCGGTGGACGTGGTACGACAGGAGCAGGCGCGCACCGCCCCCGCGGGGCGTGCCTGTGAGCGAAGACGCCGTCGCGGCGCAAGAGCCGCGGCACGAAGCACCGAGAGGTACTGATGGCTGACTACACCCTGCCGGACCTGCCCTACGACTACGCCGCGCTCGAGCCGCACATCTCCGGCCGCATCATGGAGCTGCACCACGACAAGCACCACGCGACCTACGTCGCCGGCGCGAACACCGCGCTGGAGAAGCTCGCAGCCGCCCGGGAGTCCGGGGACTTCGGCGCCGTGGCCGGCCTGGAGAAGACGCTGGCGTTCAACCTCGGCGGCCACGTGAACCACTCGGTGTTCTGGGCCAACCTCTCCCCCGAGGGCGGCGACAAGCCCGTGGGCGAGCTCGCCGCGGCGATCGACGAGTTCTTCGGCTCGTTCGACAAGTTCCAGGCGCACTTCACGGCCAACGCGACGACCATCATGGGCTCCGGCTGGTCCGTCCTCGCGTGGGACTCCCTCGGCGAGAAGCTCGTGATCGTGCAGCTGTACGACCAGCAGGGCAACATCCCGCTGGGCCTCGTGCCGGTCGTCATGCTCGACATGTGGGAGCACGCGTTCTACCTCGACTACGTCAACGTCAAGGCGGACTACGTCAAGGCGTGGTGGAACGTCGTCAACTGGGCCGACGCGGCGGAGCGGTTCACCCGCGCCCGCACGCAGACCGCGGGGCTGATCGTCCCGAGCGTCTGACACCCGTCTGACGGCGTCTGCAGACGCACGAAGGGCCGGGCACCGTGTCGGTGCCCGGCCCTTGGCCGTCGGTCGCGTACGAGGCCGCGTGCGTGCTCAGTGCGCGTGCTGGCCGCGGGAGAACTCGAAGACCCAGCCCACCAGGCCGATGACGCCGAGCGCCACGCCGAGGTACAGCAGCCACCAGCCGATGGCCATGCCGAGGAAGGCCAGCGCCGCGGCGAACGCGATCGTGATCGGCCACCAGCTCCACGGGCTGAACACGCCCTGGTCGCCGGCGCCCTCCGCGATCAGCGCCTCCGGGTCGTCCTCCGGGCGCGGGTCGATGCGGCGGGCCACCAGCGCGAGGTAGCCGCCGATCATGCCGACCAGACCGCCCACCAGGGGGATGCCGACGGTGCCCACGGGCTCGCCGTCGCTCCACCAGGCGTAGAGCAGGCCGATCGGGATGAAGAACAGGACGCCGCCCAGGAACAGGTACGGCTCCACCTTCATCGCGTGCCGCGGGCGGGTGCTCGCGTCCCCCGTCACCGAGGGGCGGGCGCCGGGCTCGTTGAGGCTGCTCATCGGGTGCGGCCCTCCTGGTCGTCACCATCGGTCGGGCGGTCGTCAACGATCGTCGCCGCGGACTGCTCCGGCTCGCCGCCGCCGTTCTCCATGCGGTCGCGCGCCAGGCCCTGCTCGCCGGTGCGCTCGGACTCCCAGTCGAAGAACCCGGGCTCGGGCTCGACGTGGTCCATGGCGGCGACCTCGGGGTGGTGCAGGTCGAACGCCGGGCGCTCCGAGCGGATGCGCGGCAGCGAGGTGAAGTTGTGCCGCGGCGGCGGGCAGGACGTCGCCCACTCCAGCGACTGGCCGAAGCCCCACGGGTCGTCCACCGTGACCTTGGGCGCGCGGCGCCAGGTGATGTAGACGTTCCACAGGAACGGCAGCGTGGAGATCGCGAGGATCATCGAGCCGATGGTCGACACCTGGTTCATCCAGGTGAAGCCGTCCTCCGGCGAGTAGTCGGCGTACCGGCGGGGCATGCCCAGAGCGCCGAGCCAGTGCTGGATGAGGAACGTCATGTGGAAGCCGACGAACAGCAGCCAGAAGTGGATCTTGCCGAGGCGCTCGTTGAGCATCCGGCCGGTGAACTTGGGCCACCAGTAGTACATGCCGCCGAACATCATGAACACGACGGTGCCGAACACCACGTAGTGGAAGTGCGCCACCACGAAGTAGGTGTCCGTGACGTGCCAGTCGAGCGCCGGGCTGGACAGGATGATGCCCGTCAGACCGCCGAACAGGAACGTGGTGAGGAAGCCGATCGTCCAGAGCATCGGCGTCTCGAACGTGAGCTTGCCGCGCCACATCGTGCCGATCCAGTTGAAGAACTTCACACCGGTCGGGACGGCGATCAGCATCGTCATCAGCGAGAAGAACGGCAGCAGGACGGCGCCGGTCGGGTACATGTGGTGCGCCCACACCGTCACGGACAGCGCGGCGATCGCCACGGTCGCGTAGACGAGGCCCTTGTAGCCGAACACCGGCTTGCGGCTGAACACCGGCAGGATCTCCGTCGCGATGCCGAAGAACGGCAGGGCGATGATGTACACCTCGGGGTGCCCGAAGAACCAGAACAGGTGCTGCCAGAGGATGGCGCCCCCGTTCTCGGGGTTGAACACCTGGGCACCGAGCCGCCGGTCGGCGCCGAGCGCGAACAGCGCGGCGGCCAGCGGCGGGAACGCCATCAGCACGAGCAGGCTCGTGATCAGGGTGTTCCAGGTGAAGATCGGCATCCGGAACATGGTCATGCCGGGCGCACGCATCGTGACGATCGTGGTGATGAAGTTGACCGCACCGAGGATCGTGCCGAAACCGGTCAGCGCGAGGCCGAAGACCCACAGGTCACCGCCGGCGCCCGGGGAGTAGACGGAGTTCGACAGCGGCGCGTACGCGAACCAGCCGAACGACGCCGCGCCCTGCGGGGTGAGGAAGCCGCCCGCGGCGATCAGGCCGCCGAACAGGTAGAGCCAGAACGAGAACGCGTTCAGCCGCGGGAACGCGACGTCGGGCGCGCCGATCTGCAGCGGCATGATGATGTTCGCGAACGCGCTGAACAGCGGCGTCGCGAACAGCAGCAGCATGATCGTGCCGTGCATCGTGAAGAGCTGGTTGTACTGCTCCTTGCTCTGCACGATCTGGATGCCGGGCTCGAACAGCTCCGCGCGGATCAGCAGCGCCATGATGCCGCCGACGGCGAACCACGTGAACGCGGCGATCAGGTACATGTAGCCGATCGTCTTGTGGTCGGTCGACGTGACCCACTTGACGACGGTGCGGCCCAGGGTCTGCCGTCGCGGGGCGAGCCCCGGGACGAGCTCGACGGTGGCGGCCATCAGTTGCCTCCCTCTTCGCCCTCGGCGTCCGAGCCACCCTCACCGGTGACCCGCACGTCCTGCAGGCGGTTGTACTCGAGGCCCAGCTGACCTTCCTGGCCGGCGTCCCGGAGCTCCTCGATGTGCGCGTCGTACTCCTCGCGCGACACCACCTTCACGTTGAACAGCATCGACGAGTGCTCCTCGCCGCACAGCTCGGCGCACTTGCCGACGTACTCGCCCTCGACCTGCGGGATCACCTGGAACGTGTTCGTACGCCCCGGGATCATGTCCTGCTTGTACAGGAACGCGGGCACCCAGAACGAGTGGATGACGTCACGGGCGTCCAGGTGGAACTCGACGCGCTCGTTGACGGGCAGGTACAGGGTCGGCTGCTCCGCGAGGACGCCGGTCTCCCCGACGGCCTGCGCGTGCTGGCCGGTGTCGTAGACGTCGTCGTCGACGTAGTTGAAGTCCCAGCTCCACTGCTTGCCGATCACCTGGACGGTGAGCTCGGGCTCCTCGGTGTGGTCCTGGATCGCCGTCATGTCGCGCGCCGTGTAGTAGAACAGCACGCCGACCATGATGATCGGCAGGATCACGTACATGATCTCGAGCGGCACGTGGTACCGGAGCTGCACGGGGAGCTGGTCGTCGTCCTTGCGCTTCCGGTACACCGCGACGCACCAGATGATCAGGCCCCACACCAGGATGCCGACCAGCAGGGCGGCCACCCAGGAGCCCACCCACAGGTTCGTGATGCGACCGGTCTGGTTCGTGATCTCGTTCTCGGAGTCGCCCGGGAGCCAGCCGCGCTGGACGTCGGGCGAGCATCCGGCGAGCGCGAGCGCGACGACGGTCGCGAGTCCCGCGACGGCCAGTCGGGTCCGCCTCGGGCGGCGGGGGGTCTGCGAGCGCACCGGGGGCCTTCCACTTCGGTCCCCGTCGCCCGCGACGCCTCCGGGCGTGCGTCGTCCGACAGGGAAGTCACCTAGGACCTATGTCCTCGATCGCGAGCAGCCTAGCGCGCTGGCCGCCTCGTCGTGGTCCGAGAACCGCGTTTCGGGCCCGTGAGATGACGGAGTGTCATCTGGATCACTGTCCTGGCAGGGACCGCCGTCGTCCGACGGCCCGGCGAGCGCCCGCGCGGGCCCGCTACCGTGCCCTTCGTGCCCGACTCCCCCTCCGCCCCGCCCCCCGCTCCGGTGCGCCGGGTCGTGCTCGACGCCGCCGGCCGCGCGCCCGTGCTGCCCGCCGCGCGCGAGGCGTTCCTCGCCGCCCTGGACGAGGGCTGGGCCGATCCGCGCCGCCTGCACACCGAGGGCCGGCGCGCGCGGGCGCTGCTCGACGGGGCGCGCGAGGCGGTCGCCGCCCTGGTGGGCGCGCGGACCGAGGAGGTCGACTGGGCGCCCTCGCACACCGCCGCGCTGCACACCGCGGTGCTGACGGTCGCCCGGGGGCGGCGCCGCGTCGGCGGCTCGGTGGTCGTCCCGGAGGTCGAGCGGATGGCCGTGCTGGACGCGGCGGCCGCCGCCGGAGCCGTCGCCGGAGCCGTCGCGGGCGTGCCGGACGGCGGGCGCGTCACCGTGCCCGTGGGCACCGACGGCCGCGTCGACCTCGCGGCCCTCGACGAGGCCGTGCGCCGGCCCGGGGTCGCCCTCGCCGCCGTCCAGCACGCCAACGGTGAGGTCGGGAGCCTCCAGCCGGTCGCCGAGGCGCACGCCGCCGCGCGGGCCGCCGGGGTGCCGCTGCTCGTGGACGCCGGCTCGTCGTTCGGGCACGTGCCCGTCGGCCCCGAGTGGGACGTGCTGGCGATCGACCCGGGGGACGTCGGGGCGCTGCCCGGGGCCACGGTGCTCGTCACCCGCACCGGGGTGCGCCGCTCCCCCGTCCTGGCCGCCGGCGCCCTCGACGACGACCGCTGGTTCCCCGGCGGCGTCTCGGTCCCCGCCGCGCTGGCCGCCGCCGTCGCGCTGCAGGCCGCCGCCGCCCGGCTGCGCACCGGGCCCGACCCGCGCGCCGCGCTCGTCGACCGCGTCCGCGCGCGGGTCGCCGCCGAGGTGCCCGAGGTCGACGTCGTCGGTCCGGCCACCGGCCGGCTCCCGCACGTGCTGACGTTCTCCTGCCTGTACGTGGACGGCGAGGCCGTGGTCACCGCGCTGGACCGGGCCGGGTTCGCCGTCGCGTCCGGTTCCGCGTGCACGTCCGCCACCGAGCAGCCGAGCCACGTGCTGGCCGCGATGGGTGCGCTCACCGGGGGGAACGTGCGCCTGTCGCTGCCGGTGGGGACGAGCGCGGCCGACGTCGAGCGGTTCTGCGACGTGCTGCCCGGGGTGGTCGTCGCGCTCCGGCGGGAGGCGGGGCTGGCGGACCTGTGACCGGGGCGAGCCCCGGACGCACGGGCCCGGACGCGCGAGAGCCCCGGACCGCGTGGTCCGGGGCTCTCGTCGGTCAGGCCGCGGGGCCGGTCAGCTGAACGAGCCGCCGCACGCGCAGCTGCTGCCGGCGTTCGGGTTGTCGATCGTGAAGCCCTGCTTCTCGATGGTGTCGGCGAAGTCGATCGTGGCGCCCTCGAGGTAGGGGACGCTCATCCGGTCGACGACGACCTCGACACCGTCGAAGTCACGCAGCGCGTCGCCGTCGAGGACGCGCTCGTCGAAGTAGAGCTGGTAGATCAGGCCCGAGCACCCGCCGGGCTGCACCGCGATGCGCAGGCGCAGGTCGTCGCGCCCCTCCTGCTCGAGCAGGGTGCGCACCTTGTCGGCCGCGACGTCGGTGAGCTGGACGCCGTGCGTCGCGGTCTCGGTGGTCTCGCTCATGGTGTCTCCTGACGGTGTCTCACATCGGTCGCCGGCGCGCGCTCGCGCGAGTGCCGGGGCGCGGTCACGTCGGGCACAACCGCGCTCCTCCGTGATCTGTTCCCAATGTACGCCCGCGGGCCCGGTGCACCACGGGACGCGCACGGGACCCGCACACCCCGCCCGTGCCGGGTCGTGGACGTCAGCGGGACCAGGTGCGGGCGATGCGCGGAAGCCGTTCGCGGAGGGCCACGGCGGGGTCGGTGCGCCAGCGGTCCTCGTCGCCGGGCCGCTCGACGACGCCGAACGCTCCCGCGAGCCCGGCCGCGCCCCAGTCGCGGCGCCCGGTCCGCAGCTGCGCGGCGACCGCGACGGCCGGCACGCCGAGCGGCAGGGCGGCCGCGGCGACGGCCGCGACGACGCCGTGCTCCAGCGCGGACCCGTCGAGCACCCCCGCGCCCGTCACCACCAGGTCGGCGTCGGCGACCCGCCCGGCGAGGTCCACCGCGTCCGCGACCCACGCCGCCCCGTCGACAAGTCGGGCGCCGAGGAGCCCGAGCGCGAACGCCGCTCCGCCGCCCGCCCCGGACCCGGGGACGAGGGCCGCGCGCGACCCCGGCGCCCGGGTGACGCCCGCGCCCGTGCCGGTCCCGCCGAGCAGGTCACGGCGCCCGGAGCCACCCGCGTCCGCAGCGGCTCCGGCGGCGTGGACGAACGCCGCCACGGCGCGCTCGGCCTCCTGCGCCGCCGCCGCGTCGACCCGCCGGGACTCCGCGAGGTCGGCGGACACGCCGCCCAGCCCGAGCAGCGGCAGCTCGTGCGCGTGCAGCGCGACCAGGTCCCGGCCGGCCAGGGCCTCCCGCAGACCGGCGACCGCGGCGAGGTCCGCGGGCGAGAGCGCGCCGGCCCCGCCGATCCCCCTGGCGGCGGACGCCGGGGCGGCGCCGAGCGCGGCGAGCAGACCGGCACCCGCGTCGTGCGCCACCGTGCGCCGCCCGCCGAGCCCGACGACCACCCGTCCGGCCCCGGTGTCGAGCGCCGCGGCCAGCAGCGTGCCGAGCCCCGCGGACGTCGTCGCCGTCACCGGGGCGGCCGCGGGGTCCGCGGCGCCCAGGGCCAGCGCCCCGTCGACCCACGCCGTGCGCGCGCCGGACGGCTCGCTCACGACCAGGACCGCCCCGGGCACGACGTCGCCGTGGGCGTCGGTCGTCGTCACGGAGAGCAGCTCGCCGCCGCTGACGGCGCGGATCGTGTCGAGCAGGCCCGGGCCGCCGTCGGACAGCGGCAACGTCTCGAGCGTGTCGGCGGGTGCGGCGCTGCGCCAGCCGTCGACGACCGCGGCCACCGCCTCGGCCGCCGTCAGGGCCGGCCAGGGGTCCGCGACGGGCACGCCGCGCGGCGCGCCGCGGCCGTCGTCCGGGCGCGCGTCGAACCGTCCGGGGGCCACCAGCACGTGCACGCCGCGATCCTCGCACGCGCCGACCGCACCGCCGTCCTGGAGGTCCTGGTCAGCGCCCGGGGGCCCTGTGGGATGATGCCGCGCGTGAGTCTGCTCGCCCCCGCGACGTCGTTCGCGGAACCGCTGCCCTCCGCCCTCCTGCTGCTCGGCCAGGGCACCGACCTGGCGTCCGAGCGCGGCGTCGAGTGCGTCGGCGGCCTGCCCGCCGCCAGCGACCCCGACCTGGTGGAACGCGCCCGCGCCGCCCGCGCGGCGCTCGGCGACCAGGCGTTCGTGCTCGGCCACCACTACCAGCGCGACGAGGTCATCGACTTCGCGGACGTCACGGGCGACTCCTTCAAGCTCGCGCGCGAGGCCGCCGCCCGCCCCGACGCCGAGTACATCCTGTTCTGCGGGGTGCACTTCATGGCCGAGTCGGCGGACATCCTCACGTCCGACCGCCAGCAGGTCGTGCTGCCGGACATGGCCGCGGGCTGCTCGATGGCCGACATGGCCGCGATCGACCAGGTCGAGGACGCCTGGGACGTGCTGGTCGAGGCGGGGATCGCCGAGGACACCGTCCCGGTGACGTACATGAACTCCACGGCCGCGATCAAGGCGTTCACCGGCCGGCACGGCGGCACGGTCTGCACCTCCTCCAACGCGCACGTCGCCCTGCGCTGGGCCTTCGACCAGGTAGGCGGAGTCGACGGCCACGGGAAGGTCCTGTTCATGCCGGACCAGCACCTCGGGCGGAACACCGCGGTGCTGGCGCTCGGCATCCCGCTGGAGCAGTGCGTGGTGTTCGACCCGCGCCGGCCGAACGGCGGGCTCACCACCCAGCAGCTGCGCGACGCCCGGATGATCCTGTGGCGCGGGCACTGCTCGGTGCACGGACGGTTCTCCCCGCAGAACCTCGTCGACGTCCGCGCCGCCGTGCCGGACGTGACCGTGCTCGTGCACCCGGAGTGCCGGCACGAGGTCGTCACGGGCGCCGACATGGTGGGCTCGACGGAGTACATCATCCAGGCGCTCGACGCCGCCCCGGCCGGGTCCTCCTGGGCGATCGGCACGGAGCTGAACCTGGTCCGCCGCCTGGCCGCCGCGCACCCGGACAAGCAGATCAGCTACCTCGACTCGACCGTGTGCTTCTGCTCGACCATGAACCGCATCGACCTCCCGCACCTGGTGTGGGCGATGGAGTCCCTGCGGGACGGGCGGGTCGTGAACCGGATCGTCGTCGACGCGGACGACGCGCACTGGGCGCGCGTCGCGCTCGACCAGATGCTGGCGCTGCCGGGGTACTGACGCCCCGGGGCGGGCCGCCGCCGTCGAGGAGGAGACGCAGATGGGCACGGGACACGCGCTGCGGATCGGGATCGTCGTGTTCGACGACGCGGAGGAGCTCGACGTGGTCGGGCCCTACGACGTCCTCACGGCCTGGGCGGGGACGTCGCCGCTCCGCCCGGAGGTGGTCACGTTCTCGGCGGACGGCTCCGGCGTCCGGTGCGCGAAGGGCCTGCGCCTGGTGCCGGACACGTCCCGGGACGAGGTCGGGCTGCTGCACGTCCTCGTGCACCCCGGTGGCCGGGGCACCCGCCCGCTGACCAGGGACGGCGAGCACCTGGCGTGGCTGCGCGCGGTGCGGCAGGAGACGGCGCTGCTGGCGTCCGTGTGCACCGGGTCGCTCGTGTACGCCGCCGCCGGCCTGCTCGCGGGCAGGCCGGCGACGACGCACTGGGCCGCCCTCGACGAGCTCGCCGAGCTGGACCGGAGCGTGCTCGTCGACACCGAGGCCCGGTACGTCGACGACGGCGACGTCGTCACCTCCGCGGGGGTGTCCGCCGGCATCGACATGGCCCTGCACCTGGTCGCGCGCCTGGAGTCGCCGGACGCGGCCCGGCGCGTCCGGCGCGAGATCCAGTACGACCCCGCTCCCCCGGTCTGACGCCCCGCCCGTCGCGAAGTGGAGAGCCCTGCCGGGACTCGCCGGGCGTGTCCGGCAGAACCCTCCACTCGGTGGGTCGGAGGGGGAGGTCAGGCCAGGCGGGCCAGGAGGAGCGCCTCCGCGAGCACGACCTTCTCCAGCTCCGCGAGGTGCACGGACTCGTTCGGCCCGTGCGCCCGGGAGTCCGGGTCCTCGACGCCCGTGACCAGGATCGCCGCGTCCGGGTAGACCTCGAGCAGGTCCGCGATGAACGGGATCGACCCGCCCACGCCGATGTCGACCGGCTCGGTGCCCCACGCGTCGGCGAACGCCTGCCGCGCGGCCTGCATCGCGGGCGAGTCGGCGGGCGCCTGGAACGGCTTGCCGAGCTCCCCGTCGCGGACGGTCACGCGGGCACCGAACGGCGCGTGGCCCTCCAGGTGCGCCCGCAGCGCGGCGAGCGCGGCGGCGGGGTCCTGCCCGGGGGCGATGCGCATCGACAGCTTGGCGGTGGCCTTGGGGGTGATGGTGTTCGACGCGGTCGCCACGCGCGGCGCGTCGAGCCCGATGACGGCGATGGTCGGCCGGGTCCACAGCCGCGCGGTGATCGGACCGGTGCCGGCGAGCGTCACGCCGTCCAGCACGCTCGCGTCGGCCCGGAACGCCGCCTCGTCGTAGTCGACCGCCGGGTCCGCCGCAGCGACGAGGCCCTGGACCGCGACGTCGCCGGCGTCGTCGTGCAGCGTGGCGATGAGGCGCGACAGCAGGGTGACGGCGTCCAGCACCGGGCCGCCGAACATGCCGGAGTGCACCGCGTGGTCGAGCACGGCGACCTCGACCTCGAGGTCCACGAGCCCGCGCAGGGAGGTGGTGAGGCCCGGGACGCCCACCTTCCAGTTGGAGGAGTCGGCGACGACGATGACGTCCGCCGCGAGCAGGTCCCGGTAGGTGTGCAGGAACGTGGTGAAGGACGGGGAGCCGACCTCCTCCTCGCCCTCGACGAACACGGTCACGCCGACGCCGAGCTCGTCGCCGAGCACCCGCAGCGCGCCGAGGTGCGCCACCACGCCCGCCTTGTCGTCCGCCGCGCCGCGGCCGTACAGCCGGCCGTCGCGCTCGGTCGGCTCGAACGGGTCGGTGTCCCAGTCGGCGTCGGCGCCGGGGGGCTGCACGTCGTGGTGCGCGTACAGGAGCACGGTCGGGGCGCCGGCGGGCGCGGGACGCCGCGCGACGACGGCGGGCGCGCCAGGGGTGCCGTCGGGACGCGGGGCGGACAGGATCTGCACCTCGGGCATCCCGGCCTCGCCCAGCAGGCGGGCGACGTGCTCGGCGCTGGCGGCGACGTACGCCTGGTCGAAGTCCGCGTTGGAGACGCTCGGCACGCGGACGAGGGCCTCGAGGTCCGCGCGGATGCCGGCGAAGGCCTCCTCGACGCGGGCCCGCAGGGCGGTGACGGACAAGGGCGGGTTCTGCTGCGTCTGCTCGGTCACGGACCGTCACGCTACTCGACTACCCTGGGGTGGTGTTCGGACGCAGCAAGGACAGCAGCACGGGTGCCACCGCCGCGACGGGGCAGGCGCCCCTGACCGAGGAGACCCCGGGTCTCGTCGAGGTGCCCGGCGGCACGAAGGGCCGGCCGACGCCGAAGCGGAAGGTCGCCGAGGCGGCCAACCGGCGCCCGCTGGTCCCCACGGACCGCAAGGCCGCCGCCAAGGAGGCCCGGTCCGCGCAGCGCGCCGAGCGCGACAAGCAGTACGCCGCGATGCAGACCGGTGACGAGCGCTACCTCCCCGCCAAGGACAAGGGCCCCGTCCGCCGGTATGTCCGGCAGTACGTCGACGCCCGCTGGAGCCTCGGCGAGATGTTCCTGCCGATCGCGATCGTCATGCTGCTGCTCAACATGCTGCTCAGCCAGGTCAGCGCGGAGTTCGCGTTCCTCGGCCTGGTGGTCCTGTACGTGTTCATCATCGCGATGGTCGTCGACGTGGCGATCATGTGGCGCAAGCTCCGCAAGAAGCTCGTCGCGAAGTTCGGCGCCGACGCCGTCGTCCGCGGCACGATGATGTACGCCGTCACCCGGGTGTTCCAGATCCGGCGTGCCCGGCTGCCGAAGCCGCAGGTCAAGCACGGCGAGTACCCGGAGTGACCCGCCGCTGACCGCCTCGGCGAGCGCACCCGCGCGGTCGTCCTAGGGTGGTCGCATGGTCAACTACCGCCACCTGGGCCGCTCCGGCCTCAAGATCTCCGAGATCACCTACGGCAACTGGCTCACGCACGGCTCGCAGGTCGAGAACGACGCCGCAGCCGCCTGCGTGCGGGCCGCGCTCGACAACGGCATCACGTCCTTCGACACCGCGGACGTCTACGCGAACACGGTCGCCGAGGAGGTGCTCGGCGAGGCCCTCAAGGGCGAGCGCCGGCAGTCCCTCGAGATCTTCACGAAGGTCTACTGGCCGACCGGCCCCAAGGGCCCGAACGACTCCGGCCTGTCCCGCAAGCACATCCTCGAGTCCATCGACGGCTCGCTGCGCCGCCTGCAGACCGACTACGTCGACCTGTACCAGGCGCACCGCTACGACCACGAGACGCCGCTCGAGGAGACGATGCAGGCGTTCGCGGACGTCGTGCGCTCCGGCAAGGCGCTGTACATCGGCGTCTCCGAGTGGACCGCCGACCAGATCCGCGCCGGCCAGGAGCTCGCGCAGGACCTCGGCTTCCGCCTCGTGTCGAACCAGCCGCAGTACTCCGCGCTGTGGCGGGTCATCGAGGGCGAGGTCGTCCCGACGTCCGAGGAGCTCGGGCTGTCGCAGATCGTCTGGTCCCCCGTCGCGCAGGGCGTGCTCACCGGCAAGTACAAGCCGGGCCAGCCGCTGCCCGAGGGCTCCCGCGCGACGGACGAGAAGGGCGGCGCCCGGATGGTCAAGTCGTTCCTCGACCGCCCGAACGTCCTGCAGCGCGTCCAGGACCTGACGCCGGTCGCCGACGAGCTCGGGCTGTCGCTCGCGCAGCTCGCGGTGGCCTGGGTGCTGCAGAACCGGAACGTGGCCGCGGCGATCATCGGCGCCTCCCGGCCGGAGCAGGTCGTGGAGAACGTCAAGGCGTCCGGCGTCGAGATCCCGGCCGAGCTGATGGCGCGGATCGACGACGTGCTGGGCGACGCCGTGATCAGCGACCCGGCGGAGACGGCGAAGAGCTCCCCCGCCACGCGCTGACGCGCACCGCACGACGCAGGGCCGGGTCGCCGACGAGGTGACCCGGCCCTGAGCCGTCCGGCCGGGGTGCGGTCAGCGCCCCTCGCCCGGCTCCGCCGGTTCGGCAGCCGCGACCGCTGCCGGGACGGGCACCGTGAGCCGCGGCAGCAGCAGGTGGATCAGCGGGCCGATCCCCAGCGCGTAGGCCAGCGTCGCGAACCCGAGCGTGCCTCCGAGCAGCCACCCGACCAGGACCACCGTGACCTCGATCGCGATCCGGACGGGGCCCACGGGCCAGCCGGTGCGCGCGACCAGGCCGGTCATCAGGCCGTCGCGCGGGCCGGGGCCGAGGCGTGCGCCGATGTACAGCCCGCTGGCGACCGCGTTCAGCGCGATGCCGCCGACGACGAGGGCGATCCGCGCGGCGAGCGGCAGGGGGTCCGGCAGCCGGTCGAGCAGCGCGAGGAACGGGTCGACGAGCACGCCGATGACCAGCACGTTCGCGACGGTGCCGATGCCCGGGCGCTGCCGGATCGGCCACCAGCACGCGAGCACCAGCACGCTGATCACGAGCGTGGCGGTGCCGAGCGACCAGCCGAGCTGACGTGCCGCGCCCTGGCTGAGCACGTCCCAGGGCATGTTGCCGAGGCCGGAGTGCACCAGCATCGCGATGGACAGGGCGTACAGGACGAGGCCGCCCAGGAGCTGGGCGCCCCGGCGGGCGGCGTGCGTGCCGGCGCGGTCGACGCGGCCCGGGGCGACGGTGGAGGCGTGCGTGGTCATGGCCTCATCCTGACCGCCAGGTGGCCTTCCGTTCGATAGCCACTTGCGCAAGAGTGGCCTCATGTCCTCGCTCCTCGTCTCCGACCGCCGGATCGGCGGCACCGGCCTGGCGTCCGTGCTGGGCGGCTGGCGTCGACCCGGCCCCGCCTACGCGGCGCTGGCCGACGCGGTGCGCCGCGCCGTGCTCGCCGGCGACCTGCCCCTCGCGACCCGCGTCCCCGGGGAGCGGGAGCTCGCGGCCGCGCTCGGCGTCTCCCGGACCACGACCTCGGGAGCGTACGGGCTGCTGCGGGACGAGGGGTACCTGGTGAGCCGGCAAGGGTCCGGCACGGTGACGGCACTGCCCCCTGCGGACCGCCGCGGGCCCGCGACCCGGACGCCGGCGCGACCCACGGCCCCCGAGGGCGTCGTCGACCTCACGATCGCCGCGTGCGCCGCGCCCCGCACGCTGCACGGTGCCGCCCTCCGCGCTGTCGAGGAGCTCCCCCGGCACGCGGGCCACGGCTACGCCCCGCTCGGCCTGGACGTCCTGCGCGAGGCGGTCGCCGACCGGTACACCGCGCGCGGGACCCCCACGTCCCCCGACCAGGTGCTCGTGACGACCGGTGCGCAGCACGCGATCGCCCTGCTCATGTCCACGCACGCCGGCCCCGGCGACCGGGTGGTCGTCGAGCAGCCCACCTACCCGCACGCGATCGAGGCGGTGCGCGCCGCGGGTGCCCGCCCGGTGCCGGTCCCGACGGGACCCGCCGGCACCGACCTGGACCTGCTGGAGTCGACGGTCCGCCAGGTCGCGCCGCGGCTCGTCTACCTGATCCCGGACCACCACAACCCGACCGGTGCGACGCTGAGCGCCGCCGGCCGCGCCCGGGTGCGGGAGCTCGCCGCGCGCACGGGCACGGTCGTGGCCGGCGACGAGGTGCTGACCGACCTCACGCTGGACGGCCCCGGGCCGGAGCCGTGGGCGGGCGACGGCCGGGCGGCCCGCGTGGTGGCGATCGGCTCGATGTCGAAGAGCCACTGGGGCGGCCTCCGGGTCGGCTGGCTGCGCGGACCGGCGGACCTCGTCACGCGGCTCGCGCTGGCTCGCCGGGCAACGGACCTCGGCACCGCGGTGCTGGACCAGCTCGTGGCCGTCGAGCTGCTGCGGCTGGGCGCCGAACCGGTCGAGGAGCGGCGCGCGCAGCTCCGCGCGGGCCGGGACCTGCTCGCCGGCCTGCTGGCGGAGCGGCTGCCCGGCTGGCGGTTCACGGTGCCGGCCGGCGGCCAGTCGCTGTGGGTGGACCTGGGCGCGCCGGTGTCGTCGGCGCTCAGCGCGCTCGCCCTCGCGCACGGTGTGCGGGTGGCGCCCGGGCCGGCCTTCGGCGTCGACGGCGGGCTGGAGGACCGGCTCCGCGTGCCCTTCACCGCGCCCGCGGCGGAGCTGCGGCGGGCCGTCGACGGGCTCGCGATGGCGTGGGCGGCGCTCGGGTCGCCAGGAGCGGACCGAGACGGCGCGTACGCGGCCGCGCGGCCCAGCGCGTTCGTCTGAGCGGGGCCGGAGCCCGGGCCTCGTCAGGCCCGCGGGTTGCCGAGCACCTGCTCCGGGACCGCGGTGAGGTCGTAGGCCGGGGGCACCACGGTGCCGTCGTTCCGCAGCCGGGCGGTCCGCACGCCCTGCTCGCGCAGCGCGCGCCACTGCAGCCCGAACCACTCCTCCGCGTCGAACCGGGTCGGGAACACCGGCGACAGCGGCCGGTCCAGCACCTGCCCGTCCGCGCCCGTGTACTCCCACGCCCACCGGGGCCGCAGCGCGGTCACGGGGCGACCCGCTCGGCGCGGGCGGCGGCGTCGCGCGCGAGCGCCCGGCCGATCCGGGACGCCCAGAACGGCCCCTCGTAGATGAAGCCGGTGTAGCCCTGGACCAGGTCGGCGCCCGCGGCGAGGTAGGCCTGCGCGTCCGCCGCGGTGCTGATCCCGCCGACGCCGATCACGACGGGTCCCGCACCGAGGCGGTGCCGCAGCCGCGCGACCACCACGAGCCCGCGGTCCAGCAGCGGCGGGCCGGACAGGCCGCCCTCGCCGAGGTCGTGCGCGATCGTGGTGTTGACGGCGACCACGCCGTCGAGCCCGAGCTCGGCCACCAGGTCCGCGACCGCGTCGACGTCCGCGTCGGCCAGGTCGGGGGCGATCTTCACCAGCAGCGGCACCCGCGGCCGGGGCACCGCGGCGGCGGCCTCGTCGGCGGCGGTCCGGGCGGCCTGCAGGATCGGCCGCAGCGCGTCCACCGACTGCAGGTCGCGAAGCCCGGGGGTGTTCGGCGACGAGACGTTGACCACGAGGTAGTCCGCGTACGGCGCGAGATGGCCGGCGCTGGTGGCGTAGTCGTCGGCGGCGTCCTCCGGCGGTGTCACCTTGGTCTTGCCGATGTTGACGCCGACGACCAGGGCGCGGCCGGCGGCGGTCGAACGCAGCTTCCGCAGCCGCCGGGCGACCGCGACGGCGCCCTCGTTGTTGAAGCCCATCCGGTTGCGCAGGGCGCGCCGGTCGACGATCCGCCACAGCCGCGGGGCCTCGTTGCCGGGCTGCGGCCACGCCGTGACGGTGCCGACCTCGACGAACCCGAAGCCGAGCATCGTCAGGCCGGGGACCCCGACGGCGTTCTTGTCGAAGCCCGCCGCGAGCCCGAAGGGCGACGGGAACGTCCGGCCGAGCACCCGCACGGCGGCGGACGGCGGCACCGCCAGGGCGGACCGCAGCACCCCCCGCAGGACGGGGACGCGCGAGGCGACGCGGATCGCGCGGAACGCGAGGTGGTGCGCCCGCTCGGGGTCGAGGCGGGCGAAGACCAGGCGGAAGAGGAGGCCGTACACGTCCACCAACCTACTGGCCGGCCGGGGGCGCCGGCCGGGACCCGTCGCCCGCCGCCGGTCCGGCGGCGCGGCCCGGGCGGGTGCGCCAGAGCCACGCGAGCCCGAGGAACGGCAGGACGAGGGGGACGTAGCCGTACCCCTGCCCGTACGCGGACCACACGGTCTCGTCCGGGAAGTCCCCCGCGTCGAGCAGCGACAGGGTCCCCACGGCCAGCACCCCGACGAGCTCGACGGCCACGGCCGCCCACGCCACGGGCCGCCAGTCCCTCGCGAGCGCGAGCGTCGCGACCACGTACACGACCCCGGCCAGCGCGGACAGCAGGTACGCGAGGGGCGCCTCGTCGAACTTCTCCGCGATCTGGAACCCCGCGCGGGCCGTCGCCGCGAGGGCGAACACCCCGTACACGGCGACCAGCACGCGGCCGGGTCCGGCGGCGGTGCTCCTCGCGGGTGCCCCGGCGACGGGTGCCGACGGACGGCCGGGCGCGGGCGTGGTCATCAGGACCCCCAGGTCTGGTCGAGACGGAGCTGCAGGAACGCGACGGCGACCGCGGCCACGAGCAGCACGACGGACGACCACCGGCTGCGCTCGGCGAACGCCCACAGCGCGGCGGCGGGCAGCAGGACGAGCTGCGTGACGACGTAGCCCCAGAACACGGCCGGCTCGGCGGGGACCGTCCCGGTCGCGTGCAGGACGCCGGCGACGACCGCCTGCACCACCATCAGGCCCTCGACCACCGCGGCGCCCCACAGCTGGCGCAGCACGACGGCCCGGTCCCGGACCGCGAACCAGCCCGCCCAGCCGGCGAGCAGCAGCGCCGCCGCGGCGACGGCGTACAGGAGGACGGGGGTCACGGGGCCCCACGGTACCGGGCGCACCGCTAGCATCGGCTGGTGCCCCGAGTGACGTTGACCTCCGCGAACCCCACCCGCCAGACCGCCGACGCCCTCGTCGTCGCGGTCGCGAGCAGCCCGTCCGGCCCCCGCGTCGTCGGCGCCGACTGGCTGCCCGCCGACACCGCCGCGCAGGTGACCGGCCTCGCCGGGGTGCTCGGCGTGACGGGCGCCGTCGACGAGGTGCGGCGCGTGCCCGCCGGGACGGGGCTCGCGGCGAAGGTCGTGGTCCTCACCGGTGTCGGCGCGCTCGACGCGGGCGACTCCCCCGAGCCGGAGACCCTGCGGCGCGCGGCCGGAGCGGCCCTGCGCGAGCTGGGCGGCGCCCGGACCGTCGCGCTGGCCCTGCCCGCCGAGGACGTCCCGCAGGTCGCGGCGGTCGCCGAGGGCGCGCTGCTGGGCGCGTACTCCTACACCCGCTACCGCACGGGCGAGCAGACCGGCGCCCCCGCCGAGGACATCACCGTCCTGAGCCCGCGGTCCCGCGACAAGGCCGCGCAGGCGGCGCTGGCCCGCGCCGAGGTGCTGGCCGCGGCCGTGCACGGCGTGCGCGACCTGGTGAACGCCGCGCCGAACGACCTGTTCCCCGCCGCGTTCGCCGACGCCGCGAAGGCGGCCGTGAAGGACGCCGGCACCCGGAACCTCAAGGTGACCGTGCTCGACGAGAAGGCCCTCGCGGCCGGCGGCTACGGCGGCATCCTCGGCGTCGGCCAGGGGTCGGCCCGCCCGCCGCGCCTCGTCAAGGTGTCCTACACGCCGTCGCGCCCGGCCGCGAAGGTCGCGCTGGTCGGCAAGGGCATCACGTTCGACTCCGGCGGCATCTCGATCAAGCCCGCCGCCGGCATGGACGCGATGAAGTCCGACATGGCCGGTGCGGCCGCCGTGCTGCACACCGTCGTGGCCGCCGCCCGGCTCGAGCTGCCCGTGGCCGTCACCGGCTGGCTGTGCCTCGCGGAGAACATGCCGTCCGGCACCGCGCAGCGCCCGTCCGACGTGCTGACCATCCGCGGCGGCAAGACCGTCGAGGTGCTCAACACCGACGCCGAGGGCCGGCTCGTCATGGCGGACGGCCTGGTCGCCGCGGTCGAGGAGAAGCCGGACGTCGTCATCGACATCGCGACGCTCACCGGCGCCCAGCTGGTCGCGCTCGGCCCGCGCGTGTCCGCCGTCATGGGCACCGACGACGTCCGCACCGAGGTCGTCGACGCCGCGGAGGCCGCCGGCGAGGCGTTCTGGCCGATGCCGCTGCCCGCCGACCTGCGCGCCGGCCTGAAGTCGAAGGTCGCGGACCTCGCGAACATCGGCGACCGGTTCGGCGGCATGCTCACCGCCGGCATCTTCCTGCAGGAGTTCGTCGGGGCGACCCCGTGGGCGCACCTCGACATCGCCGGCCCCGCGTTCAACGAGAAGGCCGCGTTCGGGTACACGCCCGTCGGGGGCACCGGCGTCGGCGTCCGCACCCTGCTCGCGCTGATCGAGGCCCGCGCGGTGCGCTGACCCGCGCTCAGCGCGGGTCGGACGCGCGGCGCTCGGCCCGCTCCCGGGCGGCGCGCTCCCGCAGGATCCGCTGCCGGGTGTTCCAGTCGCGCATGCGCTGCGGGTAGCCGGTGCGCTGCACGTCGTAGAGGGGCACGCCCAGGGTGCGGGCGAGCTCGTGGCCCGCGCGCGCGTCGGGCACCCGGCGGCGGGTCCACTCCCCGTCGGTGGCGATGAGCATGAGCGTGGTCTGCGTGACGTTGGTCTGGGGCTCCAGGTACGCCTCGACGCCCACGCGGCTGCGGGTGAACTCGCGCAGGTGCTCCAGCGTCTCCTCCCGGGCGGCCTTCCCGGTGGGCGGGGCGTCCGGGGCCGCGGGGGTGCCGGACCGGCGACGCAGACGTGAGAACAGGCCCATGCGTCGAGCCTAACGGCGCATTCTGGGCACCGGCTGGGATTCACCCGCACAGCCGCACCCGGCAGTTCGCGCGCCCCGGACCCCCGAGACATGGGATGACTGTCTCCAGAATCACAGGGCAGGCGCGGTGATCTGGGTCGTCGGGCCTATGCGGAGATGACAAGATGACTCGGAACAACCGCGTTCCACAAGTCTGCGCCGGAGGAGTCTTCACGTGTCCGACACGACCGGATCCGCTTTCGACATCGTCGTCCTGGGCGGAGGGAGTGGCGGCTACGCGGCTGCGCTCCGCGGTGCCCAGCTCGGCCTGAGCGTCGCCCTGATCGAGGGCGACAAGGTCGGCGGAACCTGCCTGCACAACGGGTGCATCCCGACCAAGGCCCTGCTGCACGCCGCGGAGCTCGCCGACAACGCCCGCGAGGGCTCGCACTTCGGCGTGCAGACGCAGCTCACGGGCATCGACATGAACGGCGTCAACGAGTACAAGGACTCGGTGATCGGCCGGCTGTACAAGGGCCTGCAGGGCCTCATCAAGTCCCGCAAGATCACCGTCTTCGAGGGCTACGGCAAGCTCGTGGCGCAGGACACGGTCGAGGTGAACGGCGAGCGCGTCACCGGCCGCAACGTGATCCTCGGCACCGGCTCCTACGCCCGCTCGCTGCCCGGCCTGGAGATCGGCGGCCGCGTGATGACCTCCGACCAGGCGCTGAAGATGGACTTCGTGCCGAAGTCCGCGATCATCCTCGGCGGCGGCGTCATCGGCTCGGAGTTCGCGAGCGTCTGGAAGTCGTTCGGCGCGGACGTCACGATCATCGAGGCGCTCCCCCACCTGGTCCCGAACGAGGACGAGGCGCTGTCCAAGGCCTTCGAGCGCGCCTTCCGCAAGCGCGGCATCGCGTTCAACCTGGGCGTCCGGTTCTCCGGCGTGACCCAGGACGACGCCGGCGTGCACGTCTCGCTCGAGGACGGCAAGACGTTCGACGCGGACATCCTGCTCGTCGCCGTCGGCCGCGGCCCCCGCACCGCCGACCTGGGCTACGAGCAGCAGGGCATCACCCTGGACCGCGGCTTCGTCATCACGAACGAGCGCCTGCACACCGGCGTCGGCAACATCTACGCCGTCGGCGACATCGTCCCGGGCCTGCAGCTCGCGCACCGCGGCTTCGCCCAGGGCATCTTCGTCGCCGAGGAGATCGCGGGCCTGAACCCGCAGCCGATCGTCGAGTCCGGCATCCCGCGCGTCACCTACTCCGACCCCGAGGTCGCGTCCGTCGGCCTGACCGAGGCGAAGGCCAAGGAGGTGCACGGGGCCGACGCGGTCGAGACCCTCGAGTACAACCTGGGCGGCAACGGCAAGAGCCAGATCCTCGCGACGCAGGGCTTCATCAAGCTCGTGCGGCAGAAGGACGGCCCGGTCGTCGGTGTCCACATGATCGGCGCGCGCGTCGGCGAGCTCATCGGGGAGGGCCAGCTCATCGTGAACTGGGAGGCCTACCCCGAGGACGTCGCGTCGCTCGTCCACGCCCACCCCACGCAGAACGAGGCACTCGGCGAGGCGCACCTGGCGCTGGCCGGCAAGCCGCTGCACGCCCACAACTGACCACACGAACTTCGAAGGAGACACGAGCGGTCATGTCCGACAACGTGCAGCTTCCCGCTCTCGGCGAGTCCGTCACCGAGGGCACCGTCACCCGCTGGCTCAAGAACGTGGGCGACCGCGTCGAGGTCGACGAGCCCCTGCTCGAGATCTCGACCGACAAGGTCGACACCGAGGTGCCCTCGCCGTTCGCGGGCGTCCTCGAGCAGATCCTGGTGCAGGAGGACGAGACCGCCGAGGTCGGCGCCGTCCTCGCCGTGATCGGTGACGGCTCCGGCGCGGGCGGCGGCCAGTCCGCCCCGGCCGAGCAGCCGGCGCAGGAGTCCACGCCCGCCCCCGCCGAGCAGACGACGTCCGGCGAGGGCTACGGCTCCCCGGCGCCCGAGGCCGAGGCCGCCCCGCAGGCCGCACCGGCCGAGCAGCCCGCGCAGGCGGAGCAGCCCGCGCAGCAGGAGCAGCCGGTGTCCGGCGGCGACGTCGACGGCCAGCAGGTCACCCTGCCGGCGCTCGGCGAGTCCGTCACCGAGGGCACCGTCACCCGCTGGCTGAAGGCCGTGGGCGACTCCGTCGAGGTCGACGAGCCCCTGCTGGAGATCTCGACCGACAAGGTCGACACCGAGGTCCCGTCGCCGTTCGCCGGCGTCCTGCAGCAGATCCTGGTCGGCGAGGACGAGACCGCCGAGGTCGGCGCCCCGCTGGCCGTCATCGGCTCGGGCGCGGCCGCCGCCCCGGCGTCGCAGTCCGGCGAGACCGCGACGGCCGCCGCGCCGCCGGTCACCGAGGCCGCCGCGCAGTCCGCCGCGCCGGAGGAGGCCCCGGCCCCCACCCCGGCGCCGGTCTCCGCGCCGACCCAGCCGTCGCAGGGCACCCCGGCCCCGGCCGCCGCGCCCGCCGCTCCGGCTCAGCCGGCCCCGGCCGCGTCGGCCCCCGCCCCGCAGGCCGGCGGGTCGTACCTGACCCCGCTGGTCCGCAAGCTCGCCGCGGAGAAGGGCGTCGACGTCTCGACCCTCACGGGCACCGGCGTCGGCGGCCGCATCCGCAAGGAGGACGTCCTGGAGGCCGCCGCGAAGGCGGAGGAGGCCGCCAAGGCCGCCGCCGCCGCGCAGGCCCCCGCGGCCCCGGCCGCTGCTGCCGCCCCGGCCGCCGCTGCCGCCCCGAAGTCGCTGGAGCCGTCGCCGCTGCGCGGCACCACCGAGAAGGCCAGCCGCCTGCGGCAGGTCATCGCGGAGCGCATGGTCGACGCCCTGCACAGCCAGGCGCAGCTGACCACCGTGGTCGAGGTCGACGTCACCAAGGTGGCGCGCCTGCGGGCGAAGGCGAAGGAGGGCTTCAAGGCACGCGAGGGCGTCAACCTCACGTTCCTGCCGTTCTTCGTCCTCGCGGCCGTCGAGGCCCTCAAGGTGCACCCCAAGATCAACGGCGTGCTCGAGGGCAAGGAGATCACCTACCACGGCACGGAGAACGTGGGCATCGCGGTCGACACCGAGCGCGGCCTCGTCGTGCCGGTGATCCGGGACGCCGGCGACCTCAACCTCGCGGGCATCGGCCGCAAGATCGCCGACCTCGCGGGCCGCACCCGCGCCAACAAGGTCACCCCGGACGAGCTGTCCGGCGCGACCTTCACGGTGACCAACACGGGCTCCGGCGGCGCGCTGTTCGACACGCCGATCGTCCCCGGCGGCACCTCCGCGATCCTCGGCACCGGCACGATCGTCAAGCGCCCCGTGGTCACCACGGACGCCGACGGCGCCGAGGTCATCGCGATCCGGTCGATGTGCTACCTGGCCCTGTCGTACGACCACCGCCTGGTGGACGGCGCGGACGCCTCGCGGTACCTCATGACGGTGAAGCAGCGGATCGAGGAGGGCGCGTTCGAGGCCGAGGTCGGCCTCTGACGCGTGCGCCTCGTCGCACCCCCGACGCCCCGGTGACCCTCGCGGTCGCCGGGGCGTCGGCGTTCGCGCACCCGTTGACGGGTGCCGACGGCGCGGCTACCGTGCTCGGGCTCTTTCGACAACGGGTGTCGAAATTTCGGCGCCCCGGACCACGAGGACGTGCCCGATGCGAGAAGCAGCCCGCGCCGACGACCGGCGCCCTCCCTCCGACTCCCCCGACGGCCGGACCCCGCGCCGCGGCAGGCGCCGCCGGGCGGTGGCCGCGGCGGGCGTCGCGGTGGTCCTCGCCGCGGCCGGTGCGGCGCTGACGCCGGCAGCCGGCCTCGCCGCCACGCCCGCCCCCGCGGGCAACGGCCACGGGGCTGGTCATGGTGGCGGTCACGGCCAGGTCGACGAGGACCTGCTGCGCGGCTGGCTCACCGACACCTACGGGTCGCTGGAGGCGATGACCGACCCCGGCACCGGCCTGGTGGCCGACAACATCGCCGGCGCGCTGGACCCGTCGACCGCGAGCGCCTACACCTCCCCCACGAACATCGGCGGCTACCTCTGGTCGACCGTCGTCGCGCGGGACCTGGGCGTGCTGGACCCGGCGGAGGCGCGCGACCGGCTCGCCACGACGCTCGGCACGCTGGCGACGATGGACCGGCACGACGCGAGCGGGATGTTCTACAACTGGTACGACCCGGCGACGGGTGCCCGCGTGGACACCTGGCCGGGCGACGGCACGGTGGTCGAGCACTTCCTCAGCTCAGTGGACAACGGGTGGCTGGCCGCCGCGCTGCGGGTGGTCGCCGAGGCGGAGCCCTCGCTGGCCGCCGACGCGCAGGCGATCTACGACTCGATGCACTTCGGCATCTACTACAACCCGGACGGGCGACCGGACCTCGGCGTCGGCCTGCTGCGCGGGGGCTTCTGGGACTCCGAGCCCGCCGGCTGCTCGGTGCCCGGGAACTACACCGGCGGCGAGACCGTCTACTACACCTGCCACCACTACGACACGACGGTGTCGGAGACCCGGATCGCCCTGTACCTGGGCATCACCGACGGCGAGATCCCGCCGGAGGCGTACTACGGCACGTACCGGACGTTCCCGTCGACGTGCGACTGGTCGTGGCAGGAGCAGCGCCCGAGCGGCGTGACGCGCACCTACAGCGGTGTCCCCGTGTACGAGGGCGTGTACCACTACGGGGACATGGCGCTGGTGCCCGGGTGGGGCGGGTCGATGTTCGAGGCGCTGATGCCGGACATGCTGGTCCCGGAGTCCGAGTGGGCTCCGCGGTCCTGGGGTGTGAACCACCCGCTGGTCGTCGAGGCCCAGAAGCAGCACGGGCTCGAGGAGGCCGGCTACGGCTACTGGGGGTTCTCCCCCGCCAGCAACCCGCACGGCGGCTACGCGGAGTACGGCGTCGACGCGCTGGGCATGCGCTCGGACGGCTACCTGTCCGACGGGACGACCGACGTCGACGCCGGGTTCGCCGGCTGCCGCGAGGGCACCGACCCGGACCCGGAGTTCGGCGACGGCGTCGTGACCCCGCACGCCGCGTTCCTCGGGCTGGAGTACGACCCGCGCGGCGTGGTCGAGAACCTGCAGAACATCGCCGACGACCTCGGCGGCTACGGGCCGGGCGGCTTCTACGACTCGGTCGCGGTGCGGTCCGGGACCGTCGCCGAGCGGTACCTGTCCCTGGACCAGTCGATGATCGTCGCGGCGATCGGCAACTACCTGGACGACGGCGCCCTGCGGGACTACGTCACGGACGACGAGATGGAGCAGCGCCTGCGGCCCGTGCTGGCCGCCGAGGTGTTCTCGTCCGCGGCGGAGCCGGTGGTCCCGGCTGTCACCGACCCCGCACCGCGCCGCCCGGTCGCGCAGATCGACCACCTGGCCGGCACCGGCGAGCCCGGCGCCCACCTGACCGTCACCGGGCGGGACGGGGGCACGTGGTGCACCGCCGAGGTCGACGCCGACGGCGCGTGGTCGTGCGCCGTCACGCCCGTCACCCAGCGCGGGGCGCACCGCGTCACCGTGAGCACCACGAACGACGCGGGGATCACCGTGCAGTCGCGGCCGCTCACGCTCGTCGTCGCGCGGGGCGGGCACGGCTGACGCCCGGTGCACGGCGGCCGCTCAGCGCGGCGGGCTCGTCGAGCCCCGGACCACCAGCCGGGTCGCGAGCTCCAGGTGCGCCGGGCCGGGAGCACCCTCCCGCGCCCGGTGCACCAGCGTGACGGCGGCGTCGCCCATCTCGGCGAGCGGCTGCCGGACGGTCGTGAGCGCGGGGTCCAGCCACGCGGCCACGGGCAGGTCGTCGAAGCCGACCACCGCCAGGTCGTCCGGCACCCGGACCCCGTGCTCGCGGGCGGCGCGCAGCACGCCGATCGCCGTGTCGTCCGAGGTGGCGAACACGGCGGTCGGCGGGTCGTCCAGGCGCAGCAGCACGCTCGCCGCCCGGAACCCGCCGTCCACGCTGTAGTCCCCGTCGCGGACCAGGTCGTCGTCGGCGCCGATGCCCGCCTGGATCAGCGCCGTCCGGTACCCCGCCAGGCGCGCGACGGCGTTGTCCTGCTCCTGGGGTCCGGTGATGATCGCGATGCGCCGGTGACCCAGGCCCACGAGGTGCGCGGTGGCGTCCAGCCCGCCGCGGAAGTTCGTCGCGCCGACCGCCAGCAGGTCCGGGTCGGGCCGGGTCCGGGGGTCGACGACCACCAGCGGGACCGCCGCCCTCCCGAGGTCCGCCCGGGCGGCGTCGTCCGGCACCCCCACCACGCTGACCAGCCCGTCCGTGCCCCGCGCGAGCGCGTGCCTGACCCAGGCGCCGGACGACCCGGTGTCGGGGTCGACGGTCACGACCAGGTCGGAGCCCAGCCGGGCCGCCGCACGCGCCGCGCCCCGCACCACCGCCTCCGCCCAGGTGCTGTCCAGGTCGACCATCCGCAGGTCGACGAACCCCGTGCGCCGGCTGCCCGAGGGCCGCACCGCGTACCCGTGCCGTGCGAGCGCCTCCGTCACCCGCTGCCGGGTGGCCGGGGCCACGTCGGCGCGGGAGTTCAGCACCTTCGACACCGTCGGCACGGAGACCCCGGCCTCGGCGGCGACCACGGCGAGCGGCGGCGTCGGGCGGTCGGCGTCCATGGCGCCCCACCCTAGGGGCAGGCGCCCCACGGGCCCGGCCCGGGTCCGGGACGTAGGGTCGCGCCATGGTCGTGGTGGTGGCGGGGTCGAGCGGGCTGATCGGGACGGCGCTGGTCGAGCGCCTGCGGGCGGAGGGGCACACGGTGCGGCGGCTGGTCCGCCGGGCCCCGCGCGGCACCGACGAGGTCCGGTGGGACCCCGACGCCGGCGTGCTGCCCCCCGAGGCGCTCGCCGGCGCCGACGCCGTGGTGAACCTCGCGGGCGCGGGGGTCGGGGACAAGCGCCTCACGGACGCCCGCAAGCGGGTCGTCATCGAGTCCCGCACCCGGAGCACCGGGCTGATCGCCTCCGCGATCGCGGACATGGACCGGCCGCCGCGGGTGCTGCTCCAGGGATCGGCGACCGGCGCCTACGGCGAGCGCGGCGAGGACCTGGTCACGGAGGCCGAGCCGTACGGCGAGACGTTCCTGTCCGGCGTCGTGCGGGCCTGGGAGGCCGCCGCCGCGCCGGCCGTCGCGCGCCCCGGCGTCCGCGTGGCGTTCCTGCGCAGCGGCATCGTCCTGGCGCCCCGCGGCGGCGCGCTGGGCAAGCTGCTGCCGCTGATCCGCCTCGGCGTGGGCGGGCCGCTCGGGACGGGGCGCCAGTACTGGAGCTGGATCAGCCTGGAGGACGAGGTCCGCGCGATCCTGCACCTGCTCGACGCGCCGGTGTCCGGGCCGGTGAACCTGGTGGCGCAGCCGGCGCGGCACGGCGACATCGTCCGGGCGATCGCCGCGGAGCTGCACCGCCCCGCGCTCGTGCGGGTGCCGGGCTGGGCGCTGAAGATCGCGATCGGGCAGTTCTCCGAGGAGATCCTGGGCAGCCTGCGCGCGACCCCGACGGCGTTGGCGGCGGCGGGGTTCGTGCACCTGCACCCCACGCCGGAGGCCGCCGCGGCCGCGATGCTGCGCTGACCGCAGGTCGCCGAGACTGCAGCTGCTGGGCGGTTCCCGGCCCGCGAACCGCCCGGGTTCTGCAGTCTCAGCGGGAGGGGCGGCGCGCGGGAGGGGATGGGGAGGAAGGGCGCGGGGCGTCGGTCAGGGGGCGTCGAGCTGGACCACGCGGTGCTCCGCCGACGAGACCCGCGCCGCGTCCAGGACCCGCGCCGTGACCACCGCGTCCGCCGGGTCCACCGGGACCGGCCCCGTGCCGCGGACCCACGCCTCGACCGCGCGGTAGAAGTCGGGGTGCCCGCCCGGCGCGCGGCGGACCGGCTGCTTCTCGGCGCCGCGCACCAGCCAGCCCTCGTGGTCCTCCCCCGCGGCCTCGTCCAGGACGGCGAACGGCGTCGCCTCCCCCTCGAAGCTCGTGACCAGGTAGGCCCCGCGCTCCCCGAGCACCCGCGTGCGCGGGCCGGGCGCGCCCACGAGCCCGCCGGCCTGCAGGTGGCTGATGACCGCCGTCCCGTCCGGGCGTGCCGCGTGGGTGAGCGCGAGGAACACGTCGTCGACCGCCGGCGTGGTGATGTTCCGGAGCTCGGCGTGCACGCTCGCGACCGGGCCGAACAGCTGCACCGCCGAGTCGACCAGGTGCGCTCCGAGGTCCAGCAGCAGGCCGCCGGCGCGGGTGTCGTTCTCCTTCCACCGGTTCTGCGGCACGGGCCGGAACCGCTCCCAGCGCCGCTCGAACCGGTGCACCCGGCCGAGCTCCCCGGCGTCGAGCAGCGCCCGCAGCGTCAGCTGCTCCGGGTCCCACCGCCGGTTCTGGAACACGGTGAGCCTGCCCCCCGCCTCGGCACCGGCCCGGGCGAGCTCCGCGGCCTCGTCGGCGGTCGTGGCCAGCGGCTTGTCGACGACCACGGCCACCCCCGCCGCGAGCGCGAGGCGCACGTGCTCTGCGTGCCGGCCCGTGGGGCTGGCGATGACGACCACGTCGAGGTCGCCGGCGTGCGCGAGCATCCCCGCGACCTCCCCGTCGACCGCGACGTCCGGCCAGTCCTCCTCCGCGACGGCGGCCCGCTCGGGGCTCCGGGTGACGACCCGGACCACCTGCGCGCCGACCTCGCGGAGCAGGCGGGCGTGGATGCCCCGCCCCGCCGACCCGTACCCGACCAGTCCCACCCGCAGCGTGTCCGTCATGGCCGCCACCCTAGGCCGCCCGGTCGACGGCCTCCTGGCGGGCGAGCCGGCTGGGCCACCAGGTCCGCGGGCCGAGGTCGTGCACCAGGGCCGGCACGAGCAGGCTCCGCACGACCAGCGTGTCGAGCAGCACGCCGAACGCCACGATGAACGCCAGCTGGGCCAGGAACAGCAGCGGGATGACGCCGAGCGCCGCGAACGTCGCCGCGAGCACGATCCCGGCCGACGTGATCACCCCGCCGGTCACCGCCAGGCCGCGCAGCACGCCCACGCGGGTGCCGCTGCGCACGCTCTCCTCCCGGACCCGCGTCATGAGGAAGATCGAGTAGTCGACCCCGAGCGCGACCAGGAACGTGAACGCGTAGAGCGGCACGGCGGGGTCGGCCCCCGGGAAGTCGAGCACGTGCTCGAACACGAGCGCCGCCACGCCGAGCGCCGCCGCGAAGGACAGCACGTTCGCCAGCATGAGCAGCACCGCGGCGGCCACGGACCGCAGCAGCACCATGAGGATCAGCAGGATGACGACCAGCACCACCGGCACGATCACCCGCAGGTCCCGGGTGCCAGCGTCCTGCGCGTCGAGCGTCTCCGCGGCCGCCCCGCCGACCAGCGCGTCGGGCACCGCCTCGTGCACGGCCTCCCGCAGCCGCTCGACGGTGTCGACGCCCGCCGTGGTGTCGGCGGCGTCCTGGGTGGCGACGTCGACGCGCACGTTCCCGTCGACGACGACCGGCTCCGCGGCCTCGGCGGCCCCGTCCGTGGGCGGGCCGGCAGGCGCGCCGCTCGACGCCCCGGTGTACGGGGTCGCCGACACCACGCCGTCCACCCCGAGTGCCGCCTCGACCACCGCGTCGGCGTCCTCGGCGGCCACGACGACGGTCGCGGGCTGCACCGTGCCGGCCGGGAAGTGCTCGGCGAGCACCTCCTCGCCGGCCACGGCGTCGACGTCGCTGAGGAACACGTCGGCCTGGCCGGTCCCGGACGCCTGGAACGTCGGGAGGAACGCGGCGAACCCGAGCAGCACGACGGTGGTGACGACCCAGACCACCCGGTCCCGGCGGCCCACGCCCCGGGCGAGCCGGCCCCACAGCCCCGCCGCCGGCGCGGGGTCGGCGCCGGACCCGGGCGCGACGTGCGTCCCGTGGTGCGCCGGTCCGGTCTGGCCGGCCGCCACGGGCTCCGCCGCGGGACCGGCGGCGTGCGCGCCGATCTCCGGGCGCGGGACGCGCGGCCAGAACAGCACCCGGGACCGCCGGCCCGCGACGAGCAGCAGCAGCGGCAGGAGCGTGAACGCCGCCAGGTACGCGGACGCGATGCCGATCGCGCCGACCGGCCCGAGGCTGCGGTTCGACGCGAGGTCCGAGAGCAGGAGGCAGAGCAGGCCGGCGACGACCGTCCCGGCGGACGCGGTGAT
>NZ_CABEGA010000038.1 GCF_901521055.1 Cellulomonas hominis | reverse complement strand
TCCTCGCCCCACCCGCCCGCGTCCCCCGTGGAGGACCGCCATGAGCACCTCGCCCGGCACCACCCCCGCCGGCACCACCCCCGCCGGCACCACCCCGCTGCGACCCGCCGGGGCCCCGGCGGGCATCGACCCGCGCGGCCCGCGGTTCGGCGCCGCCGTCACCGCCGTCCTGCTGGTCGTCGTGCTGCTGCTGCCCGGCACCGCGGGGACGGTCGCGCTCGCCGTCGTCGCCGCGCTGTTCGCGCTCGGGGCGGCCCGCGGCGCCCAGGGGACGGTGCAGGGCCTGCTGTTCCGCGCGCTCGTGCGCCCCCGCCTGGCCCCGCCGACCGAGCTCGAGGACCCGCGCCCGCCACGGTTCGCCCAGCTCGTCGGGCTCGTCATCACCGGGGCGGGCGTGCTGCTGGCGCTCCTCGGCGTCGGCGCGGCGGTCCCGGTCGCGGCGGCCCTCGCGCTGGTCGCGGCGGTGCTGAACGCGGTGTTCGGCCTGTGCCTCGGCTGCGAGCTGTACCTCCTCGGCGCCCGCCTCCGCCGCCCGGCCTGACCCGCGCGCCCCTCCCGCCGCCGGCGCGCACGGACTGCGCCCGCTGCCCGGGACCGCGCCCTCTGCAGCGGGCGCAGTCCCCGCTACGGGGCGCAGTCCGTGCCCCCGACGGGCCCGGTCCGGGCGGGCCGGGAAGGCGCACGGGGTTTCCGTCGTTAGGATCGGTGCATGCAGGCACTCGAGATCGTGTTCATCGGTCTGCTCGTCGCTGCGACGATCACGATCGGCTGGTTCGCATTCTTCGTGGTCTACCGGCTGTTCAAGGGACAGCGCTGAGGAAGAAGGGCATCGGATGGCGTTCACCCTCCCTGAGGGCCTCGCGCCCGAGATGTACCCGCTGGCCTGGCTCGTCGGCCGGTGGCACGGCGAGGGCGTCGTCGGGTACCCGGGCATCGAGGAGACGGCGTTCACGCAGGACGTGGTGATCGACCACGACGGCGGGCCCTATCTCTCCTACACGTCGACCATCCGGCTCGTCGAGGCGCCGGACGACGCGTCCGCGCTCGCCGACGCCGACGGCACCCCGGCGCAGGAGCCGGTCCCCGACGCGGCCGACGACGGCGCCGTGTGGGCCACCGAGCAGGGCTACTGGCGAGTCCCGCCGGACCGGCCCGAGGGCCTCGGCTCGGACCTGCACCCCGTCGAGCTGCTGCTCGCCGACCCCTCCGGGCACGTCGCCGTGTACGTGGGGGCGACGGGCAACGGCCGCATCGACCTGGTGAGCGACCTCATCGCCCGCACCGCCACCGGCGCGGAGGTCACCGCCGGCAAGCGCCTGTACGGCCTCGTGCAGGGCGAGCTCATGTGGGCGCACGACCTCGCCGCGTTCGGCCACGAGCTGCAGTCGTACGCGTCGGCGCGCCTCAGCCGCGTGGTGGAGTGACGTGACCGCCGAGGCCGCCACCCCGAGCACGGAGCCCGAGGCCCCGGGGCCCGTCGAGCCCCGGCACCGCAGTCCCCTGCTCGCCCGGCACGGCGCGGTCGCCGCGTCGGGTCCGGACGCGGGGGTGGCGTGGCACTACGGCGACCCCACCGCGGAGCAGCGCGCGCTGACCCGCGGCGGCGGCGTCGTCGACCAGTCGCACCTCGGCGTCGTCCGGGTCACCGGCCCCGACCGGTTGTCGTGGCTGCACTCGATCACGTCGCAGCAGCTGACGGACCTGCCGCCGCGGACGTCCACCGAGACGCTGGTGCTCAGCCCGCAGGGGCACGTCGAGCACGCCGCGGCCGTGGTGGACGACGGCGAGGCGACCTGGCTCATCACGGAGACCGCGCCGGCGCTCGCGGCGTGGCTGGACCGGATGCGGTTCATGCTGCGCGTCGAGGTCGCGGACGTCACGGACGACTGGGCCGCGATCGGCGAGCCGGTCGGCGCCGAGGGCACGGCCGACGAGCCGGTGACCTGGCGCGACCCGTGGCCCCGGACGCTGCCCGGCGGCACCCGGTACGGCCTGCCCGACGACCAGCACCCCGGTGCCGACCGCGTCTGGCGGCTCGTGCTGGTGCCCCGCGCGGGCCTGGTGGACGCCGTGCGGGCGCGCGAGGCCGCGGGCTGGCCGCTGGTCGGCACGTGGGCGAGCGAGGCCGTCCGCGTCGAGGCGTGGCGCCCGCGGTTCGGCCGCGAGGTCGACCACCGGACCATCCCGCACGAGCTGGACTGGCTGCGGACGGCCGTGCACCTGGACAAGGGCTGCTACCGCGGCCAGGAGACGGTCGCCCGGGTGCACAACCTCGGCCGGCCGCCGCGCCGCCTGGTCCTGCTGCACCTCGACGGGTCCGGGCACCTGCTGCCCGAGCCCGGCGCCGCGGTGCGCGACCTCGGGGACCTGCTGACGACCGGGGAGCCGGGCCGCGAGATCGGCCGGGTGACGAGCCTCGTCCGGCACCACGAGCTCGGGCCGGTCGCGCTCGCGGTGGTCAAGCGCTCCGCGCCGGTGGACGTCGACGTGGTCGTGGACTGCGACGGCGGTGCGATCACCGCCGGGCAGGAGACCGTGGTCCCGGGGGACGGCGTCTCCGCCGACCGCCCCGCCGCGCACGGGCCGCTGACGCGCGGCCTCGGCGGCCACCCGATGCTGTGACGGGAGCGGCCACCTCGCCGTCGACGCGCGGGCCGTCGTCGGTGCGCGTGCAGGTCGGCGCCCGCGCGCGCCAGGGCTGGTCGCGGGTCCGCACCGCGTTCGTGCCGGTCCTGCAGGCCGTCGTCGCCGCCGGTGTCGCGTACGCCATCGGGTACTACGTGCTCGGGCACAGCGCGCCGTTCTTCGCGCCGGTCAGCGCGTGGATCGCCCTCGGGTTCACCGCCGATCGGGACCTGCGCCGGGTGGCCGAGCTCGCGGTGGGCGTGGCGCTGGGCGTCGCGCTCGGCGACCTCGTCGTGCACGGCATCGGCACGGGACCGTGGCAGGTCGGCCTCGTGCTGGGGGTCTCCGCGCTGATCGCCCGGTTCCTCGACCGGGGCCCGATGCTCACCACCCAGGCGGGGGTGCAGGCCATCGTCATCGTCGGGCTGCCCGCGGTCAGCGCCTCGGGCGGCCCCGTCGGGCGGTGGACGGACGCGCTCGTCGGCGGCCTGGTCGCGCTCGCCGTCGCCGCGCTGACCCCCAGCGACCCGCGCCGGCGCCCGCGCGCCCAGGGCCGGGCCGCCGTGGAGGAGCTGGCCGGGATGCTGCGGCTGCTGGCCCGGGGCCTGCGGTCGCGCTCCTCGCACGACGTCCAGGACGCGCTGATCCGCGGGCGCGCCTCGCAGCCGGCGCTCGACGAGTGGCGGGACGCGGCGTCGGCCGCGCGGGACCTCGGCCGGGTGTCGCCCCGCGCGCGCCGGCACCGCACGGAGCTCGCGTGGGTCGGGCAGGCGGCCGTCCGGGTGGACCGGGCCGTCCGCAACGCCCGGGTGCTGGCGCGCCGGTCGCTGGCCACGGTCGAGGCCGAGCAGCCCCACGACCTCGGACCGGTCGCGGACGCCGTCGACCGCGTGGCGCTGGCCGCGGACGCCCTGGCGTCGGCCCTCGGCAGCGGCACCGAGCCCCTGCGGTCGCGGGAGGAGCTGCTGGCGCTCGCCGCGGAGCTCGACCCGTTCACGCTCACGCGCGACGACTGGCAGGCGCAGAGCCTCGTGCTGCTGCTGCGGTCGCTCGTGGTCGACCTGCTGGAGGCCAGCGGCGTCGACGGCCGCACGGCGCGCGAGGCGCTCCCCGAGATCTGAGCCGCGGCGCCCCGTAGGCTCGGCGCGTGATCTTCGCCTCCGCGCAGCAGCTCCTGCTGCTGGCCTTCAGCCTCGTCATCCTCGGCCTGGGTGTGTGGGCGCTCGTCGACGCCCTGCGCCGGCCCGCGACCGCGTTCTCCGCGGCGGGCAAGCAGACCAAGCAGATCTGGACGATCATCCTCGTCATCGCGGTGGTCTTGGCGTTCCTCGCCGTCCCGCCGCCGCTGGGCATCGGCGGGGTGCCGATGTTCCTCGACCTGCTCAGCGCGGTCGCGGCGATCGTCTACCTGGTGGACGTGCGCCCCGCCATCGGCCCGCACTCGCGCCGCCGCGGCCGCGGCACCGGCCCGTCCCGCGGCGGGTGGTGAGCGTGCCCGGCATCCGTCCCGGCGGCCCGGACGTGGCCGAGCGCCTGCACGGCACGCCGGGTGCGGCGGCGGTCGTCGCGGTGTCGGGCGCCCGGTCCGGTGACGTCGCGTCCGCCGCCGTGCCGCTGGCGCGCGTGGTCCGCGGCGAGCTCGTGGAGTCGGTGCACCTCGGCCACCTCGTGGTCCTGGGCCCGGAGGGCGACGTCCGGCTGGCGCTCGGCGACCCGGAGGTCACGGTGCTGGCGCGGTCGTCGCTCAAGCCGCTCCAGGCCGTCGGGATGCTGCGCGCCGGCGTCGAGCTCGACGGGCCGCACCTGGCGCTCGCCTGCGCGAGCCACGACGGCACGCCCGAGCACCTGCGGGTGGTCCGGGAGACGCTGCTGGCCGCGGGCCTGGACGAGTCGGCGCTCGACAACACCCCCGACCTGCCGCTCGACCCGGACGCCGCGTTCGCGTGGCGGCAGGACGGCCACGGCCCCGAGCCCGTCGCCCAGAACTGCTCCGGCAAGCACGCGGCGATGCTGGCCACCTGCGTCGCGCACGCCGACGAGCCGGGCTGGGGCCCCGACGGCTACCTCGACGCCGAGCACCCGGTGCAGGTCGCCTGCCGCGCCGCGATCGAGGAGCTCACCGGGCAGCAGGCCTGGCACACCACCGTCGACGGCTGCGGCGCCCCGCTGTTCTCGACCACGCTCATCGGGCTCGCCCGGGCGTTCGCGCGGATCGCGTCGGCGCCCGTCGAGGACCCGGGGACGCCGCCGGCCCTGGTCGCCGCGGCCATGTCCGGCCACCCCGAGCTCGTGGGCGGCGCGACGCGTGACGTCACGCGGGCGATGCGCGCGGTCCCCGGCCTGGTCGCGAAGGACGGCGCCGACGGCGTCTACGCGGCCGCGCTCCGGGACGGGTCCGCCGTCGCGTTCAAGGTCACGGACGGCGGTGGCCGGCCGCGGCCCGCCGTCCTCGCCGCCGCGCTGCGGGTCGCCGGTGCGGCGGACGTGCCGGGCGTGGACGTCGCGGCGCTCGACGCGCTCGGGACGACGCCGGTGCTCGGGCACGGCGAGCCGGTCGGTGCGGTCGTCCCGGCGTTCGGCGGGCCCGCGGCGTGAGGGCCGTGGTCCAGCGGGCCAGCCGCGCGTCGGTGACGGTGGACGGCCAGGTCGTCGGGTCGTTCGACGGCCAGGGCCTCGTGGTCCTCGTCGGCGTCACGCCGGGTGACGGCCCGGCGCAGGTCCAGCACCTCGCCCGGAAGATCGCGGAGCTGCGGATCCTGCGCGACGAGCGGTCGGCGGTCGACGTCGGTGCGCCGGTCCTCGTGGTCAGCCAGTTCACGCTCTACGGCGACACGCGCAAGGGCCGTCGTCCCACGTGGAACGCCGCGGCGCCGGGCCCCGTCGCCGAGCCGCTGGTCGACGCGGTGGTCGCCGACCTGCGGGCGCGGGGGCTGACCGTGGCGACCGGGGTGTTCGGGGCCGACATGGCCGTCGAGCTGGTGAACGACGGGCCCGTGACGCTGCTGCTGGAGTCGGCGCCCGACCCGGCCTGAGCCGCGAGAGCGGGCGCCTGCCGAGCGGTCAGCCGAGCCGCAGGACCAGCCGCTCCTCCACCTGGGAGGGGTCGCGGGGCAGCGCGTGCCGCTCGTTGGTCCGCTCGAAGCCCGCGCGGACGACCAGGTCGCCCGCGGCGTGGTTGCCGTCCACGACCCACAGGGACACCGTCGCGGCGCCCTCCGCCCGGGCGGCCTCCTTCACGGCGTCGAGGAGCGCCCAGCCGAGGCCGCGCCGGCGCACCTCCGGGGCGACCCAGAGCTGCACGACGTGCCGGTCGGAGGTCGGCGACCCCGGCTCCTGGATCATCCCGACCAGGCCGCGGGGCGTGCCCTCGTCGTCGACGACCCACGTCGCGGCGCCCCGGACGCGCATCCGCCAGTGCGGCTCGGCGAACATCTCCTCACGCGCGAGCGACGAGCCGAACACGCCGGGGTCCTCGCGCAGCGCGCGCAGGCGGACGTCCCGGACGACCTCCCAGTCGTCCTCCTGCACCCGCCGGATCTGCACGCCGACAGCATGCCCCACCCCGGCGCGCGCGGCGCTGCGGCGGCGCGGCGTGCCGCGGGGGTGAACCGCCGCCGCTCAGGGGTGCAGGCGCGCCTCGTCCGCGCCGCCGAGCTCCGGCTCGCCGTGGCCGGCGGGATCCGGGACCGCTCGCGCGACGTCGGCGACCTCCTCCTCCGGGCGCGGCGGCACGGTCTCGTCGTACTCGAGCTCCGGGACGTCCTCGCGGCCGTCGTGCACGGGCGCGTCGGAGGGGATGGGTTCGGTCACGGTGTCCTCCCGGGTGGGTCGTCGTCGCTGCTCACGGTAGGGCGGCCCGGGCGCGTCCGCGCGACGATGGCCCCATGCAGATCGAGGCCGTGCAGTCGGACATCACCACCGAGCGGGTCGACGCCGTGATCAACGCCGCGAACTCCTCGCTCCTGGGCGGTGGGGGCGTCGACGGCGCCCTGCACGCCGCGGCGGGACCCGACCTGCTCGCCGAGTGCCGCGAGCTGCGGCGCACGACGCTCCCCGACGGCCTGCCCACCGGGGAGGCCGTCGCCACCGGCGCGGGCCGGCTCGCCGCGCGCTGGGTGATCCACACCGTGGGGCCGGACGCGCGCGCCGGGCAGACCGACCCCGCGCTGCTGCGGTCGTGCTTCACGCGGTCGCTCGACGTCGCCGCGGAGGTCGGCGCCCGCAGCGTCGCGTTCCCGGCGGTGAGCGCCGGCGTCTACGGCTGGCCGGCGCGGGAGGTGGCGCGGGTCGCGACGGACGCCGTGCGGGGCTGGGCAGCGGCGCACGCGGACGCCGACCCGGTCGACCTCGTGCGGTTCGTGCTGTTCTCGCCCGCGGTGCTGGCGGAGTTCGAGGCGGCCCTCGCTCAGCACTGAGCCGCCCGGGAGCGGTCCCGGGCGCGGTCAGCCGGCCGCGGGGACCGTCCGCGCCGGCAGCCGGGACAGCCCGGCCCGCAGGTCCGCGGCGCTCGCCGTCAGGGAGATGCGCACCCAGCCCTCACCGGCCGGCCCGAACGCGGACCCGGGCGCCAGCGCGACCCCCTCCGTCCGCACGAGGTCCTCCACCCACGCCGCGACGTCCCCGCCGGAGGCGTGCGACACGTCCGCCCAGAGGTAGATGCCCCCGGTCGCCGGCAGCCACGGGATGCCGCGCGCGTCGAGGATGCCGGTCGCGAGGTCCCGGTGCTCCCGGTACGTCCGCCGGGCCGCCGCCACCGCGTCCTGCGGGCCGGTCAGCGCCGCCAGAGCCGCGTACTGGGCGGGGGTGTTCACGCAGGACACGACCGACTCCTGCAGCGTCGGCATCAGCGGCGCCATCCGGTCCGGCACCACCAGCACGCCCACCCGGAACCCGGTCATCGCGTGGGTCTTCGAGAACGTGTGCAGCGTCAGCACGCGGCCGTCGGTGTCGAACCGCGCGGCCGGCACGTGCGGAACGTCGTAGGTGAAGGCGGCGTAGCACTCGTCGGACAGCACCCACAGGTCGTGCCGGCGGGCGACGTCCAGCAGCGCCGCGACCAGGTCCTCCGGCAGGCTCGTGCCCAGGGGGTTGGACGGGGAGTTCAGCAGCAGCACCCGCGTGCGGTCGGTGATCGCCGCCTCGACGACCGCCGGGTCCGGCAGGAACCCGTCCTCCGGGCGGAGCGCGTACGGCTGGGCCTGCGCCTGCAGCAGGTGCGTCGCCATCGTGAACGGCGGGTACCCCGGGTCGGGGACGAGCACGCCGTCGCCCGCACCGACCGTCAGGCTCAGGCCGAGGTGCAGCGCCTGCGCGCCCCCCGCGGTGACCCAGACGTTGTCCCGGCGCACCGGCAGCGCGTGCTCCGGGTCCAGCCACGCGGCGACGGCGTCGCGCAGCGGGGCGATCCCGCCGTTCGGCGTGTACCGCGTGTCGTCCCGGGCCAGCGCGTCGCGCGCGGCGTCCAGCACGTGCGGGGCGGTGGGCAGGTCCGGCTCGCCCACGCTGAGCACCACGGCACCCGGCAGGGACCACGCGAGCTCGGTGATGCGGCGGATGCCGGAGGCCGGGACGGTGCGGGCGTGGGCGGCGATCTCGGGCACCCGGGCAGGCTAGCCCCGCCGTGTGACGGCCGGATGACGCGCGCGTCCCCGCGGCGGATACTGGCTCGATGGGGCAGACGATCGACAGGGAGCGGGTCGCGGCGGTGCTGCACGAGCGCCGGCGCGAGGCCCTCGCCCGCCTCGCCGGCACCGGTGCCGAGCGCGAGGCCGTCGTCTCCGCGGCGCGCGAGTCCGTCACCGACGACGAGCACGACCCCGAGGGCTCGACCATCGCCTACGAGCGCCGCATCCTCGACGCGCTCGCTCACGACATGCGCGAGCGGATCGCCGACGTCGACGCCGCACTCAACCGGCTGGAGCGCGGCACCTACGGCACCTGCACGCGGTGCCGCCGGCCGATCCCGGCCGACCGCCTGGAGGCGCTCCCGACCGCCCGGACGTGCGTGGGGTGCGCGGGGCGCTGAGGCACGCGCCCGCGGCGGTCGGGCACCTGAGGAGCTCGTCCGACGCGCGTCACCGGCTCGTGAGGACGGGGCGCAGCGTCCGGTCGTGCGGCCGGCGTGGGAGCCACCGGCCGGCGAGCAGTCCGAGCCCGAGACAGACCAGCGCAGCGATCAGGGCGACGAGGTGGAACCCCGAGAGGAACGCCGCCTGGGCCTGCTCGTACGCGGACGAGGCGGTGCCCGGCCCGTCGGCCACCTCGGCGATGCTGGTCTCAGCACCCGGGTACCGGGCGCGGAACACGACGGTCAGGACCGAGCCCAGCAAGGCGATGCCGAGTGCGTTGCCGATCTCGTTGCTCGTCTCGGCGATCGCGCCGGCCGCGCCGGCCCGTGACTCGGGGACCGCGCCCACGGCGACGTCTGCGACGAGGCTGAACGAGATCCCGAAGCCGACGCCCGAGACCATGGTCGACGCGACGTAGAACGCGGCACCCGTCCCGATGTCCGTCAGGAGCAGGAGGGACATGCCGGTGGCGATCGAGAAGTGGCAGACGACGAGGGAGCTGCGGGCGCCGATCCGGTCGACCAGGCGGGGGGTGAGCACGCTGGACGCGGTGAGGACCACAGCGCCCGGCACGGCGAGTGCGGCCGCGGCGAGGACGGAGTACCCGAGGACGGACTGGAGGTAGGTCATGCTCAGGAAGGCCGCGGCCGACCAGACGAAGAGCGACGTGAGACCGGTGAGGATCGCGACGGCGAACACGGGCGCCCTGAACAGGCTCACGTCCAGCAGCGGCAGCTCGAGCCGTCGCTGACGGCGGACGAACGCCGTCAGCACAGCGGCGCCGACGAGCACCAGGGCTGCCGCAAGCCCGTCGAGCCCGTACGTGGCCGCGTGCTTCACGCCGTAGATCGCCAGCATCAGGCCCGCCGCCGACAGGGCCACGCTGAGGACGTCGATCCTGCCGGCGCGGGTTATGCGCACCTCGTGCAGGAGCACCGGCGCGAGGCAGAGGAAGGCGACGATGATCGGGACGTTGATCAGGAAGACCGATCCCCACCAGAAGTGGTCGAGCAGGATCCCGCCGACGATCGGGCCGAGGACGAAGCCGGCGGCGAAGGTCGCCGCGAAGATGCCGATCGCCCGTGCTCGCAGGGCGGGGTCCGTGAAGAGCTCGCTGATGACGGCGAGGCACGAGGGCAGGAGCGTCGCCCCTCCCAGACCCATCAGGGCCCGCGCGCCGATGAGGACCTCGGGCGTGGGGGCGAAGGCGCCCCACACCGAGCCGACCCCGAAGACGACAGCGCCGATGAGCAGGAGCCTCCTCCGGCCGAACCTGTCGCCCAGGTTCCCGAAGGTGATCAGCAAGGACCCGACAGCGAAGCCGTAGACGTCGAGGATCCACAGGCCCTGCGTCGCCGATGGCTCGACGGCTTCGCTGATGCTCGGCATGGCGAGGAACAGGATCGACCCGTCCATCCCGACGGCCAGCACGGGCCCGAGAGTGGCGACGAGGCCCCACCACGCTCGCGCGGGTGCGCCGCTTCTCGTGCGGTCCGGGCTGGGTGGGGAGCTCATGCTCGCCAGCGTCGACGAGCGCCGAGGGGCCGACAATGCCCGGGGACGGGATGCCCGCAGCCGGGGTGCTCCGCGTGCGGGTACACCTCGCAGGGGTACCTTCCCGTCCGTCCGGGTGTCGGGTGCGGCCCTAGCGTGGTCGGCATGAGGGGCGAGACGCTGGGCAGCTTCCTGATGTCACGGCGCTACCGGACGGATCCGCTCTCGATCGGGCTGGACCCCGGTGCGTCGCCGCGCCGGGTGCCCGGGCTGCGCCGCGAGGAGGTCGCCCGTCTGGCCGGCGTCAGCGTCGGGTACTACACGCGTATCGAGCAGGACCAGGCCGGGAGGGCGTCGTCGCAGGTGCTGGGCGCGCTCGCGTCGGTGATGCGGTTGGACGACGCCGAGCGCGCGCACCTGGACAACCTCGCGCGCTTGCCTCCCCGGTCGCGGATGGTCCGCCCCGCACCGGAGCAGCCGCACCGGAGAGTCCTCTCGCTGTTCGAGTCGTTGCACGAGAGCCTGCCCGCGGTCGTCCTGGGGCGTCGTGGCGACGTCCTCGCGTGGAACCGCTCGGGGCACGCGCTCCTCTTCGAGCACCTCCCGTTCGAGGCCACGCAGGACG
Source organism: Cellulomonas hominis (assembly GCF_901521055.1). GTDB lineage: Bacteria > Actinomycetota > Actinomycetes > Actinomycetales > Cellulomonadaceae > Cellulomonas > Cellulomonas endometrii. The sequence continues at coordinate 27,977 of NZ_CABEGA010000038.1, read as the reverse complement.
TGCTCCGTCGTCCGTCCGTTCCGCGGTCCTTCTTCCTCGACCCGTCGACGCGGGCGCTCTACGACAACTGGGACGAGCTGGCCCGGACCCACGTCGCCTACCTGCGGCTGACCTCCGGGCGGTACCCGGGCGACTCGCGACTGGCGGAGCTCATCGGCGAGCTGTCGCTGAAGAGCCCGGAGTTCGCGGGGTTCTGGGCCGCAGGAGACGTCGCTGACTGCACGGTCGGGAACATGGTCCTCTCGCACCCGGCGCTCGGCGCGATGGACGTCGACTACCAGGTGTGGGTCCAGCCGGAGTCGCCCGATCACCGCCTCGAGGTCTACACACCGAACACGCCTGCGACCAGCGAGGCGCTGCGCCGCCTGCTGAACGACCTGGACGCACCCGAGCGCCGACCGGTCGGCGCTCCCGCACCACCCGCCCGGCCCACCCCCGCGTAAACCCTGCGTTACGGCTGCCCGCAGGCCATGGCGTCCGCGGCGCGCGTCCTGCGACAGTACGACTGGGTCGCCCGACCCAGTCCGTCCAGCGCCAGGAGCCCCGCCATCACCGCGCACCTCGTCCGGCCCGTCGCCGTCGTCACGGGCGCCTCGTCCGGGATCGGCGCCGAGTTCGCCCGCCGGTTCGCCGTCCGGGGGTACGACCTGGTGCTCGTCGCCCGGCGGGAGGACCGGCTCACCGGGCTCGCCGAGCGCCTGGCCGCGGACCACGGGGCCCGGTCGACCGTCCTGCCCGCCGACCTCGCTGACCCGGCGGCGCCGGGCGCCCTGGTCGCGGAGCTGCGGAGCCGGGGCGTCCTCGTCGACGCCCTGGTGAACAGCGCCGGGTTCGGCACGTACGGCGCGTTCGCCGAGGCCGACCCGGAGCGGATCGCCGCCGAGGTGCAGGTGAACGTCACCGCCCTGACGCTGCTGTCCCGGCTGCTGCTGCCGGACCTCGCGGCGTCCCGGCGGGGCATCCTCGTCAACGTCGCCAGCACCGCCGCGTACCAGCCGGGGCCGTCGTTCGCGGTGTACGCGGCGACCAAGGCGTACGTCCGGTCGCTGACCGAGGCCGTCTGGCAGGAGCACCGGGGCGGCCGGCTGCGGGTGCTGGCCCTCGCGCCCGGGCCCGCGGAGACGGAGTTCTTCGGCGTCGCGGGTTCCGAGCGGTTCCGGGTCGGGCAGGTGCTGACGGTCCCGCAGATCGTGGACGTGGCGTTCCGCGCGCTGGACCGCCGCTCCCCGCCGCCCTCGGTGGTCGCCGGGGTGCGGAACCGCGTGACCGCGACGCTCGCGGGCGTCGTGCCCCGGCGGCTCGTGCTGGCCGTCGCGGGCCGGCTCGCGGGGGGTGAGTGACGTGCCGCGGATGGCCGTGGAGGACCGGCGGCGCTCGCTGATCGACGCGGCGATCCGGGTGATCGCCCGGGACGGCGTCGCGGGCGCCACGACGCGGGCGGTCGTCGCGGAGGCTGGGATGTCCCTGGCGAGCCTGCACTACGCGTTCCCGTCCCGGGAGCACCTGATGGAGGCGGTGATCGCGGAGGTGACCGACCAGGAGCGCCGCGCCGCGGAGGCGGGCCTGCTGCCGGTCGTCCCGACCCCCGACGACGCCGAGCCGCCCGGCCTGGAGGACGTCATCCGCGACGGCCTGGAGCGGTTCGTCGACCTGGTCGCGGCGGACCCCGCGCGGGAGCAGGCGCTGCTCGAGCTGGCCCTGTACGCGATGCGGACGGGCGGCCAGCGGGCGGCACTCGTCGCGCAGTACGCGGTCTACCACGAGTCCGCCCGCGCGACGCTCGCGACGGCCGCAGTCGCGACGGGCAGCCGCTGGACCGTGCCGCTGGACCAGGCCGCCCGCGCGCTCGTCATGGTCACCGACGGGCTGACGACCGCGTGGCTCGCGGACCGCGACACGGCGGCCGCCCGGGAGACCGCGCGGTTCGCGGCCCGGGCGCTCGCGGCGCTCGCGGAACCCGTGGGCTCCGCGCCGGACCACGACCAGGAGGAGTCCCGTGCTCACTGACACCGACCCGCGCGCCGCGGCGTACGTCAACCTCTACGCGGTGCTCGGCACGCTGCCGGAGCTGGTCCGGCGCGTGCCCGAGGCCCGCGCGGTGCTGGCCGCCGACCCGCGTCCCGTGTCGCTGGCGTTCGTGGTGCGGGGCGGACCGCGCGGCGTGCTGGCGTTCTCCGGCGGGGAGGTCCGGGTGGTTCCCGACCGCGGGGTGGCGACGATCGTCCTGCCGTTCGCGAGCCCCGAGGCGTTCAACCGGGTGGTCGACGGCACCGCCCGGCCCGTGCCGGTCACCGGGTTCCACCGCGTGCCGTTCCTGCTCCGCGTGCTCGCGCCGCTGACCGAGCTGCTGGGCCGGTACCTCCGGCCGTCGGCCGAGGACCTCGCCGACCCGGCGTTCCGCGCCACGAGCACCGCGCTCACGCTGCACGTCGCGGCGGCGGCCGCCGCGCAGCTCGCGAACGAGGACCGCTCCGGGCGGTTCAGCGCCCACCTGATCCCCGACGGGGACGTCGCGCTGGAGGTCACGGGGGCCGTCGACTGGACGCTGCGGACCGCGGGCCACCGGATGACGTTCCTGCCGGAGCGCTCCCCGCGGCCGCGCGCCGCGCTGACCTTCGCGGACCTCGACACCGCCGGTGCACTGCTCGCGGGCCGGGTCAGCGCGGTCGCGTGCCTGGGCGACGGCCGGATGGCGATGCGCGGCACCGTCTCGATGGTCGACAACGTCAACCGCATCCTCGACCGCGTCGGCCACTACCTCGCAGATGGAGCCCGGGCATGACCACGACCACCCCCACCACGCCGTACACGTACGCGAAGAGCCGCGAGGCGTTCGAGCGCGCGCTGCGCGTCGTCCCGTCCGGGATCTACGGCCACCAGGGTCCCGCCGAGGGCTGCTACATCCCGACGACCGCGTTCCCGCTGTTCTCGCAGCGGGCGCAGGGCACCCGGTTCTGGGACGTCGACGGCAACGAGTACCTCGACTACATGTGCGGGTACGGCCCTAACGTCCTCGGGTACAACGACCCGGACGTCGCCGCGGCCGCCGCCGCCCAGGGCCGGCTCGAGGACGTCGTCACCCTCCCCTCCACGGTCATGATCGACTTCGCGGAGCTGCTGGTCGACACCGTCGCCAGCGCGGACTGGGCGTTCTTCGCCAAGAACGGCGGCGACACCACGACGCTGGCGGTGATGACGGCCCGCGCGGCGACCCGCCGGAAGAAGATCGTGTTCTTCGACGGCTTCTACCACGGGGTCGCGCCGTGGTCGCAGAAGCTCGACTACCCCGGCGTCCTGGAGGAGGACGTCGCCCACAACCTGTACGCGCCGTGGGACGACCTGGCGGCCCTGGAGCGGCTGCTGTCCGAGCACCGCGGCGAGGTCGCCGGCCTGATCGCCCAGCCGTACATGCACGGCAACTTCGTCGACAACCGGCTGCCGAGCCCGGGCTTCTGGCAGGGCGTCCGGCGGCTGTGCGACGAGCACGGCGTGGTGCTGATCGTCGACGACGTGCGGGCCGGCTTCCGGCTGGACCTGGCCGGGTCGGACCACCACTTCGGGTTCCGGGCCGACCTCATCTGCTTCTGCAAGGCGCTCGCCAACGGCTACAACGTGTCCGCCCTGTGCGGCCGGGAGTCGCTGAAGGACGTGGTGAGCAGCCTGTCCTACACCGGGTCCTACTGGATGAGCGCGGTGCCGTTCGCGGCCGGGATCGCCACGCTCCGCAAGCTGCAGGCCCTCGACGCCCCGGCGCTGTTCGACCGGCTCGGCACGGAGCTCACCACCGGGCTGGTCGCGGCGGCCGCCGACCACGGCCTGCACCTCGTGGCGTCCGGGGCGCCAGCGCTGTTCTACCTGCGCCTCGCCGACGACGACTCGCTGATGCTGCACCAGGAGTGGGTCGCCGAGTGCGTGCAGCGCGGGGTGTTCCTCACCTCGCACCACAACCACTTCATCAACGCCGCGCTGACGTCCGCGGACGTCGCCCGGACGGTGGAGATCGCGCACGAGGCCTTCGGGATCGTGCGGGCACGGCATCCCGAGCTCGACGGCTGACCGGCACCACCCCACCCGACGGCCCGACGACGTGCCGCCCCGAGCAGACGAGGCGCACCGATGGACGACCCGAGCGAGACCACGACCGCACCCGCCCCGAGCGCCGCACCCGAACCCGGCGGGCTTGCTGCCCTCCGCCCCCCGGCACCCGGCGGGGCGACCGTGCGGGCGCGGGTGGCCGTGTCCGCCGCCTACGCCGCCCAGGGCTTCGGCTACGCCACCGTGGTCACCGCGCTGCCGGCGTTCAAGGAGCGGCAGGGCATGGACGACGCCGCGGTGTCGCTGGTCGTGCTGCTGGTCTGCGTCGCGGCGGCGGTGGGCTCGGTCGCGGCCGAGCGCGTGGCCGCCCGGCGGGGCAGCCGCGCGGCGGTCCTGCTCGGGCTCGCCCTCCAGGCGGTCGCCCTGCCGGTCATCGCGCTGAGCGCGGCGACGGTGCCGTTCGTCGGGGGGTTCGCGGTCTACGGCGTCGGGCTGGGCATGGTGGACGCGGCGGGCGGCATCCAGGGGGTGCTCGTCCAGCGCCGGTACGGGCGGCCGGTGATGTCCGGGTTCTTCGCCTGCTACACGGCCGCGGCGGTCGCCGGCGCGCTCGTCATGTCGGCCCTGGTCGGGGGCGCCGGGGTCCCGGGCGCCGCCGGCGCGCTCGTGGTGGCCGCCGTGACGCTGGCCGGTGCGCTGGTGCTGGGCCGGGCCCGGCTGGTCGCGTCCGACCTGGCGCTCGCTGCCCCGGCCCCCGGGCCGGCCCCCGCGCCCGACCCGGCCGGGCGCGGCCCGCTGCCGGCCAGCGGCATCTGGCTGGTCGGCAGCGTCGTGCTCGCCGCCTTCGTGGCCGACTCGGCCGTCAGCACGTGGAGCACCGTCTACCTGCACGACGTGCTGCTCGCGTCCGCCGCCGTCGCGCCCCTGGGCTACGCGGCGTACCAGGCGGCGATCCTCGTCACGCGCCTCGTCGGCGACCGGCTCGTCGTCCGCACGGGCCGGGGCCCGCTCGTCGCCGCGACCGCGCTCGCCGCCACCCTCGGGCTGGTGCTGGTGGCGCTGGTGCCGAGCACCGGGGCGGCGGTCGTCGGCTTCGCGGTGGTCGGGATCGGCGTCGGGGCGCTCGTCCCGCTGGCGTTCTCCGCCGCGGGGGAGCTCGACCCGCTGCGGGTCGACGCGGTCGTCGCGCGCGTCAACCTGTTCAACTACGCCGGCGCGGTGCTCGGGGCGGTCGCGGTCGGGCTGCTCGCGGACGGGCCCGGCCTGGCGCTCGCGTTCCTGCTGCCGGCGGCGGTGGTGGCGCCCACGGTCGTCACGGCACGGCGGCTCTCCACCCAGCGCGGGCGGTGACGCGGGCGACCCCGAGCGGCACACTGGCCGGGACCGCACCGAGTCGAGGAGGCCTCCCGTGCAGACCAGCGTGCACCCGTTCCTGTGGTTCGACGACCAGGCGGAGGAGGCCGCGGCGCTGTACACGTCGCTGATCCCGCGCTCCCGCGTGACCGTGACGCGCACCTACCCCGACGGCGCGCCCGGGGGCATGGCCGGGAAGGTGATGTCGGTGTCGTTCGAGCTGGACGGCCTGCCGGTCGAGGCCCTCAACGCCGGCCCCCAGTTCCGGTTCACCGAGGCGTTCTCGTTCTACGTCTCCGTGACGACGCAGGACGAGGTCGACCGGCTGTGGGACGGGCTGATCGCCGGCGGCGGGGAGCCGTCGCAGTGCGGCTGGCTCAAGGACCCGTACGGGCTCTCGTGGCAGATCGTCCCGACGGCGCTCGACGAGCTGCTCGGCGACCCGGACCCCGCGCGGGCGCAGCGGGCGATGCAGGCGATGCTCGGCATGACCCGGCTCGACATCGCCGCCCTGCGCGCCGCCGCCGACGGCTGAGCGGCACCGGTGCGACGTCGCGAACCCGCCAGAACCGTGTCGGCGGCGGGTCGTACGCTGCCCCGGTGACCGATCAGACGCGAGGCCAGGCCGCAGGTCCGGGCGCCACGACCGTGGCCCAGTTCGTGGCCATGGGCCTGGTGTGGGGCGCGAGCTTCCTGTTCATGAAGGTGGCGCTCGACGGCACCACGCCGCTCCAGATCGTGTGGACCCGGCTGCTGCTCGGTGCCGTCGCCCTGGGCGCCGTCGTGCTCGTGACCCGCGCGCCCCTGCCGCGCAGCCGCGCCCTCTGGGGGCACTTCGCGGTGCTCGGCGTGGTCGGGTGCGCGATCCCGTTCAGCCTGTTCGCCTGGGCGGAGCAGCACGTCTCGTCCGGCGTCGCCTCGATCTACAACGCCACCACCCCGCTCATGACGGCGCTCATGGTCACGCTGGCGTTCCGCGTCGAGAAGCTGACCCGGGACCGTCTCGCCGGCGTCGCGGTCGGGCTGGCCGGTGTCGTCGTGATCATCGCGCCGTGGCAGCTCGCGTCGGGCGCCGGCTCCCTGGACGAGGCGGCCGGGCAGCTCGCGTGCCTCGGCGCGGCGCTCTGCTACGGCGTCACCTTCGCGTACCTGCGGCGGTTCGTGACGCCGCGCGGGGTGCCCGCCCTGACCACCGCGTTCCTGCAGGTCGGGTTCGGCGCCGTGGCGCTGCTCCTGCTCACGCCGGTGGTCGTGGGCTCGCCCGTGGACCCGACGCCGCAGATCGTCGGGAGCCTCGTGGTGCTCGGCGTGCTGGGCACGGGGGTCGCGTACCTGTGGAACATCAACGTGCTGCTGCGCTGGGGCCCGACGGCCGCCAGCACGGTCACGTACATCACGCCGGTCGTCGGCGTCGCGCTCGGGGTGCTGGTGCTGGACGAGCGGCTGGGGTGGCACGAGCCCGCCGGCGCCGTGCTCGTCCTGCTGGGCATCCTGCTGGCGCAGGGGCGGCTCCGGCGTCGCGGGCGCGTGCCGGCCGCCGTCGCACCCGTCGCCGCCGGTCCGGTCACCGCCGAGGCGGTGACGCAGTCACCCGGCACGGGAGCGACGACCGGCTCGCCCGACCTACGCTGAGCGGGTGACCGAGACCGCCCCGTCCCCCTCCCGCCGCGGACGCGTGACGATGCAGGTCCGGTGGTCCGACGTCGACCTGTTCGCGCACGTCAACAACGCCGCCTACCTGCGCTACCTCGACGACGCCCGGTTCGCGCTGTTCCCGTCCATGGGCGTGGACCCCGTGGGGCGCCCGACGGACTCGCTGCTGGTGGTGGTCAAGCACGAGATCGAGTACCTCGCGCCGCTGTCGTTCCGGCCCGCGCCGATCGCGGTGGACGTGTGGATCCCGCGGATCGGGCGGTCGTCGGTGGACTTCGCGTACGAGGTGGTGGACGTGCCGCAGGTCGACGACGACGACGACGCCGGCACCGCGGCCCCCGCCCCCGCGGCCGATCCCGCCGTCTACCTGCGGGCGCGTTCCCGCATGGTGCAGCTCGACCGCGAGACCCACGAGCCTCGCCCGTTCACGTCCGACGAGCGCGCGGTCTTCGAGGCCTTCCCCGGCGAGGCGCCGGTCCTGCACGGCTGGTGAGCCGCCCGGGTCACTCCGGCAGCGTCATCCCCAGGGCCGCGGCGATGGTCCGCACGACGCCGTTGCGGCTGTTCGCGGGCGCGACGTAGCGGGCGCGGGCCCGCACGTCGGGGTGGGCGTTGTCCATCGCGAACGACCAGTGCGCGGCGTCCAGCAGCCCCGTGTCGTTCAGGTAGTCGCCGAACGCCATCGTCTGCTCCGGCGTGACGCCCAGCCGCTCCTGCACCCGCCGCAGCGCGTGCCCCTTGTCGGCGTCCGGGTTCATCACGTCGAGCCAGTGCCGGCCGGACACCACCACCCGCAGCCGGTCGGCGAGGTCCGCGAACGCGGGCGCCGTGGCCTCCTCGACGGACCCGAAGTCGAACACCGCGATCTTCAGGACCACGTCGTCCACCGCCGCGAGGTCGTCCACCTGCTCGAGCCAGGCGTAGTGCCGGGCGGCGTGCTCCGCGAACGCGCCGTCGCCCCGCTCGATGTAGCCGGCGCGCTGCCCGCACAGCACCATGCCGACGTCGCCGCCGGCGGCCGCGAGATCCCGGACCCGCTGGATGACGACGGGCACCTCGTGGGCCGGCAGCGGGTCGGTGGACAGCGCCGCGCCGCCCTGGACGACGTAGGCCCCGTTCTCGGCGATGTAGACCAGGTCGCGGCCGCGCTCCCCGAACTGCTCCCGCAGGTTCGCGTACTGCCGCCCGCTCGCGGGGCAGAACGCGATGCCCCGGCGGTCCAGCTCGTCCAGCACGGGCCACAACGCGTCGGGCACGCGCCCGCGCTCGTCCAGCAGCGAGCCGTCCATGTCGGACGCGATCAGGCGGATGTCGTGGCCGGCGGGCAGCACCGGCGGGTCGAGGACGGGCGTGGTGGCGCTGAGCGAGGACACCCCGGCATTCTCGCAGGGGTGGTGCGTTGCTCCGTCCGGGTGACGTGCTCCGCCGCCGGCGCGCAGCCCACTGACGTCGCCGGTCACGTCGTCCCGAGGGGCGATACGGTCGGCACGCCGATCCGCCCCGCGCGTGGCCGGCGTCGACAGGGGGACCAGGCGGCACCGCGTGCGGAGCCGCGCGCCCGGTCGCGCCCGGCGTGCGGGGCCCACCGCTCCGAGGAGATCTCACATGCGCGTCTCGCGTGGCATCGCCGTCCTGTCCGTCACCGCCGCGGCCGTCCTGGGCCTGACCGCCTGCTCGTCCGACGCGGGCACGAAGGCGGACAAGCCCGCCGCCGAGGCGTCGTCGCCCGCCGAGGAGGTCGCCGAGGTCGAGTCGGACTTCGACCTGACGGCCGAGGACTTCGTCGCCCGCGTGACGGCCGCCTCCCAGGCCGCCGGCACCCTCACGATGCAGATGACGACCACGGCGGCGGGCACCACCACCGACGCCACGGGCGTCATCCGCTACGTCGACGGCGCCGGGCAGGAGATGAGCATGGTCACCACCGTGCCGGACGTCGGCGACGTCGAGATCCGCGTGGTCGGCGGCATGGTCTACATGAGCATGGGCGAGCTGACCGGCGGGAAGTTCATCCAGGTGGACCCGGCGGACAGCTCGAACCCGCTCGCCGCGTCGTTCCAGGGCATGTCGGGTCAGCTCGACCCGACCGGTGCCCTGTCCCAGATGGAGGGCGCCGTCGTGTCGGTCGAGAAGGCCGGCGAGCCGGAGGAGGTCGGCGGCGCGCTGGCCCAGCCCTACACGATGGTCATCGACACCGCGGCGGCCTCCGCCGCGATGTCCCCGGAGCTCGCCGGTGCGGCCTCGCTGCCGCCCCAGATGTCGTACACCTACTGGATCGACGCCGACGACCTGATGCGCCGCATGAGCGCCGAGCTGCCGAGCGGGTCGATCGACGCCACCTTCACCGGGTGGGGCGAGCCGGTCGACATCGTCGCGCCGTCGGCCGACCAGATCACCGAGATGCCCTTCTGACCTGCCCGTCAGGGCCCGGTCGCGCCGCGTGGCGCGGCCGGGCCGAGCAGGCCCGCCAGCACCGGGTCGTCGACCCGGCCGGCGCCGCCCGTCGTCACGCCGGCACGCTCGTCGACCGCACCACGAGCTCCGGCTGGAACACCACGTGCTCCCGCACCGGGTTGCCGTCGGCGTCGCGGGACAGCAGCACGTCGGCCGCGCGGTAGCCGACGTCGTGCGCCGGCTGCCGCACCGAGGTCAGGGGCGTGGCGAGCTCGGCCGCGATCTCGATGTCGTCGTACCCGACGATGGCGGTCCGCCCGAGCAGGTCGGGCCGGCGCCGGCGGATCTCCCGCTGCACGCCGATCGCGGCCAGGTCGTTGACGCAGAACACCGCGCGGGGTGCGGGGTCCTCCTCGAGCAGGGGCGCGAACGCCGCGGCCGCGCCCCCGGCGTCGAGCGAGGGGATGCGCACCTCCCGGACCACGGCGTCGGGGTCGAGGCCGTGGCGCTCCACGGCGCGGTGCAGCCCGGCGAGGCGGTCGCGGCACTGCCGGATGGAGTGCGGGCCGTTGAGCATGAGGATCTCGCGGTGCCCGAGCGACAGCAGGTGCTCGCCGGCCATCCGGCCGCCGGCGACGTCGTCCACGGCCACGGAAGACAGCGAGTCCGTCGGCGACGGCATGTCGAGCAGCACGGTGTGCACGCCCCGCGCGGCGAGTGCGAGCAGCGGGCCCAGGTCGTCGCCGGTGGGAACGACCAGCAGGCCCGACACGCCGTGCTCCTCGAACAGCCGCAGGTACCGGGCCTCGCGCTCGGGGTCGTCGTCGGAGCTGGCGAGCATGAGGGTGTGGTCCGCGAGCGCGAGCCGGTCCTCGACGCCGCGCGCGGCCTCGGTGAAGAACGGGTTCCGGATGTCGAGCACGATCGCGCCGACGGTGGTGATGGTCCCCGCGCGGAGCTGCCGCGCGGAGGCGTTCGGCACGAACGAGAGCCGCTGGATCGCGTCGAGCACCCGGTCCCGCGTCGGCTGCGCCACGCGGTCGGGTCGATTCAAGACGTTCGAGACGGTCCCGACGGAGACGCCCGCGAGCCGCGCGACGTCGCCGATCGAACTCCGACGCGTGGTCGTGGTCCTCGGCACGGGCGGTCCTTCCCGGGTGTCCGGCGTCGTCGTCGGCGACTCTCGCCCCGCTCGCAGGACCCAGGCGCAGCATAGACCGCGACGCACCGTTGTGAACCGATTCAGCGCCGTGTAGCGTGGCGCCGTCCGCCGGTCCCCCGACCGCGGGCCACCGCCGGACCGCACCGTTCGAAGGAGAACCCGTGCCCGTCGCACCCAGCACCGCCGCGTCCGTCCTGGACGCCGCCCAGCCGATCACCGCCGACGCGGACCGCGCCGCCGCCGTCGTGCTCGCGACCACCGTCCCGCTCGACCGCGACCCCTCGGAGGTCCGTGCCGCCCGGCTGGTCGCCACCGCGCACGGCGTGTACGAGGCGAGCGTCAACGGCCGCCCGGTCACCGACTCGGTGCTGAACCCCGGCTGGACCGCCTACGAGTGGCGGCTCCAGGTGCAGGCCTTCGACGTCACGGAGCTCGTGGCGTCGGGCCCCCGGGACGTCACCGTCGAGGCCCTGCTCGGGAACGGCTGGTACCGCGGCGACCTCGGCTTCGCCGGCGCGAACGCGAACTACGGGACCGACCTCGCGTTCCTCGCGGCGCTGGCCGTGACGTTCGACGACGGCGCCACGCAGACGATCGGCACCTCCCCGGGCTGGACGGGCCGGACCTCCGCGACGACCTCGGCCTCGATCTACGGCGGGCAGCGGATCGACGCGCGGCTGCGCGGCGGGGGCGAGCCGCTCGCGGTCCGGACCGCCGAGCTGGACCGCGGCACGCTGGTCGAGCAGGCCGGGCCGCTGGTCAGCCGGCACGAGGTGCTGCGGCCCGAGCGCGTCTGGACCTCGCCGTCGGGGCGCACGCTCGTCGACTTCGGCCAGAACCTCGTCGGCTGGCTCCGCGTGACAGTGACGGGGCCGGCGGGGACCGAGGTCGTCCTGCGGCACGCCGAGGTGCTGGAGGACGAGGAGCTCGGCACGCGGCCCCTGCGCGCCGCCGCGCAGACCGACACGTTCGTCCTGTCCGGCGGGACCGACGTCTTCGAGCCGACGTTCACGTTCCACGGGTTCCGGTACGCGGAGGTCACCGGCTGGCCCGGCGAGCTCGCGCCCGACGCGCTCGAGGCCGTCGTCGTGCACTCGGACATGCGCCGCACCAGCGAGTTCGCGTCCTCCGACCCGCTGGTCGACCAGCTCGTTCACAACTCGGTGTGGGGGCAGAAGGGCAACTTCCTCGACGTCCCGACGGACTGCCCGCAGCGCGACGAGCGCCTGGGCTGGACCGGCGACATCGCCGCCTACGCGGCGTCCGCGTCCTTCCAGTTCGACACGGCCGACTTCCTGCACAAGTGGCTGCTGGACGTGGAGCAGGAGGTCCGGCACTCGCCGCACGGCACCGTGCCGCACGTCGTCCCGGACGTGCTCAAGCACGGGGACATGTCCGGCGTCGAGGGGGAGGGCTTCGGGAACAACGCGACCGCGGTGTGGGGCGACGCCGCCGTCTGGGTCCCGCAGGCGCTCTGGCAGGCGTACGGGGACGTGGACCGGCTCGCCGCGCACTACCCGGGCATGGTGCTGCACCTCGAGTCGGTCGAGCGGGACCTCTCGCCGACTGGTCTCTGGGACCAGGGGTTCCAGTTCGGCGACTGGCTGGACCCGGACGCCTCGCCGCACGAGCCGTGGAACGCCAAGGCCGACAAGGGCGTCGTCGCGACGGCGTGCCTGTTCCGCAGCGCGTCGTTCGCCGCCGAGGCCGCGGCAGTCCTCGGGCGCACCGACGACGCCGCCCGCTGGACCGCGCTCGCCGAGCGCACCCGCGCCGCGTTCGTGGAGCACTACGTGGACGGCGGCCGGGTCCTGTCCGACTGCGCCACGGTCTACGCCCTCGCGATCGCGTTCGGGCTCCTCGACGAGCAGGACCGCAAGGCGGCCGCCGCCCGGCTCGCCGAGATCGTCCGGGAGTCCGGCTACCGCGTGACCACGGGCTTCGCCGGCACCCCCTTCATCACCTGGGCGCTGTCCGAGACGGGGTACGTCGACGAGGCGTACCGGCTGCTGCTGGAGAAGGAGTGCCCGTCCTGGCTGTACCCCGTCACGATGGGCGCGACGACGGTCTGGGAGCGGTGGGACTCGATGCTGCCCGACGGGACCATCAACCCCGGCGAGATGACGTCGTTCAACCACTACGCGCTCGGTGCGGTCGCCGACTGGATCTACCAGGTCGTCGCCGGCATCCGCCCCGCCGAGCCCGGCTACCGGCGCATCCGGGTCCAGCCGGTGCCCGGGCCGGGCATCGACCACGTCACCGCCGCGTACGACTCCCGCTCCGGCCGCATCGAGGTCGCGTGGCGGCGCGACGAGGCCGGCTTCACGCTCGACGTCACGGTCCCGGACGGCGTGCCGGCGGAGGTCGTCCTCCCCGACGGCCGCGTCCACGAGGTCGAGGGCGGCACCCACACCTTCACGTCCTGACGCTCATCCCCGCGTACCGGCCCGGGCCGGCCCGGGGCCGTCACGCCAGGGGCGAACACGGGACGCCTCGGACACCCCCCGCCGTTAGCATCGAACAACGCCGCCTCGTCGTGCGTGGCGCACGGGCAACAAGAGCCCGGTCGCGTCCGACGAGCACGCCGCTCGTGAGGAGTGCACATGTTCGAGAGATTCACGGACCGAGCCCGTCGCGTGGTCGTCCTCGCCCAGGAAGAGGCGCGGATGCTCAACCACAACTACATCGGCACCGAGCACATCCTCCTGGGCCTGATCCACGAGGGGGAGGGTGTCGCGGCCAAGGCCCTGGAGTCGCTGAACATCTCGCTCGACGCGGTGCGCGCCCAGGTGCAGGAGATCATCGGCGAGGGCCAGCAGGCCCCGAGCGGGCACATCCCGTTCACGCCGCGTGCCAAGAAGGTGCTGGAGCTGTCGCTGCGCGAGGCGCTGCAGCTCGGCCACAACTACATCGGGACCGAGCACATCCTGCTCGGCCTCATCCGCGAGGGTGAGGGCGTCGCCGCCCAGGTGCTGGGCAAGCTCGGCGCCGACCTCAACCGCGTGCGCCAGCAGGTCATCCAGCTGCTGTCCGGCTACCAGGGCAAGGAGCCCGTGGCCGCCGGTGGCCCGCAGGAGGGTCAGCCCTCCGGCTCCGCCGTCCTCGACCAGTTCGGCCGCAACCTGACGCAGGCCGCGCGCGAGGGCAAGCTCGACCCGGTCATCGGGCGCGAGAAGGAGATCGAGCGGGTCATGCAGGTGCTGTCCCGCCGCACCAAGAACAACCCCGTGCTGATCGGTGAGCCCGGCGTCGGCAAGACCGCCGTCGTCGAGGGCCTCGCCCAGGACATCGTCCGCGGCGACGTCCCCGAGACGCTGAAGGACAAGCAGCTCTACACGTTGGACCTCGGCGCCCTGGTGGCCGGCAGCCGCTACCGCGGTGACTTCGAGGAGCGCCTGAAGAAGGTGCTCAAGGAGATCCGCACCCGCGGCGACATCATCCTGTTCATCGACGAGATCCACACCCTCGTGGGTGCGGGTGCCGCCGAGGGCGCGATCGACGCCGCCAGCATCCTCAAGCCGATGCTCGCCCGCGGCGAGCTGCAGACGGTCGGTGCCACGACGCTCGACGAGTACCGCAAGTACGTCGAGAAGGACCCGGCCCTCGAGCGCCGGTTCCAGCCGATCCAGGTGTCCGAGCCGAACCTGCAGCACGCCATCGAGATCCTCAAGGGCCTGCGCGACCGGTACGAGGCGCACCACCGGGTGTCCATCACCGACGGGGCCCTCGTGGCCGCGGCGACGCTGGCCGACCGGTACGTCAACGACCGGTTCCTGCCGGACAAGGCGATCGACCTGGTCGACGAGGCCGGTGCCCGCCTGCGGATCCGTCGCATGACGGCCCCGCCGGAGCTCCGCGAGCTCGACGAGCAGATCTCCGAGACGCGCCGCGACAAGGAGTCCGCGATCGACGAGCAGGACTTCGAGAAGGCCGCGCGGCTGCGCGACCAGGAGAAGCAGCTCGGCCTCAAGCGCCAGGAGAAGGAGAAGGCCTGGAAGTCGGGCGACCTGGACGCGGTCGCCGAGGTCGACGAGGAGCTCATCGCCGAGGTGCTGGCGCTGGCCACCGGGATCCCGGTGTTCAAGCTCACCGAGGCCGAGTCCAGCCGCCTGCTGCACATGGAGGACGAGCTGCACAAGCGCGTCGTCGGGCAGGAGTCGGCGATCAAGGCGCTCTCGCAGGCCATCCGCCGCACGCGTGCCGGCCTGAAGGACCCGAAGCGTCCCGGTGGCTCGTTCATCTTCGCCGGCCCGACCGGCGTCGGGAAGACCGAGCTCGCCAAGGCGCTCGCGGAGTTCCTGTTCGGTGACGAGGACGCGCTGATCCAGCTCGACATGTCCGAGTTCTCGGAGAAGCACACCGTGTCGCGGCTGTTCGGCTCGCCCCCCGGGTACGTCGGCTACGACGAGGGCGGTCAGCTCACCGAGAAGGTGCGGCGCAAGCCGTTCTCGGTCGTGCTGTTCGACGAGGTCGAGAAGGCGCACGCGGACATCTTCAACTCGCTGCTGCAGATCCTCGAGGACGGTCGCCTGACCGACTCGCAGGGCCGGGTGGTCGACTTCAAGAACACCGTCATCATCATGACCACGAACCTCGGCACCCGGGACATCGCCAAGGGCGTCCAGACCGGCTTCCAGGCCGGCGGCGACCTGTCGACGTCGTACGAGCGCATGAAGACGAAGGTCAACGACGAGCTCAAGACGCACTTCCGTCCGGAGTTCCTCAACCGCGTCGACGACGTGGTCGTGTTCCCGCAGCTCTCGCAGCCCGAGATCTTCCAGATCGTCGACCTGATGATCGCGAAGCTCGACGGCCGCCTGCGCGACAAGGAGATGGGCATCGAGCTCACCGAGGCGGCCAAGAAGCTGCTCTCGGAGAAGGGCTACGACCCGGTCCTGGGCGCCCGGCCGCTGCGCCGCGCGATCCAGCGGGAGATCGAGGACGCGCTGTCCGAGAAGATCCTGTTCGGCGAGCTGCACGCGGGTCAGCAGATCGTCGTGGACGCGCACGGCGAGGGCATCCTCGGCGAGTTCGTGTTCCGCGGGGAGGAGCGTGGCTCCCGCCCCAAGGAGCCGGCCGCCGTCGGGGCGCACTCCGCCGGGACGCCGGGCTCCGGCACGGACGTCCCGCCGGCGCCGCCGATCGCGTCGTCCGGTGACGGCGGGACGGGCCTCCTGCCCGCTTGACGCCGCACCGCCCAGCAGGGCCACGACAAGGGCCGGGTCGCACCGCGAGGTGCGGCCCGGCCCTTCGTCGTCCCGGGGAGCGGGTCAGGGACCGACCGTCGCATTCGCCCGGAATTCACCCGGAAAACGGGCAATTCCGGGGGTGGGAGCACCCAGAATCGTTCGATCTCGCGCGAAGGAATGCGCCTACCCTGGCGAGCATGGCCGGACAGGTGACGCTCAGCGACGTGGCCCGGGAGGCGGGGGTCTCCCTCGCCACCGCGTCCCGCGCCCTGAACGGCAGCGCCAACCGGACGGTCGGCGCGGACCTGCGCCAGCGGGTGCTCGCGGCCGCGGCGCGGCTCCGCTACTCCCCGGACGGGATCGCCCAGGCGATGGCGCGCGGCCGCACGACGTCGCTCGGCCTGGTGGTGCACGACATCGCCGACCCGTACTTCGGGGCGATCGCGGCGGGTGTCGCCGCGGCGGCGGACGAGGCCGGCCTGATGGTGACCCTCGCGTCGACCGGGCGGGACCCGCAGCGCGAGATCGAGACCGTCGGCCTGCTCGAGCGGCAGCGGGCCCGGGCCGTGATCCTCGCGGGTGGCCGGACCGGTGACCCGGGGGCGGACGACGCGCTGCGTGCGGCGCTCGACTCGTTCCGCGGCATCGGGGGCTCGGTGGCGGTGATCGGCCAGGCCGCCCTGGGCTCCAGCACGGTCGCCGTCGGCAACCGGGAGGGCGCGTCCGACCTGGTGCGGGCCCTGCACGGGCGCGGGTACCGCCGGTTCGCGGTGCTCGCCGGCCCGGGCGCGCACGCGACCGCCGCGGACCGCCGGGACGGGTTCCTCGAGGAGCTCGCCGCGCTCGGCTGCCCGGTGCCGCCGGACCGGGTGCTCCCCTCGCCGCTGAGCCGTGACGGCGCCTACGAGGCCATGCGCCGGCTGCTCGCGGACCGGGGCGACGTCGAGGTGGTGCTGGCGCTGAACGACGTGATGGCGGTCGGTGCGCTGGCGGCCGCGCGGGACGCGGGCGTCGACGTGCCGGGCGACCTGGCCGTCGCGGGGTTCGACGGGATCGAGACGCTGCGGGACGTGACCCCCGCGCTCACCACGGTGCGGCTGCCGCTCGAGCAGATCGGCGCGGAGGCCGTGCGGCTCGTGCTCGCGCCGCCGGCGGACGACCCGGTCGTGGTGCCCGTGCTCGGCGCGGTCGAGCTGCGGGACTCCACTCCGGGCCTGCCGCGACGCTGAGCCCGGGCGCCCGCCCGCGCGGCATCGTGCAGCTCCGGGGCGGTACGGTCGGCGCCATGTCCGCACCCGAGGGCCTCGTGGCCGGCCTGCACGTCGACGTCGCCGGCGCGGGGCCGACCGTCGTGCTGCTGCACGGCAACGGCGAGGACGCCCGCTCCCTCGCGCCGGTCGCGGCCGACCTCGCCCGCGACCACCGGGTGCTCTCCGTCGACGCACGCGGGCACGGCCGCTCCCCGCGGGGGTCCGGCCCGCTGACCATCGCGTCGATGGCCGACGACGTCGCGGCGGTGCTGGGCGCCGTGTGGCCCGGTGCGCCCGTGCACGTCGTGGGCTACTCCGACGGCGGGAACGTCGCGCTCATGCTCGCGCTGAGGCACCCGCGCGCCGTGCGGTCGCTCGTGCTGTACGGGGCGAACACCGACCCCCCCGGGCTGACCCGCCGGGCCCGCGCCGAGGTCACCGTGGCGTGGCTGCGGCAGCGCGCCCGGGGCGTCCTCGACCCCGCGGCCCGCGCCCGCGCCGAGGTCACGGACCTGATGGTGCACCAGCCGCGCATCCCGCTGCGGGCGCTGTCCCGGGTCGCCGTGCCGGTGCTCGTCATGGCGGGGGAGCACGACGTGATCCGCCCCGGGCACACCGCGGCCGTCGCGGCCCACCTGCCGGCGGGGGAGTGCGTGATCGTGCCCGGCGCCGACCACGGGCTGCCGCTGTCCGACCCGGCGGCGTTCACCGCCCGGGTGCGCGCGTTCCTGCGGCGCGTCCCGGAACCGCCGGCGCGCGCCTGACGCCCGCGCACCTGACGCCTCCGCACCTGACGCCTGACGGCTCCGAGCGTCAGCGGAAGGAGCCGACCGCCTCGGGGAACGCCTGCGCGAGCTCGCGGGTGTCGTCGTGCTGCGGGTCCGTCAGCAGCGTGCGTAGCGGGCCGGACTCGACCACGCGGCCCTCGGCGAGCACGTGCACGGTGCTCGCGAGCCGGTCGACCATCCGCAGGTCGTGCGACACGACGAGCAGGCCGACGCCGGCCTCCGCGAGGGCGACGAGCTGGTCCGCGACCGCGTCGCGCAGGGCGGGGTCCAGGGCCGTGGCGGGCTCGTCCAGCACGAGGATCTCCGGGCGGGTGGCCAGCGCGTCCGCGAGCACGACGCGCTGCCGCTCGCCGCCGGACAGCGAGTACAGCGTGCGGTCGAGGTAGCGGGGCTCCAGGCCGACGCGGACCAGCATGTCCGCGGGCTCCAGCCCGGTCGCGCGGCCGGCCTTGCGGGCGTCGTTCAGCGTCCCGCCGAGCAGCTTCGCGACCGAGGAGCGCGGGTCGGCACCCGCCAGGCCCTCCTGGTGGACGGCGCGGACGACGGACCGGAAGGCCTTCGCCTCCTTGCGGGACATCTTCCCCACGGGGCGGCCGCCGTACGTCGCGCGGCCCTGCGTGGTCTTGTGCCGTCCCAGCAGCACCTGGACGAGCGTCGACTTGCCGGCGCCCGACCGCCCGATCAGCCCGACCGTCTCGCCCGGCGCCACGGAGATGCTCGCGCCCGCGAGGACGGGCTGCCCGCCGTAGCCGGCCCAGACGTCGTGCGCGACGAGCGGGGTACCCTGCGCGCCGTGCGGCGTGCCCGACGGGTGCTGCTGCGTGACCACGGTGATGCGTCCCTTCGACCGACGACTGCCGTCCGGACAACGGCCGAGCCCCCCGCGAAGTTTCCGCGAGGGGCTCGGGCCGGGGCAAGCCGGGTGGTCAGCCGCGCGTCTGGCGGGCCTGACGGGCCTGGCGCTGCCGGGCCGGGGGCAGGTCCTCCATGTCCTCGAGCTCGACGCCCTTCGTCTCGGGCACCTTGCCGAGCACGAAGAAGAACGACAGGCCCGCGAAGATCGCGTACATCAGGTACGGCCCCGTCGCGCCGAACTGGTCGAGCATCGGCGGGAACGACACGGTGATGAGGAAGTTCGCGATCCACTGCGCGGCGGCGGCCACGCCCAGGGCGGCGGCGCGGATCCGGTTGGGGAACATCTCACCGAGCAGGACCCAGACCAGCGGGCCCCACGACGCGCCGAAGAACACCACGAACGCGTTGGCCGCGACCAGGGCGACCGGGCCCCACGGCGACGGGAGCGACACGTCCTCGCCGGACCCGGAGGCCTGCGTGAACGCGATGGCCATGATCGCCAGCGAGATCGTCATGCCGGCGGAGCCGGTGAGCAGGATCGGCCGGCGGCCGACCTTGTCGATGAGGGCGATCGCGATGAACGTCACCGCGACGTTGGTCACCGAGGTGATCGTCGAGACCAGGAACGACTGGCTCTCGTCGAAGCCGACCGCCTGCCACAGCGTCGTCGAGTAGTAGAAGATCACGTTGATGCCGACGAACTGCTGGAACACCGACAGCAGGATGCCGACCCACACCACCGGCAGGAGCCCGAACTTCGGGCCGCGCAGGGTGGCCTGCTCCTCGAGCGCCTTGTCCTTCTCGATCGTCTTCTCGATCTGCGACACGCGCTCGCGCGCGTCCTCGTCCGGGCCGAGGACGCTCTCCAGGACCGCGACGGCCTCGTCCCGCCGGCCCTTGGCCACCAGGTAGCGGGGCGACTCGGGGATGCGGAGCGCGAGGATGCCGTAGACGGCCGCCGGGACGACCGCGACCAGGAACATCCAGCGCCAGGCCTCCCACCCGAGCCACAGCACCTCGCCCGCGCCGCCGGCCGCCTCCTGCAGGAGCTGGTCGGACAGCAGGGCGGCGAAGATGCCGAGCGTGATCGCGAGCTGCTGCAGCGAGCCCAGCCGGCCGCGCAGCGCCG
Source organism: Cellulomonas hominis (assembly GCF_901521055.1). Taxonomy (GTDB): domain Bacteria; phylum Actinomycetota; class Actinomycetes; order Actinomycetales; family Cellulomonadaceae; genus Cellulomonas; species Cellulomonas endometrii. Next base: position 8,169 of record NZ_CABEGA010000038.1, on the reverse strand, counting down.
CGGGGGCGATCTCCGCGATGTACGCCGGGGCGATCACCGAGGCGATGCCGATGCCGACGCCCGCGAGGATGCGCCACAGGATCAGGTCCCAGACGCTGAACGCGATCGCGGACAGGATCGACGAGACGAAGAACAGCACCGCGCCGAGGACCATCACCTTGGTGCGGCCCCAGTGGTCGGCCAGCCGGCCACCGGCCCAGGCGCCGAACGCGCAGCCCAGGAGCGCCACCGCGACGGCGAAGCCGGTGAGGGTGGCGCCGAGGTCGAACTGGCCCTGGATCGCGTCGACGGCGCCGTTGATCACGGAGGAGTCGAAACCGAACAGGAAGCCACCGACCGCGGCGGCGACCGCCAGGCCGATCGCCTTGTTGTGCGACGGGTGCCGGCCCGTCGGCTGGGTTCTGCTCTCGGCCATGACGCTCTCCTTGCTCCTGCTGTCCTGGTGCGGGAACGACCAGCGGCCGGAGCACGTCGTCGGGCGCCGGTCGAAGGCGTTCCCACCTTTCACCCGCGCGGCACTTCGCGCACCCGGAACGGCGCCCGGGACGAGGTGCGGCGGGGAGCCTATCCGTCCTGGTGGGCGGTTCGCGCGTCGAGGGGGCTGCGCGCGGGACGCCCACGTCGCCGTGCGGGCCGGGTCGCGGCGGGCGGACAATCGGGGGGTGACGTCCGACTCCGGCTCCTCCCGACCCCGGTTCCGCCGCCCCGCGATGCTCGACCCGCGGGACGCCGACGCGCTGCCCGGCGACATGGATCCCGCCCTCCGGTCGCAGGTCGCCCACACCACCGCCGCCGCGATCGTGCACGGCGGCCGGTCCGGTGGCGACGACCCGGCGCTCGTCGAGCGGCTGGTCCGGCTGGTCGAGACCGAGGGCCTCGACGTGGTGGCGGCGCTGTGGTCGAACGCGCCCGCGACGACCCTGCCCGGCACCCTGTGGCGGCTGTACGTGCTGCGCGAGTGGGTCCGCCGCGACCCGCGCACCATCGCCGACCGGTACCGCCTGGGCCTCGAGGTCGCGCCCGTGCAGCACGTCGTCGTCGGGGTGGTCAGCCCGCCCGGGCCGGACGAGGTCCGCGACGTGCTGGACGCCGTGCTGTCGGGCGTCTACACGGGCGACCTCGCGGTGGCGCTCGAGCGCGGCGGGGCGTTCTGCCGCGTGCTGGCGACCGGTGCGGCGTTCGACGCGGACCACCTGGACCTCGCTCCCGGTGACACCTCGGCGCGGCTGACCCGCAGCGCGGGGTCGCTCGTCCGGACCGCGGAGGAGCTCGAGCACGCCGCCGGGCTCTGGCGGGCCGGCGCGCTGGAGTAGGCCCGCGGCCGCCGCGGTGTTCCCGCCGCGGCGGTGGCGATCCTCACGCCGTCCCGGGGAGGACCGCGAGCGGGTCGAGGAGTACTGTCGATGGCGACGCCGGGCCGCGGTAGCCCCGGGCTCCATCTCAAGCCGCTCCGAGCGGCCGTGCGCCGAGAGGCGCTCCCGGTCCGGCGTCGTCACCCTCCTCGCACCGGTCGCCGCCGGCGTGTGACGTTCGTCCCGGTACCGGCCGCGACACCGGCGATCCACCCCCGACACGCTGTGCGTTCACCCTGCATCCACCTCCGGGGTTGTGAGTTCACCCGGCGGCTGCCCTAGCCTGTGCCTGACAAGAGCCCTCTTCCCCGGAGCCTCCCGTGCGCCTGCGCCTCACCCCGCGCGACACCTCGTTCTTCGATCTCCTCGCCGCCTCCGCGGCGCACCTCGTGACCGGCGCGAACCTGCTGGCCGAGCTGCTGGGGGCCGACCGCACCGCCCGCAAGGCGCTCGGGAAGCAGATCAGCGAGGTCGAGCACCTGGCCGACGAGGCCACCCACTCGATCATGCGTCGGCTCAACCAGACCTTCGTCACCCCGTTCGACCGGGACGACATCTACAACCTGGCCTCCACGCTGGACGACTGCATGGACTTCATGGAGGAGGCCGCCGACCTCATCGTCCTGTACAAGCTCGACGCCCTGCCGGCGCGGGTCTCGGACCAGGTGCAGGTGCTGCAGCGTGCGGCCGAGCTCACCGCGGAGGCCATGCCCCGCCTGCGCTCGATGGACTCCCTGTCCGAGTACTGGGTCGAGGTCAACCGCCTCGAGAACCAGGCCGACAAGGTGCACCGCAAGCTCCTGGCGCAGATGTTCGACGAGATCACCGACCCGATCCAGCTGATGAAGCTGAAGGAGGTCGTCGAGAAGCTCGAGGACGCGGCGGACGCCTTCGAGAAGGTCGCCAACACCGTCGAGACCATCGCGCTCAAGGAGTCCTGAGCACCGGTGGAACTCGCGCTCGTCGTGGTCGTTGTCGCGTTCGCGCTCGGCTTCGACTACACCAACGGCTTCCACGACGCGGCCAACGCCATCGCCACCTCGGTGTCGACGCGGGCGCTGACGCCCCGCGCGGCGCTCATCATGGCGGCGGTGTTCAACCTCGTCGGGGCCCTGCTCGGCACGCACGTGGCGACGACCATCGCGCACGACATCATCAGCATCGACGACGTCTCGTCGCACGAGGGCCTGGTGATCGTGCTCTCCGCGCTGATCGGCGCGATCACCTGGAACCTCATCACGTGGTGGCTCGGTCTGCCGTCGTCGTCGACGCACGCCCTGATCGGCGGGCTCGCGGGCGTCGGTGTCGCGTCCAGCGTGACGGTGCACTGGGACGCGATCCTCGACAAGGTCGTCCTGCCGATGGTGATCTCGCCGCTGGTCGGGTTCGGCGTGGCGTTCCTGGCGATGGTCGGGGTGCTCTGGCTGGTGCGCCGGGCGTCGCCCGCACCCGCGCAGCGCCGCTTCCGGCTCGCGCAGACCGCCTCGGCCGCCGCGATGGCGCTCGGGCACGGCCTGCAGGACGCGCAGAAGACGATGGGCGTGATCCTGCTGGCGCTCATCGCGGGCGGGTACCACGAGAACAACGACGACATCCCGCTGTGGGTCAAGCTCTCGGCGGCGACGGCGATCTCGCTGGGCACGTACTCCGGCGGCTGGCGGATCATGCGCACGTTGGGCCGCAAGATCATCGAGCTGGACCCGGCGCGCGGCTTCGTCGCCGAGTCGGTGTCGGCGATCGTGCTGTACCTCAACGCGTACTGGCTGCACGCGCCGGTCTCCACGACCCACACGATCACCTCGGCGATCATGGGCGTCGGGGCCACCAAGCGGCTGTCCGCCGTGCGGTGGGGCGTCGCGAAGAGCATCGGCGTCGCGTGGGTGCTGACCATCCCCGCCGCGGCGCTGGTCGGCGGGCTCGTCTACCTGGTGCTCGCGGCGTTCCTGGGCTGACGACCGCCGGCGCTTCGGCCGGCGCTCAGCCCGGCGCCCGGCCCGCCGCCCAGCCCGGCGCTCAGGCCCGCGCCGGCACCAGCGGGGAGTGCACCTCGACGGCCTCGACCCGCGGTGCGTCCGGCGCCCCGCCGACGTGCGCCACCAGGATCTGGCCCGGCCGCAGGTACGGGTCCTCGGCGGGCAGCTCCTCGGCGACGCGCCGCCGCGCGTGGTCCCCGATCACCCGCAGCACCGTCGGGAGCACCGGCCGGTGCGTGCACACCGCGACGTCCGCGCCGGTGCGCAGGGCCGCGGCGACCACGGCCGCCGTCTTCTCGGGCGACTCGGCGTGCTGCGCCTCGGTCAGCGGCTCGTCCTGGACCGGGGTGATCCCGGCCGACGCGGCGTAGGGCGCGACCGTCGCGCCGCACCGCGTCCACGGGCTGGTGACGACCTCGACGACCCCGTACGCGGACAGCGTCGGCACCAGCGCCTCGGCCTGCCGGCGCCCGACGTCCGTGAGGGGGCGCGTCTCCTCCCCGCCGGGCCAGGACGCGCGGCTGCGGGCGCGGCCGTGCCGCACGACGACCAGGGCCCGGGTGTCGAGCCGGCCCTTCGTGTGCGCCTCGACGAGCGCGTCCAGCGGCTCGCGGTCGTCCTCGCGGGTCAGGCGGCGGCGCGCCACGTCGGCGTCGACCCACCGCACCCGGTCGATCTCGTCCGTGGACGCGTGCTCCGCCGGGGGCCGCGCGTGCACGGCGGGCCGGTCGGGGCGGCCCGCGACCTGGGCCGACCAGTAGTGCACGCGCTTCAGGCGGCCGTCGGACAGCGGGTACTCCAGCCCCGGCAGGGGCCGGCCCAGCACGACGTCGAGGCCGGTCTCCTCCTCGACCTCCCGCACGGCGGCGGTCACCACGTGCTCGCCGGGCTCCAGCTTGCCCTTCGGCCAGGACCAGTCCTTGTACCGCGGGCGGTGCACCAGCACGACCTGCAGGCGGCCCTGACGGACGCGCCAGACCAGGGCTCCCGCGGCCTCGACGACGACGAGGCCCGTGCTCACCGCGCGGCGCCCAACCGTCGGCGCTGGCGGTAGATGAGCGTGGACTGGATGTCCCGCAAAGGCCCCTCGGGGCCCTCCGAGTGCCGGGTCCACGCCCCGTCCGCGCCGAGGTGCCAGGACGAGGTCTCGTCCGACATCGACGCGTCGAGCAGGTCGACGAGCTCCGCGATCTGCTCCGGGTCGCCCAGGCGCACCAGCGCCTCGACGCGGCGGTCGAGGTTCCGGTGCATGAGGTCGGCGGACCCGATGTAGATCTCCGGCCCGGGCAGTCGCTGCTCGGGGTCGTCCCGCCCGGCGTCCGCGACCTCCGGGCTGACGCCCGCGTCCGCGGCGAACGCGAACACGCGGGAGTGCTCCAGGAACCGGCCGAGGATCGACCGCACGCGCACGGTCTCCGACAGGCCCGGCACCCCCGGGCGCAGGGCGCAGATGCCCCGGACGCACAGGTCGATCGGCACGCCCGCCTGCGACGCCCGGTACAGGGCGTCGATGGTCTCCTCGTCGACCATCGAGTTGACCTTGATCTTGATCCACGACGGCCGGCCCTCGCGCGCGGCGACGGCCTCCCGCTCGATGCGCTCGACCAGCCCGGCCCGCACGGAGCGCGGCGCGACCAGCAGCCGGTGGAACCGCGACTTCGGCGCGTACCCGGACAGCTGGTTGAACAGCCGGGTCAGGTCCTGGCCGACGTCCGGGTCGCAGGTCAGCAGGCCCAGGTCGGTGTAGATCCGCGCGGTCTTCGGGTTGTAGTTGCCGGTGCCGACGTGGCAGTACCGGCGCAGCCCGTCGGACTCCTGGCGGACCACGAGGGAGAGCTTCGCGTGCGTCTTCAGGCCGACGATGCCGTAGACCACGTGCACGCCGGCCTGCTCGAGCTTGCGCGCCCACTCGATGTTGGCCTGCTCGTCGAAGCGGGCCTTGATCTCGACCAGCGCGAGCACCTGCTTGCCGGCCTCGGCGGCGTCGATCAGGGCGTCCACGATGGGGGAGTCGCCCGACGTCCGGTACAGCGTCTGCTTGATGGCGAGCACCTTGGGGTCGGCGGCCGCCTGCTCCAGGAACGTCTGCACCGACGTCGAGAACGAGTCGTACGGGTGGTGCAGGAGGATGTCCCGGGCCCGGATCGCGGCGAACACGTCCGTCGGCGTGGCGCTCTCCACCTCGGCGAGGAACCGGTGCGTCGTCGGCACGAAGCGCGGGTACTGCAGGTCGGCGCGGTCCAGGTCGGCGACGACGTTGAGGCCGGTGTGGTCGAGCGGCGCGGGCAGCTCGTACACCTCCTCCTCGGCGACCCCCAGCTCGCGCACCAGCAGCTGGCGGATGCGGGGGCTGATCGAGTCGGCGATCTCCAGGCGCACCGGCGGGCCGAACTTGCGGCGAAGCAGCTCCTTCTCCATCGCCTGGAGCAGGTTCTCGGCGTCGTCCTCCTCGACCTCGACGTCCTCGTTGCGGGTGACGCGGAACGTGTGGTGCTCCCGCACCTCCATGCCGGGGAACAGCTGGTCCAGGTGCTGGGAGATGACGTCCTCGACGGGCACGAACGACATCGGGCCGCGGTCGGTGCGGGCCTGCGCGTTGGCGGCGGCCGGACGGCCCCGCGCGTCGACCGCGATGTACCGGGGCAGCAGCGGCGGCACCTTGACGCGGGCGAAGTGCTCCTTGCCGGTCGACGGGTTCACGACGACGACGGCCAGGTTGAGCGACAGGCCGGAGATGTACGGGAACGGGTGCGCCGGGTCGACCGCGAGGGGCGTGAGCACCGGGAAGATCTGCTTGCGGAAGTACTTGCGCAGCCGGTCCTGCTCGGCCTCGCCGAGCTCCTCCCAGCGGACCAGGGTGATGCCCTGCGTGGCGAGCTCCGGCTGCACCTGCTCGGCGAACACGCGGGCGTGCCGCGCCGCCAGGTCGTGGGCGCGGACGCTGATCGCCTCGAGCACCTGGCGCGGGCTCAGGCCCGAGGCCGCGGTCACGGCCAGGCCGGTCGCGATGCGCCGCTTCAGGCCGGCGACCCGCACCATGAAGAACTCGTCGAGGTTGGACGCGAAGATCGCCAGGTACCGCACGCGCTCCAGCAGCGGCTGCGTCGGGTCCTCCGCGAGCTGCAGCACGCGCTCGTTGAACGCGAGCCAGCTGACCTCCCGGTCGAGGAACCGGTCCGCCGGCAGCGGCGGCAGCTCGTCCAGGACGTCCGCGAGCGGCGAGACGCCGGGATCCGCGGGCGGCGCGATGTGCTCGGCGATGTGCGCGGCGAGCTCGGGCGCGAGCCGGCTGCGGGTCGTCGGCGCGGAGGTCGCGGGTGCCGGCGCGGTCGCCGGACCGGGGGTGCTGTCGGCCGTCTTCGTCGAGCGCGACGCGGCTGCGCGGCCGTCGGCGGAGGTCCGGGTGCTGCGCCGGGTGGTCGCCGACGTGCGGCTCGCGGCGGTCCGGGCGGTCGTCGCGGCGGAGGCGTCGCGGCGCGTCCGGCCCCGGGCGGCGCCGTCGGAGGAGGTGTCGTCGCTCATCCCCACATGGTGGCACCAGGACGTGTCCGGTGGGTGACCGAACGGCGACCGCGGGGGGCTTCGGACGCTCCGGGGCCGCCGCCGGGGCCGCGTCCGCGGCCGCCTCCGGGGCCCTCAGGCGACGCGGTAGACGACGTCCACGGCGGACCGCTCGAAGCCGGCCGCCCGGTAGACGCCGATCGCCGGCGCGTTGTCTCCCTCCGTGTACAGGACGACGCGCCGCACGCCCCGGCCCGCGAGGTGGTCCAGCATCCGGGCGGTCAGCGCCGGGCCCAGCCCCTGGCCCTGCGCCTCCGGGTCGACGCCCAGGGCGTAGATCTCGCCCACGCCCGCCGCGGGGTCCTCGACCTTGGTCCAGCCCGCGCCCAGCAGCCGGCCGTCCCGCTCGGCGAGCAGCAGGCCGGCGGGGTCGAACCACGGCTCCGCCATGCGGTCCTCCAGGTCGGTGCGCGTCAGGCGTCCCTGCTCGGGGTGCTCCGCGAAGGCGCGCGCGTTCACGGCGACCCACGCGTCCTCGTCGCGGCCGGGCTCGAACGGGCGCACCGTGACGCCGGGCGGGAGGTCGCGGAGCGGCGGCACGGCGACCGGCTCGAGCGCCATCTGCCACAGCTCCCGCACGACGGGCAGCCCGCGCGCGGCCGCCAGGGCACGGGCGGGCGGGACGTCGCCGTGCGCCCACACCGACACGGCGTCGCCGCCGCGGGCGCGGACGGCGTCGAGCGCGGCGGCGAGCAGGGCGGATCCCGTGCCGCGCCGGCGGTGCGCGGGGTCGACGACCACCTCCGCGGTCGCGAGCGCGGGGTCGCGGAGGTCGACCTGGGCGTAGCCCGCGAGCCCGTCGCCGGCGTCCGGCACCAGCAGGTGCGTGACGTCCGGCCCGCTGCCCGCGAGCCACAGCAGCGGCTGCTCCGACAGGGGCGCCACCCCGTCGTGCGCCGCGGCCGCCTCGGCGAGCCGGTGGACGGCCGCCACCTCGTCGGCGGGGAGGGGACCGGTGCGGGGGTTCACGTGCTGCTGCTCGACCACGCCCCCCATCCCACCACCGCGGCGCCGCGGCGGGGAACGTCCGGCGACGGCGGCGCGTTGCACCTCTCGTGCCTGACGTGCCCTCGAACACCCCGACCGACGCGTACGCGGACGTCGTGGTGGTCGGCGCCGGGCAGGCGGGGCTCGCCGTGGCGGCGCACCTGGCCCGCTCCGGGTTCACCGCGGCCGACCCCTCCGACGACTCCGACGCCCCCCGCCCCGGCGGCCCGACGTTCGTCGTGCTCGACGCCGCCGGGTCCGGGGGCGCGTGGCGGGAGCGCTGGCCCGGCCTGACC